>DEML01000076.1 GCA_002359185.1 Planctomycetaceae bacterium UBA2671
TCCTGTGGAGCAGCATGCCGGATGAAGAATTATTTGAGCTGGCTAAGTCTGGAAAATTGAATCAGGATGAAGTCCTGACTAAGCAGGTTAAACGAATGCTGCTCGATCCCAAGGCCAAGGCTCTCACCGAGAATTTCGTGGGGCAATGGCTGGGGCTACGACAGTTGAATGAGATCTCTCCCGACCCTGATATGTTTCCAGAGTTCAACAAAGAACTCGTTCGAGATATGCAGCAGGAAACCGAACTTCTGTTTGCCAACATCCTCGAACGGGATTTAAGCCTTACAGAACTTCTGACTGCTGATTACACATTCGTCAATGAAAAACTGGCAAAGTTGTATGGAATTGATTCGGTCAAGGGATCCAAATTTCAACAGGTCAGCCTGAAAGAAAAACCACGTCGTGGATTGATTTCCCATGCTGGTATTTTGACACTGACATCGTTTCCAAACCGAACATCTCCTGTAAAACGTGGGGAATGGGTGCTGGAAAATATCCTGGCTCAGGATCCTCCCCCTGCCCCGCCTTCGGTGCCATCACTTGAAGAGACTCAGGCCTCGAATCCAAATCTTTCTTTCCGCGAGCAGTTAGTTCTTCACCAGAAGGATCCGATTTGCAGTTCATGTCACAAACTGATGGATGGAATCGGTTTTGGTCTGCAGAATTACGATGCGATTGGACGATGGCGAGAGAAAGAGGGAGGGCATCCGATCGACTCTCGTGGCGACTTGCCGGATGGGAAATCGTTTAATGGTCCACTGGAATTGATAAATATTTTGGGACAACGCCCTGATGAGTTTACCCGTTGTCTTTCAGAAAAAATGTTGACCTATGCCCTGGGGCGTGGTTTACAATGGTATGATCGCTGCACAATTGACGACATTATTATGGCGACCCGGGACGATGAATACCGCATCTCCCGTTTGATTGTGGAAATTGTAAAAAGTCCCGCTTTCCGCAAACAGCAAGTAAGTCACTAATATCATTTCGTATCAACGTCTAACAATACTCAAATTCCTTGCGTAAGATTTTAGAACAAGGGTGGCGGGGGTGCTCTCGAAGAGAAGCCTCCGAATCGTATGACCTCCGGGGGCTTCCGCTAAAACGGAGCGCCCCCGCCACCCAAGATTATTTGAGTTAGTAAGAATAAATTAAGTAAACTCGGCTTCTCAACAGAATTGGAAATACAATGAGTTCAACAACACGACGAAATGTGACCAATTTTCAACTGGATCGCCGCAATTTCATGCGCGGTGCGGGTGTCGTTATGGGATTGCCCTGGCTTGAAGCGATGATGTCTTCCACGTCACTTGCGGCTGCACCAACTGCAGCCGTGCCGACCCGCATGGCATTTGTCTTTTTTGCTAACGGGGCCATCATGAAAGACTGGACCGTTAAAGGGGAAGGAAAAGATTTCGAACTCTCCAAGACTTTGAGTTCACTCGCTCCCGTGAAAGATGACTGTCTGTTCCTGTCCGGTTTAACGCATGATAAAGCTCGGGCCAATGGCGATGGTGGTGGCGATCATGCTCGAAACTCCGCTTCCTTCCTGACGGCTTCTCAACCTCGCAAAACGGGGGGAGCCGATATCCAGGTGGGCATTTCCGTCGATCAGGTTGCTGCTCAGAAAATCGGAACGCAAACTCACCTGCCCTCTCTGGAAATTGGTATCGAAGGGGGACGTCAGGCAGGAGTTTGCGATTCGGGTTACAGCTGTGCTTACCAGTCGAATATCGCCTGGAGATCGCCCAATCAGCCTGTCGCCAAAGAAATTAATCCCAAGCTGGCTTTCGAACGACTGTTCGGGATGTCGTTGACAGATGTCAAGAAAAGCCAGGATCGTGATTTTTATCGGACCAGTATACTCGATGCGGTTTCAGAAGATGCCAGTAAACTCTCGGGTCGATTAGGGAGAACGGATCGGCAGAAACTGGATGAGTATTTCACCAGTGTGCGGGAAATTGAACAGCGAATTGGACGAGCTGCTCCTCAGAAGCGACAGCTGCCGCCTGAGTTCGATATTCCTCAGGGTGTGCCTGCCGATGTGGATGCTCATATTCCTTTGATGTACGACATCCTGACGCTCGCCTTCCAGACAGATTCAACTCGCGTCGCCACATTCATGCTGGCCAATGGAGGCTCGAATCGCACGTACTCTCATCTGAATGTGAAGGGAGCGCATCACCAGTTGTCTCACCATCGCGACGAAGCCGATAAAGTTGCTGACCTGCAGAAGATCGATCAATATCTGGCAAAGGAATTCGCCCGATTCGTTCAGAAACTCAAATCGATTCCCGAAGGGGAAGGCACATTGCTCGATCACAGCATGATTCTGTACGGCAGTGGAATCAGCGATGCCAATCGTCATCGTCATGAAGACCTGCCAATTGTGATCGCAGGTAAAGCCTCGGGGCAGTTGCAAACTGGACGACATCTGGTTTATGAAAAAGAAACCCCGATGGCGAATCTTTATCTGTCGATGCTCGATCGAATGGGGACTCCGGTCGATGCCTTCGGTGACAGCACGGGACGACTGACGAATTTGTAATCTTAAATTGCGGGAAAACTGGGACTCCGCTTCACTGCGACCCCAGCCACCACCCTGCTTTCATCTTTCTCTATGCTGATCGTCTCATCTCAAAGAGTTTCGTATGGGACGTTTATTATCGCTGGCCTGGAAACATGCTCGTTTTCGCTGGGTACGGACATGCCTGTTGATTTCAGGTTTGAGCCTGGCGATTTCGATTCCGTTGGCCACTTCGCTAATGACTGGTATGATCGAATCGAGTTTACTGAGCCGTGCAGAGCAGGTTCCCTTTGTTGTCGGACCTCCCGGCAGTGCCGATGAACTGGTTGTGAATACGTTGTATTTCAGGCCGCGTGATAATAGCCTGCTCGATTATGATGTCCTGGAGAAGGTCGAACAGGATCATCTCGTCTCTGCTGTTCCGATTCACTTAAGACACACCTCTCATCATTTTCCGATCGTAGGAACTTCGCGCGATTATTTTCTGAAGCACAGCCATGCGGTTCAGGGACAGCTGTTTGATCGAATTGGCGATTGTGTGTTGGGAGCAGATGTTGCTCGCGAACTCGATTTGACAACAGGCGAATCAATACTGAGCGATAGTGATTCCTATCTCAATCCGACGGGAGCCCTGCCGCTGAGAATGCGGATTGTCGGGATCCTGAAAGCTTCTCACAGTCCGGATGACCGGGCTGTTTTTGTCGATTTAAAAACGGGTTGGTTGCTCGATGGAATTGGTCATGGGCATGCGGCTGCTCTTCATGATACTGGGAACAAAGATGCTTCATTGAGTGCCACTCATGGTGGTCTGACTGGAGGGGGAGTCAGTTATCTGGAAGTGACTGATGAGAATTTTCAGAGTTTCCATTTCCATGGAAATCAGAATAAATTTCCGATGACCTCGCTACTGGTTTATCCTGAGAGTGATCGAAGCGGAATCATCTGGGAAGGACGGCTCGCTGAGGATCAGACATTGTTGACCGTCCGTCCGGTCGATGTCATTCGGGATTTGCTGGGTGTGCTCGTCAATATTCAGCAGCTCGTCAATACCATCGCGTTGATTCTGGGAGTGATTGTCTCCGTGCTGTTTGCGGTCATCGTGGCTTTCTCGCTGCAGTTACGCCAGACAGAGATGCAAACGCTTGACGCGTTGGGAGCGAGTCGTTTCCTGCGTGTGCAGTTAATCTGTTACGATTTGTTGCTCATTGTCCTGCTGACGTTGCCACTCTCAGCCATTTTATCGTATGGCATGATTACCATTTTTCGACCATGGATTGAGCAGATCCTGCTATGATTACAAATCCTGCATTCTTAAGATTGCGATGATTTTGACAGTGTTATTGAACGGTGTATCTAAAAATGGAGCTGAGAGAATTTGCTGAGACGGTTTTACTACAACCTGATCTCGACTTGAAAATATCGGTCGGTGATGGTGATTGGACGGATGAAAGCCCTGGGGAAGCTCTTCGGGTTTCAGAGCCTGAGCGAAGTGCTTCATTGCAGTTCGCTCTCCCTCGCGCTGCTCCTGCGATGCCTAAGTTTGGGGGATTACACGAACCGGAACGGAGGGCCATTGCTCATCACATCATGGCGAATCATGAGTTGCAGGCACTGGAAGCGATGGCCTGGACGTTACTCGCTTTTCCTGATGCCCCTCAAGAATTTCGTATTGGCATGGCCAATATCATGCGTGATGAACAGCGACATACGCGGATGCATGCCGAGCGGGCCGCAAAGCTGGGAGTCGAGTTTGGATCGCTGCCAGTGAACTGCTACATCTGGAAGAAGGTGCAGGAGTTTCAATCGGTGCTAGATTACGTCGCAGGGTTACCACTGGTGTTTGAAGGAGCCAATCTCGATCACACTTTAGAGTTTGCTCAGGCATTTTCGGATGTCGGTGATGAGCGGAGTGCCGCTTTGATGAGAGTGATTCATCGTGATGAAATCGAGCATGTTCGTTTTGGCTGGGAATGGATGAATCGACTGGCTGAAGAAAATGAAGAAATATGGGATGTCTGGACAAAGCATCTGCACTGGCCGCTACGACCACTTAAAGCTAAGGGGGAACAGTTCCAGCGGGAGGCAAGACTTGCAGCAGGGATGAGCGAAGAGTTTGTGAATCAGTTGGAAAATTTCAGGAGTGAGGATGAATGAGGTTCTGGAATAAGTTTTGGAACCACAGATTGACCCAGCGCAGCTGGTTTGATCTGCTCGCCGGAACCAAAAAGAATGTGTTCAAAATTTGCGCAAGCCAAATAACTTTGAATCGTTAGTAGCACGGATTGTCACGGATTTCGCAGAAAACAATTCTCTTATAAGTAAGCAGTTTTCTTGGTGTGTCACTCTAACTCTTTACACTTTACTAAAAATTATGATTTTATTTGAATTGATGCCGTCCCCTCGCTGACGCTTTTAGAATTTGCACGAATTACAGTTATAAGAATTAGAATTCGATCAACACAATTGTGCCACGGCTCTGTGAGCCGTGTTTTTCAGTGTTGAGGCATAAAGAGTGTTGGAAGAAAATAAGATCACACAATGCACGGCTCACAGAGCAGTGGAACCATTTATCAACTTATTATTTTCTTGTTTTCAACGACTATGATTAAAAGTGTGCTACTTCAAAACTGACGCTTAGGGTTAAGAATCTGTAATAAAAAAACGGCGTGCTGGTTGGCACGCCGTTTTGATGTTTGCAACTCATATCGAGTTAGTTTTTGTGCAGACACTCCAGAGCGATGTTCGCGGCATCGCGGACTTCCGGAGCGGCGTGAGCGGAGATGAACTGAAGTTCTGCCACAACGATGGCAGGAGTTTCTCCCAGTCCACCGAGTGAAAGAGCAGAGGCACATCGGACCTGATCGTCAATGTCTCGCAATCCACATCGCAGGGCTTCGATCGCATATGGCTTCAGTTTGCCATTGACTGATCCCAGGGTGTGAGCGGTCAACCAGCGGACCTGAACGTCTTTGTTTCGCATGAGAGATGTCAATCGAAACATCGCATCGACATGGTCAGGTTGATGCTTGAGAATGGCTTCAGCAACATACAGAGCGGAGAGTCCGTCTGCACTGACCAGAGCTGTTTCGAGGATCGGAACAATCGTCACCGATTGTCGCGACATATCTCCGAGGTACATGGCTGATAACTGAACCGCTTTCTGATCGTCACAAGTGACGACTTCACCCAGTGTTTCGGTCACTTCATCGATGGACTGATTCCAGTGATACAGTGTGCAGGCTGCATGGGCTCGGACATTGGGATCGGAATCTTTCATCATTTGTGCGATCACATCAGAGAGCAAGACCGAATCCCCACCTCGCTCGTAAGCGCGTCGCAATCCTTGAATTCGCAGATTGGTCTCTTCACTGGTGAGCAGTTCAGCAATCTGTTTCAATTCGGCTGAAGTTGGGGCCGCTTCGGGTTTTCGCTTGACTGCAGAAAGTGCTCCCGCATTTCTCCAGCTGGTATCTCCGAGAGCTTCGTCGAGCAACTGCAGGATATCGTTGGAAATTGCAGGAGTCGTTTCTTTAACAACTTTCTGCTCAGATTTTTCAGACTCTTTAGCAGCAACTTCAACTTCAATTGGTGCAGAGTCTGCGTCAGTTTCCTCAGCCAAATCAGCAACAGTTTCTTTAACCAGGATCTCTGCTTTTTCTTCAACAACTTTTTCAGATGTTGATTTCTCTGTATTTACAGCAACTTCATTGTTGACGGGCTCATCTGTCCAGGGAAATTCTTCATTTGATTTTTCAGCAGCCTTGGCAACTGCGGCAGCAACTTCAGTATTTGCCCATTCTGGAAGTGAGCTCGCTTCTGCAGCAATTTCTTTAGAAATCGCTGTGGTTTCTTTGATCTTTTCTTTGGCTTTGTCAGAGACTTTATCGGCCAGTTCCAGTTTTTTCACAGAAGCGTCAGCATAGGAAGTCAGATCGAAAGCGGCATCGACTTCGGAATTGTCTTGAGCAGCAATTTGTTCAACTGAGGTGGAATCGCTCTCCATAGATGCGATTTGCTTTTCGAAATCGAGTTCTGGTGCAGATTCGGGTTTATTGTCAATTAACTCGGCAATCTGAAGAGATAATGCATCTGCATCGGAGACAGATTCTCCAAGTTGGCCTTCAACCTTTGCTGAGGTCTCCAACTCTGCTGTCTGCTTAGCATCGGAGATCGCATCCGTGACAAGATTCTGTTCACGAGATTTCTCTTCCGATTTCTCTTTTTTGCTATCGGTACGCTTCACCCAGTTTACGAAACGAGTGAATCGGCCCGGCTTTTCCGGTTCGGTTTCTTTCGTTTCTGCCTCAGTAACGAGTTCTGGGGCAGGCTCAGGCTCTGCAGTCACTACAGGTTTATCCACCTGGCGGCTCAGAGTGGCTTCACGAACGACGGTTTCTCCGTCGCTGGTGACCAGGCTTTCTGAGAGCTCCGTTTTTTCAGCCGATTCGGTCAGATTCTCAGCTGGCACGACAGGCTTCTGGCCTAAAATGCTTTCTTTGAATGAAGGTCCCATTTGACAACCCGTCAGGGATGCTGTCATCAGGCCACATGTCAGATAGGTTCGAATCTTCGACATCGTATGAATCCTTCCGTGATGTCTCGCAGAGGTCGAGCCGAGTCTTACTTCCGTGTTTTGACTCCGGCTCATCATGAAAGCCTACGAATTGAATTTCGAAATCTTCGAAATCAGCCCGACCCGTAAGCATCATCATTCTTATCGAACCAGAATGGCCCCAACTTTTAGCATTTTGGGGAGAACCGAATCTGTCAGCCTATTCCTCCCTGTTTAACATTCAGGAAGTTCTCCTGCAGATACCTCTGTAATTCAAGGCATTTGCTGAATACAGGAAAAGCGAATCAGATTGCTAAGACCAACTTCAAGAGATTTCTATTGGTGCATGGCAACAAACTTCAGCAAAGAGTTTGTTTTGCTATTGGAGAAATCTGCAGATGATCATTGAAAATGAACTATGAAGAGCGTTTTCTCTTATAGAGAATGTAACCCACCACAATTCCCGTCAGTACGAATGCGACACCTGCCCCCAGGAGGAGAAATGGCAGTATCGTCGATTCTGATTTTCCTCGTAACGCCTCTGGCATTCGAATGTTGGGTTGCTCCTCCGATTCCTCATTCACCACCGTTGAATTCGTATTTGGAGCTCCTTCTCCGGAATTGGAGTTTTCTGGAGAAGAATCAGAAATCAAATTCAACTGAGCAATTTGTTCCCGCTGTGGTTCGGTAAGCATGATTGTGAGATCTTCTTTCCAGGCGGAAAGAATTTGCTTTGTTCGTTCCAGGAGTTGGTCGGGAGAACCACTTGATTTGAAATAGTTATTCAGGACATCTTCACGTTGATCAATCAACAGGTTTTGTGTTTGTTTCAAACGTTGAGCCTGTTCGGGAGTGACATTCAAAAGGTCTTGACCTTGAGGGGTAAAAATCAGCTGATGTCCAAATCCTGAAAAAAGTGACGCAAATTGAGTATGTGAAGAGCGAGTTGTCTGGATCGGCGTAATTGCCAGTAAATAATCCTGATTCAATCTATCAACAGCCCGTAAATAATCGCTGAGTTTTCCGGAGGGAGTTGCCAGTTTTAAATCGTCGATACGTTTTAGTGCCAATCGTTTCTGGATTGCTTCTTGTATGTAATAGGAGTTCACCTGACGAAAGAATGCCTGATCAATTTTTTCAATTCCAAAAATTTGCGAGAGTACAGAAATATCGGTCAGACAGAGCGGGTATTCGTTAGGAAGCAAGAAGGAATCGAGTAATGCAGGACGCTGGAATGTTAACGAATTCGAAATTTGATCCGTAGTTTTCTCTACGGCTGCAGGTGTGATATCTGCCCGCGATTCCGCCAGAGCTGGCATTGCTGATACAAATTGTTTGGGCGTGAAAATCGTATTTCCCTTTGAAAAGAGAATCGTTCCCCCGATGGGTTGCCAGTTCGGAGAGCCATCTTCGAGATTTTCTTCTGCTCGTTCGACAATTTTATCCCCTTCCTGAAACGCTCCGACCATCAGCGTTTGCTTCTGACCAGCATCTCCGATAATCGAAATGGGAATCGACGTCACTTCACCCTCTTCGCTTTGCAGACTGACTTGAGGATCGAATCGATTTAATGCCAGGGCAAATTCTGAGGGAACAAGGGCCATTGGAGCGATGGGGAGAAAAGCCAGCTCTCCATCTACAAGGAGTTCATCGCGGTTGTCGATGGCGATCACTGCAATAGCCAGATGCTCAATCAGAGGGCGAAATTGAGCCGCGTCATTTCCAGGAGGAATTATCTCAGCCACCGTGCCAGTTATACGCCCTTTACCAAGCAGGACGGGGACGAGTTGACCTGGAGAAGTGGTTGTGCTGTCGATGGGAATCCGTAACTGCATGAGTGAGGTCTGGATAATTCGTAGTGCCGGCTGACCTGTTTTGACCTGCTCTTGTTCCAGGACATGGATTCGGTCGGCAATTCCTGTGATTGGACTTGTGATGGCCAGATTTCGGAACCGTTCGGCTAGTTCTCTTAATTCCGTTACCGCAACGAGGCTCAACTGCTGCGCTGAGGCGATTTTTTCTGCATCGCCCCCCTGCTCTGCTGCGGCTAGCTGAGAACGGATATTATTGTAATTTGTTAACGCACGTCGAAGTTCGGTGTCAAGACGATCAACCTGTAATCGCAGGAGCATCTCGCCTTCGCGAACTTTATCTCCCAGGCGAACAGGAATTTCAGCAACTCGTCCGCTCCCGGAACTGCGAATTGTTTCGATCATGGCAGGACGCAATTGAAACAGCGGAGCCTCGATCGACGTATCAACCCGCGGAAGATTCTCGTCTGCCGCAAGGAAAGTGGCTCTGCAAAAAATGACCAGAAGAACAGTCAGGATAAATTTCATAAGGATACAACAGAATTAATGAGACTTGGTGACAGATTCAGGCTCAAATACATCCCTAAAGCTTACTTTCTCAAGTCCAGAAAGGATAGATTTGATCAAATCTGATAATACGTATCATTATTAAGATCAGGTGAATTCTGTGTTATTGCAGTCTATCCCCTGCTCTTCAGGATCAACAAAAGTTCTTACTGCAGTTTGCAGTTAATTGTAGCGGCATATTGATGATTTGAGCCCTATAGTTCAGTCTACCACCCGCTACACATTCAGAGAAACAGCTCTAATTCCAGTTCAGTTGACTTCTTGTTTTCCAGTAGCGTTCTGCATCTTCATGGAATGCTCGAAATGTTGTTTCGAATTCCTCATCGAGTCTCACTTTTGTCGCCGCAAGATTTGATAACAGATGCTCTGATGTTGCGGCTCCACTCAGGACGACATCCACCCAGGGTTGATGAAGCACATACGCGATGCTTAAGGCATCGACCGTTGTCTCCAGCCGTTGAGCGTGAGTCTGTAATAAATCGAGTTGAGCTGCAAAGTCTGTTGATCGATTCCGATTCGTCAACCGCCCATTGGCCAGTGATTCTTTGATAATCACTCCCATGCCCTGCTTAAAAGCTTCCTCCAATGCCGGGCCAGCAGAGCGTTCGAGTAAATTCCAGGTGGCCTGTACGGTATCGAACAAAAGCCTTCCATCCTCTTGAATGGTAAGGGCTTGCTCGATCACTTGAGATTGCTCCGGTCCGCTCACACTCAAACCAATTGCAAATCCAAATTCTTTGAGTTCTCTGAGTCGATTGAGCACTTCTTCATTTTGAAGAACGCCGCTTTCGAGCGTTGCCGAATGGATTTGATACAGATTCAAATGGTGGGAAAGTAACTCCTGAGACTCCCCCCACTGCTGATTCAATCGTTCCAGGGAATGTTGTTTCTGCTCATGAATCTCTGCATCAATCTTCCAATCAGCAGTATATTCGTAGCCCCATTTTGATCCGACAGTAATATCGTTTTGCTCGGGATGGTCAGCAATCCAGTGACTCAAAAACTGTTCGGCTTTGCCGTAGGATCGAGCGGCATCGAAATATCGAACACCCGCTTCGTAAGCCGTCTGCAACACCTCGGCGGCATGATCCTGCATGGCAGAGGCATCGTACTCATGTTCAAGATCGTCTGCATGTCCCAGATTGATATACCCCGGGCGACCCAATGCGGCCAGTCCCAAGCCGATCGGAGAGACTTTTAATCCACTTTGTCCCAACTCTCGCAGTTCCATGTGATAACATCTTTTCAGCAGAGTTCGTAGTTCGCAAGTTGTGTTTGCAGCATGCGTAACACAAGATCTCGAATTTATAAATCGACATGCTTACTATTAAACAATTGTTGGGTTACGCTTCGTTAACCCAACCTACATACAAAATATTCAACCTCTCTGCGATTCAAGTCGCGGAGTAGCCCCCATCGAGCGCCTTCTTTTCGATCGCATTGATCATATCCACCCGTTTCTGATGTCGCGGTTGAGGCGTGTATTTGGCCTGCAGGAAGGCTTTGACGACTTCGAAAGCTAATGAAGGGCCGATGACGCGGGCCCCCAAACATAAGACGTTCATGTCATCATGTTCGACGCCTTGTCGAGCCGAGTAGGAATCGTGACATAAACTGGCCCGAATGCCCGGAATTTTATTGGCAGCCACACTCACTCCGACTCCGCTGCCACAAACTAGAACTCCTCGTTCCACTTTGCCTGCGAGAATCAACTCAGAAACTTTCTCTGCATAGAGTGGGAAGTCAGCTGGTGATACATCGTGAGTTCCGCAATCGATGAATTGAACGGAAATTGTGGAGAGATACTCTGCCAGTTCCGACTTCATCAGGAAACCGGCGTGATCTCCACCGATTGCAATGCTCTGGCACGCTAACGCATCCATAGGAGGAAAAACTTTCGTGGAAATGTATCGCAATGCGATCTATTAATTAGAATTGGAACTCAATAAGGAAAAATCTAGCATGAAAGGCAGTGTACCGGCTTGGAATTGTGAATCCAAGTTGGATCAACCAGCAAGCTGTCGCTAATGGAACCAGGCAATAAAAAAAGCCTTCCGGGATAGCCGGAAGGCTGAAGGATTATCGATTTCACTTATAATTCCAAGCCAGAGAATATTCAAAAATTGACTGCAGCGTTCGGCAGGAGCAAACACAGCGTTCTTAGGTCAATTGGTGTCCAAGCGACTGCAGAAACCATTTGAAAATGGTCTAGTTTCCAAAGGAAATTCCGAATCGGATTCCATTAGAACTCCACAGATCAGTCGATGCTGTTCTGTTTCCGTATGAGTGATTGTTGGAACGAAAACTGTTGTGCTGATCATTTCGTGGAGTCCACTCTTGATTTCCCCAAGGTTGATTACCTCGGGGTTGTACACCATTGTGAGGGGGATTCTGGAATACAGGTCCCGATGGTCCTCGTTGATTGTATTGATTCTGAGTAGGAAACCTTGGATTGCGATCGAAATCATCATGATGGTCATGACCGTAGTGGTTTCCTCGACCAGTCTGCAATGTTGCCACGATACGTTCCACGCGGCGTCGACCACATTGCTGGACATGGAAAGTTGGAACACCACGACCCGCAGCCAGTGCTGATTCCCAGTCGTGCAGGCAGCCAATTCTATAGCCTTCGACACGCAGAATAATATCTCCTTCGCTCAAGCCGATACGGCAGGCTTCAGACCCTGGAATGACGCTGCGAATCAACATCCCGTCTCCCGTAATCTGGCCGGTAAATCCGAGGATGGCGTTGCAGTCAACCCAGCCAGCTTCCTGTCGAATTGGTGGCAGTTGCGGCTGCACATACAGCGGTTGTTGTGGCTGGAAAGAAGGGGGATTGTATTGAAATTTCATTCGTGACTGACGGCTGTAATCCTGAGCATTCACAGTGCTCGCCACAGATACAATGATGGTGACGAAGGCGATTGTATTGAAGAATGATGTTTTCATTGGAGAATTCCTTAATTTTTTGACTCGAATGTTGTTTGTCTCACTCCATAAAGCGAAAACCGGCACTTTCGAGGGACACGGAATTCCTCAATTTTTGAATATTTGCAGATTTCGACTCATTCGTCCTGAGTCGCAGCTGATTGTTCCCTCAGCCTGCTTGGGTAGTGCTGCGTAAAATTGACTGAATTCGCCAAAATGAGTGTAATATTTTCTTTGGAATAATTTCTGGAATTCTGAAAATATGCCAGTGATTTCCCTGCAAAAAAATCATTATCATAAATTTCAAATGAGTTCTCCGTTTTCAAGATTGCAGTATCGTTCACTATTTGTATAGTTTGAATCATTAATTTGTTGTCCAGGATATTTGAGGGATGGCGGGACCAGGAAATGAGAATTGATCCGAAATTGGTTTTAGTTTTGTTTACCGGGCTTATTCTCTCGGGCTGCGACAAGATGGGCTCGCAAAATGCTCCACCCGTTGTCGAAAACAGTGTTGCCCCACCGGCTTATAATCCAAATTACGATCCTTATAGTGGTGAACCAATTCAAGCGGCCAAACCGCCGGCTAAAGATTATCAACTGACCGTCACCACTGATCTCTACGGCACAACAATCCGTGTCAAAGATGCTGTCAAAGAAGAAGTGATTGACTCCAAAGAGTTGACCAAAGGCGAACTGGAAGCAACTTTTACGATTCCAACTAATGCAGAATATATTGTCGAAGTTGAAGGTTATGGTCACCTGCAGCAGACGGATTCTAAAAAGATGACGGCTGATCAAACTGTTGACCTCAAACTCGATTTGCTCGCTGGCTCAGATTTTCGCGAACTGATCAAATCCGCGACGTGCCTCGTTCAGATGCCTGATGGAGGTTTTGGTTCCGGATTTCTTTATGGAGATCGTCAAACCATCGTGACGGCTGCTCATTGTGTTGCAGCTAGAAATGTGGCCGACCTCACATATACGTTTTTTCCGGATGAAGATCGTGAAGTGACCTTCAAAGACGCACGGCTTCTGTTCTACGATCAAAAGCAGGATGTCGCAGTTCTAAGGCTTCCTGAACCAGTTCCGGCTGAACATTACTGGTTGTGGTCGGGAGGGACTGCGACCAATGGAGCAGATGTATTGGTCATGGGAAATCCTGGACGTAATGGGGAATACGATCCGATGTATGCCCGCACCTGCAAAGTCGCCAATGTGCGACCTGATGAATTTCGACTCGATGTTGAAATTTATCCCGGATACAGTGGTGGTCCGGTGGTTATCGATGGGACCAGCCAAGTGATCGGGATTGTCAGTTACAAAATTATCCGATCAACCGACTATCAGCAGTTGGGGTATTCCTTCGCCCGTTCCGGCGATATAGCCGCGGATGCCTATGAGCAATGGAATAATTTGACGACCTCAGATTTGCAGGAACGTAGCATTGAACGTGTTGAAGATCGTTATAATCGGGAATTTGGTCGCCACCTGGCCAATAGCACAGCGGCTGCTTATTACGGAGATTCTGCGGTTTATACAATGATTTGCATGTCGCTGATGAATGATTACCGTGTCTACATGATTAACAAAATTGCGAGTCTGCCTCCTTTGACGTTATCTCAACGCAATCTCGTGCTGAGAAATGCTCACAAAGAATATATCAAAGATGTCGCTCCTGGTATTGCGGAAAAAGTGCGTGATCGTGTTTCTCCCAAACTCCGGGGATCCAATGTCGATAAAGATCACGAAATGGTGATGGCTGATGAATCCGTCAATGAAGTCGTGAAAAAGTCGCTGGTGAAAGCACGAGAGGGCTATCTCGAATTGAAGGAAGCGGCAGAAACTATCGTGAAACAGGATGGTGGCAAGGATCGCAGCGCCGACGAATTTGAAAAGTACATCGTAGAACTCTGGGGAGATGTCCGCTACAACAGCGAAGAAGTTCTCGACGCGACAGCAAGTCGATAATGCGTAATCTCAATTCCCATTCTCCACTTTGAATGACACAAGCACGAAGCGCACCTTTTGAAGTTGCACTCTTTGATTTAGTTTTCAGCGTTATCACTGAAAAAACAGTAGTACTCTGTTTCTCGTTAAACGTCATTTGACGTGTGTGTGTTTAGTTCAGGTCCCTATGACACACTCGCTTGCGCTTCGTGCTTGTATTGTGTGTTCTCAACTCCAGTCGGCTCGATATCCGGTGCTCCTCGGATAATCATCAGGGTTGAGGAAACAGAGAGCATTCCGAGTATCAGATAACGAAAGAGTCGAGGATTGATTTTATCACTGATCCAGACTCCGATTTGTCCGCCGAGAAATGCAAATGGAATGACCAAAGCTGAGACAAACAGGATTTCGCGATTGACCAGATTGGTTGTCATCAACCCAAATAATTTAATGGTGGTGACAACAAGCAGGAATGTTGTCAGAAAAGCTTTCATCTTTTTGGGAGACCATGGCTGGCGAGCAGTATAGATTGCAATAGGTGGGCCTCCAATTGTGACGGCTCCTGCCAGAAATCCACTGGCTGCTCCTGCAATCACTGTCCACAAGTTCGAGGTGGGTGACTCTGCCGATACCGTTGTCTTTCTTACGAGTCCATCAATTGCCATCGCCAGAATGATGAAGCCGGTGAGGCGGACGAGCAAATCATCGTCGACATAGACGAGAACTGCAATTCCCAGCGGTAATGCCAGCAAAGCGGAGGTCAATGCCAGCAGGATGGATTCTCGAGCCATCTCTTTGCGATAGACCCAGGCTGCCAGAGCGATTGGGGCAAAAGCAGAATAGGAAACAATGAGATTGGCTGGCTTGACTTCCAGAAAAAATGGCAACAATGCCATCGCCACCAGTGCATAGCCAAACCCGATTGCACTTTGAACCATCCCAGAAAACAGAATGATAAGGGCGATTGCCATCATTACTGAAACGCTGAATTCCATGAGAATATGATTTCCGGGTTAGATTTGGCAAAGAATTCACGATTCCACGAAGAATCCCCTGCCGAGAGGGAACACTTATCTTGCCGTGCGAGGTGGGGACAACTAAAATAACTGGGTGGTGGGAATTGCGATCTGTAAAGCTTCTGCAGGACCCATCAAGACCTGTCAATGGCGACAATGATTCCGATTGTAACGATTTTAAATTTCATAACACTCTTTTTAGCCCATCCATTTGGCTCATCGTGTTCAGTCGCGTACTATTGTAGAGAAACACACACCTGATAAAGTAAACAGACAATAACGGAATACCCACAGGCAACCCAAAATAAAATTTAAGTTGCTGAATTCGGGTTTGCGAGAAAGAATCATTTCTCAGACACACCCACTTAAGGAGTAAAGTTTTATGTATGAACGTTTCACAGACCGAGCCCGTAAAGTGATGCAACTGGCCAACCAGGAGGCTCAGCGTTTTAATCACGAATACATCGGCACCGAACACATTTTGCTGGGACTGGTTAAAGAAGGTTCCGGAGTTGCTGCAAACGTTCTGAAAAACCTCGAAGTCGACCTGCGAAAAATTCGACTTGAAGTAGAAAAGATCGTTCAGACTGGTCCAGACATGGTCACGATGGGCAAGTTGCCGCAAACTCCGCGTGCGAAAAAGGTCATCGAATATGCGATGGAAGAAGCGCGGAATCTGAATCATAACTATGTTGGCACCGAACACTTGTTACTTGGCTTGCTACGCGAGCAGGAAGGTGTCGCCGCTCAGGTGTTGATGAACCTGGGCATGAAACTCGAAGATGTCCGGGAAGAAGTTCTCAACTTGCTTGGCCACGGACTTGAAGGAGCCGAGTCAGGCGAACGAGCAGGAGCAGCAGGCAGTGGTGCCAAAGCCGCCAAGAGCAGCAAAACCCCTGCCCTGGACAGTTTCGGTCGCGATTTGACCGAACTGGCTCGTCAGAACAAACTCGATCCGGTCATTGGTCGCGAAACCGAAATCGAACGCGTGATTCAGATTCTCTGCCGACGTCAGAAAAACAATCCCGTTCTGCTGGGAGAAGCCGGTGTCGGTAAAACTGCCATCGTCGAAGGTTTCGCTCAAATGTGTGTCGAAGGGAGTGTCCCTGAGATTCTGGCCGAAAAACGAATTGTCGTGCTCGATCTGGCAATGATGGTCGCCGGAACTAAATATCGTGGTCAGTTCGAAGAGCGTATTAAAGCTGTGATGAACGAAGTTCGTCGCGCCAAGAATACGATTCTGTTCATTGACGAGTTGCACACGTTGGTAGGTGCTGGTGGAGCAGAAGGTGCGATTGATGCCTCCAATGTTCTCAAGCCTGCTCTGAGCCGTGGCGAATTGCAGTGTATCGGTGCGACAACTCTCGATGAATACCGCAAGTATATCGAGAAAGATTCCGCTCTCGAACGTCGTTTCCAGAGCGTAATGGTTGATCCACCGAGCCAGGAACAAACTGTACAAATTCTATACGGCTTACGAGATCGGTACGAAACACACCATAAGGTGCAGATTACCGACGATGCGATTCAAAAAGCGGTCGAACTTTCTTCACGATACATCACTGGTCGCTGTCTTCCGGATAAGGCAATTGATGTCATTGATGAAGCTGGTGCCTATGTTCGCCTGAAGACAATGGTTCGTCCACCGGATCTGAAAGAAATCGAAGAAGAGATCGAACGACTCAATCAGCAGAAAGAAGATGCGGTTGCCAATCAGGACTTCGAGAAGGCTGCCAGCTTGCGAGATCAGGCTGACAAAGTCAAAAAGAAGAAAGAGAACATCACCCAGGAATGGAAAGAAAAATCCAAAGAACAGGGTGGACTGGTTGATGCAGAAATCGCAGCGACTGTTGTTGCAAAAATGACCGGTGTTCCTCTGACTCGACTTTCCAGTGAAGATGCGGTTCGTCTGCTTCAGATGGAAGAAGACCTGCATCGTCGCGTGATCAGTCAGGATGAAGCGATCAAGCAGGTTTCCAAAGCTGTCCGTCGTTCCCGTAGTGGATTGAAAGATCCGAAGCGACCGACGGGTGTGTTCCTGTTCGCCGGTCCAACGGGTGTTGGTAAAACATTGCTCGCCAAAACACTGGCCGAGTTCATGTTTGGCGATCAGGACGCGTTGATCCAAATCGACATGAGTGAGTATCAGGAGAAGCACAATATCAGTCGTCTGATCGGTGCCCCTCCCGGCTATGTCGGCTACGAAGAAGGTGGTCAGTTGACCGAACAGATTCGTCGCCGTCCTTATGCGGTTGTGCTGCTTGATGAAATTGAAAAAGCACATCCCGACGTTTACAACATGTTGCTGCAGATCATGGAAGAGGGCCATTTGACCGACAGTTTCGGTCGCAAGGTCGACTTCAAAAATGTGATCCTCATCATGACCACAAACGCCGGTGCTCAGGTCATTTCCAATGCAACGCCGTTCGGCTTCTTCAACAATAAGGATGAAGAAGCGTCCTACGATACGATGAAGAAAGAAGTTCAGCAGGTTCTGCAGAAAGTCTTCAAACCGGAATTCCTGGGACGACTTGATGAAGTGGTTATCTTCCGTAAGTTGACCAAAGAAAATCTGCGACTCATTGTCGATATCGAACTGAAAAAGGTTCGCGAACGTCTCAAAGAACGTGGCTTGGCTCTCGAACTGTCCGACGAAGCTCGCGACTTTCTCATCGAAAAAGGCCGAGAAGGTGACAATCTCGAATATGGTGCTCGACCATTACGACGTTCTGTCGAAATGTATGTTGAGGATCCGTTGGCCGAAGAGTTGTTGCGGAATGCCTTCGAAGGGAAGAATCGGGTTAAGGTTGCCGTCAAGGAAGTGGGTGAAGTCAAACAACTCGATTTCGAATCCTACATGCAGGAAGAAGCTGATACCGAAGAATTGGCAGCAGTCGGTTCTGGTGGAGACGATTCCGCGGAGAAGAGCGATTCGTAAACTATGGTTTAAATAAGATGATTCCAAACGCCCGATGACTTTAAGTTGTCGGGCGTTTTTTGTCGTCCACCAGAAATTCAGTTGTCGGGATACGATCGACACTGAAGCGAGCCAGGACATAGACACCGACGACACAGACCCAGTAATAACTGCGTAAAAAACCATCGACGCCGCAGACCCAAAGCGTTTTCCATAGATTCTGAAACCCGGATGCCCCTTCCGAAAACGTGGCGTGATCGCGGTTGGCCACTTCAACGAGTGTTGATCCCGAAACACGCGCAACCAGGCGGTCTAGCCAGTTCCAGGTCACCTGCGAGAGTTCGCCGACTACGGTTTGAATCAGTATCCCAATCCCCATACAAATGATAAAGAAGAACAGGATGGAAACCAGGCGGGAGCGAATGTAATCGAAACTTCTGCTCCAGGCATCAAAGCCATCACCATCTTCAATCATTAGCGAGGCAATGATCAACGGCCAACCGAGCATGACTCCGAGCGTAAATACAATCAACAGGAAGAAGAGCAACATCGCAGGGGCATACAGAATTCCAGCAATCCAGGGCCCGATTTGAGGAATGTTCTCCGAAGCAATACAGCAGTAGCCGAGTCCCCCCAGAAAGAAAATCAACAGAGACGGAAACAGAAAACTCAGAAATACGGAAGGAAACTTTTGAATGCTCATAATCACTGAGCGTTCCAGGCATGTGCTCTCTCCAGTCGTAAATATCGAAGCTGCCAGCCGACAGATCAACAAGCCTGAGATTAAATGCACAAGTAGAGTGAAAGTTAAATTCCAGAAATAAGCTGAATAGGAAAAACCAGCTACAATCTGCAACCAGAAATAGAAAGTCACATTGGGCGAGAGTGCTTCAAAGAAGACCTGATCCCACTGATAATAAAGCTCACGGAATGAGGGGAGATGCTCACTTCCAGTGATGCTCAACGTGATGACATCAATCGTGACCAGGAGATAACTGGTGATAAATCCGACAAGCAGTATGGGAATCCGAGCCGCTATTCCGGGCACTCGCAGCAAATGCAACCAGGGAAAAGTTCTCCGCCAGCTTAAAAAGCCAGGTTCCTGAAATTGCTGAGGCGCGTCCATAGTCTTTGACCTGAGAAGATTCATCGATCGGTTACGAGACAGACAATGTAGCGTTTTTGTCAGGTCGGGTTAAGCGTACACTCTCGTTCAAAACCTTTGAACTCTCATAAACAAATCACTCCCGGTAATGGCATCGATTGATATGGATAAGTTGTTGAACAGGCTTCTTAACGCTTGAGTTGCTGTAAATGACTGACTCTGATCTTTAAAATTGAATTTCGCTGAGCGTTGGAATGCCAATCTGAATGATTTAAGATGGGAATGAAGAAATACGCTCAAACGACACGAATTTATTTGACCTGTCTTAACAAACTGAGCTCACAAATCTAAAGGGAACTGAGAACATGGATCTGACCGATACAATTCAAGGCTCGTTACTGGAAAACTTTTTCCCTGCTGGATGGGATTTGAGCGCAATTGATGCTTGTGTCCATAGCGACCCGGCTACTCTCGATAATCGTGAAGATTGGTGGCACGAAGAATTCTTCGCCCTGCCCTGCAAGTCACTCGGGGATTTCGAAACCTACATGGGCCACGAGATCGCCATGACCATTAAGCAGGCTAAAGATGAAGGTCGAGAGATTGCCTTCATTCTGCCGGTTGGTCCGATGGGAATGTATCGCTGGGCGGTTTATTTCTTACAGGAATGGAATGTCGACTGTCAGCATGTACATGGTTTCAATATGGATGAATGGAGCGATGCCAATGGTGATACCCTCCCCTCAAGTAATCCAGGCGCTTTTCAATATGCCATGGAAAAGGCATTTTACGGACCGCTCGCTAAATTAACTGTGCCGGAAACGCAACGAAACTTTGCCACCAAAGATGTCCTGCCAACGTATGAAGATCGGATTGGGGAATTGCGTTCCAAAGGAGCCGACCTGGTGGTCGTCTATGGAATTGGGCGAGTTTGTCATATCGCGTTTTGGGAGCCCCAGTTTGCGGGTGAGTACGAAACCGAAGCGGAGTGGCTGTCTCAATCGCATCGAATCGGTGCTAAGTTGCACCCGTTGACGATCGAACAGAATGCGATCACGAGTTTCAAGAGTCGAACGACACTCGTACCAGCTCGAGCAAACACTATCGGTCCAGCCTTATTTGCCAAAGCCGATAAAGGGATCGGTGGTGCAGACGGTACATTCAATCGAGGTATGCAATGGCAGGGTTTGAGTATGTGGATGACATTGCATCACAAACCATCCACATGGATTCCTTCGACTTATATGCCGCAGCAAAAAGGCCGTTTGTTCTATCTGGAAGAATTGGCGGGACCGTTAGTTGCTGATTGCAACTAAGAATGACTGACGGGGTCTGCAGGACAGACCCCGTCTATTTTGTATTTTAATGAAGTGCTCAGGAGATTGATTTTGGCTAAGTGTGATCAGGGATATCTCTGTGAAATTTGTGGCGAACCGGTCAAGAACATCGTCGAAAGTTCTTTGTATCTGCGATATGTTCTGGGTGAAGTTCAACTGCATGAATTGTTTGGTAAACCTGAACGTCACCTCAAATGTGATCACGAACTTGCGCAGTATATTCGTCACGAGAAGTTCGAGCACAATCCCGAATTGGTCGCTGCAAATGGAAACGCAACTCTTACTGAGGAACAATGCGATCGCGTGACTCAAGGTTGGATCAGACTGCGTGAAGTGGTTCATCTGGGGATTCCGATTACGGAATATCCACTCGAGTAGAGTCAATGGCGCTGGCAAGATTTGATGAAGACAAGTCGGCTTCCCTTGAATCTGTAGACGTGATGGGTGGGACGCACATTTCGTCAGGCACTGCCTGACCTACTGGTCTGATAGCAAGACAGTCCCCCCTCCCCCGGGGAGAGGGCCAGGGTGAGGGGAAAACGACGTATTTTAGATGGAGCGTCGAAGGGAGACCCTCATCCGGCCAGCGACCACCTTCTCCCTAATGAGAACGGAAGTTTGCCGCTCTTTTTGAGAACAGTCAGGTATTCTCAGAACATCAGGCGGCTCGTTTCATCGGCCAACTCACTTCACATACCTGAGACTGCAACTGCTGCACGATTTTTTCCATGTGCATCGCATGCGAACCTTTAATAAGCACGGCAGTTCGCGGAACGGTCCAGAGTTTGAGAATCGGCATCAATTCTTCAATGGTACCGAAGCTGGCGATTCTGCTTCCCAGCATGCCACCCTGGTAGGCTCCCAGTGCGATATAATGAGCTTGAGGGCCATAAGTCATCAGAAAATCGACTCCTGAGCGAGCCACGAGTTTGCCGAGTTGTCGATGGTGAATCTCAGATAATTCTGCCAGTCCCAGCATATCTCCCAACACGGCAACCCGGTGAGAGACGCTCGGCACATTCTTCAACGAGAGTAGACCCGCCCGTACCGAGAGCGGGCTGGCATTGTAAGTGTCATCCAGAATGATGCCCCACGGCATCTCGATTCGATGGCATCGTCCTGGAATCGATTCAAAACGATTCAGCCCATGTTGAATTTGAGAGGGTGTAAAACCAAATTCACGGGCCAGGCCGATGCAAAGTAAAGCCGAATTGAGCCAGTGACTGCCTGTCGCCGAAAATTCGTAAACGAATTGATCAACTTCAAATCGGAGTAGACCGTCTTTGTGGATCACATTCGAAGCAGCCACATCGCAATTCTCATGACGTCCGACCGTGAAGACATTTGCCTGAATTTCCTCACGCACCTCATGCATTTGATAAAGATGCCAGGGAAGAAAAACATGACCTTGCCTTGAGATACGATTGAGCAGAGCACGTTTTTCCTGAATGACTTGATCCATCGAGCCCAGACCATCCAGATGAGCAGGTCCGATTTCGGTAAGGATACCAATTTCAGGTTCTGCGATCTTCGTCAGAAACTCGATTTCTCCAAATGCAGAAGTTCCCATTTCAATCAGCGCAAATTCATGCTCTGGAGTCATCTGCAGTAGACTTAGTGGCACACCGATTTCATTGTTATAATTCAGAGGACTTTCACAGCCGTGGTGTTTACCGCTCAACATTTGAAAGAGCATATGTCTCGTGGTTGTTTTCCCGACTGAGCCGGTAATTCCAACAACCAGTCCCTCAGAATTTCTTCTGTGAAAATTAGCAATCGTCTGCAACGCTCGTTTGGTATTCTCGACAAGAATACAGGGAAGATCACAACCCATGGGAACGTGGTCAACAATTCCCGCAATTGCTCCTTTTTGTCGGGCTTCATTGAGAAAATTATGGCCATCATAGTGATGACCACGTATTGCAATAAAAACTTCACCGCGGGTGATAGTTCGCGAATCGATACTGATTCCATCGACGGATACACTCAGATCCCATGGAAGCGGAACTGTGTTGTTGAGTTTGCCATTGAGAAGCTGCGCCAACTGATTGAGCGCTATTGGTGTCATCGGCGACTGATATTTCTGTAGTTTATGCAGATTTCAGGAGAATTGGTGAGGAGATTGCAGAGAGACTGTTGAGAACCTGTTCAGCTTCGTAGGCATCGTCGAAGGGAATGGACTGATCGCCAATGATTTGATTGAGTTCATGACCACGTCCGAGAATCAACACACAATCGCCCGGCTCGGCTTGTTCAATCGCCCAGCGGATGGCAGTTCGGCGATCTGGTTCGATGCAATCAGCAAATCGTCCCTGAGGAAAACCGGAAATGAGATCATCAAGAATTTGCTGAGTCGATTCCTGACGTGAATTGTCGGCTGTCAAAATAATGCGATCAGCCCGGAGGGCGGCTTGTGTCATCAGGCTTCGCTTGCTCCGATCCCGATTCCCCCCTGCACCGAACAGACAGATCAGTTTCCCCTCGACGAGTTGTTTCATTGTAGAAATCACATTTTCGATGGCATCGGGGGTATGTGCATAATCAACAAAACAGTGGACCGGATGATCGGGACAGATTTGCTGCAGTCGGCCGGGAGGCAGAGTCGCATTCTCGATACCACTGATAATTTGCTCGTTACTGCAGCCGTGATAATTGGCCGTGACCGCAGCCAGAGCCGCGTTCATGACGTTGAATTTGCCTGGTCGGGGAACGTAAATGCTGACAACGTGTCCCGGTAAGTTGAGCTGAAACTGACTGCCGGATTGATCCATCGATTCCAGTTGAATCCAGTGATCCGACTGATCATCAAATCCAACGGTGATTGGCTTGTGAACGCAACGATATCGTTCCAATGCACGGCGGATATTGGGATCATCTCCGTTGATAATCAATTGACCTTCAGGCTGGGTGTAATCCGCTATCATTGCTTTGGTCGAACGATAATTATCAAAATCGGGATGATAATCGAGATGGTCCTGGGTGATGTTCGTGATGATGGACGTGTTCAGGGAGATGCCCGCGATCCGTTTCTGATCCAGTGCATGGCTCGAAACTTCCATCACGGCATGCGAGGCTCCTGCAATGGCCATGCGTTGCAGCCACTCGGCCAACACCTTGGCATCGGGGGTCGTCATGTTCGAGGTGACCGGCGTATTGCGGGAGTCATCGTATTGGATTGTTCCGAGTAAGCCTGCAGGTTTTTGCGAAGCATTCAGAATCGAACGGAGTAACCACGTGATTGTCGTTTTTCCGTTTGTGCCCGTGACGCCGATTGTCTTAAGAGCTTCTGCAGGTTTGCCTCGAAGGTATTGGCATAACCAGGCATAGCTGCGGCGGACATCGCTGACAACACATTGCGACGCGTCCAGATCAGGGCAAGGCGTATCTGTCAGTATGCCAGTGGCACCATTAAGCACAGCCTGATTGGCATAGTCATTGCCATGGCAAGTCGAGCCTGGGACAGCCACAAACAGATCCCCATGCTGGCAGTGATCGGAATGTGGAGTGAGATCCCGGAAATAGATATCTCCACAACCGACGAAACTGGCTGAGGGAAGGAGCTGCCGAATGCTGTGCAGCGTGACCGGGCGCGAATAGGAAACCGTATTCATCTTGAAACGTCATCCCTGACCGAATTCCCGATTTCGAGAATCCTACTCTTTGTACTTTTTCAAATTGTTCACTCAAAACTGTGTTCTGAAAAGAAATTCCTATTCAACTTCAAAATCAGAGATTGAGCGACTGTATTGCAGTCAGCATCATTGCCGACTTCCTGCGTAGACCAGTTATTTTCCAGTTTCTGACGGATTCGTCAAGATCAGTCCTGATTTGTTTTTAACCGCCAAGACGCCAAGTGATAAAGAGTTCATTAAATTTAATCCGTCAATTGTGGATTTATATGTCCATTATTGATTGTTTATTGATGCTGAGGAAAAAATCTCTTGGCGTCTTGGCGGTTCAATTAATTAGAAATTTTCGAACCTCTTCGACAAATCGTTCTGCTTGTTCGTAAGGGAGCATGTGGCCGGTTTTTTCGAAGATTTCCAGTGTTGCATTCGGAAGGGCATCGACGAGAAACTTACCGGTTTCGACGGGCAAAAGATGGTCGTCATTTCCCCAGAGGATTCGGACTGGGCATGGAATGCGGAAGAGGTGATCAGGCAAGCGGGGATTATGCAGGTAGGGATTCCAGCCAACGCGGGCGGTTGCTTCGCGGGCTTTGAGCCACATCAGAATGCGATTGTCTTCGTAGGAAAGGGGCATCGCCTCTTCGATAACTGGTGAGTTGGGATCGTAGAACAATAGTGATTTGAGTTTTTCAATGTCATCGCTGAACAGTTCTCCCATGGGTGCGTCGGAGATGCGGATTCCTGCCGAATTGACCAGCAGCATCTTCGAGATTCGTTCCGGTCGTAAAATAGCCAGTTCCATTGCTGTCCAGCCGCCGAGAGAAAAGCCAACAACCGGCACCGTTTCCAGTTCTAATACATCCAGCAGATCGACATAGTGCCATGCGTAATCAGTGATGGAATGGATATCTTCGAGACCTCGAGAATCGCCAAAACCGGGGTGAGCAGGCAGATAAACAGTGAAATATTGAGCCAGCATTTCATGAAATCGGGTCCACTCCACTTCTCCACCTGCACTATGCAGATAAATCAGTGCTGGGCCTTCGCCTCCGATGGTGATTTGAGTTCGTTTTCCACGAACATCAATAAATTTTGATTCTGTGACGGAATTCATAGTTCTCTCGTGAAGTATCAAAATTAAACTCGTAGGTCAGGCTGTGCCTGACGAAATGTGTGTGCCACCTCGTTTGTCGTCAGGCAGTGCCTGACCTACCGCACTCACTTTAATTCGCCGCAAGAGCTTGAGATAATTCTTCATCCGTGGCTGGTTCGCCGAGTTCTTTTCGAAGGTACGGCAAGACCTGCTCGGCAAACAGAGTCATATTCTTTTTGGTCAGGTCTGCAGGTAAAGTTCCGATCTGAAAGAGTCCCAACACATTGCCGACGCCAAAATCCTGAACATAATCCTTCATCTTCTCGCGAACTGTTTCCGGACTGCCGACCATGGCGTACCCCCCCTCTTCGATTTCCTCGCGCGTTGTCACATTTCCCAGAAATTGTTTCAAAGCAATACCGATACGAGCGATTGATTTTGGTGAAGAATATCCTGGCGGAAAAACTACGAGACCTTTCAACAGCTTTTTGATGAAGAAGAAGAGATGTTTTTCATATTCCGCCCAAGCCTGTTCGTCGGTTTCAGCGACATAAATTGGCACCAACCATCCGGTCTGTTCTTCGTGAGCCTTGTATCCATTTTTCTGACAGGCTTTGCGGAACATGTCGAAATTCTTCTTGAAGAACGACTTATGAAAATAAGGGATGCCCATGTAACTGTAACGCCGCTCGGCGACCAGTTCGATAGTCTCTTTGCTGCCAGCCCCGGGAATCCAGATCGGGGGATGCGGTTTTTGAAAAGGTGTCGGCCAGGGATTGACGTGCCTTAATTTCCAATGCTCGCCATAATGCTCGAAGGGTCCGGGCTCGGTCCAGGCACGGACAATCAAATCGAGCGCTTCCTGGTATTTGCTGCGTGCGTAAGTCGGATTCATGCTGAACGAGTAGTACTCCGGCCCTCCGCCAACAACCATCCCGGCTATCAGACGTCCACCGGAAATGACATCGATCATCGCGAATTCTTCTGCGACACGTGTCGGAGGATCGTAAAATGGCAAGGCATTGCCAATGACGGCGATTTTGACGCGCTTTGTCTGGCGAGCGAGGATCGAACCCATTAAATTAGGGCTTGGCATATGCCCGTAAGCACTCTGATGATGTTCGTTGACGCAAACGCCATCGAAACCGATTTCCTCCGCATAGATCAGTTCATCCAGAAAGCGATTGTAAAGTTCATGACCATAAACCGGGTCGTACAAGGAGTTTGGCACTGTCGTCCAGGCGGTTTCGTATTTTTCCTCGAAATCCTCGGGAAGTTTATTGAACGGCATGAGGTGAAAAGTGAAGAATCTCATCGTTTAAAACCTGGAAGTGATGTGATGCTTTAATGAGGGTTTGGCACGAATTCATTTATAATTATGCAATTGGCAGCAAATGCAATGTGAGAGTTCACAAACCTTTTTATTGTCACGGAAATTGATTTTACTGAACTGCACAGATCGAAAATTTGATACAAACACGTATAGTAAAAGGGACTTCCTGAAATGGCCGGACAGGATTACAGCCGCTACCAGCAGAAGGTAATTAAGAGATATTACGATAATCGCGATCAGATTGACCAGCAGAAACTGAGCGAACTGGTGACGAGTCTGTATCTGGCGACACCAAAACAGGCTGTCAAACGTTGGGAGACGGCTGAGAAAATTCTTGAGCGAATCGACATTCCACAGTCTCGCGTGGATCATATTCTGAAAACGAAGGATCCGGCGATACTGGCAGCGGTTGTTGATGAGCTCAATAAAGGGGTCATCAAAATGAAAAAGACTGAGAAGTGAGAATGATTGTTGATCAAGAATCTGACAGGTAGGACAGGCTGGAAGCCTGTCCTACAACATCGACATCACGTTAAAAATTGAATTTACCATTATCGCAGGATTAGCCACTATGATTCGTTATCTGCTCGTTGCATGTCTAAGTTGTGTTTTTATGCCCTTCGCGAGTCCAGTGGAAGCGGCCAAACAATACGTCGTTTACAACGGCACTAATGGCCCTGGCTTCGGTCGACATATTGTGATGATTGCCGGCGATGAAGAATATCGTTCTGAAGAAGCCTTGCCGATGCTCGGTCAGATTCTCGCGAAACATTACGGCTTCAAATGCACGGTCCTGTTTCCGGTCAATCCGAAAGATGGCACCATCGATCCAACGAATCAAACGAATATCCCGGGGATGGAGCAGGTGGCAACAGCTGATCTGGTCGTACTGTTTCTTCGATTTCGTGAACTGCCTGATCAGGACATGAAGTATCTCGATGATTATTTTCGTTCCGGCAAACCAATCATCGGACTAAGAACTTCGACACACGGATTCAACTATTCCCGCAATCCCAACAGCCCGTACGCGAAGTATGGTTTCAATCACTCCGGTCCGGAATGGAAGCAGGGATTCGGTAAGGAAGTTTTCGGAGAAACCTGGTACACGCATCATGGCAAGCACAAAAGTGAAAGCACACGCGGAGTTCTTGAGAAGGACAAGTTGAACCACACGATCCTGAATGGTGTCGAAGATTTATGGGGTCCGACTGATGTTTATGGAATTCGTAAACTGCCCGAGGAAGCCGATGTGCTGGTATGGGGAGAAGTGTTATCAGGGATGAAACCAGATGATCCGGCTGTCGAAGGAGACAAAAACGATCCGATGATGCCGATCGCCTGGACGCGAGAATATGAACATTCCAACGGAAAAACATCGCGAGTCTTCTGCACGACTTTCTGTTCGTCAATCGATTTGCTGAATGAAGATTTACGACGAATGATCGTCAATGCCTGTTTCTGGTGTCTCAAGATGGAAGACAAAACACCCGAGAAAGCGAATGTAGAGATTGTCGGGGAATACGATCCCTCATTTTATGGATTCGGTGCGTTCAAGAAAGGCATGAAACCTGAGGATTATGCTTGGTAAAAAGCCCACAGCAGAGATCAGGTTAAATTTCAATAGATTTTAATGAGCAACTCCATGGGTTCTTCTACTTACGATTTTGATGTCATTGTTGTCGGAGCCGGTCATGCCGGGACTGAGGCGGCGCTGGCTGCTGCACGTCTGGGGGCGAAAACGGCTCTGCTGACGATGAATGCCGATACTGTCGGGCAGATGAGTTGCAACCCAGCTATTGGTGGAGTTGCCAAGGGACAGATTGTTCGTGAAATCGATGCCCTGGGCGGTGAGATGGGACGCGTGATTGACGAAACGGCGATTCAGTTTCGCATGCTCAATCGATCTAAAGGTCCGGCTATGCACTCCCCGCGTGCGCAGGCGGATAAAAAGGCCTATCAGTTTTCGATGAAGTGGCGGGTGGAATCGCAGGAGAATCTAACGCTCTGTCAGGAAATGGTCGAAGATATTCTCGTCGAAGATGGCCGCGTGACAGGAATTCGCGTACGGGGTGATGCCATTTATCGTTGTGCCGCCCTCATCCTCACCACAGGCACATTTCTCCAGGCGATTATGCACACCGGCGAAGCAAAGACGCAGGGTGGACGTGCCGGAGAAGGAACGACGGGAACCGTTTCCGATGCCCTGAATCGTCTGGGCTTTGAATTGGCACGCTTCAAAACGGGAACGCCTGCCCGGCTGAATGGACGCACGATCGATTTCAATCAACTCCAGCGACAACCGGGCGATGCCGATCCTCAGCCATTTTCATTTATGACAGATCGTATCGAACAGGAGCAGATGGACTGCTTCCTGACCGACACTAATCAGCATGTTCACGATTTAATTCGCGCCAATCTGCATCGGGCTCCGATGTATTCCGGTCAGATCAATTCAACGGGACCACGTTACTGTCCTTCGATCGAAGATAAGGTTGTCCGCTTTAGCGATAAGTCATCGCATCAGATTTTTCTGGAGCCGGAAGGTCGACGGACGCATGAGATCTACTGCAATGGAATCTCCACCTCCCTGCCCCGCGATGTGCAGGATGAGATGATTCATTCGATTGCCGGCCTGGAAAATGCGGAAATCATGCGATACGGCTATGCCGTTGAATATGATTTCGCACCCCCGACACAGTTAAGTCCAACTCTCGAAACCAAGAAAGTGGTTGGCTTGTTTTTCGCGGGACAAATCAACGGAACAACCGGGTATGAAGAAGCCGCTGGTCAGGGTTTGATCGCCGGGATCAATGCGGCTTTGAAAGTCGCCAATCGACCGGAATTTATATTGGATCGCAATCAGGGTTATCTCGGCGTGCTGATTGATGATCTTGTCACCAAGGGCGTTGATGAACCATATCGCATGTTTACTTCGCGTGCGGAATATCGTTTGATTCTGCGTCAGGACAATGCCGATCGTCGGTTAACACCGCTGGCGATTCAGTTGGGAATTGCCTCTGCAGAACGGATCCAGCGGTTTGAAGAGAGTATCGCTCAGATCGAACGGGGGCAGGGTTATATCAAAAAGACTCGCTACCACGGTCAAACTCTGGAAGACTGGCTGCGACGTCCCGATTACGACTGGGCCAAACTTTGCGAAATGGTTCCTGATCTTGCCACGCTGGGCTTATCGGTACGAGTCATCGAGCAGATTGAAATCGATGCCATGTACTCCGGCTATTTGAAGAAGCAGGAAAAGGAGATTGCCCGTTACTCGAAAATTCATGCGGTCAAAATTCCGAGCACATTCGACTATCACGCCCTGCCCCAGCTGAGGAATGAAGCCAAAGACAAACTGAGCCGCATTCGCCCTGTGACGGTAGGACAAGCCGAACGTGTGAGTGGTATTACGCCAGCAGACTTAACAGTATTGTTGATGTATCTGGATAAAGCGGGTAAGCCAAATCCGGAAAGTGCGACTTAAATTTTGCCCGGCAGTAAATGCAGCGGGTTCAGTTATACATCATTGATCTGTCACAGCCTTACGATTGAAAGATGATTGAGTCAAAATCAGACCGTATCTGGACTGAGCCAGAATAAACAAAAAATTACAGGAATGATGGAGAATTCATATGATCTCTTATAAAATTCGACTTTATATATTTCAGCTCTTGCTGATTAGCACATTTTCAAGTGCTTATGCGGAAGACCCCGCAAATGATAAAGCCGATGCTCGCTACGAATGGAAAGCCGAGCATGATCCCAATGGAATTGGCAAGTTCTATATGGGCCGCGAAATTGCCCATGTGATGGGACACCCGGCTGCGATGTGGCTGGAGCGACCGGAACGGGAAGCCGAAGAGAATCTTTCTCGCCTCATCGAATTACTCAAACTTAAACCGGGTGATGTCGTTGCTGATATTGGTGCGGGCAGTGGAGTCATCACTTTGAAAATGGCTCCTCTGGTTGCTCCTGGAGGAAAAGTGATCGCAGTCGATATTCAGCGTGAAATGCTTGTCCGACTTAAAAACCGGATGCTGCAAACGAAAATTGAAAATGTCGATCTTCACCTTGGAGCTCCCAAAAGTCCCGAACTCAAAGAGAATTCAGTCGACTTAATATTGATGGTTGATGTCTATCATGAATTCGAATTTCCTTACGAGATGGTCCAGAACATGGCTGCGGCTCTCAAGCCGGGCGGACGAATTGCCCTGGTCGAGTATCGACTCGAAGATCCCGAAGTTCCGATTAAACTTGTTCATAAAATGTCTGAGAAGCAATCGATCAAGGAAATGACACTGGCTGATTTTAATCTGACTCATACAAAAACAATTGATGAACTCCCCCGCCAACATTTGATGATTTTCACCAAGAACGCTCCAAAAGATGAATAACCGGCCTGAAAAAAAACCTCGCTTTGTCATGGATCTGGCGGGATCGTTTTTCGCTGTTACGATCTTAATATTTGTAGCCTTCTATTTGATTTGGACCGTCAGTCATGGAGGTGCAGGAAGCGGCCGGGCAGGATTGGCTGTTGGAGAAGTCGCACCCGAAATCACAGCCGCAGGCTGGGTGAATGGTGAACCACCGACAGATCTCACAGGCAAGGTTGTCGTTGTCAATGCCTGGGCAACCTGGTGTCATCTCTGCCGCGAAAAGTCCCCAGAACTTGTTGAGATTTACAATCAATTTGCGGATCGCGACGATGTTATCTTTATCGGATTGACTACGAATGATGCGTCAGTCATGCCAGCCATTAAAAAATTTCTGGAAGAGCCGGGGATCACCTGGCCGAATGGTTATGGTGCAACCGAAAGTCTGCAGAAATTTCAAGCTGACTATATCCCATCAGTCTGGGTCGTTTCCCGATCCGGAAAAATTGCCTGGAATTACGACTCCCCCGGAGATCTGGAATCAGCAATTCGTAAGCAACTCTGAAATCCCATCATCTTATTATCAATTGTAGATGGGTCATTTTCATGATAAAATGATTATCTCTTGAGAATACATAGCATTCCAACCAATCTATAGCCGGGATGATTGCTCAAATGATTCCAATATTGCGGTTATTCGTGAAAACGGCTTTGTGTTCAACAGCATGTCTGGCAATACTTTTAAATTCCACACTGGCAGAGACTGCCAAGTCTCGCACAGGCTTATTGGCTTTCTACGATTTCGCTGAAACCGAAGGCAACACAATTGCCGATCGCTCTGGTTTCGATGACTCGAGTACCTTGATTATTGCAGACGCCCAAAACGTCGTACGTAGACCTGGGTCATTGCAAATCGTTAAACCGACTCTTATCGCAACAAAATCCCCCGCAAAAAAAATCACTGCGGCTATTCGTGATTCAGGTGAAATCACAATTGAAGCCTGGCTCACGCCGACCGATCACATACAATCTGGTCCTGCTCGCATAGTGACACTCTCTGCAAATTCAAACACTCGCAACTTCACACTGGGGCAAGACCAGTCTGCGTTCGATGCCCGCTTCCGGACGACAAAAAACGGAACCAATGGCGTCCCTTCGCTGGCAAGTCCGAAGAACAGTGTTCAACTCAAGTTGACACACCTCGTTTATACACGAACACGAAATGGCAAATCTCGTCTTTTCAGTGATGGAGTACTGCTTTCTGAAAAGGATGTCAGCGGTGAAGCATCTAACTGGGATGACGGATACCGCCTGGCTCTCGGCAACGAACTTTCACAGGATCGCCCCTGGCTGGGCACTTTGCACACAGTGGCTCTTTACAGTCGTAGTTGGCAGGTATCCGAAGTGAAGCAGGCTTACTCTGCAGGTCCAACTGCTAAACTCGACTCTCTTGCCAAACTGGAACTGGCACGCTCAGCTCAAATCTTTGAATCCAAAGTCGCTGCGATTCTTGCGGATCGCTGCATTGAATGTCATGACGCCAGTAATAACAAAGGTGGCCTCGATCTCTCTCAGAGAGAAACGGCCTTCTCGAAAAGCGAGAATGGCCTGATCTACAATCCAGAACATCCCTTACAAAGTATGTTCTGGGAAATGGTCGAATCCGACGCCATGCCTCTCGATCGCAAACCCCTTTCGAATGAGGAAAAGCAGATACTTAAAGACTGGTTGGAAAGCGGAGGTCAATGGACACTGCAACGCATAGATCCGGCAAACTATCTCCACGGCGACTCCATCCTGAACTCTTCTGCCCGGCGATTAACCGTTGCTGAATACATAGCCTCTGTCCGCGTCGCGACTGGTGTTGATATTGAAAGAGAGGCTTTGCAAATTCTACCAAAAGATTTCCGTGCCGATGGCTTCAGCAATACTTCTTACAATCTGAATGTCGACCTCGGCCATGTCGAAGCCTACGCATTGCTGGCAGAAAAAATTGTCGACCAGATGGATGTCCTCAAGTTTGCAGAACGGTTTTCCAAAGCCAGATTGCTGACCGATGACAGCATGCGCGGCTTAATAGAAAAGATGGGCCAATGGATTTACCGCGGCCCGCTCGTCGAGCATGAAATCGCTTCCCTTCGTGGAATTTCTACCACAGTCGCCAGTGCAGGTGGAAACTTTGAAGAAGCGGTTCGCTACGTTTTACAAGCGATGCTGCAATCACCACGATTTCTGTATCGCATCGAAAGCCAACCTTCAGGGTCTACTCCGGTTGAGGTGTCCCCGTATGAACTTGCATCTCGCATGAGCTACATTGTCTGGGGGGCTCCTCCCGACCAGGAGTTGTTTCGACTGGCCCAGCAGGGAAAACTGCAGGGTGAGGTTTTTGATGCACAAATCAATCGCTTACTCCAGCATCCTCTGGCAAAACAACACTCAGCTGATTTTGTTACAGATTGGCTGAACCTCAATCGACTCAAACACCTCTCCCCCTCCCCATCCCTGTATGCAAACTGGGACCCAACTCTTGCTCAGGACATGCGTCAGGAAACAATAATGTGCTGGCAGGAGTTGATCTGGAACGAACATCGATCACTCTCTGACTTCCTGAATCTCTCCTACACGTTCGCAACTCCCCGACTTGCACAACATTATGGTTTGCAACCCAATACGAATTCCGAAGAAAATGAGTTTGTCAGATATGATCTCTCTCAAATTCCATCACGTGGAGGCGTCTTAACTCATGGCAGCCTGTTAACCGTTGGCGGCGATCAAGCCTCAATGGTCGCACGGGGACTCTTCCTGATGCACGACCTGTTACGAGGCGTCGTGAAAGATCCTCCACCCTGTGTCGACACAACTCCCGTGCCCGCACGTTCGGGTTTGACTCAACGAGACATAGCTGAAAGTCGTATGGCCAACAACAGTTGCGGGGGATGCCATGTCAAGTTTGAGCCACTCGCATTTGGTCTTGAACAATTCAACGGCATCGGGCAGTATCAAACCAAAGATGCATTTGGAAATTCACTCCGTGAAGATGGCTCGATACTGGTTCCCGGCACTGCTAAACCCGTCTCGTATCGTAATTCATCCGAACTCTCTCGCTTACTCTCTCAAAGTGAACGAGTCCAGCAGACCATTACCTGGAAATTAACGCAATTCGCTCTCGGGAGACCTCTCGGTGCCAACGACGCCGGAGCAGTTGAACGGATTCACGCGACTGCACAAAAACAAAGCGGCACCTACGAAGCCGTTCTCACTGCAATTCTCAAGAGTGATCTTGTTCTCAAATCCATGCCGGAGCCAAAATTGTGAAACAGATTCGAATCAATCGTCGCGCTATGTTGCAAGGTCTCGGCTCCATCGCCATCGGACTTCCGTTTCTGGAAGAAATGGTAATCGCTGCCCCAAAAGCTCTACCCGAAGTGCCCGTTCGCGCATTTAACCTCTTCTTCGGACTCGGCATCCCTGCCCCATTACAACAGGAAGGGTACGCAGGCGTTCTCGAACCTCTCAAACCGTTGAGCGATAAACTGCTGATTTTACAGAATGTCGATCAGGTTCGCTGTGATGAATCCGGCATCAATGCCCACTTCGATGGAGCCTCTGCAGCATTCACAGCCGAACCACCAAACGGAGAAGCCAAAGCGGGTGGACCATCAATCGATCAAGTCATCCGACGGTCGGCCTATCCCAACGGACTTCCGCAGGGAATGGTTCCAACTTTGGTCGCTGGCACATTCTTCCGCCGGAGTCGCGTCAGCCGATATGTGCACAGTTATAATGAGGACGGCACCGTTGCTGCGACTATCCAGGAAAAACCTCGCGACCTGTTCAATCGCGTTTTCGGTTCCATCGAACTGGCAGGTGATTCCAGCGATGTCCGCAGACAGCGACTCCGTCAAAGCGTACTCGATTCCGTCGTAGATCAATATCAATTTTACACAGGGGATCGTTCGCCCCTTGGCAAATCCTCTCGGGCCCGCGTTGCCGACCATCTCGATCGCGTTCGAGAATTCGAACAGCGAGCTTTCCAACTCGACGCGATCTCAGCCGAGGCTCCTCGAATTCCACCGTCATCCAAACTCGCTCATGGAGGTCAAGCCGACCCCGGTGGGGAAGGTATCGACATGCCACTCGATGACCTGACGTCTGAGTGGCGACTAATTGCAGATCTCTACGCATTGACCATTCAAATGGATCGCGCCCGCTTTGGCTCCCTCACCTTCCTGGCCGCAGGCGAACGATTGCGAGTCAAAGGCAAATACGAATACAACGGAAAAACTCATTTTGAATTTGACGATGCCACTCAACTCAACGGCTCCGGCTCAAAAGGTTGCAGCCACGAATGGTGGCATCAATTCAACGAGAAAAAAGAGAACCGGCAACTTCGCGCTCACGCTCATATGAAAATGCGAGAACTTGCCTATTTCCTCACCGCCCTGGATAACGAAGAATCCCGCGATGCCAACGGACGCACAATTCTGGAAAACTCATTGATTACTATTTCCACAGAATCTGGCGACGGTCGTCATAACGACGTCAAACGAGAACTTTCCGGCGTGTTCCATGCCATTACCGGAGCCAACGGTCGCTTCAAAACCGGACAGACACTCGATGTCTCCGCAGAAGGAATCGACCTCTACAATACAATGCTCACCGGGATGAACAGCAAAAAACACCTCGGGCCAATCGAACGCGAACATCGACCCGTTGAATCGATTCTGGCATAACAGGAAATCAATCTGATCATAACCACAAAATTAAAGCCAGTCCAATTTCCAATATCCATCAATATCACAAAACCTTACCCAGACTCAACTTATCATTCAAAGATCTCCCAAAAAATTCCTGACATTCATACTTGATTTCAATTTCCAATCCCATTAGTATTCGCGAACCAAATGGAAATGAGCGTGTCCCCTAGACACAAAACATGACCAAACACAATCCCCTGTAGCTCAGCTGGTAGAGCAAGCGGCTGTTAACCGCTGGGTCGTAGGTTCGAGTCCTACCGGGGGAGCTAGACATCTTTGCACTATATCGCACTATGTCGGATAGCCTAGTTTTCTAGGCTTTTTTTATGCGCTGGCTTCTGTTGAAACGTCATCAAACGAGGTAATGCGGACGGGTGCTGCGCCGTATTGTGCGCCTTTTGTGGCTCGCTCTAAATGCTCATCAGTGACCTGCAGATAGTGCTTCATCGCCACCGCCTGACTGTTACCGATCCACTTGCAAACGATGTGAATTGGAAACTCATTCACAAGTTCGGTTTCCCGAGTCGAGCGGAGATTCTGGAATAACTTTCCCCACGGTTCAATCCCTGCATTTCTGAGGATCCGGGAGAACTGAGTTCTGAGATTCTTAGCCTGATGATTGAATCGAGACAGAATAAACTCCGATCCCTCGGGGGCGACTTCAAACACTTTTTCCAGATGGGGCACAATCTCGGGAAACATCGGCACGATCCTGCTGCCCTTTCCTTCATGGTGAGCCGTTTTAGGCGACTGGACGCGAATAGTACGTTTCTCCCAATCAATATCACCCCATTTGAGCAGGAGCGGTTCTGATGGCGTTCTCAGTCCACCAAACCGAGCCAGCGCGACCAGCAGCCGCCATTGTGGGCAAGGACATGCTTCGAGAACTTCGTCGATCATGGCGCGGGAAATAAATTCCTGGCGTTCCTCATTTGCTCCAACAGCCGTTGGGACTTCCTTCACCTTGAACGGGTTGCGATCAATCAGCCGATAGGCTACTGCATTATCAAAACACTGTTTGAGACGACCACAGCGACGCCTGACGGTATTCTCGGCAAGCCCCCGCCCGATCAGATAGTTACGAAAATCGATAGCATGTCCCGAGGTGAATTCGACCACTTCAATGCTGACGATCCCCTTCGCTTTCAGGAATCGCTGGAAATCATTTCTCGACTGTTCGAGTAAGAACTTTGTTTGAGGTTTGATCCCTGTTTTCGATTCGAGATAACTGTCGATGAATTCCAGAGCAGCCGTTTTCGGCTTCTCGACTGACTTGTCGATAGGATCGATCAGATCGGCCCGTTCAAGCTTCTGACGGAAATCTTTACTGATACCAGCCAGCCAGACCGAGGTTTCATTGTCCGGAGTGTTGCCAGTGATTCGAGCAGAGATCAATTTTTCCACTTTGAGCAGAACCGATTCCGCATTCTTCTTTGGGATCGCTCCAAGGTGAAGTGCTCGCCGCTTACCGTCCCTGCCCTTGAACATAATGCGACGCTTGCCGTTTTTGTCGTTACATAAACTTGCCATGAATGTGAGTCCTTAAAAAAAGCCCGGCAGCCGAAGCCACCGGGCATGAGTTAGAGAGTTACTTTTGATGCAGCCGAGACGAGCCGACTGCTAATAATTCAGAGTCGCTACTGTCGCGATAACAACCGCCACAAATTAGCGTTTCCTTGTCGCCCTGAATCACTAGATGCGGACGATCCTTGTAAAGCATATTCAGATCCATTTTGACGCCGCAGGTCGGGCAACACTTCGAGCGTGAGTACAGACAATGCACCCTTCGATGATGCCTTTCCTTCAGCTTTTGAGGGGTGAGATATGCAAAACGTGAACTATCCACGATTCACCCCCTGACGCCTGAGCCATTTTGAATACATCACAGCATTCACTTCGCAGGCTCTGCTACGACCTTCACCGCCACCGGAATAACTTCTACTGTTCGACGTTTTACTCATATTGATAATCTCCAAAAATAAATGACATTCGGGAATCGTGTACGTCTTTAGACCAGCGTTTTTGAATCTCTAAACTTCGCTGGCGAATCTCTTCCTGAGAAGGTGATTCTTTCTTTGAGTCACTCACGCGACAGCCCCCCTCAGTTTCTCGTCAATTGCCTGGTTGACGAAATCATCGAGATCGACGCCCGATGTCTCCAGATGCGAGAACAGCCGTTCTGCCGTTGCCAGCTCCACAATTGCTGGCAAGTCGTAATGATGAACCGCCGCCCGTTTCCCACTTCGTGAAAATACCATTGGTTTTCCCTCCCCGCTTTGCGTGAGTGCATGAAAAAACCCGGACATGGAAGGTGGTGGACTTCCAAGCCGGGTGATTGAAACAGCTCACGCCGTTTGCATTGAATTGTCAGATATACCAGTCCCACCACGAACCAGCATTTCAGGAATATACCTGGTATATACCTTGTTCGTCCAGCGTACTTTCTAAAAATATTTGAATTGATACGATTTGGGAATGTCAGCAAGTAACGACGACAGAATGTTTATTAAGTGCCGAAGTGCAGATAAGGACCAGTGGAAACAAGCCGCTGAGCAGTCCGGCAGGTCGCTTTCTAATTGGGTGATCTGGAATCTGAACATAATCGCCGAAAATGAGTTAAAAGCCGCTGAGAAGAAATCGAAATAAATGTCTCCCATGGGCGTGACGTGTTGCCCATGGGAGACACCTGCAACATTGTTGCACCTGGTAACAGTTACCACCCGAACCTCAACATTGTTGAGGTTGAACCTCGCAAGTTGCGAGGTTGTCATCGGATGACACCTGACTTCGTTTTAAACGAAGTGACTTCGCAATTTGCGAAGTGGAGAAGCGAACTTCCGCAGTTGGTGAATTTCACCACCTGACTTGCAACCGTTGCAAGTGCTACCGATCCCCGCCCCAATCCCTCGCCGCTTGTGGCTCCACCCATCGCCTGGACGATCCGGTTTCCCTTTCCCGCCATTGTGCCGGAGTCCATTCGCGTTGAATCTCACGGCACGCCTGGCGGATTTCCTCGGGGCTCGGCAGATAATCGATTTCATCTCTCATTTACTCATTCCGTTTGAGTTGCCGAAGTGGTTTCTTCTTTGTCTCGCCCACCAGTTCTCTGAGCAGTCGATTTGATTCGTCAATCTGGGCCCGGGTCGCTGGAAGTGCATCAACAGTTCCGGCCTGTGATTGCCGTCTATCGCTCGACTGAGAATCGTAATAGGAATTCGCGTTCTGAATTCTGCTGAGGGTTGCAGGGTCCACAGCTTCTAAGAATTGCCGCGATTCCTGAGAGCGAACAAAAGCCGAGTCACCACCGAAGGGATAAGCCGCCGCTTTCTCTAAGGTTTGCCACATATATTCACCGATGTAGCCAGCACCGCCCATCGATTCCTGTGCTTGTGTCAGACGCTTGTTTCTGATCGTCGCGGCAAAATTCGCGTAGGTCGCTTCCTGACTGAAAGCCAGTGCCTGCAGGTTTTCAGATTCCTGCAAAGCTTGTGGAGCCGCGATTTCAGGAATGAGTGAATTCAATCCGATTTTTTGCCCTGCAAGATTCGTTCTTTGAGCTTCATTGATTTTCGAGATTGCTTCCTCGAACAGATCCATGTTCTTCAAAAGCGTATCGAAACCGGCCACAGATTCTTTGCGTCCGAAATATTTGAACAGTTCCTCGCCGTTCATATTCATTGCCTGGATGGATTCCAGAGCAGATTTCAGAGACTTTCCCTCAAACCCGCCAGCCTGTTCGAGAGACGCCAGCAAACTATTGATTTGAGTTCCACCCTGTTCGGCAGATCCGGACGATTTCGCCGCGATTGCAGTTGCCGCCAATAATTCCTCATCCGTCATTCTCAAACGGGAAATCGAGCCGCCACCCTTCGCAGCCGATTCGAGTAACGCCTCGGCTGTCGCTGGTGAGAATGACGACGCCGCAAACGCCTTCGATGCGATATCGTTATAACTTCCAGCCTCAGCCCTGCCGACGCTCGCCTGGAGCGTATCCATCTTGATTGCCTGGTGACATGAACGGCATCGCCAGAAGTTGACGGCCACTTGCGTTGTGTCGATGCCTGGCATTCCACAACAGGGACATGTTTCTGATTTACTCATTCTGATTTCTCCAATCTGCAACGGTTGCAACGGTTCAACGGTTTTCTAACAAAGTGCCCCGTGTGCGTGTGTATGGGAAAGTTTACGGAAAACACTGCAAACCGTTGCAACCATTGCAACAATCGCCATAACTACTTGTTACGCAAGCCGATACCGTTATACCACCGACCACGCTTATCTGGCATCTGATGAAATCTCTCATTCAAAATTCTTCCTATCTTGGTTTTCGATGGCAAATTCTCGCCGTTCTGTTCAGCCCATTCCTCGAATTCAGAATAGAAATCGGCAAACTTCATGTTGTAATGGTCACCGAGTAGGCATTCCGATTCGATGAATTGACCAACCACATCACTTTCAGATTTGTAATCTTCAGTTGCTTTCAGAACAGTCTCTGGCTCATTCAGTCCCTGGGATTGCCAATCGAGACACCCTTGAACCATCCAAGCCAATATGCCGCTGGCTTCGTTCCTGAGCTTCTCTGAGAGTCTGTCATCAGCCTGTGAGCCTTTGAACGTCTCAACGAACGGAACAAGCCGCAGACGTCGCCAGATGCCGTAATCATCGCCGTAGACTTTGGGTTTATGATTCGAGCAAAGCACGATTGTGTGTGAGGGATCGAATTCAAAGAAATCCTTGTAGAGAAATCGGGCTCGTATCTTATCCCCACCTGTGAGCCCTTTGACGAAAGATTCCTTCAATCGCTTATTGGCTTCGGTCTCCACAGCGGAAATAAATCGTTTTCCGAACAAATCAGCCCGTTCAGTCGGATGCCGTTCCGTATCGGAGTCCATCAGCATTTCCGGATTCGCTTGCATCGCGTAATCGGTCCCGAGTGTATCGAGAATCGAATTGAGCAAGGTTGACTTGCCATTTGCACCCGAGCCCCAGAACACCGGCAGAATATGGTCTCTGACGAGTCCCACCAGAGCAGAGCCGAAAAGCCGCTGCAGGAATGGTATGACGTCGCCATGATTCGCAAACGTCGATTCTAGGAATGAATCCCACACCATCGATGGTGATTCAGGATCGTAAACGGTCGGACAAATCACAGTCTGATAATCATCTCGCGAGTGTGGACGAATTGAGCCCGTTCTTAAATCCACAGTTCCGTTTTGACAGTTGAGCAGCCAAGCATCCTGATTCAATTCAGAGACTGTGACAGGAACAAGACATTGTGCCAGTTTGAGCAGTGATTCGAGCCCCCTGGCATTTGCGGCCCGTTGCGCGTGACTGAGACACGATTTCTTTTCGATGTCATCTGCGATATCGTGAGCCCGTTTGAATAGCACATCAGAGACAGAGTAAGCCATTTTGATGACTTGCCCGGTTTCGTCTCGCTTCCATCGCTGGTTATCCCAGATGAGCCACGATTTCCACGGGAAACAATACAGTATGTTTTCACCATGCAATTGAATTAACAGTTCAGCATTGGCCCGGTCGGTTGCTTCCTCAATTGAAAATGTCTCTTCGGGCTCCAATTCCGCATAGGGTTGTGAGTCGTCCGGTTCACCATCGCTGAGAATTTGCGGTTCTGACTTCGGCTTCGGTTTCGGTTTCGAGTTCTTTTTCTGGCCTCGCTTGCTCCAATCGTAAATGCTGGAGTTTTTCGCAATGGCGTTTTCGATTGTCATCGCGCCGTAGGATCTGCCATCAATATCGTGGATATTATCCCACTTCTGACGCATCAAACCCGATGTCCTGAAAATCGAGTCCATAAGTTCAGGATTGCAATCACACCAGAATGCAAGATGGTTGCACAATGCCTGGTCGCAGCTTGACCAATCATCCCCGTGTGAGGATTTATCACCCTGGAGAAGCCCGATAACCTTTGCAGCATTCTTTGAACGTCGAATCTTGTCGATAACTCGCTGTTCATCGATGCCAGCCGGAAGCGGTTTCACCTCGACTTGTCGTTTTTGCTGTTCGGGCTCTGGGAACCACCGGTCCCAAGAATGCCGCAATTGTTGCTGACGATATTCAACGTTCTTCTGCTCGCCGAATGGATGCACACCAGTAATACAGAGGAATCTGCCTTTGTCGTAAACCTCGACATCAAGTTCTGTATTTTTGCATCGCTTATCGGGCTTCTGGCCTTCAATGATTAGATGCAAACCGGTTCCCGATGGACTGATTTCACAATAGGAAGCGAAATAATTGACGCAAGTTCCCGCCATCCCAGAGAGCCGACCATTTGACGGGTTACGGCAGCCGTCCAGATCAATCAGTACGAGACCATCATCGGCAGTGGTCGCGAACATAAGCCCATCAGCTTTGCCGCTTTGATAGTATTCAACCGCTGTGCTGAAATCAGACCACGTTGACGGATCGGAAGACTTCGCGTTCCGTCCGGTCTTTGGGTCAATCGGCAGTTTCGTGAACGTCCCTGGCTTATCCTGATTTTCAACCGTTCGCCAAACTGTCCATTGGTCAAAGGCTTTGAGAGTATCGGGAATCGATTCAGGTTGAACGGGGGTCAATTGGTCGATGGTTTCTGCAGTAATCAAGTTTAGTCCCTCCACAATTCGTGAGGGCGTTCGTGACGGTCATCAACACCATGCTTGGGAAGATTGCGGGCATAAGTAGCAAAGAATGTCACACCTTTGTGAAACTCCAACCGCCATAAGAATTCATGCCCCCATTCACAGTGCATCGGGAGACCAACCGCAGAGCCTCGACGAACCTTATGTCGTTCTGTTGAATAGATGGTCGTATTATCGTTAGTAGAGATTGCGGTTTGATGTCCCTGGTGCGTTTGCACTTCGCCGATATGAACTTCACCGCAGCCACAAACAGGGCAGCAGAGATTATCTTCATCTTTCAGGATGAACTTTGTGGGAATCTTGAAATATCTTGTTTCATCATCTTGAGTATTTAGAATACTCGGATTGATTCCTGAGAACTTGCCGTTTAACATTGTGTTAGGTTACTTTCAAAGAGTGCCCGTCCGACTTTTCCCGAAGTTTGGCGGGCATTTTTTGTGCCTGCCGGTAGTCTGCGAGCATTGCGATTGTCGCTATTACTATTCGTTATCCGCGACTGTTACGGTCTTCTGGTTTTCAATCCAAGAATCTAAATCCTGGACATCAAACCGCAGCGACTTGCCCGCCCGTACTGATGGGAAATCTCCATCCTTCGACATCTGCCAGATTTTCCGCTCGCATAATCCGAGGTAAGCAGCCGCTTGCCGAGTGTTCAAAAGTCGCGACTGTTCTGTTGTTGAAACTGAAATCATTTTTTTCTCCATAAAATCTTAAAAATTGAAAATCCTGCCAACATCTGCATTGACCTGTTTTAGAACATTTCAATAACCTCCCCGAAGTATCAGGCCCCGCTGCACCGTTAATCTTGTATCGTGGTGCACTGTTTACGCTTTTTCCCGGATGGATCGCAATCCCACTTGTCTCTAAAGAATAGAGGTTGTGGAAAAATTCGTAAAAATGCTTTATGAAATCCCTGTTTTCAGGCTCGAAAAACTTAAGATTCATTTTGCACCACACTTATAAAAGTCCACAAAAAAAAGGCAGCCCCTCCACTGGAAGGACTGCCTTTTGGCTATATGAATGACTGTATGTGTCACTCGCGCAAAGGTCACGTTCATCCAGTAACTTTCATTGGCATATTGCCGCTGGAAGTCATTTCTCAATTAATGAGAAAATTTGGAATGACGTGCTTCCTTTTTGCACGCTTGATAAATCAACTGGGCGATTCCATTCATGCCGCTTACGAGATTTAACAATTTAACACATCACATTTGGAACTAAAATCATTTGGATTCCGCATGTGTCTACAATCATAACGCATGGTATGAAATCAGTCAACCACTGCGACATCGCTTATAACCCAAAGTGCGCCGTATTATGCGCCTCGGCATAAGAGAAATGCAGGATGCCTAGCCGAAAACCTCGATAGTTCGCATCCTACCGGGGGAGGTCCCACGAGTCGGCATCCCGGCGTGGCTGGGGATCGTGGCCTGCGGCTTTGAGAATGTTGCGGATCGTGGAGCGAGAGATGTTGTAACCCAGTTTCTTCAGGCGACCTTCGAGTAAGGTATAACCATCTCCTGTTTCTTCGTGCAGTCGCAGGACAAGTTTCTGGATATCTTCAGCAACTTTAGGACGTCCCACATTTGTCTTCTTGGTACTCCCCTGCTCTTTCTCCCGCACCCATCTCAGGAACGATTCGTATTTTACGATCGACATCAGCTCGCGCAGTTTTAGACCGATCTTCCGCCCGGCTTTGAGCAGCTTTTTGCGTTCGGCTTTCGTGGTGTGGATTCGTTCCGGAAGACGGGCTCGAAGAATCTCATTTTCTTTCTTGAGATAGGCAATCTGACGAGCCAGTTCCTGCTGAGTCAGTGAAGCCAGCATGACGAATAGTGGATGCAGTGTTCGACGCATGGAATCACCTTTGGATCTGTTATCGAAGGTCTTCCGCTGACCGAACATCATTTTTGCACCCCACTGGGAGATGGGGAGAGTAGTTTAGAGTACTCCGATGTGGTGCTGATTCCCAACGAAATGTTCTGAAGCATTTTTTTGCACCCCGAAATGACTCTGAGCGCGCTCAAAAACCTCCGAAAATCTCTCCAAATACGCGCTTGGCTTGATTTCTGTTAACCATAGGGTTCCAGGTTCGTACCTGTTTGCTCAGGTGACGGGGTCACCATTAGAGACTCGAACTCTTGTAATCCTATGCCAGTTAACGACTTATGGATTTATACGCGCGCAAAGTAGTTCGAACGGGGTGTAGAACGGGGAGGGCGATTGCTAAAATTAAGAAGGAACTGTTTGACGACCCGACAGTACCCAACGCCACAATTGACGCTCATCTTGAGGATGAGATATTGTATCCGAGTCGTTTCAGTCGACCTTCGAGTAAGGTGTAGCCATCCCCCGTTTCTTCATGCAGTCGCAGGACCAGTTTCTGAATGTCTTCTGCAACCTTGGGACGGTCTACTATTGTCTTCTTGGTACTCCCCTGCTCTTTCTCCCGCAACCATCTCAGGAACGATTCGTATTTCACGATCGACATCAGCTCTCGCAGTTTTGGACCGATCTTCCGCCCGGCTTTGAGCAGTTTCTTTCGTTCCGCTTTTGTGGTGTGAATTCGTTCCGGCAAACGGGCTCGGAGAATCTCATTTTCTTTCTTGAGATAGGTAATCTGGCGGGCCAGTTCCTGCTGAGTGAGTGACATCAGCATGACGAACAACGGATGCAATGTGCGACGCATGGAATCACCTTTGGATCTGTAATTTAAGGTCTTCCGGTGACCGAACATCATTTTTGCACCCCGCTGGGAGTTGGGGAGAGTAATTCAGAGTACTCCGTTGAGGCTCGTATTCCCAATCAAATGTTCACAAGTACGTTTTTGCACCCCGAAATGACTATGAGCGCGCTCAAAAATCGCCGAAAATCTCTCCAAATACGCGATTTGCTTGATTTCTGTTAACCATAGGGTTCCAGGTTCGAAAGAGTGTCAATAGGTGACGGGGTCACCATTATGGACTCGAACTATTGTAATTCATTACCAATCAAAGACTTATGGATTTATACGCGCGCATTGTGGTTCGTTCAGAGTGTAAAACGAGGAGGAAGGATACTCGCTCAATTACCTCCAGGAGCAACACATTACACTCGCCGAAGTCAACGCCGATCACTGGAAGAGCTGGGTGCATCAACGATTGGAAACACCGCTTGATCAGCCCGGCGCAATGACGCTGTTTCAGGCACCCTCGCATGAGCACTTATTGCTGGCCAAATACCTGATGACCGAACGCAAGGTCGCATAGTTTATGCCGGGGCGTGATGTTGTGACCCGCTGGGAACGGATCCGCAAGAACAATCACTGGTTCGATGCGTTGTATAACGCCTGTGCTGCCGGGCATGTCTCTGGTGTGAGACTGCTGGAAGAAGAACGTGTGAAACCGGAGCCGAGACGCAAGATGAGTGAGATGGCTGAGGACAAACGACGCCAGCGTGGGACCATTGATCATGAGCGTTGGGAAGAGATGCGGAGGCGGTGATCAATTAAATATGAACAGGTGTATGATTTAACATTTAGCCTGTAAAAAATGAATCCATCACGTTTTATGTGTATTTTCTTACATTTGAGTTAACTTACTCAATTTAATTGTTATTGCATGATCATTTGGTAATATGTCGGAGCAAATCCATCTCCTCACCCCCCCCACTCCACCACTATTTAATTTCATTTTTTTTAATACCTACAGGTTCATCCATGGTTCGCTGGAATTCTCTGGGGAGATTGTTTTTCTCATCTCCGATTTTTAAATACTTAGCGATGCAAGCTCTGTTAAGGGGTAAATGTCGGCGTCAAACTGTTCGCAATAACCAGTACTACGGATTTGGTAGCACAGAAATGTGCGAAACGCGTACTTTGCTTTCTGGAGTGGAATTAATATCGCTCAGTGATCCTGCGAATCCAGGAGACGCTGCTGGCGGTCAGAATGCATCAATGAGCGGTGATGGACGATACGTGGTCTTCGAAAGCCTTTCGACGAATTTAGTGGCTGGTCAAATCGATACCAATAACGCTACGGATATTTTTTTACTGGATCGTGATACAGGAGTCATATCGTTAGTCAGCCATACTGGAGACGGACTGACGACTGCTAACTCGCAATCAGCAAATGCGAAAATCAGCGACGATGGTTCAACGATCGTCTATGAATCAAACACTACGAATCTGGTAAGTGGAGTCACGTATTACTCGGGTACAAATATCTTCCTGTACTCAGCATATACTGATAGCAATCGTCTGGTCAGTCATCGCAATGACAATCCATTAAGGACCGGAAATCACGATTCCAGCAAAGCTTCCCTCAGTGCAGATGGGAATACAGTCGTATTTCAGTCTCAATCTACAGATTTGATCAACTGGCTGACGAATGAAAACGGTTACGCGAACGATGTGTTTGTGTATTCGGCATTAACAGATAACGTCCAACTTGTCAGCCACATTGGTGATGGTGAAACGACTGGAAATCAAACCTCGTTCAATGCGGTTATCAGCGCAGATGGTTCGGCTATTGCCTATCAGTCATATTCTACAGATCTGATCAACGGAATGACCGATGACAATGGCACAGGTTCCGATATTTTCCTCTATTCGGTCTCATCAGCATCGAACAGCTTGGTCAGTCATACAGCCGGAGATTATCTGACAACAGGGAATAAGCAATCTTATAATCCAGTGATCAGTGCAGATGGCACGACACTGGCTTATGAATCCACTTCATCGAATCTCATCAGTGGGGGAATGTTTACTTCAAGTTACAGGAATATCTTTGTTTATTCGACAGTGACTGACACCAGTAGCCTTGTCAGTCATGTAGCAGGAAATGAATTGGGCACTGTAAGTGGCCATTCCATGAAAGCAGTAATCAGTGCAGATGGTTCAGCAATTGCCTATCAGTCTCAGCAGCGGAACCTGGTCAGTGGGATGACCGACACTAACGGCTCTGGATACGATGTATTTCTATACTCTGTGGCAACTGCGACAAACAGTCTGGTCAATCATACTGGGGATGGCCTGAAATCCTCGGATAATGAATCCATTAATGCGGTGATCAGTGCAGATGGCTCAGCGGTTGCTTACGAATCCACTTCAACCGATATCCTGGTTGGTATGCCTCAGGAATATGGAATAGGCTCAACTGATGTCTTTCTCTATTCGGTAGCAACGGCCACGAATTCTCTTATTTCCCATAAGGGGGACGGACTGACTGGTGCAGGTCTTGATAGTGAAAATGCCATCCTCAGTACGGATGGTTCTATTGTCATTTTTCAATCCCGATCACTGGAAATTGACGAGAATTCGATTGATTATGAATACACTACAGATCTCTTTGCTTTTGATACGGCAACTACTCAAGTTGAATTGTTGAGTACTCTTAATCCTGTTGTTCCTAATCGTGCTGCAGGTGTCAAAATTTATGGTGAGGTCTTATCCAGTATTGAAAGTTATCCAATTTCAGTCAGTGCCGATGGTCGTTATGTCGTTTACGAAAGTAATGCCAGAAATATCCTGCCAGGTGTACTTGATAATAATGGATTTATAGACGTCTTTCTGTTGGATCGAAAAACAGGCGTCACTTCTCTAGTCAGTCATCTCGGAGATGGAGTGACAACTGGGCTATCAAATTCTTTTAATGCTCAGATCAGTGCTAATGGATCAGCGGTCGTCTACCAATCGGGAGTGAGAAATCTAGTTAGCGGCATGGTCGATGCCAATGTTATTGGGACAGACCTTTTTCTATACGATGTCGCGACGGGAACAAACAGATTGATCAGCCATTCCGGGGATAGCCTGACCACTGGAAATGGTCAGGCTGATTCTGCAGTGATTAGTGCTGATGGGAAAACGGTAGCTTTTGTCTCGTCTGCAACCAACCTGGTCGAGGGTGTGACCGATGCAAATGGTCATACTCAAGATGTCTTTCTCTTTTCGGCAGAAACAAATGCTATTCGACTGGTCAGTCACACTGGTGATGAACTGACAACCGGCAACTATCGATCACTTAACCCGAATCTCAGTGCAGATGGATTTACAGTAGCATTTGAATCTCAGGCAACAGATCTCATCGATGGGGTTATCGATGTCAACGGGACTGATTCAGATGTCTTCCTGTTTTTAGCAGGAACATCGAATCTCAGACTAGTCAGTCATACCGGAGACGGCATCACCACTGGCAATGATAATTCCTATTCTGCCTCGATCAGTGCTGATGGTTCAATGCTTGCATTTGGTTCCTCATCAACCAATCTGGTCAGTGGAATGACTGACACCAATGGATCTTCCTCTGATATTTTTCAGTATTCGACAGCAACAAATAGTAATCTGCTGGTTAGTCATACGGGTGATGGATTAACAACCGGCAATGGGAAATCTGAAGAGGCAGAAATCAGTAAGGATGGCTCAGCTATCGTTTTTCAGTCAGAGGCGACGAACCTGATCAGCGGAGTTACCGATACCAATGGTTCAGACCTCGATGTTTTTCTTTATTCTATCGCTACCGGCTCCAACAATCTTGTCAGCCACTCCTGGGATAGCCTGACAACCGGAGACAATGAATCCTACAATGCCTCTATCAGTGCAGATGGCAAATCTGTGGCCTATGAATCGATCGCCACAAACCTGTTGGAAGTTTTCTATAATCGTAATGCAACTACCAATGGTCAGGATGTCTTTCTTTACACATCGGCAGAACGCTCCAACCTGCTCGTCAGTCATACGGGAAATGGTGTTTCAACCTCCCGACAAGGTGCCTACGAACCTGCTCTTTCTGAGGATGGAAAGTTTATCGGATTTTATTCCGCTGGCGATTTCATGAAAGATGATTTCAACCAGGTGCTGGACGTCTACGCACTGCAACTCCCTCCTGAAACTATTGTCGTGACGACGCGCCATGATGAAAACGATGGAACAATTGATCCTACTCAGGGGACAGGCACTTCCCTTCGGGAGGCGATCATTGCAGCGAACGCATACCCTGACTCGAATATTATTACATTCGCATCGAATTTATTCGGAGGTAATGTTGATGTTTCTTTAGATAGTTTTGATGGATTAGATGAAGATGAATCAATATATGGTGACTTTGACATCACCAGTCACATCACCATTATGGTATCTGACCCAAGGATGGTAAAAATTTATGGGGCGTGGCTTCCAAATGAGCCCTTTTCTGGAGATCGAATATTTGAAATACTGTCAGGTGGAACACTTGTTTTAGATAACGTAACGGTCAGTAGAGGCGAAAATGAAAAGGGAGCAGGCTTATTTGTGAATGAAGGAGGGACTCTTGAAGTCAACAATTCAATCATCACAGACAACGAGTCAACGACAGGAGGAGGAATATATAATCTAGGTGAACTCTCCATAACGAATTCCACAATTTCGCGTAATACAGCAGTTACTGATGGAGCAGGTTTGTACAACAATGGAAATGCTGTCATCAAATATTCCACATTCGCATACAACACTTCAGGTGGTTACGGCGGAGGAATCTTCAATGATGATTCTGGAGAACTCACAGTCATTAATACAACTATTTCCCAAAACAGTGCCTCGACAGGAGGAGCATTAGCGACAAGCGGCACGACTCTCATAAGAAACTCCACGTTCGCCTATAATACTGCTGATCTTGTTGGTGGAATTATAGAATCAGGAGGAAGCACAACCCTCTACAATTCCATTATCAGCGATCACACGACAGGAGATCTGCAGGGAACTTTCACTGGGGCGAACAATCTGATTGAAGATGGGAGCGGTACAGGATTATTTGGCACCATCACAGGTGACCCAAGGCTGGAGGATTTAAAGATTAATGGTGGGGCAACGCATACCCATGCATTATTAAAAAATTCCATTGCCATTGATGCGGGGAATGATTCTTTCGCAATAGATGAATTTGGGCACTCTCTGACCCGTGATCAAAGAACATCTCTTCGATTTGTTAATACGGTGGATATCGGTGCCTATGAAGCAATTACCGAGACTATTGTCATCACAACTGCTGTCGATGAAAATGATGGTAGTCTCGACCCTGACGCAGGGACAGGTATCTCATTGCGGGAAGCAATCATCGCGGCAAATATTTCGAGTGGTTTAAACCATATTGTATTTGATCAAGAATTGAACAATTCTCCCTTCATTTTTTCACTTGAAACAACAGATCCCTACGACCATTCGGCTAACTTTGGGGACTTGGTAATCAAGGATGACCTCATAATCGAAGGGAATGGGATTGATGTTACTATTCTGGATGGGGGACAGATCGATAGATTGTTTGCGATCGAAAATAATGCGACTGTTGAAATTAGCAACCTGACTCTTAGTGGGGGTAGTGCCACAGTAAGTGGAGGAGCCATATACATGTCGTCCAGTACGGTCAACATCGATACGGTTGCATTTCGCAATAATTACTCAGGAAGCACAGGGGGAGCAATCTCGGTACATTCCTCCCAAGGTTTTCTGACAGTCAAAAACTCATATTTCTATTCCAATACTGCTGAGGAATTAGGAGGGGGCATATATTTAAATTACGGCAATCTCGATATTTCGAACACAGTGTTCGACTCCAATATTGCCTTGGATGACGGAGGCGGCATCTATGGATGGAATGCTGATGTTTCTGTAGCAGATTCCTATTTTACGAGAAATGTTGGTAGTAACAATGGAGGTGGGATTCACAAGATCGGAACAAACCTTCGAATCACAAATTCAACATTTGCCCAAAACATCGCAAATCGAGGAGCTGGAGTCTACACAAACTATGTTGGTACAGTCATAACAAATAGTACCTTTTCTGGAAATACTAGCGGCACACAGGGTTCAGCTATTTATACCGATTCACTTCTACCAACTATTATTCTCAATTCAACCTTCATAAACAATCACGCCTATTCTGCGACAAGTTCTTCATCTGGAAAAGTGATTTATAAACGGTATTCTTCCAATGATGTTTTAATTCATAATACTCTGATAGCGAACAACATCACAGGTTTGGGCAAATCTACCTCAGGAATCAGTGATAATTTCAATTCCAATAGTTCAAATAATCTCATCGACAATCCCAGTCAAGCAGGATCGCTTATTCATAACACGAATGGCAACATCATCGGTGATGGTTTGGGAAACCTTCTCTCTGTAGATCAAATTATCGATCCTGTGTTGAGAGACAACGGCTCAGGAATACCTACACATTCGTTAGTTTCCAATTCGGTCGCCATCGACGCTGGGAATCCCCTCCTGCTTCCAGATGATGTCAATGATGTCGACGGAGACAGTGATATCTCTGAACCCATTCCATTCGATCAGCGTGGAGTTGGCTATGTGCGAATTCTTGGTTCAGGATTAGATATCGGTGCTTTTGAGTATAATCCTCAGCAAGTCGAAATTAGCCTGGACTCTTCCAATAACCTGTTGATTTCCTCCATCAACGGCACTTCGGATGATGAGCTGACTCTTAAGTTCGATGATCAAAATAATCAGTTAATTATTACTGATGCCAATAACCTGCTGGTCACTTCAATTTTTGGTGCTAATGGTAACAACTCCAATTCCATCACAATTCCGATCACATCTTTCTCTGGCGAAAATATCATTTTCAATGGAGGTGCTGGTGATGATGTTTTGATTGTTGATTTTTCTCTGGGAGAATTCACGAAAAATATTATCTTCAATGGGGAAGGTCAGACGAAAGGCGATGAGCTGGTTCTTACAGGTGGTAGTTTTGACACAGTGACACACTCATTGACCAATGCGAATGATGGCAGCATTGATCTAGACGGAATTACAATCACCTACACCGGGCTGGAACCCATCAGTGATTATAATGTGGCTGTGAACCGAGTCTTCGAGTTCACAGGAGCAGCCGAGACAATTACGCTCTCCGATAACGGAATTTCCGATGATGGTTTTTCATTAATCGATTCAACACTTGGCGAATCCGTTGCCTTTGCTAATCCCACTGGGGCATTGACAATCAATACGACGACAGGAAGCGGAACCGATTTCATCAATGTGGAAAGACTTGATTCCTCATTCGATGCGAACCTGAATATCATTACAGATAGAGACACAGGTGAAGAAGATGTGGTTACATTTCAGACGAACACCCTCGATCTCGGGACTGGGGCACTCTATGTAACGGGTGATGAGATTCAACTCGATGTTGGCATTAACACTGGCGGTTCGCAATTATTCAGTGGGAAGGTTTTACTCGGTGCAGATCTCACTCTGCTTAGTGGTGATACCGTCACTTTCACCAATTCCCTCGATGGAACTCATAATCTCGTTGTCGAAGCCGAAGGCGATGTGAATTTTAACGGCAACGTGGGTGACGACCAGGCATTGGCCTCTCTGACGATCGACGATTCCTCCCATACCACCAACAACGTGAACTTCTTTGGCTCACTGAATACGACAGGCAGCTTCACCCAGAATGCCGGGAGTGGAACCACGGTCTTTCTTGACAGTACGATTGGTTTAAATCTGGATGTCACAACCAATAATGTTATATTCCTGCTCGGAAGTTCCCAAGTTTCCGGCACTGTCTCCGTTGATGCGGCGACATCAATCGAAGTCGGTGGAGCAATTGAAACTTCAGGAAGTCATGGAATTCAATTTGACGCTGGACAGGACATCGGGATTAATAGCCACGGTAGTCTGACCACCGATAATGGCAACCTGACACTAAACGCGAATGTTTCAGGAACGACAACAGGAGAATTCAGCGGCATTGCCATCGATGGAGGTTCATTAACGACAACTTCTGGTGCAATAACCTTAACGGGAACCGGAGGAAATACTGGTGTTAGTACTGGTATTCTTCTTTCTGATAACGCGAAAGTAGAATCTCACGGGGCCGGAACGATTACTCTCAATGGGTTCGGTCATGGTATGGGAAATGGGATTGAAATAGAAAGTTCTGCCCAGATTCTTTCCACCGATGGCAATATCCAACTGACAGGGATTACGACGGGCAATAAGGGAGTAACACTCGAAGCCGGACTCATTTCCACAGATGGCACCGCTTCAGTCACTATTAATGGAACCGGTGGCACAACTGGAGATGGGCATGGCGTCAATTTCGATTCTGCATCTCAAATAGAACTGTCTGGAAGCGGTAGTATCGATGTCACTGGAACGTCAACAATGGGTTCTGAAATCCGCTTGGCACTGGGACCTGATGGGTTTATCAACACTGCGGCTACAGGATTTACTCTCGCTTACATGGGTGTGCAAACTTATCACAGCGAAATCGATATTGAAGACGAGAGTGTCTTGAATGGATTGATGATTAACTTCCAAGACGGCATCAGTGGATCGAGTGATCTCACAATTGATCTTAGAATTGATGGACCATCGCCATTTGATGTCAATGACAATGGAATACCTGACATTTTCGAGGACCTGAATGGGGATGGGCTCATTGATGGAACAAACATAAATTATGCTCAAGTTGCTCAGTTTTTAAGTCTCCGGGGCTCAGCTACAGTAAAAGAGAATACAACGTCTGATTTTGCGGGCAATATTACAATTGCGACTGGTCAGTTCCATGTGCATGGTGACACCACAAATGCAACCTCATCGGTTACTGTTTTAAGTAGTGCATTTCTGCTTGGAACGGGTTCGATTCTGGGGGATGTGTTCATTGAAAATGGAGGCCTGTTCACTCCCGGTCCAATTCCTACACAATTTGAACTCGGCAATCTGACACTGAATACTGGAGCTATATTCGCAGTTGATCTCGAAGGAGCTGCTGCCGGAACCGAATACGATCAACTGCTTGTTACAGGAGCCTCACGCATAGTGAACCTGAATGGATCGACCCTGGATATCGATCTTGATGGGACTTTCGCGCCTATCGTAGGCTCACAATTCATAATTATTGATAGTGAGGATGCTGAATCAGACATCAATGGAACTTTCGACGGACTGGCGGAAGGAGCAACCTTCATGGCCGACGGTCAATTGTTTTCAATTACTTATGCAGGGGGAGATGGCAATGATGTCGTCCTGACAGCTCTGGCCAATGGAACGATTGTTGTAACAACGGCTAATGATGAAAATGATGGCGGATTAGATCCTGAAGCGGGCGCGGGTGTCTCGCTGAGAGAAGCGATCATTGCCGCCAATCTGAATATGAATGCAGATACGATTACTTTTGATCCCAGCCTCAATGGGATGACGTTATTGTTAACCATCATGGGAACTCAGGAAGAAGCCTCTATTGATGGTGATCTAGATATTAAATCCCATGTGAGCATTGATGCTCAGGGGCAGAATATCACTATTGATGGCGGTAGTGATCTCGCTTCTGGGGGAGTCGATACAGGAATTGGCGAGCGCATATTTCATGTATTGAGAAATGGATTTTTAGGGCTGAAAGGAATCACAATTACCGGTGGGGCAGTTGAAGGTCCTAATGACGATGGTGCGACACCTGTAGATGCGGAAGATGGCACGGGTGGTGGCATACGGATCAGTCAGTATGCTGAAGGTCGTATTGTCGATTCAATAATATCCGGAAATTTCGCGGAATCAGGTGGGGGCATTTACAGCCAAGGTACGCTCACGATTCTAGATTCAGTTATTACAGGGAATTCCACACATGGCGATGGTGGTGGTCTGACATTGAATGGTAAACAAACAATTACAAACTCTATCATATCCGGTAATAAGGCAAAATCGGGTGGTGGAATTTATAGTTATAGTTTTGACTTATTGATTGAGAATTCCACAATTTCTGAGAATGAAGCCCTCTTCGGAGGTGGCCTTTTTATCTCCCAAAATGCAATTATTTCTGGTTCCACGATTTCTAATAATTTAGCAACTAATAATGGCGGAGGAATTTATACTCTCTCTTCACACAACTCAAAATTGACAATTACAAACTCTACTGTTTCCAGAAATATTGCCAACATTAATGGAGGTGGACTTTTATCTCATTCGTCACATTCATCTACGGAAATTATCAGTTCAACGTTTTCTGAGAATTCCGCAGTTGCTGGTGGTGGTATATTCGCAGAATGGCTTAGCAGTACGACATTGCATAATACGATCATAGCAAATAGTACTAGCGGTGGAGATTTAGCGGGCATCGGCATTGTTTTCGGTTCGTTCAATAACATTGAAGACGGTCAGAAACTGGAAAATCTTACGAATACGATCGTTGGTGATCCACGATTAGGAGCACTTGCCGACAATGGGGGTCCCACCTTCACACACGCTCTGCTGGACGACTCGCTGGCGATAAATGCTGGAAATAATGCTTTGGCTCTCGATGCCAGTATGAATGCACTCACCACCGATCAGCGTGGTAGCGGCTTTGATCGCATAATCGGCGATCGGGTCGATATTGGAGCTTACGAATCGACCAGCATGACCGGTGGCGGGCCAACAACAAGAATTGACATCACCCCCTCGAGCCTGGGGTATGGGATTCCCGGTCAGGATAACGCGATTGGTGCAGGTTTTATTCTGTACAGCCAGCAGAGTGTGCAACAACGGTTTGCCGGAGCGGTTGTCGCCAATGGGGCCGAGAACTTTGTGGTGGTCCGTTATCTCAACAGTCGATGGCAATACGCCCACAACGATGTCTGGGTGGACTTTACTCCGACCACGGGAGATCGACTGATCGCTGCGATCGATTTCGACAGCAGTCAGGTTGAGATGCTGCAGGGAAGCAGCGGGAGTGTGAACGGGATCAATCAGGGTTATGTTGAGGGGGATCTGACGATAACTGCCAACCAGTGGAGAGATCGTCCGAACGCGGGAGAATTTGGCATCACGGGGACGTACTTCACACTGGAACTGCCAACAACAAGAATTGACATCGCCCCCTCGAGCCTGGGGTATGGGATCCCCGGTCAGGATAATGCGACCGGCAACGGCTTTATCATGTACAGCCAGCAGAGCGTACAACAACGGTTCGCCGGAGCGATCGTCGCCAATGGAGCCGAGCACTTTGTGGTCGTCCGATTCATCAATAATCAGTGGCAATACGCCCACAACGATGTCTGGGTGGACTTCACACCGACAACGGGTGATCGACTGGTTGCCGCGATCGATTTCGACAGCAGTCAGGTTGAGATGCTCGAGGGGAGCACTGGCAGCGTGCACGGGATCGATCAGGGTTATGTTGGGGGGGATCTGACGATAACTGCCAACCAGTGGAGAGACCGTCCGAACGCGGGGGAATTTGGCATTACGGGAACTTACTTCACGGCGTTACGGGATCCGTCCGAGACAACCCGAGTGGACTTCGCTCCTTCGAGTCTGGGCTACGGGATCCCCGGCCAGGATAATGCGACCGGTGCAGGCTTTATTCTTTACAGTCAGCAGAGCGTGCAACAACGGTTTGCCGGTGCTATCGTCGCCAATGGGGCTCAGCACTTTGTGGCGGTCCGATTTATCAGTAATCAATGGCAATACGCCAACAACGATGTCTGGGAGAATTTCACGCCGACAGCGGGAGATCGGCTCATCGCCGCGATCAATTTCGACAGCAGCCAGGTGCAAATGCTGCAGGGAAGCAGTGGGAGCGTGAACGGGATTGCCCAGGGTTATGTTGAGGGGGATCTGACAATTACTCCCAACCAGTGGAGAGACCGTCCGAATGCCGGGGAGTTTGGCATTACGGGGACGTACTTTATGGTGCAACAGACTGCACCCCAGACAACCCAGGTGGACATCAACCCCTCGAGCCTGGGATATGGGATTCCCGGTCA
>DEML01000019.1:0-2297 GCA_002359185.1 Planctomycetaceae bacterium UBA2671
CGCTTAACATTTGACCTGATCGGCTTGCCGCCCACGCCGGGGGAGACCGAAGACTTCGTTAAAAACGAGGATCCTCAAGCGTACGAAAAACTGGTGGATCGACTCCTCGCATCCAATCATTATGGAGAACGCTGGGCACGTCACTGGCTGGATGTTGTTAAATATGCAGACACGTGTGGCTATGATAAAGATAAGCTCAGGCCGAACGCGTGGCCTTATCGCGACTATGTCATTCGATCATTCAATGAGGATAAGCCGTATTCCCGATTTGTTCAGGAACAGGTCGCAGGCGATGTGCTGTTCCCTGGTGAGCCGGATGGAATACTGGGACTCGGTTTTATTGCTGCGGGGCCGTGGGATTTCATCGGGCATGTGGAAGTTTCGGAAGCGAAAATCGACGGCAAAGTTGCCCGCAATCTCGACCGCGACGACATGGTCAGTAATACGCTCAATACGTTCTGCAGTGTTACGATTCAATGTGCCAGATGTCATCATCACAAGTTCGACCCATTCACCCAGCAGCATTATTATGGGCTCCAGTCGGTATTCGCGGCGGTGGATCGAGCAGAGCGGCCTTATGACCTGGATCCTGAAGTCGAATTGGAGCGACGTCAACTCGAATCGCTGGTGAAAACTTCGGAGGTAGAACTTAAGCAATTGCAAAAAGAGATTGAGGATGCAGGGGGCACACGACTCGCCGAGTTGAAGACACAGATCGCGAATCTGCAAGCCGAGCAAAAAGTCACTAAAGATTCAGAATTCGGTTATCACAGTTCAATCGTCGCGGCTGCCGATACGACCAAGTGGATTGAAATCGCAGTCCCTCAGGCCGCTGAGGTTTCGCAGATTGTGCTGCACCCCTGCCATGATGAGTATGCGGGGATTGGAGCCGGTTTCGGATTTCCCGTTCGTTTCAAAGTCGAAGTGACTGCCGATGAGAATTCTGCTGATCAACAAGAGTGGCAGACGGTTGCGGACTACACTCAGGTGGACTTCCCCAATCCTGGGTTGAGCCCGATTGAATTGAGTTGTCAAGTTGATGTCGTTCGTCGAGTTCGCATCACGGCTACGAAACTGGCCGAACGAAAAGATGACTACATCTTCGCATTGGCAGAAGTTGAGCTGACTGGTCTTGCGGGTATGAATCTCGCAGCTGAGGCAACCGTAACAGCTCTCGATTCCATCGAAGCTCCGCCACGGTGGCAGAAAGCCAACTTGATTGATGGCAAATGGGCCAAGGGGGGCAATCCCCAGATCGCTTCGCAATTGCAGGAATTGGAAGCAGAACGCAATGAGATTCTTGCAGAAATTGAAACTCCAGAACGCGTGACACGACGGGAGACGCTCAAGAAAACAATCGCTGACACAAAGGCAACCCTGGAGAAACTTCCGCAAGGAGCCATGGTTTATGCGGCTGCCACACATTTCAATCCGCAAGGAAATTTCCATCCGACAAAGGGGCAGCCGCGCGCAGTCCATTTGTTGCTACGCGGAGATGTCCAGACACCGGCTGAGAAAATCGGTCCAGGTGTTTTGCCACTCCGGCAAGATGATGACTGGCAAATTGACAGCTCACTTTCCGAGGCAGAACGGCGGGCGGAACTGGCTCGGTGGTTGACACAGAGCGATCACCCTCTGGTCTGGAGGTCGATTGTTAATCGGGTCTGGCAGTATCATTTCGGTGAGGGAATTGTCGCGACTCCCAATGATTTTGGTCATATGGGAATCCCGCCGACGCATCCGGAATTGCTCGACTGGCTCGCTTGTGAATTCCGCGATGGTGAGCAGTCATTTAAAGCCCTGCATCGTCTCATCGTAACCAGCAGTGTTTATCGGCAATCATCTGAGCACAACGCAGCGAATGCGGCAATCGATGGCAGTAATCAATATCTCTGGAGAATGAATAGACGACGGCTCGAAGCCGAAGAAATTCGCGATTCGATACTTGCCGTCAGTGGAGCATTGGATACGACGATGGGAGGTCCCGGGTTTTATCTGTTTGAACTGGAGCATCCACAACATTCCCCGCATTACGAGTATCGTAAGTTCGATCCGACGGATCCGAAATCGCATCGACGCAGTATTTATCGTTTTATCGTGCGATCTCAGCCCAATCCGTGGATGACGACTCTCGACTGTGCAGATTCGTCTCAGAGTACTCCGAAACGCATTGAGACATTGACGTCCCTGCAGGCTCTTTCCCTGTTGAATAATCAATTCAATCTGGCGATGTCCGAGCGATTTGCTCAGAGACTCCAGCAGAGTTCAGACTCATTGGAGGAGCAGGTCAATCTGGC
>DEML01000019.1:2593-16748 GCA_002359185.1 Planctomycetaceae bacterium UBA2671
TGCATCATCCCCCGAAAGCGAAACGGGTTGTGCAACTCTTTATGGCGGGAGCGGCCAGTCATATTGATCTGTGGGATCATAAGCCGTTTCTCGAAAAGCATCATGGCGAGGCTTCCGACTTTGGTGAGAAAGTGGAAACATTTCAGAACGGACTTGGTCCGTGGATGAAGTCGCCATTTGAGTTCGCGGCTTATGGTCAGACAGGGAAGATGCTTAGTGATGTCGTCAAGCCGATGGGCGAGTGTGTCGATGATATTGCGTTTATCCACAACATGATTGGCAAAACGGGCGTGCATTCGCAGGCGACCTATTTGCAGGCAACTGGATTTCAACGGCCGGGTTTTCCGGGCATGGGAGCCTGGGTCAGTTATGGGCTCGGTTCGATCAATGAAAATCTGCCGACGTTTGTCGTGTTGCCGGACCATCGTGGTTTTGCGAGCAACGGTCCCAAGAACTGGGGCTCGGCTTTTCTGCCTGCCAGTGCTCAGGGAACGTCTATCTTTCCGCAGCGAGAGAATCCCATTGAAGATCTGATGCCCCAGGCTGACTTTGCGACCCATGATAGTGATGCCGCAGGTCTGGCGATGTTGAATCGACTCAATCGTGGATATCAGGAGCAACGCCCCGGCGATTCCCGTCTCGATGCCCGGATACGCGCTTATGAGTTAGCAGCCGCCATGCAATTGAGTGCTCCGGAAGCATTGGACATTTCCGGCGAGCCCGAGCACATCCTGAAAATGTACGGACTCGATCGGATGGGAGCAACATATTCTTCGGAGATTAATGCTCCCGAAGAGGCCGAGTATTTTGGGCGAAAGTGTCTGACAGCCAGGCGTCTCTTGGAACGCGGTGTCCGTTTTGTGCAAATCTGGTCTGGAAACGACAACGGGTTTCCTCGACGAAACTGGGACAGCCATGAAGACATCGCCCGCGATCATGGTCCTTTAGCCCACGGCATGGCAGTCGGGACTGCGGCTTTGATTAAAGATCTGAAACAACGGGGATTACTCGAAGATACGATCGTATTGTGGACAACCGAATTCGGACGCATGCCGAGCAGTCAGGCAGGAAAGGGACGGGATCATAATCCGTATGTCTTCACCAACTGGCTTTGCGGCGGAGGGATTCAAGGCGGAATCTCTCATGGCGAGTCAGATCAATGGGGCTATAAACCACTCGACCGCTTGAATCCAACACAAGTCTATGACGTCCACGCCACCATCCTGCATCAACTCGGCATCGATCACACAAAACTAACGGTTCGCCACGACGGCGTCGACCGCCGTTTAACCGATGTCCACGGGCATGTGATTCACGAGATTATTTGATAAATTCACTAAATAGCATCGTGATATTTCATATCAGATGCATGGGGTGACATTCCATTATTGCATCGAAACGATCAGAGCCCAGGAACCCAGCACGACGATACTCCCTAGAAGGATTGCTCCGGCGATTTTCCAGGCCGACCAGGGACGTTCGCCGCTCACTTTGCCGGTGGCAGCATTGATCATCATCTGGTAGACCTTTCCCTTATAACGATAGGAAAGTAACCAGATAGGGAGCAACAGGAATTTGAAAGTGATGGCCGAATAATCGACTCCCATTCGGGAAATCCGCTGGCGATCGCCGCCAATTCTCCGATTCACATCCCTGCGTAGGGCAGACTCAATTCGTGGCTTGGCCAGATGAAATCCGGGCTCCAGTTCGACATCGTAAGTTCGCGCCAGATATCCGGCCAATGCCTCTCGTGTAAACGGGAGACTCAAATTCAAAGGCCAGGGTTCCAGGCCATGAATGAGCTCGGGAGACATTTTCTGACAGGCAAGCACGAGGACGTCATCAAAAAATCGCTGAAAATTTCCGCTGGCCGGGTACCAGCGGACACGGGTGACTGTCCGCCGGTTTTTCCCTGTGCCGACAGTGACTCGATATTCTTCGCCACGCTCGCCGACATAAGCGACGAAGGTCATGGAGTCGAATGTCCAATAGGGAATATAGACGCCTTTGAGCTTGCCTTCGACTCCCGATTTTTTGAAGTCGTTCGGAGCGAACCAGAGAGAGGCTACCCACTTTTTGATGGATCCTTTGGCCCGTTTTTCATCAACCTGAAACGGCAGCACGCCATCCGGCTTAATGCGGGTCTCCATTTCATGGATCCCCTCGAGTTGGATGGGCGAATCACAATAGGGACAACGGGTACTGGTCAGATTTCCCTCAAAGACGACAATCCCGCCGCAGGCATCGCAGCCGACTTCTTTGAATCCTTCTGTCGCTCCTACCGTTTCGTGATGTTTCCGCAGATTTCCGATCATTTCGTGAAAATCGTGCTCGGTGAGGATGGCATCCGCTTCGATGCTCAGCTTTTGTTCGTGTCCACAATAGGGGCATTTCAAATGCTGAGTGCCGATGTTGAAAACGACATCGGCTCCGCAGGCCTCGCAGGGAAAGATCCGCCCATCCGCCTGAGAATGATGAGCCTCAGCCGAAACGGTATTCACTTTCAAGTCGCCCGGCTGTCCGTCGCCTGCATGCTCATCCATCGATTCATATCCAAAACTGCTGGGTCCGTCGTTTAATGGGTGGCTGGGGTCAGAGCAAAGCGGAGCCCCCAGAGTTGTGGATATTCTGGGGGCTCACTGCGTTCGACCCCAGCCACCCATTGTCTGATTAGAAATAATTGATCGACTTACGATTCGACCCAGGAATCGAATACGCGAACCTGTTTCCAGTTCTCTTTGTTTTCTTTGATGAATGTCAGGTGGTCTTCCACGGTCTGGTAGGCATCGTGGGCGTCTTTGTCGGTGAAGTAGACATGCAGAGAAACGTCGTAGGCTTTGTCGTTCACTTCTCGAGTGAATTCTTTGCCAACCGTTCCGGCTGCAAAAAATTCGACGCCCGCGTGATTTTTCAGATATTGATGACAGGCATCCACAAGTTTCTTTTTGGCGGATTCGGAATTGTCGTTTAAGGAAAAGTAGACGATATGTGCCAGCATGATATTTTCAGTTTCATAAAAAAAGGGTGTTCAAAATGACTCTGTCAGCATTCTTGTGGTTTTCGTGCAGATGTTCAATCGAAACCCTATAAACGCAAAAAGTCTCCCTGTTGATGGATCAAAGAATTCTCATCGGTCTCAAAATCACTCGGCAACCTTGATTGCCTGCCCTCGGACCGATAACCTGAGACGATTGAAATAATGAACACACACATTCCCCTCGAATCCGATTTGAGGGATTCTCAGTATTGATCAAGGAGTTCGGCATGGGCCTGTTTGAAGGCAAAAAAGGGTTGGTTTTTGGGATTGCAAACGATCACAGTATCGCCTGGGCAATTACTCAGCAGTTGCACGCCGAGGGAGCCGAGATGGGCTTTACGCACCTGCCCGATAAAGATCCCGAACGTCCCCGCATGGAACGTCGTCTACGAAAACTGGTCGACGATTTCGACAAATTCATTTTGCCCTGCGATGTGCAGAAGGAAGAGGATCTCGATGCCGTCTTCGCGAAAGCGAAAGAAGAGTTCGGCGAAATCGATTTCGTCCTGCACTCGATCGCTTATGCACCGATGGACGACCTGAAAGGCCCGGTTTATAACGTGAGCCGCGATGGTTTCAAGCTGTCGATGGAAATCAGCTGCTACAGTCTGATCTCTCTCGCATCACGGGCACGTCAGATTCTCAAACCGGGGGGAAACATTCTGTCACTGACCTACCTCGGCGGCGAGAAAGTGATTCCCGGCTACAATATTATGGGTGTCTGTAAATCCGCACTGGAAAGTACGGTTGAATATCTGGCGAATGAGCTTGGTCCTGAAGGCTTCCGCGTGAATGCCTTAAGTGCCGGACCGCTGAAAACACTCAGCTCCTCGGCTGTCGGTGAATTTGATCAGATGACAAAACTCTACGAATCCTTCTCGCCACTGCGTCGGAATATCACTCCCGAAGAAGTGGGCAAAACGGGAATGTTCCTGATGAGCGATCAGGCGAGCGGCATCAGCGGGGAAAATCTGCATGTCGACGCTGGCTATCACATCATGGGTGCTCCGCCGCATGATGTTCAGTCTGGAAACTGATTTCTGAATAACAAATCCCGTAGGACAGGCATCCTGCCTGTCTGATTTGGGATTGTGCTTAGTCTGCAATAGACAGGCTGGAAGCCTGTCCTACAGTGCTTAACTGCTTCTTTGTTGATCGAATGAGAAAATACCATGAAACTGACGATGCTGGAATCTGCCGGGGAACTTAAAGTTGTCGGCGTGGAAATGTCGGAAGAACAGATGCAGTTTGTCGATTTATGTGCGGTGGATGATTCTCTGCCCAACTGCATATTGGGCATCCTCATCGAAGGGGTTCTTGATCGTGCAGGCCGGGCTTTTCAAGATGGTCTGGCTCAAAAGAAATTTATTGAAGGCAAGATCAAAGCTCCCATTACCAAGCCGGAAAAGATTATCTGCATCGGACTCAATTACGGAGATCATGCCCGGGAAACGAAAGCAGAGATTCCTTCTGAACCGGTTTGTTTTGGGAAATACGCAAATACCATCATCGGCCCTGGCGATTCGATTCGACTGCCAGCGGTCAGTCAGCGTGTCGATTATGAAGCCGAGTTAGTTGTCGTGATTGGCAAATCAGCTTATCAGGTCGATGCAGCCGATGCTCTCGATTATGTTGCAGGTTACATGATTGGCAACGATGTCTCTGCTCGTGACTGGCAGAAAGGGCGACCAGGCGGTCAATGGATGCTTGGAAAAACTCCGGATACCTTTGCTCCGATTGGTCCCTATCTGGTGACAAGCGAAGAAGTCGGCGATCCTCATCAATTGAGTATCTCGCTGACTCTCAATGGCGAAACAATGCAGCAGAGTTCGGCCACCGAACTGATCTTCGGCATCGATAAAATTATCGCTCATCTGACACAGATTATGACACTGCAACCGGGCGACCTCATATTCACCGGCACCCCTTCCGGCGTCGGCGATGCACGCAAGCCTCCTGTTTACCTGAAGAATGGCGATACGGTCGAAGTCACCATCGAAAAACTCGGCAGTCTGCAAAACCCGGTGGTGAGCTAAGCACTGTAGGTCAGGCACTGCCTGACGATATTTGGGTGCCACCTGGTTTGTCGTCAGGCAGTGCCTGACCTACAACTTATGCAGAGGGATTTTCGCCCCTTAAAACTACTTTTGCTCAGGATGAACCCATTCTGTGGAGCCATCAGACCGGTGTTCCTGTTTCCAAATCGGAACTGATTTTTTGATTTCATCCATCAGAAATTGAGCGGCTGCAAAAGAGTCGGCTCGATGGGGTGAACTGACGGCAATCGCGACGGCTGATTCACCAAGTGCTAATGGTCCCAGCCGATGAATGATGCCGACATGCTTGACGTTCCATTGCTGGCGAGCCTGTTCGATCAGCTTGTGGATCTCATTGATGGCCATTTCATGATAGGCCTCATAGGTAAGGGAGTTGGTCTGTTTTCCATTGGTGAACTCACGGACGGTACCCAGAAACAGGACTGAGGCTCCACAGGAGTGGTCCTGGACGGAGTTCATCAGTTCGTTGTGGTCGACCGGTGATTCTGTCAGTTCGATCCGAAGGGATCCTGATTCGTCAGATTCGAATTTTTGATGAGATGTTTTTTTCATAGGAATTATATAGGAGAATCTTATCCCCCACTGACGGGGGGGATGAATGCAATTTCGTCGTCAGGTTGCAAGACTTGAGCCTCTTTGCAGTAGGAACAGTTTCGAGCCATCATGATTGCTTTGAATTGAGGTTCTAATTCGGGATAGGTTTGCAGCAGGGTTTGTTTTAGCTCGGCAATGGTTAAGCCATCATGCCAGAGAAAGGTCAGTTGATCCTGGCCGACGATTTCCCGCAGTGTGGCGAAGAGTCGGATGGTGATTGTTGATGTATTGTTCATGAGTATAAGAAATCGTTAGGTGGCTGGGGTCGGAGCGAAGCGAAGCACCCAGATGGTCGAGTATTCTGGGGGCTCACTTCGTTCGACCCCAGCCACCTGTCACCCGGTTGTTTTATTGTAAAGGGAGTTTGTTGAAATCGATGGCAATCAGTCCGTAAGCAGCGGCAATAATTTTCAGAGGGTGCAAGACAGGTTTCGCAGCCGGGTGTTGCATCTGAAGTTTACAGCCGGCGCATTCGGTTGTGCCGATATCAAATTCATCATTAACAACCGCATCGATCAAACCCTGACCGATGGCGATCGATTTCTCAAAGTTTTTATGCGTCAGTCCAAAATGGCCAGCCATGCCGCTGCAGCCTTTGTCGATGAAGTGGATTTGCAGTTCGGGAATTAAGGATAGCACTTGAACGTACGGTTTTGAATTGCGGAGTGAACGCTGGTGGCAAGGTTCGTGGTAGCCGAATTTGTGCGGGAATGCGGTAAACTCCGTATTGAGTAAACCTTCCAGATTCAACTGAGCCAGATAGCTCCCTGCTTCCAGAGTTTGATCGGCAATTGCCTGCACATCGGGATGCTTTATCAGGAAGGGATATTCCTGTTTCAGGCAGACGGCACTGGAGGGTTCGAGGCAGAGAATCTGATGCCCTTCCTGAGCATAAGGGCCGAGAATGCGGATGTTCTGTTCAGCCTTGATCCGGGCAGCTGTCAGGTCGCCAGTGTTAATCATACTCATTCCGGAGACAACCTGTTCTTCGGGAATCAGGTAGGGAATGTTGTGATGTCGCAGAATCGCTTCGAGTGCCAGAGCGGTTTCGGGATCGTGGTAATTGGCGAAGTAATCGATGAACAGGATGACTGGTTTGCGATTGGATTCGATCTGCGGAGCCGGCTTTTTCGCATTCTTGCGATTACGTCGTTCGATCTGTTGGAGATAAGGTTTCTTGGCCAGATCAGGCAGTCGTCTGCGGGCATCAATGCCACAAATTTTTTCGAGCAGCCAGCGACCCCAGCGTGTATGGAACATGGGATTGGTCAGCCAGGAAAATCGCCAGCCGAATTCGGCCAGTTTATCGACCCGTGTGAGATACCAGTCGCCTCGATCCAGCCCCTGTTGTAAAACCGATTGAGCTTTTGCTTCCATCCACAAATGGGGAATATCTACTTCGCTGGGACATTCGAGCTGACACTGCTTGCAGTTGAAGCAGGAGTCGAGAACTTCCTGAGTGTTGAGCGATTGCAGAATTTCAGCTGCATCGGTCGCATCTGGATCTGCACTTTGAAACAAGTATTGACGAATCGTATTCGCTTTGGCTCGGGGCGAGGTGTATTCGTTGCGATCAATGTGATGAAACGGACACATCCTGAAATGAGGTTGTGTCGTTTTGCATTGACCACACCCATTGCAGGTCGAGGCTTCGACAGCGAGATCAGTTGGTGTCCAGTTCAGATGGGTGGTGGCTTGGGTCTGTAATTGAATGAGGTTGGCATCGGGCCGAAAATGCCGGACTGCCAGGTGAGGATCTCCACTGACAATTTTATCGGGATTGAAAATTCCATGCGGATCGAAGATCTGTTTGATCTGCTGAAACACTCGATAGAGTGGCCCATATTGAGTACGAATGAAAGCCGTTCGGGAGAGGCCATCGCCATGCTCTCCTGAGATTGATCCACCAAATTCTCCTACGACGCGGTACAAGTCTCGCGCCAGTGATTCGTATAACGATTCGTTCGCAGAGGAAGGGAGTTCCAGGAAGGGACGCAAATGCAATTGCCCACTTCCGGCATGGGCATACAGCGAAGCCGTCACTTGATAACGCTGGAGAATTCGCTGGGCCTGATGCAGAAATTCCCCAATACTGGCTGGGGGAATGACAATATCTTCAATAAATGGCACTGGTCGAGCGGCTCCCTGAATGCGTGCCAGCAGGGGAACAACCTGACGTGGTAATTTCCATAAATCATCGACTTCGCTGCTGTTTTGAGCATGAGATGCGAGAGTACAACTGGGGAGTGCAGTCTGAACAAATTCCAGAAATCGGGCGATTCGATTCTTGATGGCCAGTTCGGAATAATCATCGAAGGCGACAATCAAAGCAGCCGCGGCATGTTGCGGGATCATCTTCGCGTAGTGTGGTGATGCTTCCCGTGCGAGTGTGAGCAGACGACGATCGAGCAGGTCACAGGCACTGGGATCAAATTCGAGAATGGCCGGGATATTATTTGTTGCTTCGTCAAATCGGGCAAAGATCAGTAACATTCCCTGACGATTTTCCGGCAGAGGCAAAATATGTAATTCGGCTTGAGTGCAAATTCCAAGAGAACCTTCGGAACCAACAAACATTCGGGGGAAATCGAGCACACCTTTTCGCAGAACATTACGCACCATGTAACCCGCAGAATTTCGAGCGAGAGGTGGTTGCTGCTGGCGGATGAGTTGATCGTTATCTTTCAGGATGGCAGCAAGGCGACGGAGGATGACACGAACGCGTGCATATTGATCGTGATCCTCACTCGTCGTTTCGGGAGCTTGCGAAACTAAGCCGGCTTGAACAGCTTCGCGTCCTAAATGATGCAGCGAACCGTCCGACAAAACAACATTCAGCGATTTGATATAGTCTCTGGTCGAACCGACTCCCAATGCGTGAGAACCAGCTGCATCGACGCCGATCATGCCTCCAATTGTGGTGACAGCAGCATTGGAAGGGTCCGGCGGAAAATAATAGCCTTGCTCGCCCAGCTGTTTATTGAGATCATCCAGTACGACTCCGGGTTGAACAACCACAGTGTGTTTACGGATTTCCAGGACCCGATTCATCGAACGGCTGAAATCAATAATGATTCCACTGCCAAGGCATCCTCCAGCCAGACCTGTTCCAGAACCGCGAGGGATGAGTGTTATCTGGTGATCTGCGGCATAACGAACCACGGTAACAACATCGTCTTCATGAGCCGGGAAGACAACGGCAATCGGCGAAACCTGATGCAGGCTGGCATCGGTTGCAAACAGGGAACGGGAGCCGTCGTCGGTCCGTACGCTCCCCTCCAGAATTCCTGAAAGGTCTTCCTGAACCTGCTGAGAGAGTCGTTGTTGTTGCTCTGGTGTATAACGTCGCACGTTGTAATCAATTACGAGCTTAGCTTTTCATGCTGATGAGGTTTATTTATGCCTGGCTGAATTACTCACAAGTGAAAATGGAGGATCGAGGAACGACAAGCACGAAGCGCAAGCGAGTGAGTCAACCCGGAAAGAACACACTCGCTTGCGCTTCGTGCTTGTATTAACTCTTGATCTTCCTATCGAATACTGGATGATTAATGCGGGCTATTAATATTCTAGCCGAAATTGCCCAATGATGACTCTGTACAACGGTCGAAAAATAAAAACGTGCGCAGATCAATTTTATGACTTCGATTCCGCTTCGTTTTCACAATAGGTTTTAATCCGTTCGATAAATCGAGTGGCGTACTGATCAGCCTTGGTTTGGCCGACGCCGTGGATGTTCAGGAACTCGGCTTCTGTTTGAGGCCGTTTTTGTGCCATGTCGATTAACGAAACATCACTGAATACAATGAACGGAGCGATTCCTTTCTCGCTGGCGATTTCCCTGCGTTCTGCTCGTAATTCCTCGAACAGAAATTGATCATCGGGCTGCAGTTCCGGCTTCTCGGGCCTTGTTGTGCTGGCTTTTTTGGTTGCTTGTAGAAGTCGCGGTTCGTACTCGCTGTGAAAGACCTGCTTCGCTCTGGGAGTCAGTTTGAGAGTCTGATGCTCTTCATCCCGGATCAGACATTCCTGGTCAATCAGCTGATCAATCCAGCCACGGATTGTACTTTTGGTGAAGCCTTTGAGGAGGTTGTAGGTTGTCAGTTCGTGATGGGCATTGTCGAAGATGCGCTGGTCCCGTGAACCGATCAACACATTGGCAACATAATCGGCTCCAAATCGTTGATCGACACGAACGACGCACGAGAGAATTTTTTGTGCAATCACCAGTGAATCGGGCATCAATTCGACTTCGCCCAGGCAAACGTCGCAGGCTCCGCAGTTTTTCTTTTCATACTGCTGACCAAAATGCTCGACGAGAGCGCGGTGTCTGCATGTGAGGGAACTGCAATAACGGGACTTGATTTTTAATTGCTCCTCAGCTGCCAGGGCGGCTTCACCCGATAAGTCGCTCAGCATTCGTTTCCAGGTGGCGAAATCGTTACCACTGTAGAAGAGCACGCATTCCGAATGCAGGCCATCCCGACCTGCCCGGCCGGTTTCCTGCTGATAATTCTCCAGAGATTTCGTAGCCGAGGCGTGAATGACATAGCGGACATTCGATTTGTCGATCCCCATACCAAAGGCCACTGTCGCCACAATGATGTCCACCTCTTCTTTTAGAAATGCTTCCTGAGCCCGATGCCGTTCTCCATTTTCCAGTCCTGCATGATAGGCCAGTGCTCGATAGCCCGCTTCCTTGAGGGCAGTTGATAACTCATCAACCTGACGACGACTGATACAATAGATGATGCCAGCCGAATCGGGGTATTTCTCTATCACCTGACGGACTTGTGTTTGCAGGTTCTGACGGCGTTGAATGCGGTAGATCAAATTGGGTCGGTCGAAGTTCCCTGTCAAAACCGCAGGCGCCTTGAGTTGCAACTGTTCGCAGATATCGTGACGAACCTGTTCTGTGGCGGTTGCCGTGTAAGCGTGCATGTCGACATCGGGAAGTTTATTCCGTAAGTCTCCCAGCAGGCGATACTCTGGTCGAAAATTGTGCCCCCATGTGCTGATGCAATGAGCTTCGTCGACCGCAATCGCGGAGAGTTTCTGTTTGGAAAGAAAATCGATCATCTTTCCGGTGCAAAGTCGTTCTGGTGCAACATACAGCAATTTGATTTCGCCCGCTTCAATCTGCTGGGCGATCTTTCTCCGTTCGTTCACAGATAGCGTGCTGTTGACCGCTGCAGCTGAGATTCCGTTATCAATCAGGGCATCGACCTGATCTTTCATCAGTGCAATCAGTGGTGAAACGACCACCATCATCCCTTCGCGAGCCAGAGCGGGAACCTGATAGCAGAGCGATTTCCCGCCTCCAGTCGGCAGCACGACCAGCGAATCCTGACGAGCCATGACCGATTCCATCGCCTCTTTCTGCAATGGGCGAAACTCGGAATATCCCCAATACTGCTGGAGAACTGGCAGCAGGGCGGCTTCCGTGTCGGTCTCATCAGGGCTAGTTGATGTCTCAGAGATGATATTTCCTCGATTTGAAATTCTTATTGATCATTCAAATGGATGGCTGTGGGCTTACTCGAAAAGAAGACCCCGAATCGTCGAACTTTCGGGGGCTTCCGCTAAAGCGGAGCGCCCCCGCCACCCACTTTAAATCATTAATTCGTGATGAGTTGCTTTCGATTCATTCCCTTTTCCGGCGGATCTCAATTTGAGTGTGAGTTTCTCGGTCCCAATGGTGGATGAATTGTGGCTTGATGATTAGCATCATCACAATGCTCGTGTATTTTCCCGAATCCAGGGTCATCACACAAGGCATCGACGAAATTTGAACAGTTGCATGATTTCAGGAAATGGCGAGTGAAGTCAACTTCCTGAAATCCTAAGGAAAATCAGTCTGATGAGTTCGACTCCCCGAATCTGCGTTCTTCGAGCCCCCGGGACCAATAGCGATCACGAAACCTGCTATGCTTTTGAGCAGGCCGGTGGAAAGGTGGACAATGTTCATGTATTTGAACTGACAGAGTCTCCAGAACGACTGCAGGATTATCAGATTCTCTGTATTCCCGGCGGTTTCAGTTATGGGGACGATATCGGAGCCGGGGTAATTTTTGCAGGGCAGATTCGCCGCAAAATGGGCGACTTGCTGCATGCTCATCTTCAGCGAGATACTCTCACACTGGGTATTTGCAATGGTTTTCAGGTGCTGCTCAAATCAGGAATACTGCCTAATGGAACTGAAGACTGGACGCCGGGGCCTGAATTTGAACGCGAGGCGACATTAACCTGGAACAACAACGGGAAATACACCGCCCGCTGGGTAAAAATGGTCGTCGACAGTCCTCAGAATGTGTTTCTGAAGGGGATTGAGACCATCGAAATGCCGCTCGCTCATGCCGAGGGCAAGTTGTGTGTGGCCAATGAGGACTTACTGAATTCCTGGAAAGCCAATCGACAAATTGCAGTCCGCTATTGTGATGACTCCCATTCTGCAAATGATGAGGTCCTTTCGGAAGAGTATAACCCAAATGGTTCAGTCGCCAATATTGCAGGCTTGAGCGATGTCTCTGGAAGGGTTCTTGGTCTGATGCCACATCCGGAACGGTTTATTAAGGCTACGCATCATCCCAGCTGGACGCGCAGACCCGAACGTGGACCAGGTGACGGATTGAAATTATTTCAAAATGCGGTGAATTATTTTGCGTGAGAAGTATCCGGCATTCATCGATATTTGGTTCTGGCAAACTCTCATTATTTGGCAATGAATGAATATATCGAAGAGGCTGCGAATATCTGAAGTTATTGACCAGACTGATCTTCTGACAAGCTCTTGACCTGTTTTCCTGGATTGACTTATGATCTGATGACAAGGCCAATTGGCAGGAAGCCATTTTCTTTATCAGTCAGGATGACAATTCGATGGTGCAATCGCAGAGAGATTATGCATCGTTCCGCACCCGTCCCGCTCGCAGTCAGTATCTGTTGGAGCAATTTCGGGGTGTGCTCAAAGGCAAAGTTCTCGATGTGGGATGCTATGAAGCGCCTTTGCGGGAACTGCTGCCACAGGAAGAATACTACGGCATTGATATTGTCGGAAAACCGGATCAGGTCATCAATCTGGAAGAATGCAAACAGCTACCGTTTGCAGATGGTTCCTTCAACAGCGTGATCTGTATTGAAGTGCTCGAACATATTAATAATCTGCACGATATGTTCCACGAACTGTTCCGCGTGAGCAGTCAGGATGTCATCGTCTCCCTACCCAATTGCTGGTGTGGAGCTCGTCAGAAAGTTGGGCGTGGTCGCGGCGAGATTCTGCATTACGGACTGCCGCATCAGAAGCCCGTCGATCGTCACAAATGGTTTTTCAATGTCTCGCAGGTTGTCGATTTCTTTGAATCGGCCTGCCCCGCGGAGTACGAACTGGTCGATTTACGAGTTGTCGAAAAGCCGCGTTCAGGTCCACTCACGTTGATACGACGGTTCTGGTTTTCCTCCAAAGCCTATGCGAATCGATACGCACATACTGTTTTTGCAGTGTATCGACGTAAACAGGTTCAGAAGATGGCGGCGTGAATTCGGGTTGAAGGTTTAGAGTTGAGGGTTAAATGTTGGATGTCAGGCAATGCCTGACCTACGAACTAAGAAAACAAAACCCAACTGGGTTATCGCCAGAGAGTAATTCCGATGCGTGAACATAAGATGCAGAGTTTCCCGGGCTACATGCAGCAGGCTGTCGATATTTTTGGACAGAAAGCGGCTGGTCAGCATATTCTCGACTTACCGGCTGGCAGCGGGAAGTTGACTGCTGCTCTGCGGGCACAAGGGCATCAGGTAACTCCCGGCGATATCAATGGACATGCAGGCGATTTCGTCTATGCCGACATGACCAAGCGGCTTCCCTTTGATGATGAAACTTTCGACGGAGTTATCTGTCTGGAAGGCATCGAGCATGTGCTCAATCCGTTTCTGCTGATGGGCGAATTGATTCGCGTCAGTAAAGTTGGCGGTACGGTCATTATCTCGACACCAAACATCATGAATATGTGGTCGAGACTGCAATTCCTGTTCACGGGCACGTTCTATCAGTTTCACCCTTCTCAGCTGACCGATTACGGTCCAGAAGAAGCGGTTGACCGTTTCCACATTTCGCCGATGTCATATCACTCGATGCGATATCTGGGAGATTTCTTCGGAGCTCGAGTCGCGGAAGCACGAGCTGATAAATCGAAGCGTGCTTTTCTGGGCCCGGTTTACTGGACCATCCAAACCATTGGCAAACTCTGGTCGCGATCGCTCTTCTTTTCGAAGAATTATCAGAAGAACGAAAAACGAAATACTGAAATCTATCAGCATATAAATTCCTGGTCGCTGTTGACTGGTCGCTCGATCATTATGGTCTTCGAAAAAACTCGCTCGACAAAAGTCTTGCCGACCGATGTCTTTCTGGGTGATGAGCATAAAAAGGCTGCTTAAATTAGGGTGGCGGGGGCGCTCTCGAAGAGAA
>DEML01000019.1:16895-28318 GCA_002359185.1 Planctomycetaceae bacterium UBA2671
TTCCGCTAAAGCGGAGCGCCCCCGCCACCCAACTGGATTCATTCTGGCATCAATACAAAACTTGCGGGGCAAGATGAAAGTTTGCGATGGCACTCTTATTGAAGAATGGCTCTGTCTTCCTGCACATTCCCAAGACTGGTGGAAACTGGGTCACCCGGGTGCTGGAGGAAAGCAACCTTGTCGCGTTTCGGTTTTCTCACAAGCATGCCGACCTGAAGCATCTCACCTTTGCCGGTAAGACCTGGAAGAAACGTCTTCAGAACCAATTGCGGTACACAGTGCGAAATGCTCGATTTGGAGATCGCGATCCATACATGTTCTGCTTCGTACGTCATCCCCTCAAGTGGTATGAGTCGTGGTTCAAATACATGTCGCAACCGAACCGGAACTGGCTCTCATTCGCAGAAGCATCGAATGCCTATGGCTGGCATCCGAATGCGAATCTCGACGGACTGGGAGACGTGGAGTTCAATCAGTTTGTGCGAAATGTCATCGCGAAACATCCGGGATATGTGACCAATCTCTTTGATGGATACGTTGATCCCCGAGTGAATTTCGTCGGCAAACAGGAGAGTCTCCGTGAGGATCTTGTCACCTCACTTGAGCAGGCGGGCCTTGAGTTTGATGCCGACTTCATTCGGAATTTTGAAGATGTGGGTGTCAGTAAAACACCTCGATCCACCATTGAATGGGATCCAGAACTGAGAACCAAGGTACTGCAACTGGAACAGAAGTGCCTGCAGCGTTTTGGGTATACCGAGCCAGGTCCAGCTTTGAAATCAGATTCGCTGTCGAAGTCTGCTTGAAGACGAGCAGCGGAATTCAGCCCCGTCTGCCTGATAAGTAGGACTTCACAATTTCATTGGATGAAGCCCCAAAAAGCGTTTCTGTTGGACCATGTTCAACAATTTCTCCAACGCTATCTCGCGTCCAGAAGACAGCAATATTGTCGGCTAAGCGACGAGCCTGGGCGAGATTGTGGGTGACAATGATGATTGTATATTGACCTCGCATAGATTGAATCAGTTTTTCGACATGCTCGGCGGCTAGTGGATCAAGTGCGCTGCACGGTTCGTCCATCAGTAGGACTTGAGGTTTGAGGGCAATTGCTCTGGCGATGCAAAGTCGTTGTTGCTGGCCACCTGAAAGTTCAAGAGCTGATTGATCGAGTCGATTCTGAACCTCGTCCCAGAGACCGACATCTCTAAGAACCTTCTCAGTGATTTGCCTCAGTTCATCGCGATTACGCTGACCATGTTCACGGAGTCCCAGTTCAATATTTCGTCGGATGGACAATGCAAAGGGATTCGGTTTTTGAAAGATCATGCCAACATGGCGTCGAAGTTCAGCACGATTTGAAAACACGCTGTCGATCGGACGTCCATCAAAGGTGATTTGCCCGCGAATGTTTGCGCCAGGAATCAGGTCTGTCATTCGATTGAGAGCCGCCAGAAAACTGGTTTTGCCACAGCCTGACGGTCCAACCAGTGCAAGGACCTTTCCTGGCTCTGCTTTAACTGTTGCATCCCGCAAGACGATTTTTCCATGGTATGTAACCGAGAGATTGATCGCGGATATCATCTGCAACCTCCGGCATGTGGCGTTGAGCCGAGTCCCGCGAACTTCAACAACAGTGCAGTCGTTTCGTTGATGACAAGCAGCATTGCTACTAGAACACAGGCAGCGGCATAGGCTCTTGCCCCACCATTGGGGACGTTCATGGCTAAGTCGTAGATATGCACACTGAGTGATCTGCCGGAATCAAAAAGCGATTCCGGTGTTCGTGCCACATAGCCTGATGTGAAAATCAAAGCGGCGGTCTCCGCGAGCGCCCGTCCGATGCTCAGAACAATTCCGGCTGCCAGAGCAGGAGCGGCTGCTGGGAGAATCACGCGAAACAGTGTTGTCGATCGTGACATTCCAAGTGCAGCAGCGGCGTGACGGTGTTCAAGCGGCACGGAATTGATGGCTTGTTCGGCAGTGCGGATGAGAATCGGCAGCACCATACAACTCAAGGTCAAGCCACCGGAAAGGATTGAGTAGCCAAGCCCGAGAGTGATGGTGAAAAATGCGTTACCGAATAATCCAAATACGATGGAGGGCACGCCGGCGAGGATATCGAGGCAACGGCGTACATATCGGGCAAGCAGGCTTTCTGAGTTAAGTTGTTCAGTCAGTGCGATGGCAGTCGCGATTGAGAGTGGAACAGAGACTGACAATGTCACGAAAAGAATCAGAATCGTCGAGAGAATTATGGGGCCAATTCCACCCGATCGTCCTGCGTCTGTCACGTCGTCAATCAGGAACGAGAGGTTGATTTGTGATAATCCTCGAATTGAAATGTCAATGAGAATCCAGGCGAGGATTGCCATCACGAGACCTGCTGCCAGCCAGATCGAAAAGGCAGCAGTCAACTCACGGATTGTGTGAGTTGACTGGCCTGATCGAGTTGGTTTAACAGATTGCGTGCTGCTCATTGGGTGGTCCTCCTGCGCCGTGAAATTACGGTGACCATAACACTGACGACCAGCATCAAGATGAGTCCACTCACAAACAGAACCGACCGATGCGAAGTGGACGCATAGCCGAGTTCCAGAGCAATGTTTGCGTTCAGTGTTCGGCCCGGCGATAAGAGGGACGTCGGCATTTCGACGACATTCCCGGCCAGCATCAGCACAGCCATCGTCTCTCCAAATGCACGTGTGAGAGCCAGGATGATACCTGCGACAATACCAGATCGCGATTCGGGTAAAACAATGTTCCACACGGTTGCCCAACGCGACATGCCCAGTGCAGCTGCTCCCTGAATTGCTTCTCGCGGCACTGCAGCGACAGCATTATCAGACAACACGGCTACAGTTGGTAAAACCATGAGTCCCAGCACAACGGTCGCAGTCAACAGGTTCTGTCCGCTGCCGCCTAAGTTTGCGATGATCGGCGCGAGTACAACTAACCCCCAAAGCCCGAAGACTACGGAGGGGATTCCAGCAAGAATTTCGACAATTCGACGATGCCAAGTGGCAAGTGCTGGCGGGGCGTAGAAGTGGACGAACAACCCGGAAGCAATGCCCAGCGGACCCGCGATGAGGACAGCCCCCAGGCTCGTGACGAGCGTCGCGACGATCATCGGCTTGAGATTGAAGTTCCCTGAAAGCGGATGCCAACTGGGATCTGTCAAGAATCGATACAGTCCAATTTCACGCAATGCCGGCGTCGCTTCATGAATGAGAAATCTAAGGATCAGCAGGACAACTGCGGCAGACAAAAGAGCCGAGACGCGACTGATGATCTTGAGAATTAAATCATTGCGCGACATTGGGTTCACTTGAAACCGGAATGAAATACTGGGATCGGATCAGGTCATGAACTTCTGGTGACTGGCAATAGCGAATAAATTCTGATGCTAGTGAAGATGGAGAGTCGGTTGTGATCAGGTTCAAAGGGCGGCTCATTGGAAACGCTCCACTGGAAACAGTCGCCGTACTCGCTTCGACACCACCGAGCGGCAACAGTCGGATTGGAACCCCAGCCGCGATGTCGGCTTCTGCTGTCCCGATGGAGACATAGCCGATTGCATTTTCAGTTCCAGCCACAGTTTTGATGGCATGTTCATTTTCACCGACGATGACATCTGGCTTAACAGTCGTATTATCGATTTCAAAGTGATTGAGAAAGACTTCGAGTGTAGCGCGACCCTCCGCTTTATGAACGATGGTAATGTCGCCTTCTTTGCCACCAACCTCCTTCCAGTTCTGAATCTGGTTTGTGTAGATGGAAATGACTTGCTCGGCAGTCAGATCTTTGATCGGATTGGAGCTGTGCACAATCAGTCCCACTCCATCTGCTGCAATCTGGTGAGTGATCAGATCGGCTTCATCTGCTTTCAGGGATCGGCTGGCCATACCGATCTCGGCTATTCCCATACGGGTATCGGCAATCCCTTTGCCAGAACCACCGGTCTGCACATCAATACGAACGGCGGGATGCTGTTCCTCGAAGCGTCTGGAAATCTCCGTGATGAGAGGAGCGATCGTACTCGATCCAGTCAGCGTGATTTTTCCAGACAGTTTGCCATCAACGTTGCCAGAGACTTCGTTTGATGGATTTCTGAAGCAACCCGTTAATAATAATGAGAGGATGAATGCCAAGAATGGGTGAGGAAATAGTTTCATGGTTTTTCTGTCTGCATTCATCTGCCTGTGGAGATTTTTGTCTGTTTTTCAGTTAGTCTCGATGACTCCGATTTGGGCGAAGCTGTTTGAGCTGTTAATGATGCACCAAGCACATACAAGAACCATGTAAACAATACGCATAAGGTTAAAACCGTTAATTTGAGGGAGGGGGAATGTTCAGGAGAAAGAAATAGTGCAACATCCGAGATCAATTGCACGACCTTTGCGACGAGCCAGGAGTTCGGGAGCTAATGCGTAGGATGCATGCCTCCCCAGTCGCTCACGCGTGACGAGCCCGGCTTCGCGTAACGCTCTGAGATGATGTGACAGCAACGTTGGCTCTACTTCGAGCATTTCATTGATTTCAGTCACGGTCCTGGGGCCATCGAGCAATACCTCGACCACAGCCAGACGCGTTTCATCTGCCAGGACTTTGAGGACACTGGCGCACGAGATGTCGGTCTCTGAATCCGAACGAAGAATGTTGAGGGACGATTTCATGAAGTCTCACTTGAATGATGGTTCAGTTGAACAATCATTTAAGCATAATTACTCTCCATCGTCAAATGCCTCTCAACGATAAACTTCTCACCTCAGATCCAAAATCAGAGTGCGCAATAATTGGACAATCATGGATTCATCAATAACTTGCAGGTCAGTCACTGCCTGACGAAATGTGCGTGCGACCTTGAAAGTCGTCAGGCAGTGCCTGAACTACACCGGATTCTACAAATGCGTTTCCAGTGAGGATCGTGGAAACGAGTCGTTGAACTGCAGATCAACCCGAACCGCTATTTAAGTGTCAAAAATTTATGCACGGTCATATCGACCATGTGAAATGGGCTAATACTCTAATACCTCTTTTACGGGACGTTTAATAAGCTGACTGATCATGCTAGCCAGTGTAATTGCGGCGAGAGTGCCGACGATGACTGACATCCAGACGGGCCCAATGGTGTAGCCGATAGAGTTGAGAAGCTGTTTCATGCCTGAACGTCGCCCGGACGCTTCGTAATTGGGCTCGGAAATGGCGCAGAACCAGATGAAGAATCCCCCAATCACAGCGATGACCGAGAGGATAAACAGAGGAGTTTGCACCACCGACCAGGCGTCGGCTTCTTCTTCACTTTCCTTGCCGCCCCAATAGTGTTTGATCGCCGCAAAGACCTGCTCCTGTTCTTTACCGTTTGGAACTTTAGTTCGATTCTGCTCGCGATCGAACAGATAGAGTTGCCAGAGATCTTTTGAGTAGCTCACTTTGGAAATCTGATCGGGGGTGAACAGCTTGGATTTCGGCAACCGCTGCAGAACAGCCGGGGCTTCTGCTGGAGAGGCTTGGGCAGACGCGACTGCCTGCTGCCACTGCTGATAGTCTTTCATCTTGGGAACGAGAACAAGTCCAGTTGGAGAGACATGAGCGATGGAATATTTTTTATCATCGCCAATACCTTCCTCCCAGGATACGAGTTGACCTGCAGGAGCGAGTGTGCTGGTGTCAGTCGTCATCAGTGGTGTCTCCAGTTGAGAGATGGGAAAAGAGATCATCCTTTGACTTATTTATTGCCTCCAGAAAAGGAGTCAGACACTTGTAGAAAGTGCACCTGAAACAGAATCATGTTATCTGTCAGAAGTGAGACGGAAAAGTCATACGGAAAATATTTCTGTGAGATGAAATACATGGAAGTCAACAACTTATCTGTATTATCCACAGTTCAGTGACGAATGAATACCTTCCACTCTACGCGAGTTGACTTGTGAGGAAGCTCTCCTTCATTGAGGCTCTCTTTTTTTCAGCACGATGAAATACCCATTCGTTTCATCCGGGAGCAGTTCCCATTGATCTGGCTGTTCGCGAAGTTCCCGGACTTGCCCCAGTTCATGGATTTCGCTGTAGGGATGCCGGGTGTCGATGACGATATAATCGGTGTCTGCTGGAACGTTCGTTGTGCCTCCGCTGACGGTTCTTGCATAGTGACTGTAATCGTAAGAGCGTTCATAATGGGTAAATCGGGGATGAACGTAATCTGTCGAAGCGACGCGAGAGTTCTGGGGAATCAGAGTTTCAATTTTAGAAAAACTCGTGGCCCGCTCATCCGGCACATATAATTTCCATCCATTCCAGTTCGAGCCCGGATCCCAGAACGCGATTCCCAATGGAGATATCGAGAACCAAAAAGATGTTGCCACTGCACAACTGAACGCAAATTGAGCTTGTCGCAGTGCTCGCGGGCTGATTATCAAAGCGTTGTTGTCATCCTCCTTGAAATCTTCATTATGACTTTTGCGTCGAATGATGGAGTTTCCAAGTCCTGTTGCTGCAGCCCAGAAAAGTAAGGGGACCAGGGGGGCATGAAAATGATGCCGGGGATCTTGAGCCAGTTCGTTTAGACAAAGCAGCACAAACATGGGAGCGGTGCTGAAAAATCGTATTGGTGAGAGCATGGGGAGAAAACCGAGCGGCAATAAGATTGCCAGCACATAGACGAGAGAGTTGATGGTCAAGAGTTCCTGACCGAGCAGCAGTGGATTTGTCAGCATTGTCCAGATGATTTCCGATGTGGACTCGCCAAATTTTGAGAAGTAGCCTGCATAATGGACTTCGACTCCACTGCGAAACCAGCGAATCAATTTCAAGGCAGCCAGCAGGTAGAGCGGACCACAAATCAGATACCCCAGGCCGAAGCGAAAACCCAAATTTGAGTTATTATCCTTTCGATGCCACCACCATTGGATCAGTAATGAGAGTCCAATTGAGAAAATGACAATGGCGTAGTCTTCTTTGCAGGACAATGAGAGAAGTAGAAGTCCCGAGGCAATTCCCCAGTGTTTTCGTTCAATTTGATCGAGAGCAAACAGCACGATCGGGACGCCGAAGGCGATGGGACGAAAAGTCTTCAAATCGACGGCTATGTCCAGAAACTGCATCGGAAAATAGCAGAGGTAAGCGGCACTCAAGAACAAAGCTGCCTTGCGGCTACCACAATTTCGCACTGCCATCCAGTAAATAGGAATCGTGCCGATCGCCAGGGCTAAGGACTCGCATAATTCCAATAACAACTGTGAAGGCCACAACAGGTAAGCGGGGATGAGAAACAGATGCACAAACTGAATGTGTTCTCCCCAGAACAAACCCTGATCCAGATAACTGCGAAACCCCTTCCCGTGCAGCACATTCCAGAGATGCTCTTCATACATCGCCGAGTCGCCATGCGGCAGTCTCAAATTGAACCACAATCCCCAGTTCATCGCGGTGAAGATGAACAGATACAACAGGACCAGACCGAGCAGAGTAAAATTGATCGGCGATACTTTGAGGTTTGTCTCAGGTAATTTCGATACTGCTTTATCTGGTGACCGCAACACTTCATACAGGCTTCCTGCAATTGTGAGTGAGATCCAGAAGACAAGTGTCGCCTGTAATAAAATCAACATGAGTGTCGACTGTGCAATGAGACCAGCGATCCATAAGATTCCCCAGATTCCTGTCAGACTGATCCAGCTGTTCAACTGACGAATTCGATGGGCTTTGCTGCGTAGCCACAAGATTCCAGCCGGGATGGAGTAGAGGAGAGTCGAGATGAACAGGCAGAACAGATATGAAACTCGGATTTCCTGCTGCCCTTGAGGTCTTGCGGTCACTGTTCCTCCGAGGAGATTCAGAGAAATCCAGTTTGCAGAGACCGGGCTGAGAAAGGATTGTGAGAGTGCAGGAGATTCAGCGACAATCTGCAATGTGTTGGCCAGCAGGCAAAGAAGAAAACACGAAATCACTCCAGTGATCAGCCTGGATTGGAGGTCCACGTCTTTATTCGCATCCTCTGCTTGTGTATGATTCATAAGGGCGTGGTCTCTGAGTAAAGTGCTTTCTCAAGCGTTAAAAATCGATCACAATCGCATCAGCCGAGCGAATATTCCTTGAACCGTTTTAAAACAGGAGCAAGATCATATGTTCGATTTGGCAATTGTAATTGTGCAATATTCGTAAATGCTGATAACTGAATTTACCGGCTTATGTCTATCGATCCGTAAAATTGATTTTCGAACTACGGACCAGTTGAAATCTAGCCGAGGAAACTTTGTAATTTCAAGAAAACGATGTTACAACAAATTCTGTTGTTAATAGTGACCAGTTTCCAACAGACTTACAAATGGGGCGTCCGTGTGCTCCACGATAAACCCTATCTTCAAAGATTGTCCATTTGAGCAACTGTTAAGGAACTCCATTGTCTGGATCTAAACAAGTACATAAGGGTTGCGACGGCGTTGGCTTCTGGATTGTCAGCACTGCCCATGCATTTCGCCAGGCGCTCGAGTGCGAATTAACACATAAAGGGATCACTTTTCGACAGTGGGAAGTCCTATCGCTCCTCAGTAAAGATGGAGAACAACCCCAGTCGGACCTGGCCGATAAAATGGGGCTAGAGGCGCAAACTCTGGCTGGAATCATCGCTCGAATGGAGCGGGATGGCTGGCTGCAACGCAAAAGTTGCTGTTCGGATCGTCGCCGAAAACTGATCAGTGCGACTCCGAAAGCCAAAAAGATACAGCAGGAAATGCATCAATGTTGCGAACTTGTTCGAAATCAGGCTGTTGAAGGCCTTGGGCAACAGGAACTTCTCGAACTAAAACGAGTTTGCGAATTGATGCGAAATAATCTGGCTGGCGACTGTCCGGAACCGAAGCTGGTTCCCAAACTTTCGGAAACCGATCTGGTGACGAACCCCTGTCAGACTTTTCCTCTGGATGAAGATACGCATATCAGCATGGACGATACGATGGCTCCGACCAACTCTGTTCGATCTCGAAAATCTTGAGTGAGTAATCAAATGGAATGAGAGAATTCCCCGATTTCAAAAAGCCTTCAGACAATGAATTGTCTGAAGGCTTTTTTTCTGGTTGTCACATGCGGCTGATTATGGACCAGCTGAAGAAGATGTCGGAGACTGACGTCGTGTTGGGTTTCCACGGCGATCCCGCAGCCGGGAGGGACCTGCATCCATTTGCATCATCATCTCCATTTCCATCGCACTGCTATCTTCACCGTCCAGTAACGCATCAAGTCCACTGGTTTCAGACATTTTCTTTGAGGCATCTTTCAACATCTCAAACGGCCCTTTTTCTCCCTCATAATATTCGTCGTAACGAACGCGAGCGCCTTCATAAGAGAGCGGATCGAGTGATTTCAAATTGCCGGAGGAATCGACCACCAGCACCTCAGGAGTCACTCCCACATCTCCCCGGGTGAGGGTTTTCGGGAGAGTTAAGTCCTTATGCAGATTGTAGTCCAGTTTATTGATGACAAGTGCATCGACAATCAAATCATCCGTCTTAAATTCAACATCTTCTTCCACTTCATAAGTCATCTCGGCTGGACGCAGCACATGGGTTTTAGCCATGCCGCCAATGTAATCGCCAGGTTCCATTGAGAGATTTCCTTTAATCATGGTTCCCGAATCGTACCATTGGAAGATCTGCATATCGGCAATTTCATTGGAAATGCCACGTGGCGGTGAAACACGTCGAACAAAGTAGGCATAATCTGGAGAAACCACGGCGACATCACTTGGTTGACTGAATGGAGTTTCCCGCACTGCACCTTGAGCGACTGAAGGATCGACAACCTGATCAATGGGAACATCGTAGTTCGGGTTACTCAAGACCAGACTAACGCGATAACGGTAGGCTTTGCCGGCTTCAATATCGAAATCGATGTACCGGAACAAAACGAGATTGCCGGCTGCAGAGACCTGAGCTTTGATTTTCTCGATCAGCTTTTTGCGAATCTCTGCCGAAGTCCCTTTGAATTCAGTTTCGAAGACTCGATTCAACTGTCGAGAATCGGTTTCATTCAGATATTCCTGTTGCATGGAAGTTACATCCAACTGAATCTTCTGAAAGCCTCCCGGAACAGCGCGCTGTTTGATTTTCTTATTATTTTTAACATGTTCTTCGAGAATTTTGCGGTTCAGTGTTTCTTCATATTCGAGTTCTTCAGGAGAGAGTTCAAAGTTCTTCACATTGGGGTGATTGACTTTGTTCCGCCAGACCCCCATCAACCGAGCAGGCAGAGGCATCGTGATGACGGGATTTCTGACACCAGCGGAAACGACATCGGCATCGTAATCGACAGTCTGATTCAAATAGTCCATAGCGACCTGAATATCGACGGGCTCCCATTCACTCCAGGGGCCGTCAGAAGAATCTGATTTTTGACGTTCGAGTTTGAAGTCCATAAAGCGGACCAGTTTTTCCGCTTCTGATTCCGGGATACTCAGAGCCTTGGAATAATTGGAAACCTGTTTACGCAGGTCGAAAATTCCTCTCACAGAAACATAGCGAACCGGGACGCCTTTAACGTTGGAGGGCAAAGACATTCCGCTGCCATATTCTCCGCCCATTTCCGCATCATAATCGACAACCATTTCGTCATAACTGTTGGAGACTGAATACTCTTCGTAGTAGTCTCCTCCTGCATAGGGATTGGCAGCATCGCCAGCCATTTCGGGTCGAGCGGTGGGGCGGGAGGCAATATCATCCAGGCCAAGATCTTCTTTCGGCTCAGTTGTTACGGGTTCAGGTTCTGTGCTTTCCATTTCTGTTTCAGAAGCAACTGTCGTACTTTGTGCCAGTATGGTTCGTCCAGAATCGGCTTTCAAAGCCGCGACCATCACGAATTCAGGTTCGCGGCGAGGATCATCGCTCCCGGTGGGTGGATACATAAATTCTGCATCCCAGCGATACGGACTGTCCGTAATGCCCACCAGCATTTCTTTGACTTGCTCATCGACTTCAACAGGAGGGAACTTGGCGCGTTCGTCCTCGTTCCAGGTCGAATTGGCGATGAGATTATCGGCTACCTGCAATTCCTGTTCGAGTAGTCCTGGGGGCTTGGAATAAGTGGACCACTGTGTTCCCGCCAGAGTGAGAACCACAAACAGGCAGACCAGCCCAAAGACGACCTTTTCGGTATGCTTGAGCGCGAAGTGTTTAATGCCATCAGCTGACAGCATTGATTTGATATTAGCCATGTCCGACTCCTTTTCAGGGTTGGTTCGAGTCGATCGAGTTTGAATGAATGTCTATTGGCACAGGCAAGACGGTAGAGCCGTCAATTCCTGGATCATTGTCCTTGCGATGGGTCTAAAACCCTCGCCTTCAGGTACTTTTCGTCGCGGGTTCAAATTTGTCCAAGGACAATAAAATAAAAAATTGGTATGTGAGCTAAAGGACTTCAGTCCGAAGCTCACGGCC
>DEML01000019.1:28405-37486 GCA_002359185.1 Planctomycetaceae bacterium UBA2671
GGACTTCAGTCCGAAGCTCACGGCCAAAAAACCTATCGGCTTCAGCCGATAGTAATTCAGTCTAAAGGGAGTGGTTCGAGTTCTTCCACATCAGTTGCAGGTTTAACCGGAGTCACATCTTCAGCAGTGGTTTCTGGAAGTTCAGCAGTATCTGGAGTTTCGGGAATTTCCAGGTCATCTGCTTGTTCGCCTGTCACATCATCAGCTGGCATGAGATCGTCAGCAGGTTCAGTGGTTGTTGGTTCCGGAGTTCCGACGGATTCCTCAGGAGTAACCTCTGGAGTTTCAACGGGTGCTGTTGTGGTTTCTGTTTTTGTTTCGACAGGTTCCACAGGGTTGTAAATGTGAATGATGCCACATATGGCGACCTTGGCCAGACTTGGTCCTGTTGTCGCCGCCTTAGCCAGTAACATGTTTTCTGGCGTTCCCCCAGTCAAACCTGTCGCTCCTGTTTCACCCCCATCAGCATAATTGTATTCTTCACCTCTGGACATCGGACTGGCAGCGAAAGGGTTTCCAGTATAGGTCGGATCTTCTTCGTAATTGTTCCCCCCCAGTAAGGTTGAGGAAGCACCGGCTTGTGCAATTTGCACACGACTGATGGTGACAGGCCAGTCTCCATTCGAAAGGTGGACTAATAGTTCCGGTAATCGCTGGTGTTCAATAATAGCTTCGAGATAAAATCCACGCTTTTTAAATACGGTTCCCTCTTTGTAATCGATGTATCGTCCCTGCTCATCTCCAAATTCCTCAGACGGGTCAAAGGAGACAGAACTGGCTGACAAATTCATGGTTCGATTACTGTTCAGAGGATTTCCGTCAGGTCCCATTTCGGAATACATATCCTCCATGGCGTATTCATCATCCATTCCCGATCCCGTATCGCCAGATGGCTCGGCATCTGGATAATCACCCGGTCCACCAACTAGCCTGATATTCGTGATGCTTCGGACGAGAGAGTCGGTGACTATCGAAGCATCGGAATTGGCGCGTCGAATTGATTTGAAAAGTGATTCGAGCAGCCACAAGTCTTCCTGAGCTTCCCAGATTTCTACGGTCGTGGGGGGTAAATCGCCAAACACTTCTTTTGGCACCAGAGATTCCGGGAAAATGACCGTTCCTTTTCCTGTCATCGGATCGAAGGGATCGATCTGCTTCCAGACGGAGGTCACGTCGATATTGTAGCCGTTGCGATAAATCACGCGGGCTTTGGAAGGGATATCGCCTAAGTAGGAAGTCGGTCTCAAGTCTCGATTGATACGATTGGGCCAGGTCATCATTTTTTCCTGACGACGCCAGAGTTCGTATTTTTCCTGCTGATTTTTTTCCTCGACAACTTCGGCAATCTTATTGACACCTTCGCTCCACGACTGGTTGGGCTGAGGCGTTTTGGGAACCTTTTGGAAGGCTCCATCGATTTCCGAAATTTTCGTTTCCCTTTGCGTATTGAACTGCCCGACAGCAGGCCACCAGCCAATCAGGGGGAGAATGAGAACCAGTCCCAGAATGATCCAGAAATGGTGATCGATAATCGGTTTCAATTTGTCCATGATGAAACTCTTTTACTCTGCAGTATCTGGTTGAATTGGAATGTGCGATTTTGTCTGAATTAAAATTGAGCTAATTATTCGACAGTGGCTTCTGTTTCTGTCGTTGTTTCTGAATTTTCAGATTCCTCGGTCGCAACTTTCAGAGGATCTTCCTCTAACCGCTCTTCTTCAGGAATTGGTTTCCAGACAAACTGAATCTGAAATTGTGTCCGGTGCACTTCTCGGAATTCCATATTTCGCCGACCGGGCTGAGGTTGGCCGTTATCATATCCGAATTCTTCCATGGAAGGGTCAGCGGAAAATGCATCAGGCATCGGTTCATTAAAATCTCCCTGAGGCCTGTTGGTCGGATTGACAACATTAAAACGGGGATCTTTCCGAGCGTTACTTGCACGTTGAGCCAAATCAACAACTTCCTGTTTCGCATACAGGACGACCGGATTTGTGATTCCCATTTTGCGGACATCGACGCGATCTCCATCCTCCTGCTTGAACGTCCATGTTTGCAGATTCGGAATCACACGATCGAGCAGATAGTTAATTCCCTGATCGGTTTCCGGTTTATCGGGAATGTGATGATAGTGTTCTCCGTTTAAAGTGAAGATATACCCTTCCCCTTCAGGAGCCGGCTGAGGCTTCAAGCCGCGATCCTCGGCGACTTCATCGCTGAGGGCCTTGTAATTCGTATTAATCCCTTCGAACCATGCCGCCAGATCGTCTGACTTCTCGGCTGTGATGGACTTAATCAAGACGCGATTGCGATACTCGATGTTATCTTCATCCAGCGCTTGTCCGATATCTCGAGGCATGCACTCGTTAACCGATTTATAGAACTCCAGCCAGATCGTGTCTTTCATCCCCTCGACAAGGGTTTTCCCGACGGACTTGGCGGAATCGTAACGACCAGTCGCAGTGCTGTAAGAACTTTGATATCCACCCCATTTGGACTGCAGGTCGCCCGAAGTTTTCAGTGCTTTATCCCAGGGTTCTGAATGGACAACACGCCAGGCATTGGCTGTCCCTATTGTGGAAAGTGCCAAACCTGTTAACAAAGTTGCTGCAGTAATCGCGGCCCACGGTTTTTTACGTCGAATTTCGCGAGCTCTCGCAATTTCTGGTGGCAACAGGTTTGTTCCCATTCGGGAAAGCCCCATCGCCTGAATCGCCAGGCCGTAAGCGACCGTGAACGACATAATATTCTCTTTGAACAGCTGCGCTTCCAGAACGGAAGTTCCCGCTAACTGTTTGAACTCCTCGGCTCGCTCGACAGGCAGTTCGAGGTTCTGCTCCAGGAACTTCTGCAATCCAGCCATGCGGAATCCGTTACCGCAGCCGATCACCTTCTTAATTTCCGCACCCTGAGAAACGCTGCTGAAGTAGCCGAGCGAGCGTTGCACTTCAGAGAGATAATCGTTGAAGACCGGTTTCAACGCCTGGAAAACCGCTTTGGGATCCGGTGATTTTGTGGCATTACATTTGAGATGCTCTGCTTTGGCAAACGTCAGCTTCATCTCTTTTGTCAGAGCACGAGTGAAGTGGTTACCACCGATCGGAATATTGCGAATCCAGATTTTCGCACCATCGGTCACCATGATGGTCGATTGGTCAGAGCCCATATCGAGCACGGCTGTATGTTCTTCATCGACGGGAGCCCCTTCGCCATCTGGACGAATGGAAAGTCGATCGTAAGCCAAAAAGCTATACAGTGCGACCGGAGCGATTTGCATCAACTCGATTTCGACTTTGTTCGACTGGAACGGATGCAGTTGATGCATGACCTGATCGCGTTTCATCGCGAAAATTCCGACTTCGGAATCGATCACGAATCCCCCCGCTTCTTCACCACCGCCCATCTGCTGGTAATCCCAGATGACATCTTCGAGCGGAAAGGGGATCTGCTGTTTGGCTTCGTATTTGACAATTTCCTTCACTTTGCCGGCTTCAACAGGCGGCAACTGAATGAATCGAGCCAACGAAGATTGAGCAGGTAGCCCGATAGCGACAATATCGTCCTGAACTTTATTGCGAGAAAGAAACTTTGTGATCGCTTCTGCAATCAACTCATCAGGAATCGCATCTGGCTGGCTGAGAATTTTGGCGTGAGGAATGTAATCAAACCCGACCGCGACCACCTGATGAGCAGCTTCGGCGTAGCGAAGTTTGAGTGCTTTCAGGCCAGCCTGCCCAATTTCAATTCCCCAAACTGATTTCGATTCCGGCATGATCATCCTCATCTTGATGTGTTTAAGCGAAATCCATCATTTCAAATGACGCAATTTCGAATAAACTCTTTTCTGGCAGTGCAGAATGCAGTTGCCCTGAATATTTTATAATCTTTAATAAATTCGTACGTGAATCATCATACGATATTTGATTTCAGTCAATTTAAAGAAGTCGAATTGCTGAACGCAGGAAAGGATATGCCTGTTTCGACTTCTCAGCCCGAGACTAGGTCTTTCAGTATTGTACGCTGCTCTTAACGGTTCGTAAATAAAATAAGCTATTACAATTGGTTGAAAAACAGGATCGATACCTATGAACAGAATAACAGATCGTGCCTGAGAAATCGGTTTTTCAGGTTTTTATCGTTTAATGATCACAAACCGCATTAACCTCTCGAATTTGATTCCCCAATAAACCTTAGACGCAGTTTTCTTCTCGATTGTTCCCGGGATTGAGACTTTTTTTCAGTTCCTGAACCGCCCTTACCCTATCAGGCGATTGACTGATTGCCTGACATACCGCAACGCGAGAAATGCCAGCCTGAGACACTTCCTCGATATTCTCCAGCCCGATCCCACCAATTGCAAAGGTGGGAATTGAAATTTCGTTTGCAATTTGCCTGAGAAATTCCAGTCCCGCAAACTCGGAAAATGCTTTTGTCCCCGAAAGAAACGTCGGGCCTGCTCCCAGATAATCGGCCCCGGCAGCAACCGCTTCCCGCGCCTGTTCTATGTTGTGAGTGGAGATTCCCACCAGTTTTTGTGGTCCGAGCATCTTTAGAACATCTGCACAGGAAAGTTCATCCTGTCCAACATGTACCCCATCGGCATCACTCAACAGGGCGATGTCTGGCCGATCATTGATGATCAGTAATGTCGATGTTTTACGGGTTGCTTCGCGTAGCCAGCGAGCTCGGGCGAGCAGTTCCCGGTCATCGAGTTCTTTTTCCCGCAACTGAATGACATCCACTCCAGCCGCGATCGCCTGTTCGGCTGTTGTTTTCCAGTTTGAAGAACATGTTTTTTCAGTCAGCAGAAAGTAGAGAGTTGCCCGGTGGATGCGGGGCTTTCTCTCATTCTCCAACAACAAATCCTGTTCAATACTGTAAAAACGATAACGTAATACTTCAAAACCTTTTGAGACTCGGGGGGAGATCAACTTGGAATACTCTTCTAATGTCCGCAGAGATTCCTCGACACGTTTACAGTTCGCGGTAACCACATCCAGTAGAGAGGTTCGGATCGTTTCGGCTTCTGTACTGATGGTCGTCCCGACATCCCCTGCTGTATCCCGATTTTGCAGCAGTTGCTCAGAATCAAGCTCCTTCCAATAGCTACGAAAATCATGCCGGAGTTGTTTGAGAGCAGAGCTAAGCGATTCCTCATTGCGATGAAATCGAACGTAATCTTCAACAATCCGTAACCCTTCCCGACACCGATTCGCCGCCGCATCCAGAATTCTGAAAACAGAACGGGATTCCAGAGCGGTCAGATTCTGAGGGTGAGTGTTTTCAGTCATAAAAGTTGATTTGATCGGATTGTGAAACGCTCTGATGTCATCTGAAATCGGCTACGCCAGCCATGAAGTATTTTACTAAGCTGGTTAAATTGTGTCTAAGGAATAACCCATTACTGCTTTCTGCTTGAGCAAAAAACAGTTTTCCTCGGCTCTTCCCATACATGTGAATGCAGAATGTGGAAAATCAAAAATGGAAATGATCTAGACCTAATGATCCACAGAGATGAATTGCCCTGAAAATGGCTGCATCCCGATTCTAATGAAGAGATCGAATTTTTCGGAACGCTAGAATGAAAAGCGAATATCATCGTGGCATGAAAAAGATGGTTGTCAGTTGAAATAGTGGATTTTAATCTCAATTTACGAATCTTAACCGCAAATAAAATAACGGATAAATGTAGAGAATTTTAACCGGCGTTAAACAGTTTTCATCTGCGGTTGTTTTCTTAAGAAAAGAACAAAATTAGGATCGTACTGAATAACTCCCCATTTCGCACTCAGTTGGAAAACATGTTAATATCTTCGTAAGGATGAACTTCGACATCAATTGACTTACTTCCTATGATCGATTGAACATTTTCCTTGAGCTGTTTTTCGCTCTTCATTGCGGAAGGCTCTGCGTAAATCTTAATGCATCTTCCGCCACTTCTGCTCAGACCTACCCCCTCGCCTTTAACACTTGGCAACTCTTCAATTTGCTTACGGAATTTTTCAAGAATACCAAGTAATTTCTGTGTTTCTTTATCATACATCTTATCCATCTCCTGATTGTAATAACCGCCCATTTATTAGGATTAAACACAGTATTCACTCTTTATCATATGCAGAAAAAAACTGCAGCACAGATCAATACCATAATTACATCATTCTTAAAGTAATCAAGAAAAACCGCGAAAGAATATTCTCTCGCGGTTCGCTGATGGACTTCTGGAGATCATCTGATTCTAAATCAGATGATTTGACCCGATTTCATGGAACTGAAATATTACAGAAATGATGATCGTGAATTCAGGACACTGGATTAGTATTCACCCAGAAAACGATCAATATTCAGTTCACTCATGACCGTGCCAATGGGATTCGCCAATGTGACTTGACCATTCCCTGCGAATAACAAGGCAACGGGACGTTTTGAAGAGGCCGCCACGATTAATGAGCCCGAGTCTCCTGCGGCACTGAAAGTGGAATTCGGATTGGCTGGTCGAATCAGAAGTTGATTGCTGAAACCAAGAGTTCCCAGGTAGGGATTACTGACAGGGATGCTGACAATATCATGAATGATTCCCAAGGTTCCACCAGTGGTCCGACCATTCTTGCCAACCAGCATTCCCAGTTGAGGGGCAATCGGTCTGGGATCAAGTGTGTATGTGACAAATTCAGGATTAACATATCTGCTCGCAGTAAATGCCACGGCAGCATCGACCAGATTTCCTGAAGACCTCAACTCAACATAATCTTCAAGGATGGCAATACCATCCTGCTCCGGTGTTCTTCCTCCATCCAGAAGACCTTGCTGGATAATTCGATCAACTCCTTTTCTTCCGCCATTGGAATCTGCCAGCACGTGATTATTGGACAGGATACACAAATTCCCATTCGAGCGTACTAGAACTCCACCTAATGTACCTGCGTCCTGAATTCCACGTCTCATGCAGGCATCGTAATTTCCAATGGAAATTCCACAGGGGACAGGACGCGAGTGTCGTGTTCGGAAAGGATTTCCCTGAAGTGTTCGAATTTCTTCAATACTCTCGACTTCGACAGTTTTCCCCCGAACATTACCTTCGATACCGAGCATGTCTGTGGATATAGAGGACTGTTGAAAGGAATCAACAAAGACTTTTAAAGTTAACTCACTATTAGTGAAATTAGATTTTGTTGCTAATCCAATTCCAGTCCCTACGACAGATGTCTGATCCGTTTCCACCAAACTACTTGATACGCCAAAGGCACGGAATGCCGAGGCTCCTCCTAATTGGGATTGCAATTCTTCCAAAGCTTCAATGAAGTCATCTGAAATTCCAAATGAATCTGGAGAAACAATGGATTCAACTGAAAAACCTCCTTTTAAGCCATGGGAGTTCGTTGTTGATTGAGTGGTAAAATCAGTATTCAATTGATTGACATTCTCAGAATATCCATCGGAGAAATTCTCTGATAATTCCTGTACTGATCCGCTCTTCTTTTTGGATGTTGGTTTAGCCATCTTGCGATTCCTGTTGAAATTTCGAACACTTGTAAACTGGACATTAAGGCATTATCTTAACTCTCTGTTCACTACTATTCAATATTGAGGCATGAAAAACCTGTTAAGATGGAAATACTTGGTAAATTAATGCTCTTTGAAATTGGTATTCCATATGCATTCTGATTTATGAAGATACCAAAAAAAGTTATTAAATTTCTTGAATACCCCAGAATATCCATTACTTGCATAATTCCTAAATGTATAGTAATTATGTGTGAAGCGGATTCTGTCTCTTAATTCGCTCAGACAGTAATTCTCAATTGCAGGCAATCAGGAAAAGGATAAAAAATGAAGTCTTTCAAGTTCGCTCTGATCTTACTGGGTGTTGTCGCAGTTACTGCTTCTGTATCTGTGCAGTCTGCTCAGGCACAGCGATATCGCTGCTATGGGTCAACTTCCACATTGGTCGCACCTTCTCAATTTGGCACGTTTTCGACGTTTGGAACAGGTTTACCAGTCGTAGGAGCTGTTTACGAACCTTACGTGGTTACAAGCGGCTTATACAGCAATTCGCTGGCCGGCTCATTCGGAACTTTTTCAGCGCATTCTTCACTGGAACAAGCCTTTGCCAATCAGCTTGCAAGCAAATTTATCGCTCAAGCTGGATTTAACGAATTACCCGAAGGTGCGCTTGGTGGTGGCGGTGGAGCCGATAAAAAAGACGAATCTGATTGCGAAAAAAAGAAGATGAAAAGTGATATCGAGACTCTTCAAACTGATGTCAAAGGCATTTCAGAAAAGCTGGATAAACTGATTGCCGCTTTGATTAAAAAAGGAACAATTAAAGAAGCTGATCTTAAGTAAGTACTTTTGTCATCAGATTTGACAATAAAAACGGCACATCCGTATATTCGGATTGTGCCGTTTTTTTTGATCACTCTGGTTATTTATCCAGTGAACAAAACGAATCATTAAAATCCTGTTCATCGTATTATCACATGGGGACCATCCAATTAAAAAGACCGATTTCTGATGAATAATAGTTAGTCCATGCAGGACTGCGTTATTCAGCACAATAAACCATAAGGAATCGGATATGTTTCCCAGAATCACAATACTACTTGTCTTCGGTGGAGTATTATTCTGCTTAACCGAAACTCATTGCTTCGCACAGGAGTCATGTACTGACTGTTATCAGGAGCCTGCCTGCCCTCCTCCCTGCTGCCCACGACGACGTTGCGGTTTGGCTGCACCACCACGCGTTCCGATCGTTACAAGCGTTCCCGCAGCATTGGTTGCTCAGCAGGCAATTGCGGTTCGTCCACGTGCAATCATTGGTACAACTTCAATTTTAGGTGATCAGGGAATTACCAATAATGCACTGTTTGAGAAATTGATGATTGCTCAGTTGAAATCTCAACTCGAAGAAAAAGCAAACAATCAAAGTCAATCGGCTGATTGTGATGAAGATATTTCGGAGGAAGAGTCAGAAAAAATTACTGAACTGAAAAAGCAGGTTGAAGACCTTAAGCACAAATTGAGTCAACTCGAAGAACTACTTAAATAAACAACATCTTACTTTGACTTTCGCACTTTTTGAAA
>DEML01000023.1 GCA_002359185.1 Planctomycetaceae bacterium UBA2671
CACCAAACCTGGGTAAGTCCACAGTTCCCGCAATGCTCTTCCAGCAATCGATTATCCCAATGATGATTAAGGTGTTTCAATGGTCTTTCACCAGGTTGATTCTTCCAGACAGATTATTATTGGCATGGATGAAGCCGGCTACGGTCCCAAGTTGGGGCCACTGGTCATCGCTGTTTCGGCTTGGTCAATGCCAAAAAGATTGACGGTCGAGGATTTGTGGACGCAACTGGACGATGTCCTGACAAATAAATTGGCCAGCCGCGATAAACGATTGCATGTCGGAGACTCCAAGCAAGTCTACTCATCAACAAAAGGGATCGCCTCATTGGAGCGATCTGTCCTTTCGCTAATGGCTGCCTGCCAGATAAGATCACTGAATCTGACCGAGCCCGCTGAATTCTTTACCTTGTTGACTGAGTTACTGGGGAAAGGGTTACCAGCTTCGTTTTCAAGACAACCCTGGTACGATTCCTGTTCCATTTCCCTCCCCTTGAAGGCCAGGCTGATCGAACTGTCTGAGGGCCTGATACAATTAAATCGCTCTTTTCAGAAGTGTGAACTTCAGCTCGAACAGATGCAGGTCGATGTTGTTTGCCCCGAGCGATTCAATTCTCTGATTCAACAGTATGGGAACAAAAGTGAAGTTTTAACCCGGCTCTCAATGGCATTGGTCAAGGATTTCATTCCCCCCAAATCTGTCGACTGTCAGGTTCTGGCTGACAAGCATGGGGGACGCAGTCGGTATCTTCCCTATTTATTAGACGCTTTTCCCGATCGTTTTTTGTTGACCGAAAGGGAATCCCAGGAGCAAAGTCGTTATCGGGATGACTCTCTTTCCCTGTCATTTTCTGTTAAGAGTGAACGCTTCCTGCCAGTCGCAGTCGCTTCCATGACTGCGAAATATGTTCGGGAAGTCTGCATGGAAGCGTTCAATCGCTACTGGAAGCTCAGAACTCCTGAGGTGAAACCGACGAAGGGGTATCCGGTCGATGCCGCAAGATTCCGTCAACAAATCGATCGCTCCTGGGAAGAATTGCAGCTCCCGGAGTCGATTTTATGGCGAGATCGATAGTCTGTGGAATGACTACTGAGCAAGCCCCCTCGAACGGTATTGGTTGAGATGGAAAATCTCAGTGAGTCAGATTCACGTTGGGGTTTTCTCTGCTTCTGGAAATTCGCAAGAAGTTCCCTAACGGCCACCTCCATATGCCCAACACTTAGGCAGCAGCTTACTGGGCACTCGTTGCCCAATATTGAATCACATCCTGAGAAATCGCACGGCATAATTCGAATCGCAGACAGCCAGAAGGCGAAAACCCCCTCTACTTGCGACCAGAGTGCCCGCACGACAGGCACCTGACTGCCAAGTGCTGATTATCTGCGCATCGATCCGATTATGCCATGCATAGGAATTAACACGGTTTTCCCATTCTTCGGCTGGATTCTTCATCTGTGATTCTGTAATCTATTTGATGATATCATCATATTGATCTCGCATGGCGATAATTAACTTACGGTCCGTTCACGAAATTGATGATATTGATCGAGTGGGGACAGCCGTTCGATTCGACCATTCATAGCCACATCAGGCGTTAGCTGGAGGAAGAGCAATGCTAGTACTCTCAAGGAAGTCAGGCGAGAAAATCCGTATTGGTGACGATGTCGCCATCACCGTTGTCCGCATCGGCCCCAACACGGTTCGCCTGGGGATTGAAGCGCCACGCGACATGAGCATTCTGCGTGAAGAGCTCTGCGAGGCCGACGCTCAAAAGAGAGATGACGAACAGAAAGACTCATCAGCTATTGCCGGTTAACGTAAATCGCAATAACAATGCGGAACTGTTCTGGTGCGACTTATTTCAATCAGGAATTGCATTGGCTTCTGAGACTCAATTCCTGGGGCACACAAACAAGCATCATGGCTCAATCTGCTGAGGAGCCATTCTCAGAGCTTTGCTTCTGAGATATTGCTTTGCCACTCAATCGCTCTGAAAATTGAGTGGCAAAAAAGTCAGGTGCCCTGTCCACGCTTCTCGTGGACAGTCTTAATGCGAAATATGAAGTAAACACCAGCATTGAATCCTGGTCAATTAAATTGACTTCTTCTTGTCCAACCTCTCAAAACAAAATCTTCCAAGTTGAATTTCGACACACATTGCATGCTCAAACAAATTTGAGCATGGCACCCGGCGGTTCATTTAGAAGAGGCAAGCTTTTGCTGGCAGAATTTGATCAGTTCGATTGCTGCCTGATGCGTAGGATTGATATTGAGAACCTTTTCTCCCCAGCGAATGCCTTCGCGATACCGGCCCTGATTAGCATAATACAAGCCGAGGTTAAGCCGGGAGTCGATATGTGTGGATCGACTGTTCGCAAGATCGATCAGCATCTGCTCTGCTTTCCCGACCTCTAAGTTGTTAAACAACATGGTCGTTGCGTAGTTTGTCTGCACGGCTGGATCGTCAGGGGCCAGCTTCATCGCTTTCGTGTAATAGTCCAGAGCTTTCAGGGGATCGGTTTTGCTGTAAATATTGCCCAGGTTCAGATACGGATGCATGAGCTTGGGCTCCAGAGCGATCGCTTTCTGATAAGGCTCGATCGCTTTTTCTGGCTGTCCTGTCCGCTGTAGTGCCAGGCCATAAATATTAAAAGCCTTCCCCGAACCGGAATTTAATCGAATCGCTTTTTCTCCGATCTCAACCGCTTTCAGCTCATCCTCCGGTTGATGAGTCAATAGCAACGCGCGCGTCAAATTTGTATAGGCCCGGCCACATTCGGGAGCCTTGGCAACCGTATCGCTCCAGAGTAAAACGGGGTCTGAAAAAATCCTGTTCCTCAAGTGTGTCACTGCCATCAACGAGACTGCAGTCAATACCAGGAAGAGCGACAATATTGTTCCTCGGGTAAGCTTTGGGCTTTGAAGTTTTCCAGCCAGATAAAACAGTCCAAGTGCAAGTGGGATAAGTATCGACAATATTGGCAGATACATCCGGTATTCAAAATAAGGATTCTCCAAGGCAATAAAACTACTGCGCGGTCCCAGATTGATAAAAAACCAGGCTCCTAGAAATCCCCAGGCCGGGGCTTTGAAGATCGCAATGAGAAACAGCAGAAAGAATAGAGTCAGTACCCCTGCACAACTCCAGAAAATCCAGGACGCAGGAGGCTGAAGATGTCCACGATCAAAGCAAAGATCGCTCGGCCAGAAAACAAGCCTGATGTAGGTGAGGATTATCGGAGGCTGGGTCTGAAAATATTCCCAGCGACTCAGGCGGGCTCCTCTTTGCACGAACAGATCCTGACTGGAATCGCCTGAGGAGTTTGCCACTGAGGTTGAGTTTTCAGAACTCTCTAACGAACTGCTGGTCACTTGTGGAGATTGTGTTGTCGGTGAATTCAGAGAGGGCAGCATCGCCTGCCAGCTGCTATTGAAAATCAAGGTCGACCACAGGATGGCATGATAAAAGCCATGGCTTTTGCAGAGGGATTTCCAGTTATCATTCAGAAAAACCCCGTCGTACCACAGCACCATCAAAGGAGCGACGACCATTGCTTCTTTGGATCTCATACCGAGCAGGCAGCAGAGGATCGAAAGGATGAACCAGAACCATTTCCACTCAATCTGCTCCCGGTTTTGGTAAGCTTGAATTAAACTCGCAATCGTCGCCAGAAACAGCAATCCCATCAGTGCTTCGCTGCGCTGAGAGAGATAAGTGACCGCCTGGATGTGAATGGGATGAACCGCAAACAAGACCGAGACGATTAAAGCCGTCCAGGCCGATTTCTCCTCCATCTTTTCAGTCGAGGTCGGATCAGCGGTGTCGGAATTCTTTCGCGCACAGTAAAGATTAATGCTCTGGCGAACGACCGAATAAACCAGCAGGCTGCTCAGAAGGTGGATGAGCACATTTCCAATGTGATAACTGAAAGCAGTTGAGCCAGACAGGGCTTCATTGATTGCAAAAGTCCACATGGCGAAGCCGCGGGTATTGAGATTGTCGGTAAAAACATTACTCGGCGGCCAGAGATAGAGGTGAAGTGAGTAGTCCCCCAAGAGAGTCTGATAGTCATCCTGAAAAAATTCACCAGAAAAAGCATTGGCGTAAGCAAGCAGTGTGCTCGTGGTGATCAGCAGGATTGCCAGAAACGAAGAACGAACCATGAATGGCTTCCGCAGTCTTGGTTTGTTACGCCTGGGACCCAGGCTTGTTGGAATTGAGATTCACGAAGAAGTTGACTTTGAGTGATCGAATCTTTGAATGTGACTGATAGCACATAACCCATAAACTACAAAAACCCGAGAGAGTAAGATACTCTCCCGGGCGATTTTCATCATAGTCAGCTAAGATCAGATTCGATTACTCGAATGCTGTTTTCTTAACCAGGCTTGTGAACAGAGTTGCTCCGTTGTAGCACTCGAAGTGAGGCAATTCGATCTGGTTAGAAGTGTAACCATCAGCTTCTTCAGTTCCACCAATCATGCCGAAGCCTGGATTGAAGAAGTGATCGTTGTCCAGGTCTTTGAATGAGGTGACAGAACCGTCAGCCATCAGGATGTTGGTGCTTCCACTGTGGATCGCATACCAGTCACGAGTATCCTGCAACCAGAGTTCGCCGTCATCACCACCGTAAACAGTGTTCCAAGTTGCTGGATCAGTTGTTCCATCAACCAGTGTTCCAAAATCGTTTGGTGATGGCAGAGTATCTCCACCGAGTTTCGTTGTACCAGCAGAACCATACCAGTTGACATCACCTTCAGCTGATGATTTGGCAACGTTGTCGAGGAAGTCGACATCTGGGCCAGCATCATCAATACGAGCAGGTCCGTCGTTAGCAGCTTCGCAAAGACGATCGCCACCAGCAACGAAACCTGGAAGTTCGACAGTCAGAATCGCTTCACCAGAGTCACCAGGAGAAGAATCTCCGAGGAGAGGAATGATGCTTGATGGAGGATCAGCAGCATCCATTTTGGAGATGGTCAGAGGACCAACGGCGTTGCCCAGACCTTTACAGGTACCGCCTGATGGGAACCAGGTGTTTGTTCCTGTTGAGCCAGTTGTGATCACAGCTGTACCGTCACCTGGCACACCAGCAATGTCGGTACGTCCGAGGTACCATGATGCTGCGTAGTTAGTGGCGTATCCCTTTTCCAGGAAATTACGCACGATGTATTCACCACGAGCAGCTGAGAATGAAGCTCCACCAGTACCGGAGGTAGTGAATTCTGCACAGGCACCTTCACCGAGACGGTAAGCCAGGTTTGCTGGGAGTTTACCAGTACCTGAAGTGTCTCCACCGAGAAGTTCATTGAACTTTTCAGAAACCTGGAACGGGCTTGATGGACAACGCAAAGCAGTACCAGAACCGGAACCCTGGTTAACCAGGTCGGCAACGAAACCGTAAGTGTCTGGGCAACCATCTCGGTTGTAGTCGAAAGTTCCTGAGCAGAGACGACCTTTAGGGTCAGCATCAGCGAAGGTATACATGGAAATTCCGAACTGACGCATGTTGTTTTTGCACTGTGTGTTACGTGCTGCTTCGCGGGCACGTTGAACAGCTGGGAGCAGCAGAGCTGCCAGGATGGCGATGATCGCGATAACGACCAACAGTTCGATCAGGGTGAAGCCGGCACGCTTCAAAGAACGAGTCTTCATTAAGCTTTCTCCAAAAATTTAGAGAGTGACAAAGTACGCTGCCGTGACCCTCACGGCAGCAAATAAAATGAGGTCTGAGCGCTGAACTCTGTACCGGCATAAAACCTGCACACAGCATTAACACTCGGGCGTGAACCGAAAAAGTATTCCGATTCACAAAAAAATCCAACAGGCAGTAATCAGGCGACGTATTCTAGTTGTCTCTGGTTGTACGCTGCTGTTTTGGGCAGTGACCTGCCCGGTGTTCAATCGGACATTTGATGATGTCCTGTGTTCTGATGGGCAAGTTAATGATGCCCGATGCGTCCCTGCAATCTATTGTTTGAAGAAGAAGGTCTGAGGAATGACTTGTGAAGATTGTTCAAAGTTTTGAACTGACCTGTGCACAACTGGACTCATTCCGAACTGACTGACAGAGTGGATTAGTAAGTAGTCTCTGTCGCCTTGGTCTTCTTCTTGGCTTGCACGACTTCATTTCCATGCAATTCAGGGCTATGCACTTTTGCTGCGGTGTGCTGACCGCTTGAGTTGTGATGGAGGCAACTTCGCCGTCATCAACGGGTCTCTTTATAAGTTTCAATTGTGTAAGCTTTGTGAAGCCCAAAAGAAAATCCTGAAAACTGCAAAAACTTTCAATGATGGGTGAATTCCAGTTGAGGTTCGTGAGAGTCGAAGACAGTATTTATCCCTACTGACTTCAGAGCATGTTACTTCGAAATAGGAACGTGACATCAACGACATGTTAATAACAGGTTAAGAATTCCCGTTTCGGTTTCTCGCTGAACATAACCTTCCCGATTTCTCACGCTAACAAGGGCTCTGCAGGGCGTCGTCTGGCTTCCAGAGATGTGAATTTCCCTGAGAAGCCTACAATAGAGTATTTGACGCTTCTCAGGTGCTGAATCATTGGGGCTGAATCATTGAAAATTGCGATCGTCGGGAGTGGCATTTCGGGTTTGACTTGCGCCCACATGCTCCATCCCCATCATGAAATCACTCTGTATGAAGCCTCCGATTATGTGGGAGGGCATACACACACGATTGATGTGCAAACGTCTTCAGGGATGCAGGGAATCGATACCGGTTTCATTGTCTACAACGAACGGACTTACCCAAACTTCATTGGGCTGCTGGAGTCGCTGAATGTTGCTACTCAGGAAACCCGGATGGGCTTCAGTGTCCGCTGTCATGAGACAGACTTTGAATACAATGGAGAATCGCTGGGTGGTTTGATTGCAGACAGGCGGAATCTATTGCGGCCCCGGTTTTATCGGATGCTCTGGGACATTACCCGCTTTTATCGTGAGACGGCTGAATTTCTTCAGCGATCGCAGGAATCAGACCGGGCGGATCAGGAATTGACGGTTGCAGAGTTCGCTCAAAGGCATCGCTACTCGCAGGCCTTTATCAAATATCATCTACTACCAATGGGAGCCGCGATCTGGTCATGCAATGTGAAAACATTCGGCGAATTCCCTTTCCGATTTGTTGCCGAGTTTTATCAGAATCATGGCTTGATTCAGGTCTCCAATCGTCCGATGTGGCGCGTCATTCAAGGCGGTTCGCAGCAATATGTGAATAAACTCACAGCCGCCTTTGCAGATCGCATTCGCCTACAGACGCCAGTGACTTCTGTTGAACGACACAATGAAAAAGTGAGATTAACTTCCTCAACAGGAGTTGAGGAGTTTGACCACGTGATCCTGGCCTGCCACAGCGATACCGCATTGAAGCTGGTTCAAGAAGCGGATGCGGTCGAACGGGAAGTTCTTGAGGCTCTCCCCTACACAGCGAATACCGCGATTCTCCATACCGATGAATCGATCCTGCCGAAACGGAGGAAAAACTGGGCGAGCTGGAATTATGCACTGCATCCCGAGCAAGACAACGTCCCGACGCTGACCTACAATATGAACATCCTGCAGTCGCTGCAGACAATAGAGACCTATTGCGTGACACTCAACTCGAGTGACTACATCGACCAGGCTCACATTCTGGGCACGTATCAGTATGATCATCCGGTTTTTACAACCCAGCGTGAACAGGCTCAGAATCGACATGCAGAATTGATTGGCCGCAACGGTCTTTCTTATTGTGGTGCCTACTGGCGGAATGGTTTCCATGAAGATGGTGTTGTCAGTGGACTCCGCGTTTGTCGACAATGGGGCTTGAATCCCGACTGGGCTGTTCAATAGCGAATCCGATTCATAACGCCTGTAAAGGTTAATAAAGTGAAACAGTCTGGGGTGGCGGGGGCGCTCCGCTTTAGCGGAAGCCCCCGGATATTCATTGATTCGGGGGCTTCTCTTCGAGAGCGCCCTCGCCACCCGCTATAATGACTTTTACGAACAATTATTTCTGGATATTGTTAGGCTTTTATGTTCTCTGAAACAACAGGAGTAGACCCAGCCGTCACTCAGAGCTCGACATTGCCTGCGAGTTGTCTGTTTGTTGGGCAGGTTTCGCATGTTCGCGAGCGACCGGTGCGGAATGTGTTTCGATATCGATTGTTTATGCTCTATCTTGATCTGGAAGAATTGCCAACTGTGTTTGATCGTTACTGGCTGTGGTCAGCCGAGCGGAACAATGTGGCTGCGTTTTATCGGAAAGACCACTTGAGGACGTCTTCGGAAAATTTACTGGACGGTGCGAGGAATCTCGTGGAAGAGCGACTCGGCTTTCGACCGCAGGGGCCCATCCGGCTGCTGACTCATTTACGCTACTACGGCTTCATGATGAATCCGGTCAGTTTTTATTTTTGTTATGACAACGACCAGAAACCAGTCGCGATGATCGCCGAAGTCAATAATACACCTTGGGGCGAACAGCATTGCTATGTGATGAAATGGGATTCTTCCATCGAGAATGGAATCCAGAAATGGGAGATCGAAAAAGAATTCCACGTCTCGCCGTTTATGGAAATGCAGATGCGTTATCGCTGGGAAGTTCGCGAACCGGGTAAGCAGTTACTTGTGAACATCGCCAACCATGATACAGAAGGACTGCTGTTTTCTGCAGGAATGAACCTTCAGCGGAGAGAAATCAATTCAATGAATCTGGCGAAGTGCCTCATTAAATACCCGGCCATGACATTAAAGGTGTACGCAGCAATTCACTGGCAGGCCTTGAAGTTGTGGGCCAAAGGCGTGAAGTATGTCCCTCATCCCGAGTGAATAACAATCATGGGTGGCTGGGGTCGTAGCGCAGCGAAGCCCCAGAGAGTTTCCACTTTGGATTGGTGGGTAAGATTGTACTGAATGGACTTCTCAACTATCGATTCAAAATTGCCAACAGACGGCGATTGCGTTCGATGTCGTGCTGCTTGGCGGCTTGAGCGGTTGCTGAGGTCGCAGGTCGTTCGAGCGCTTCATTGAAAGCCGCTTCGATTTCTTTGACCTTCAGATTGATCACCGGTTCGGCATGATTGGTGAGCAGAGTGACCGCTCCACCCTTCACTTGCACGAAACCGCCATCAATGAAGTAACTTGTTTTTTCAGAGCCATTAATGACAACCAGTTCGCCGATTCCTAATCGCCCAACCATCGGAGCACGGCCGGGGAGAATTCCGATCTGGCCATCTTCCAGAGGAAACTGCAGCGAGGTCGCCTCCTGAGTGAGCAAGGTCTTCTCAGGTGTGACGACCACAAGTTGTACGGTATTGGCGGCGATCATAATGAGAGACTTTCGGGCAAACAGAACCCGTGGATTTAAGTAAAATAAACACACATCCTTCGAGATGGATTTCCGCTCAAAGTCAGTCGATCAATGATCTCTCTGGATGTGTGCTTGAGTGCAATGATTACGAGTTGGTTACGCTTTTTCCTGCATTTTCTTAGCCTGCTCGGCTGCTTCCTGAACACCACCGACATACAGGAAGGCCTGTTCTGGCAGGTGATCCCACTTACCGTCGCAGATTTCTTCGAAGCTGTCCAGAGTTTCCTGCAGCGGAGTAATTTTACCAGGCTTGCCAGTAAATGGTTCCGCAACCAGGAATGGCTGGGACAGGAATCGTTCAATTCGGCGAGCACGGTGTACGATCAGTTTGTCTTCTTCGCTCAATTCTTCGACACCCAAAATCGCAATGATGTCCTGCAGTTCGCGGTATCGTTGCAGAATCTGCTGGACGCGCTGAGCGATCGTGTAGTGTCGCTGTCCGACATACTGCGGATCCAAAATTCGGCTCGAAGAGGCGAGTGGATCAATGGCGGGGTAAATCCCCTTTTCGGAAATCTTTCGTTCCAGATAGATAAACGCATCCAGGTGAGAGAACGCGGTCGCTGGAGCTGGGTCGGTCGGATCGTCGGCAGGCACATACACGGCCTGCACGGAAGTGATCGCTCCGCGTTTTGTGGAAGTAATTCGTTCCTGCAGAGCACCCAGCTCGGTACTCAAAGTCGGCTGATAACCCACAGCAGATGGCATACGTCCGAGCAGAGCGGACACTTCAGAACCAGCCTGGGAGAAGCGGAAAATGTTATCAACGAACAGCAGGGTGTCTGTACCAGTCGTATCGCGGAACCACTCGGCCATTGTCAAAGCAGAGAGAGCGACGCGAAGACGGGCTCCTGGTGGCTCGTTCATCTGACCGAAGACCATACAGGTTTGTTCAATAACGGACCGGCCCGTGTTGCCGATTTCCGCTTCCTGCATTTCCAGCCAGAGATCGTTTCCTTCACGAGTTCGCTCACCGACACCCGCAAACACAGAGTATCCCCCGTGAGCAGATGCGATACGGGCAATCATCTCGGTCAGAATAACGGTTTTTCCGAGTCCGGCTCCTCCGAACAGTCCAGCCTTACCACCACGCACGAACGGCGTGAGCAAGTCGACCACTTTGATCCCGGTTTCGAAGAGTTCTGTTTTGGAACTCAAATCTTCCAGTGGTGGAGCCTGACGGTGAATTGGCCAGCGCTCTTCGGTTTCGACGGCTCCGCGGCCATCAATTTCTTCACCCAGCAGGTTGAAAACGCGTCCCAGAGTTCCCTTGCCAACGGGCACAGAAACAGGAGCCCCGGTATCGGCGACATCCATGCCGCGAACCATTCCCTCGGTGGAACCGAGAGCAACGCAGCGAACACGTCCACCACCCAGGTGCTGCTGAACTTCGCCTGTCACTTTGACGAGCACACCTTTGACATTCTGATCGATTTTCAGGGCGTTGTAAATATCGGGGAGACCCTCGTTAGAAAACTCGGCATCGAATGTCGATCCGATAATCTGTGTCACCTTGCCGATATTCTGTGCAGTTGCAGTGGACATGGAAAAAACCTCGGTCTCTTGATATCAAACAGTTTGAACGTATTGATTGTGATGTCCGATTCGCGGACAATATTTAATTTGTAAATCCATTCCCGAATTCCTATTCGAGAGCGGCTGCTCCGCCGATGATTTCGCTCAACTCAGAAGTAATCTGAGACTGTCGGGCACGGTTATAACGTGTCGACAGGCTGCGAATCATTTCGTCGGCATTCTCGGTGGCACCCTTCATGGCAACCATGCGGGCAATCTGTTCGCTGACAGCCGCGTCGAGAAAACATTTGAACAACTTGGCTTTGAAAGCCGCTGGGACAATTTCTTCCAGAATCGCTTCCGCATTCGGGAGGAATTCGTAGTCCACTGCATGCTTCTGATCTGTCTCAGCCTCGGGAGTCGAGAGATTTTGGATCGGCAGCAGTGTTTCACGAACGGCCACTTGTCGGGAGATCGAATGAAACTCGGAGTACACAACTTCAATTCGATCGACTGCTCCACTGATGTAGAGTTCGGCAAATCGATTGCCTAATTCTTCAACTTCATCAAATGTCGGCTTATCTTCGAAATTCGTGTATGTCGCGTCGATCTGCTGGCCTTCAAATTTGAAGTAAGACAAACCACGCTTCCCGGAAACTTCAAGGATTTGATTGATGCGACCTTTGGACAGGGCCTTCAATCGCTGATCGGCTAATCGCAGAACACCTGAGTTGTATCCACCACACAGTCCCCGGTTGGAGGTCAACACGAGAAGAAGAACACGTTCTTCCTGTTCGCGTTGTTCCAGCAGCGGGTGCGTAAACGAAAGTTCGGCTGCGGCCAAGTCGCCAACAATTTCTGCGATTTTCTGTGTGTAAGCTTTCGCTTCAGCCGCTCGGTCCATTGCTTTTTTGAAACGAGCAGTGGCAATCAGTTCCATTGTCCGCGTAATCTTGCGGATGTTCTTGACTGCCTTGAGTCGTTTAATAATCGCGCGTGCTTTGGCCATGGATTGAAAGTCTTTCGCTGACTGAGGAGCTGACATCGCTCTTCAAGTCAAAACCGGATTTTTCGCTGAACTCTACTAATTCTTATCTCTTTTGAGTTTCTGGGGGCTTCGCTGCGCTTCGACCCCAGCCACCCGACGATTTCACTTATGAAGCGGAGACGAGGCTTGCTTCTTCGGCGTTTTCAAATTGCTTATGAACCTGTGCCCACCATTCTTTCAGAGCATTCTTCAGCATTTCCATGCCTTCGTCATCCAGAGCCTGGGTCTCGACGATTCGATCCCGAACTTCAGACTTCTGCTCGGACATGAACTGCAGCATGTTCTTCTCGGCTTCGGGAACACGAGAAACCGGCACTTTATCGAAGTAGCCATTACTTCCGGCGTAAATCGACATGACCTGATCTTCGACTTCCATCGGCTGATACTGAGGCTGCTTGAGCAGTTCGACCATGCGGTAACCGCGATCGAGTTGCTGCTGAGTCGCCTTGTCCAGTTCGGTTCCGAGTTGAGCGAATGCTTCCAGTTCACGGAAGGCGGCAAGATCCAGCTTCAAACTACCGGAAACTTTCTTCATCGCCTTAATCTGGGCATTGCCACCCACGCGGGACACACTGATCCCGACGTTAACGGCTGGTCGAACACCGGAGAAGAACAAGTCTGGCTCCAGATAAATCTGACCATCGGTAATCGAAATCACGTTCGTTGGGATGTAGGCTGAAACTTCCCCTTCGAGTGTTTCGATGATCGGCAGTGCGGTCATCGATCCCCCGCCGAGTTCGTCCGACAATTTGGCGGATCGTTCGAGCAGTCGACTGTGACAGTAGAACACGTCCCCGGGATACGCTTCACGACCAGGAGGTCGTCGCATCAACAGAGACAGTTCGCGATAGGCAACAGCCTGCTTGGAAAGGTCATCGTAAACGATGAGTGTGTGCTTGCCATCGTACATAAAGTGCTCGGCCATCGAGGCACCTGCATAAGGGGCGATATACTGCATGGACGCAGGGTCGGATGATGTCGCCGCGACGACAATCGTGTAATCCATCGCACCATGTTCGGTGAGTGTTTCCACAACTCCGGCAATCGAAGAGGCTCGCACACCACAGCCGACATAGACACAGATGACGTCTTTGCCTTTTTGATTCAAAATCGCATCAATGGCGATGGCAGTCTTACCCGTTTTGCGGTCGCCGATGATCAACTCACGTTGACCACGTCCGACGGGTGTCATGGCATCAATCGCCTTGATTCCCGTCTGCATCGGCTGCTTGACCGGTTGTCGTCCGACGACACCAGGAGCCGCAGTTTCAAGAGGGCGACGGTCGGCTGTAACGATCGGGCCTTTGCCATCGAGTGGGTTTCCGAGAGGATCGACAACGCGGCCAATCATCGCATCCCCAACGGGAACTGATAGCAGGGTGCCAAGTGATTTGACTTCATCGGCTTCGTTAATGGTCAGGTAATCTCCGAGGACGACGACCCCGACGGAGTTCTCTTCGAGGTTAAACACGAAGCCTTGAACACCACTGGAGAATTCGACCATTTCGCCAGCCATTGCACCAGCCAGGCCATAACAACGGGCAATGCCGTCGCCGACCTCGGTGACAATACCGACTTCACGGGTTTCAAGCTGGGAGCCGAAGCTCTCAACTTCCTTCTGGATAACTGAAGCGATCTCGTCCGCTTTGAATTTCATGGACATACCTCTGTCGAAGTTGACTCTGGAGTTGTTCGAGTCGGTTTCTGAGGGAACTATCGTAAACGGTATCACCGACCTGAATCACGAGGCCTCCCAACAGAGAAGGCTCGATCTCGACATTAATCACCGGGTCGGCGGAAAGTAATTGTGCTAACTGTTGACGAATCTGCTCGAGTTTTTCATCGCTAATATCAGATGCAGAGCGGACGATGACTGGCACACGACCAGCACGTTTTTGATTCTCTTCTGCACAGACATCGTAAATGACTCGGATCAGATCCAGTCGTTCATGGGCGGCCACAACCTTCAGAAAACTGCCAAACACCTTCGAGGCATAGGGCATAATAGTCCGGTCGAGGATCGCCTGTTTTTCTTCAATTGAGACAAGTGGTGAGACGAGTTTACGTTCCATCGCAGGATAGGCTTCGAGCACATCCGTCAGAAACGACCAGAACTCTTCCACTCGCTCATCACCGGAGGGCTCACCATCCGAGTTGAGGAAACCTTCTGCGTAAACCTGTGCAATTGCCTTAAGACTGGGGTCTTCCAGTACATTAGGAACGCGTACAGATTGTTCGAATTGATCGATCATGAGGTTCTTATACCCGAGGTCTCAACAAGCCGCAGAAACGAAATATCTATCACCATTTAGAACGCAAAACTAAATCTTCGAGAGCTGAGCCAGCGACTCATCGATCAAGCGATTGCGGTCCTCTTCATTCAAAGCCCGCCCAATGACATGCTCAGTCGCATCCGTGACCTGAGTTGAAATTGTACGGAACAGTTCATCGAGTGCCTGATCACGAGCCCGGTTGATTTCTTCAATCCCCCGATTTTTCGTCAATTCCGATTCCTTTAGAGCAGAAGCGAGAATTTCCGACTTCGTATGCTCGGCATCGCGACGAGCTTCCGCGAGAATTTCGCGGACTTCATCCTGAACAGCATCGAGCTTGGCGGCATGGGCAGCCAGCATTTCTTCGGCCCGAATCCGGGCAACCTCTGCATCTTCGATGTTCTTGCGGATGTTTTCCTCACGCTCATCCAGAGCAGTGACGATTGGCCCCCAGGCGAATTTCGTCAGGGCAGCCAGCAACAGCAGAAACACGACAAAGCTGTAGATTGAAAGATCGAGACGCCAGTCTTTCGGATCGAACGGCTTGACTTCACCTTCAGGTTCACCAACATGGGGGTGATGATCAAGACCGGCATGATCATCGCCAGCATGGTCTCCATCGTGACCGTCTGGCGAACTCGTTGCATGCGGATCTGCAGGGGCTCCCTCCGGCTGATAAGCCGAAACCGAACCTGACATCAGGCAGAACAGTGCGGTTAACACCGCGAATGTAGACACAAGCTTCACGAAATCACCTCGACCTCGACGCCAACAATGAATCAGACCAAGCCAGCCTCAGCAACCCGAGGCGGACTCCGCAACAGATTAACCAAGCAGCAGTGCTGCGAAACCAAGACCTTCGATCAGAGCGGCTGCAATAATCATGGCCACCTGAATTTTACCAGCCAGCTCAGGCTGACGAGCCATGCTTTCCACAGCAGATCCACCAATGCGACCGATACCAATGGCGGCACCAATCACAATAAGACCAGCTCCGATTGAGTCAGGAATTGACATTCCGCCATCTTGAGCCATTGCAGGGGTTGCCATGATCATGACACCCAGGACCATCAACGCAGTACGGGCAGCTTTAAACACAGCCGTCTCCTCAAATACCTAAACGAACAGTTACAGGGAATATTGTCTCGACTTGCGAGCCATTCACGAATTTATTGATGCCACAAACTCAGTGCTTGTGGATCGACATACCGATAAACAACGCCGAAAGCATTGTGAACACATAAGCCTGAATAAAGGCGACCAGAATCTCAAGTGCACTCAGAGCGGTCGCTCCAAGAATCCCGAAAAACGCAGCTGTCCCCCACCAGTTAGTACTGGCTGTAGCGACGACTGCACTGAGAACCCCTGCCAGTACCAGGTGACCAGCAATCATATTTCCAAAAAGTCGAATCGCAAGCACAGCATGCTTGATAATCAACCCGAGAATCTCAATTAGGAAAATCAACAACCGGATCGGCTGTAACAGCAGGCTGTCACCTAAATCCGGAGCAAAGTTCATCAGATACCCGCCAACACCGAGATGTTTAATCCCGGAAATCAGGCCAATTCCAAAGGTGACCAAGGCTAAACCCGAAGTTACCTCAATCGAACTCGTTACAGTACCCAGGCCGGGAACCATCCCCATTAAGTTGCAGGCGAGAATGAAGAAGAAAGCCGTAAGTAAATATGGCAGGAAATGATCGGCATCATGATTGCCAATGGCCGGCTTGGCGATTTCATCACGCACATAGCTGACAAAAGCCTCAAGTATATTATGACGGCGACCCGTCGGACGACTGATTGTCGAACCTCGCTTGGCAAGCCAGATAAACACTCCACCAACCAGCAAAGCCACGAACAACTCAACAACCATCAACTTGGAGATACAGAAGCCCGATTCGGCCTGATAAAGATTCTTCAGTTCGCCAAACGGCTGAGGAATAAGAATCTTCCCCGAAAGTTCATAATTGAATTCTTCCAGTGTCGCTTCCGGATGGCCTTCACGCAGATACGCAGGCACGGCATCCAATGATTGATAATCTCGAGGCCAAAGCGACTTTGGCACCTCGAAATAATAAGCATCTTTTACGTGCAGGACCGGACTGGCCATGAATCACTCGCTCAACAATGGTTCCTACCTGAGATCGACCCGGGCAGTGGAAACATGTGGATGAAATTTAATTTGCAGATTCCGCAGAGGAACGTTCGGCTCGCCGTTTTTCCCAACGGTTCACCAGACGAACAGACAATATAGTCTCTGACAATAACGTCAACAGATAACAACAGACAAAAGCGGGAAAAATCTGAGGCTCGTGCAAAAATTTGCTCATAACTGCAACTGTCAGCAGAGGCCCCAATGTCCGTATCAGAATGGAACCCAGACTCCCCGCAAAGTCAGCACCAATCCGGAAGCACAACTCCTGCACCATCAAGGCCGTCACTCCAAATCCAGCACAAACTCCCGCAGCCAGAGCAAAATACCCCACTGCCGCTCCCCCATAAACCTGCCACCAGACCACTCCGACGCATCCGAGCAGAAAAGTCAGCCAAAATGTGAGAGTGAGTGCTTCTCGCATTCCACTGTTTCACATTTCACTGTGCAGGAAGAGAGGAAATTTTCGATAAAGACAAGCTCGAAATCATCATCGACTTGCCAGAAGTGCCCATCATGACAAATGCAACTCAAAATGTCTTCCCTGCCAATGCGGCATCTTGTCGCAAGCAGATAGCTGGGCCGCTCTACCCTTGCAAAGAGATGAATGCTTAGGTGCAGAGAGGATGTTTTGCTACTGGTTGCACGGGCAGGGTTCCATGCCACTGCTTGAAGGGAGTAACTGGCAAATGATTGAGTGCCGGTAAATCTTTGTTAGCACTCGATGAGTCGTTTCGTCCAGCATGGGGAGAGAGGAGCGGGCTCTTAATGAGTTTCCAACTGCATCCCCCAGGTGAAGAGATCAAATTGCTTCTGTGAACCTTAAACCACATTTCCCACAAAGCCATTAACTGTGCATTTTGCTTCTCAGGTTCCGATAGATTTTCAGGTATTAGGTCTTCCCGTCCAGTCGCAACACAGAGAAATAGAAAGTTCCTGAGATACCAGAGGTAAGCATCACTATCGTAAAGGTGATATTTGCTCTCTGATTGCTCACCGGAGATAAGTTCCGCATAGGAATAAACACCACCTGTAATAAATTGATCTTGCTTTGTCAAAAACACGCCTCGCCAGACAGCAATTCGATAAAAATCAGCCAGGAAATCAGGGTTTGACTCGATGAGCAGCAATTCTGCTTTTGCAGCAGCAATTTGAAAACTATAGGCAACTTGATATTGCTTATCACTGTTTTTGTCGTAAGGGGAGAAGTTGGTAAGAGGCATTACAATATCCTCTGCAGCCATCAATAGGCGAATGGAATCCTGTGTAGAGGAATTCATCATCTCCCGAAGATAGATCCTCATTGCGGTATCTTCGTTCCCCTCAAGCTCCTGCATCATTTTTCTGAAAAGTGGATAACCCTCCAATAACACTGCTGACCAATGATCCTGCAATGCGGAGGTTTCCTTGACAATTGAATTGACATGTCCCGTATTAAAGTCTGTCCTGACACTGGTGATCTCTTGACAGTATCCAAGCACGATCGCTTCAACAGCTTTTGCATCCTTCAGCCTGGCACTACGTTCCTGGCCCATTAAGACGGAAGCATCCAGGCAGATCATCAACAGACTGAGGCATGTCAATAGTGAGGCTCGATGAATCATTCGTAAAACTCCTGCGATTATGAATTTAATTTATCAACGAAAGCACTCTCTGTTGGTTCCGTAGCCAGCAGTAACTAATCAACCAGTGCATATCTGACCTAGGTGATAGGTGATTGGCGGTTCAAATTTGGCGTTGAGTAGTTGTTGCAAATTCGTTTCTTTTAATGAGTGACTTTATTCAAAGGGGAATTAATCATTTAACACTGCTTCTTCGCGACTCTCTTTTCCCACTTCCATCACCACCCGAAACCCATGCGAATTCCCTCGACGATTGGGGAGAATACTATCCCGGAATGATGAGCTCGCGGCTTTGAAGCCGTGCCCGCCGCCGCGGAGGACGCGGGCATCTTCGACAGGTTCTTCCGGGCCGGTTGGGTCTTCTACGGGTGAGTGTTCGTAATAATCGTCGACATGCCAGTCGGAACACCATTCGAGGACGTTGCCGTGCATGTCGTAGAGGCCGAACGGATTGGGAGGATAGGAGCCGACGGGGCGAGGATGACCGACATCACCGAGATAGTTGGCATAGTGGGAATCGGGTTCGTTGCCAAAGGTGAAGCGGGTTGTGGTCCCGGCTCGGCAGGCATATTCCCACTCGGCTTCGGTAGGAAGTCGATAAGAACGCCCGGCTGCAACCTCCTCAGGTCGTTCGGAAAGTTTCTTACAGAACAAGTTAGCCTCGTACCAGTTGACGAACTCAACTGGGAACTGATCGGTCTGCATGTTCTTGACGGCTGCCGCTTCGCGTCCTCCTTTGGAGAATTCGCTGGGATTGCGGCCCATCACTTCGGAATACTGGGCCTGCGTTACCTCATATTGTCCGAGATGATAATCATATGTAATAACAACCCGATGCTGAGGTTTTTCGTCCTCTTCGGCTTGCAGGTCCGTCTCGGGAGCTCCCATCAGAAATTCACCCGCTGGAATGGTGACGAATTTCATGCCGATGGAATTGGTCTGGACTGGCAGGTTCAGAACGGGAGTCGGCGGGGCTTGATCTTGTGTGCAGCCGCAAATTAATAAGGAGAGTAACAGGAATTGACGCAATTTAGTCACAGAATTGATTTCCACTGAATTTCGGAGTTCCTGGCTGAGGATTCGCATTTTCGTACAAGAGCTTATATTCTATGCTCTCTACAAATAATTGCGAACTGCCTGATCTCTGACTGTTTGACAGTTCTTATCATATTGGCCAGCAGAAAGGACCACGGCCATGCCGCCACGCCCTCTTTATGACATCGAACAATTCGATTACGACAAACCGCTCTACACGATTGACGACATTCGTAAAATCAATCCACAGCGCCACGAAATGGAACAGCTGACGGCTGTTGTGTATGTCGATCGCGAAGGCGATGGGCTTGTCGGATATAAAGATGTTACCGATAAAGAATTCTGGTGCACTGGTCACATGCCCGGCTTCCCTTTGATGCCCGGCGTCATCCTCTGCGAATGTGCGGCTCAACTGGCTGGCTTCTACGCCCGCAAGTTCGATTTGCTCGGCGGAGAATACCTCGGCTTCGGCGGCATGGAAGATGTCCGCTTTCGTAAATCCGTCTTTCCGAATTCCCGACTGGTGCTGGCGGTACAAACTACAAAAATCCGCAAAGGAAAACGAGTTGAATTCGATTTCCAGGGATTCGTCGACGGAGGCATGGTCTTCAACGGCAGCATGATTGGCGTGCCGATTAATCGTGGGACTCCACTGTAAATAACCGAAGAGATCGGCAAGAGGCCAATCTAATCTCACTTCCTCATGGATGAGTTTAGAAAGGCTTCCTGATGATCTGCTATCGTTTACCAGGATGGATGTTTCTCATTGCGATATTGGGGATGATTCCTTCGCAACTCCATGCAGAGAGCAAACCTAATCGTCCTAATGTCATTCTGATGATGTGTGATGACCTCGGTTACGGCGATCTAACTTGTTTCAATGCAGACTCCCCCATTAAGACGCCGCATATTTCGGAGATGGCAGCTGCGGGATTGAAATTCAATCGCTTTTACGCTGCGGCTCCGGTTTGCAGCCCGACGCGAGGCTCGTGTTTGACTGGTCGGCACCCGTATCGATATGGAATCTACTTCGCAAATCAGGGGCATTTGAAACACAAAGAAATTGCGTTGCCCGAGCTTCTACAAGAGGCCGGTTACGCAACGGGTCATTTCGGGAAATGGCATCTGGGAACATTGACGACTGACATCAAAGATGCCAATCGCGGTGGTCCGAAAAATAAGCAACATTTTTCGCCGCCGCAGCAGCATGGGTATGATGTCTGCTTTGTGACGGAATCGAAAGTGCCGACTTTTGATCCCCTGATTGCTCCACAGAAGAACAATGGCAAAGCCTGGGATCCTCTTGAGGAGGGAGAAAAGTCAAAAGATTATGGTACGCATTACTGGAATGAACGGGGGGAAATTGTATCAGACAACCTCTCCGGCGATGACTCTCAGTTGATAATGGATCGTGCGATTCCCTTCATTGAGAAGGCCACGCAGAACGATCAGCCCTTTTTAGCAGTGATCTGGTTTCATGCTCCCCATTTGCCGGTCGTCGCAGATCGCAAGTATCAGCAGATTTATCCCGAAGCGAGTGCGTACGAACGGAATTACTACGGCTGCGTTTCCGCACTCGATGATCAAGTCGGACGGTTGCGTCAATCGCTGCGTGAGCTGCAGGTGGATCAGAATACGATGCTCTGGTTTTGTTCGGATAATGGGCCAGAAGGTCAGGCCAACTTGGCTCCGGGCTCGGCTGGCATTCTCTCTGGTCGAAAGCGATCGCTGCTGGAAGGGGGCATTCGTGTGCCGGGATTGCTCGAATGGCCAGCAGTGGTCGAGGCGGGATCGGTTACCGATTTTGCCGCGGTGACGAGCGATTATCTGCCGACAATTCTGGACGCTCTTCAACTGGAGTATCCCGATGATCGCCCACTGGATGGAATTTCACTGCTGCCTGCGATTCAGAGAAAGCAATCGAAGCGTGAGCTGCCAATCGGGTTTCAGTCGGCTTCTCAAATTGCCTGGATGAGCGGAAATCACAAGATTTATTCGAGCGATCGCGGAAAAACCTGGGCGTTGTTCGATCTTGTTGCAGATCCGGCAGAAAAAAATGATCTGGCGGAGCAAAACCAGAAATTGCTGAAAACTCTGGTTGCAAATGTCCAGCAATGGCAGGAATCCTGTCGTCAAAGTGACGAAGAAGCGGATTATCGATAAAAAAACAGTTGGATAAGCAACAGATTCGGGTACAATTTAACCGAATAGTTGTTGAAACAGGTATTATGTCGTATTGAAGGCTGACGGCTCAATTTGCGAGGGACTAACGATGATTCAGGTGACACCAAGTACAACTTGCCCGTACATGAATACAAAGGTTGAGAATCGATACGATATTGTGATTCTGGGCGGCGGCCCTGCAGGGGCGACCTGTGCCGCTTTGCTGGCAGAAGGGGGCAAAAAAGTTCTTGCGCTCGAACGTGGTCTGACTCCCCGCTTCCATGTCGGGGAATCCCTGCTGCCGAAATGCTACCCGACCTTAAAACGGTTGAATCTGCTCGATCGGATGAAAAATTCAGCTTTCCCCAAAAAATACAGTGTGCAGTTCGTCACGGAAATGGGGAAAATTACGCGTCCCTTTTACTTCGATGAATACATTCCGCATGAATCGTCACAAACCTGGCAGGTCGAACGGGGAGATTTCGATTCAATCCTGCTCGAAAAGGCTGTCGAGAATGGAGCGGCGATCCGCACGAACGCCCATGTGATGGATGTGCTGTTCGAAGAGGGACGAGCAGTTGGCGTGAAAGTCAAGCTGAAGAACAAAGATGGGAATGATCAGATTCAGGAAATCGCCTCGGAAATTGTTGTTGATGCCTCCGGGCAATCGGCCATGATTGCCAGCCGATTAGGTGTTAAGAAGTCAGATCCTCTGCTGAAAAAGGGAACGATCTGGGGCTATTTCGAGAATGCCATCCGGGATGAAGGCCGCGATGAGGGAGCGACTCTCATCATGCAGACTGAAGGGAAAAAATCCTGGTTCTGGTATATTCCACTCTCTAATAACGTCGTCAGCGTCGGCTGCACAGGCAGCATGAAATACATGTTCGGCGACTCAAATCTGAATGCGGCTGATGTTTTCGCTCGGGAACTTGCCAAATGTCCGGAAATGCAGCGTCGACTGGAACCTTCCACCCAGCATGGCGATTTCAAAACGACTAAGGATTTTTCCTATCGAGCGACTGAAACTGTCGGAGAAGGCTGGCTAATGATCGGCGATGCTTTCGGCTTTGTCGATCCGGTTTATTCCTCAGGAGTTTTGCTGGCAATGGTCTCCGGAGAAATGGCAGCCGATGCGATTCTCGATGGCTACAAGATGAACGATCTTTCGCCGCAGCAACTTGGTCGCTGGAATGAGGAATACATCAGCGGGCTGGAGAACTTCAAAAAGCTTGTGTACGCCTTCTACGCTCCGGATTTCAGCTTCGCGAAGTTCTTCATGGAATACCCGGAGTGCCGCAATCACATGACGGATATCCTGATGGGGGATGTCTTCAAACCAGGGGTCGATGAAATTTTCGACAAGATGGGCGAAGTGTTGCCTCCTTCGGATATCGATGAGATGCAGATGTCGAATGCGTGATTGAGCAGTCCACCAATCAATGACATTCGGAAGATCCGCACTCTCCTTCAAGCATTTCATAACCCTCATGCAGTAAAAAGCCTGCGATCACAATCGCGACAACGGAATCTATCCACCAGATTTTCCAGAGCGTATATGTCCCGAGTCCGATTAACATGGTTCCAGACAGCAGAATACATGCGAGTGTTTCTTTGGAATCGGCAACCAGGCTTGGGCTTTGCATCTGTTTTCCAAGTCGATATTTGAGCATAAACAAAATCGGCATCACAATGAGGGAAGCGATCGCCAGAATAATGCCGACCCAGCTCTCTTCTGGCTGATGTCTCCAGTAAAGTGCCAGGCCAGCATCGATAAGCACATATGCTCCAAGTAGCAAAAACGTGCAGGCTACCATTCGAATTGCTCGCTGCTCGATGATTTCAAAACCTGTGGAATCATTCGATGAACGATCTTTCCAGAACCGCCAGATCATTATGCCACCGGAGAAGGATTCGAGCAGACTGTCGAGTCCGAAACCGAATAAAGTGAGACTGTTGCTCGAGTTGGAAGCTGTAATTGCGATTGCCGCTTCTGCCAGATTATAAACGACAGTGAAAATCGAAAGAGCCAGAGCATATCGGCGGAAATGATTCCAGTCTGTATTTCCAAGCTGCATTGGATTTATCCAAGACTTGATTCGACTGACACCTCACGGGAGTACCCATAGCGATCAAAGTCTGTACTCATCCAGTTCTGAACAGCGGCAATAGCCCGTTCAGTCAGATAGTTTTCCGCGGAAAGTCGCTGCCCGACGGTCGGATTTAATTGTGGGATGGCTCGGTTGAGAGACTGCACGAAAGGCAGAGTCGCGAAATCGGTTTCGAGCTGCTCCATGCGGAGTATCTGGTCAAATTCGATTTCGCCGTGCCGTGCGGATTGAGTCATCAGGAGTTGACGCTGGGAATTGCCCATTGTGTGCAGATCTGTTTGAACCGACGCGGCCCATTCGGCGAAGTCCTCAAAAGAATCGGGATTCGCACATAACTGACGAAACTGATAGCGATCCTTGCCACGCATACAGGTACTCCACCAGATCGAAACGGCCCGCACGTAGGGATTTCTGCAGGTTGTAAAAATCAACCAATCAGCCGGGATTTCGTGGACGTCATTGCAATGGAAATCGCCGTAACGGATTCCTTCGTAGTGCTTTACGAGAATATCATAGAGAGAGTTCGTTCCCCCTTTGACCGTGCTGACAAACGCATATTCGAATTTCGGAGAGATGACCATCCCTGTGTCTCCTTGAGTATTCTCAAATCCAGATTCTGGAGAATTTGGACTGGATTGTAGCTCAATCGAGACAATCAAAAAATAGATATTTCCGAGTCAGTACGAGGCTTGAAATTTTATATCATCGCGAACACAGAGAATTTGTGTTGATCAATCCGACGGGTGGCGGTGGCGCTCTCGAAGAGAAGCCCCCGAATCGTTGGAATTTCGGGGGCTTCCGCTAAAGCGGAGCGCCCCCGCCACCCGGCAGATCACTATTCAATGTTTAACTTCATATTGACTCCACGCGGTACATCCAGATGGCTTCCTGAATTTTGCGTTGAGGCAGCAGTTCATTCACCGCGCGGATCACCCCTGGCCAGTCCCTGAAGAAATCGTGGCCGCAGAGCAGTCCGCCAGGTTTGACTTTGGGGAGCCAGAGTTCGATGTCTTGCCTGACATTTTCATAATCGTGAGCGGCATCGATAAAGACGACGTCGAACCACCCATCTCGAAATGTCTGCACGGCTCGATGAGATGCAACTCGTAATGCATGAAGAGTTAAGCCCTCTCTGCGGGAAGCAGCAATTTCATGGAAGACATCATGAGCACTCACACCGGCTCGAAGCTCACTTCCCCAGTTCACATCAATGGAGACAAGTTCTGAATTCTCGGAAATGGCCAGACCAACACCTAATAAACTGCGACCGCAGAGAGTTCCGATTTCTGCCCAGCGGGAACCAGATGGCAAATCGGCAGCAAGTGATGAGAGAAGATTGAGTTCTGCTGGAGACATATGTCCTGGGATTAATCGGGCACGGGTGACTGCTTTTGAAACATTCATGATGGTTCACTCTCAAAGTTAAGATGAATGACATCTTTGTAATTGATGATGTCGACTCTGCTTTTATTAAGAGTGGATTTGGTGCGCGATAATTTCAGGTATTATTATCAAATAATAATAGTCCCATTACTTCTTTGTCTGAATCGTCGTCTAAAAACGCCACGCAATCACCTTCAGCTGCATGCTGATTCATTTCGTCAATGTTGCGGCATAGAAATACTTTTCGATTGCACTGGGAACAATGACGTTCATATTTCTGCTCCGTTCGAGTCAATTCATACCAACGTTTAGGGCATTTGAACTGAAAATCAGGTTTGCAATTATCGATGGTTGAGTACTTGCGGGATAGTGGAACTTGATTGCTTCTTCAATTTCAACTCGAGTTGCTGTGTCGATTTGAAGACGGATTTGTGGAAAAAGTATGTTGATCTTCTTTATTACATCATTTTGGGAATCATCTGCGGGAATGATTACTCGAAGTTTTTCATCAGCAATTGAAACTGCCAGGACGGCATTCTCGCGGGCGACTGATTCCGGCATGAGATCCAAGGCTGCCAAATCGATTATTACTGTCTCAATATTTTCAATGTGAGCCATGTCATTTCCTATAGAACTTCGAGGAATGCTTTTGAAATCATATTGTTTTTATTCCTGTATTCGATTCATACTCCGATATTTCAATGGCGGCAGGCCGGTGATTTTTTTGAATTGTTTGCTGAAGGAGGCCTGGTCGGAGAAGCCGCAGTCGAGGGCGATATCGACTACTTTTTTGTCAGTATTCCGCAACAAAAGGGCAGCGGCTTCGACGCGTTGACGGGTGAGGTATTGCCGGGGAGTAATCTGAATCATCGAATGCATGAGGCGTTCGAATTGACTCATCGAGAGTCCGGTTTCGTCGGCCAGTTCCTGAATGCGGAGCGGTTCATTATAGCAGGTCTGAATTTTTCTTAAGGCAACAGCGAGTTTGGCGTAACGGGGATCTTTCGTGGAAACCGCATGCAAATCTCGCGACATGCCGATGATGGCATGGACCTTTTTTTCCTGATCGATGAGCAGATATTTGTTGGTAAGATACCAGCCGAGTGAGCCATCGGGATTGGTGATCATTTCGAGTTGATCGTTCAGATTTTCTCCTTTGGAGAGCAACTGCTGGTCCTGATGCTGATAGCCGATGGCGAGATTCTCGCTGTAGATTTCAAAAGCGGTTTTGCCGAGAACTTCTTCGCGACGAAATCTGGGCACGCTACGAAGAAACGCATCATTGACACATAAATAATGCCCCTCGACATCTTTGATGCAGAGATTGATATCGTCGAGAGTGGAAAACATCTCTACCATGATTTTGAGAGCGGGAAAACAATCGTAGAGACTCTGAAGTCGATTCTCGGAATGATTTTTGTGTTTTTTAACCATAGTTCTCAAAGATTCGATTATTGAGAGTCACCTCAGCAGCGGTACAATAGAAACTATAACTTCTGAGAAAATCTATTTGTTTTCGTCATCATAATAACACAATTCAGAAATATGGTGACAGGCATTTACTAACAATGTAACTTTTCGGAATGGCTCACGGGAATTCAATTCCCATTCATTTCAACGTCTTCAACTTATCAGCAATCAAAATAAGGACATCATCATGGCTGCAGAGACTCAGGTTTTTCAGGGCTGCATTCCTGCTCTCATGACCCCATGTAATGCCAGTGGAGAACCTGATTTCGAGGCTCTCGTTCGCAAAGGGCAGGAGTTGATTGAAGTGGGGATGCGAGCGGTGGTTTATTGCGGTTCCATGGGCGACTGGCCGTTGCTGACGAACCATCAGCGCATTAAGGGGGTTCGCCTGCTGACTGAAGCCGGCGTGCCTGTGATTGTCGGCACCGGAGCTCAGAATACGAAACTGGCGGCGACACATGCCAGTCACGCCCGCGATGTCGGGGCGGCTGGTTTGATGGTGATTCCCCGGGTGTTATCGCGTGGCTCCTCCCCTGCTGCTCAACGGGCGCACTTTGCAGAGGTTCTGGAAGCGGGCGGCGATTTGCCTGCGGTGATCTACAACAGTCCCTATTACGGTTTTGAAACCAAGGCGGAACTGTTCTTCGATTTGCGTCGCGATCACAAGAATCTCGTCGGCTTCAAGGAATTTGGAGGAGCTGATTCACTGACTTATGCCGCAGAACATATCACGAGTGGCGATCCCGATTTGACGTTGATGGTTGGTGTCGATACGCAGGTGTTTCACGGTTTTGTCAACTGTGGAGCAGCTGGTGCAATTACGGGTGTCGGAAATGCTTTGCCGAAAGAAGTTCTCAAACTGGTTGAGCTGTGCGAACTGGCAGCTGCAGGCGATGCCGAAGCGAGAAAGCTGGCAATGGAACTCGAAGGAGCCTTGAAGGTTCTTTCAAAATTCGACGAAGGTCCCGATCTGGTTCTCTATTACAAATATCTGATGGTTCTGGAAGGGAATTCAGAATACGAATATCATTTCAATTCCTCAGATGCTCTCTCGAACAGTCAAAGAGAATTCATCCAGTCTCAATGGAGTCTGTTCCGGAAATGGTGGGCCGCATGGTCCGGAAAATCCTGGCAGCCTGAAGGGGAACTCTATGCAAATTGTTGACTCCCATACTGCTGGTGAACCGACCCGTGTTGTCATTGCCGACGGTCCCGACTTGGGAACAGGTTCGTTGATTGAACGACGATTACTGTTTCGTGATCGATTCGATCATTATCGTCGTGTTGCGATTCATGAACCGCGAGGATCGGAAGCGATCGTAGGGGCACTTTTGTGTGAACCCGATGAGCCCGCGTGCGATGCTGCTGTGATTTTCTTCAACAATTGCAGTGTCCTCAACATGTGTGGCCATGGCATTATGGGTGTTGCGGTGACGCTGGCGTATCTGGGACAAATTCCGTTAGGCATCGTTCGTATTCAAACGCCCGTCGGCATTGTCGAAGCAAATTTGCTGACGAAGAATGAAGTGGCTGTCGAGAACATACCGAGCTATCGGTATCGCAAGCAGGTCTCAATCCAAATTGGGGAACTGGGAACGATTGTTGGGGATGTTGCCTGGGGGGGCAACTGGTTTTTTCTTGTGGAACAAAGTCCGATCCCGATCAAGCCCGAGTATATCCGTCAACTTAGTGACGCCTCTGCCTTGATTCGAAATGAATTGAAAGAGCAGCAGATCACCGGAGCCGATGGTGAGGAGATCGATCATATTGAATTGTTCGGACCTCCTGAAAATGACGATGCCCATAGTCGCAACTTTGTTTACTGCCCGGGGGGAGCTTACGACCGTTCTCCCTGCGGCACCGGCACAAGTGCCAAACTGGCCTGCCTGGCAGCTGATGGGAAATTGAAGCCCGGTGAAGAATGGATTCAGGAAAGTATTATCGGCAGTCGGTTTGTGGCTACCTATCGAATCGATCCCGAACTCGGCATCATTCCGACTATTCGAGGCAGCGCTTACATTTGCGGAGAAGGACGTTTGATTCAACAGAATGGGGATCCCTTCCACAATGGGATTGATATGATTGTGCCTTCGGAGAAAGCTTCCCTCACGCGTGAGTAATGGGACGATCCATCAAGTGATTTCATCGTCCTTGATTGATGGACCATTCATACAGCAAGCCTCGGCTAATTTTTAGCCACCGAGAGCACAGAGTTCACAGCGAGTCGAAGCCGCAACCAATCACCAGCAACTGAAGAAATTAACCGCCAAGACGCCAAGGAAAACAAGAAGATTTTTAATCAATAATTTTGGAACCACGAAGGCACGAAGACACAAAGAGATTTATGAATTTTGAAAATCAATAAAAAACATGCTGATGGATTTAAGGGAAAACTGTTACAGAACTCTTCGTGCCTTTGTGTCTTCGTGGTAAAAAACTAATCAAAAAGATCCTATTTCACGACACCCAGTCTGAGTGAGAAACAGAAGATAATAAAACCGCAAAAGTAGTACCGCTCTACTGTCTGACTACCGTCCAATACTCGAAAACTCAGCGTATTGGCCGCCTGAAAGTTTGCGCAAGCAATAATACTTTGGATCGTTAGTAGCACAGAGAGTGGTACGATTCATGATCGATGTTCTCACAATTTCCACCTCTGACTCCTCTGAGCTCTCTGTGGCTTAATAAATTCGAGTTGTATTTACTGACATCAGACGATATTAAATATTTGAATTTCGAGAAGAAAATTATTGATGAAAAAGCTATTCCTTATTCTGATGCTTCTCGCTCCTGCCTTTAAAACACAGGCTGAAACAGTCAAAGAACAAGAGCAGGTGATCGCCGCACGGAAGATTCTAGATCCCTGGCATGAAATGCAGCCAGAGCAGGGGGATCGGTTTTTGCAACTGGTTTGCTGGACGCCTTCGGATCGGGAATTTCCTGCCCGATATGAAGAGCGGCTCGACATCATTATGAAGCATATTCAGTTGTTCTATCAAACCGAGATGGAACGGCACGGGTTTGGAAACAGGACGTTCAATCTGCAGCGGAATCGTCAGGGCAAAGTCGTTATCTATTCCATCAAAGGACTGCACCCGGCAGATCACTATGAAAAGAGTTCAGGCCGTGAGATTCGGGAAGAATGTCTGACCGAGTTGAAAAAGCAGGATATTGATGGCCAGAAAGAGACGATGGTCATCTTCTGTAATCTGGCCGATTGGGATCAGAAGACGCTCACTTTCACTCATAAGTCTCCCTATTATGCGGGCGGAACCAATCAGAGTGGAACAGCCTGGCAACTCGATTCTCCGGAACTGGCGATCGAAAATATCAAACTTAAAGAGCCGATGATCAAAGATGGAGAGTATGGTCGCATCTCCCTCGGCAAGCACAATTCCATTTTCATCGGCGGGATTGCACATGAAATGGGTCATGCGTTTGGATTGCCGCATTGTGCTCCGCGTCCTGATCAACAGGTTCGCGGGACACCTTTGATGGGTTCGGGCAATCGCACTTATGGCGATGAACTGCGTGGAGAAGGTCGTGGCACGATTCTCTCGTTTGCTCATGCGATGCGGCTGGCTTCGCATCCTCAATTTACGCGATCTGTCAAAGGATATCTCGATTCTGCCAGTGTGACCGTCAGGAATCTTTCTGTTGAGACGGCAGGAAAGGCGATTCAGGTTTCGGGAACAGTGAAAGGAGAACCGCCCGTTTATGGAGTGGTGGCTTATTTTGATCCGGAAGGGGGAGGCGATTATAACTCAACAACTGCGACTGCGGTTCCTGACAGCAATGGTCGTTTTGAATTTCAGACCTCTGCTTTGACTCCCGGCAAGCGTGGCCAATTGCGAATCGTGCCTCTGCATTGCAACGGAGCCCTGGCAGATTCGGGAACACGCGCCAAGTTAAAATATTCGTATGATGTTTCGAAAGAGGGTTTACCCGATGTTTCCACGATTCAATTGCGACTCGAATTGACTCCTCTGCTGGAGGCAATTGCCAGTGGGAAGTCGGGTGAAATTCAACGCCAGTTGAAATTTATTGAATCTGACAAAGGAAAACTGATCTCAAAACGACTTGTTGACATGATGGAACCGACCGAGATACCCGGAGACTATTCGGGGCAGCAGGCAAAGGTGGAATTGACGAGTTTCAAACCGACAACGGTATCTGTTGGCTGGAGAAAACCGACGTTCAATCGGATTCCTGATCCAGCGATGCTCCTCGAATCCAATGGGGAGATTTTCGAAACGGGATTGTACGCTCATGCTCCCTCTCGTCACGAATACGCATTGAATAAAACATGGAAGACGATCACAGGAAAAGTGGGTATCGCCGCTGGTCATGATTCGGGCACGGTTGCTTTTGAAATTCAGGGAGATGGCCGCACCTTGTGGCAATCAAAAACGGTAACATCGAATGAGTTGATTTCCTTTGATGTGAACGTCGAGGGGGTGACGCAACTGGTTCTTCTGACACACGCGACCGATGACGGGGCGAGTAATGACTGGGGACTCTGGCTGGAACCGAAGCTGAGCCGATAAGAATTCTTACTGGACAATCATAATTATCCATGTCGCAAGCCACCGAACAACCTGTTGTGAACCATCATTATTTTGGCGTTTTCGATTTATTCAAAATTGGCATCGGGCCTTCGAGTTCTCATTCGGTGGGACCGATGCGGGCAGCGGAAGCGTTTCTGCAGGAGTTGACTGATCATCAATTGCTCGATTCTGTCACTCGGATCCAGGTCGATTTGTATGGATCTCTGGCGCTAACCGGACATGGTCACGGAACAGATTCAGCTGTGTTGATGGGCTTGCTGGGGGAGAAACCCGATGAGATCGATCCCGATTCGGTCGAGGGGAAGCTTGAATCGATTCGCACTGAACAACAATTGAATCTGGCTGGTAGAAAGATGATTGCCTTTGATGAGAAGACGGATCTAATTTTCAATCGTCGGATCTTTCTGGAAGCTCATCCGAATGGAATCCGTTTTCAGGCGTTTACGGAAGATCAGAAAACAGCCATTTATCTGGCGACGTATTATTCGGTTGGCGGAGGTTTTATTATTCGCGAAGGGGACAATGCCAGCCATGAGCCTGAAGAAGTCGTCAAGGTACCGTTTCCATTCAGTTCCGCTCGTGAGTTGCTGGCCATTTGTGATCAACAGGGATGTTCAATCAGCCAGATCGCACGCGAGAATGAACGTGCTTTTCGAACCGATGCGGAAATCAGTGCCGGGTTGCAGAAGATCTGGGAGACAATGCAGGAGTGCGTGAAGCGAGGCTGTCAGATCGAGGGAATTCTTCCAGGCGGATTGGGAGTCGAACGTCGAGCGGCGGAATTGTATCGCGTGTTGAGGGATCGGGCAGAGGCTTCCCTCCGCGATCCGATGTCGATTCTCGACTGGGTCGATTTGTATGCGCTGGCGGTCAACGAGGAAAATGCAGCTGGTGGCCGAGTTGTAACCGCTCCCACAAATGGAGCTGCGGGAATTATTCCAGCGGTTTTGCATTATCTGGATCGCTTTTGCCCGGAAGTTCACACGAAGAAAATTGAAGAGTTCCTGCTGACGGCTGCGATGATCGGCTCCCTCTATAAGCGAAACGCATCGATTTCAGGAGCGGAAGTTGGCTGTCAGGGAGAAGTCGGCGTCGCCTGTTCGATGGCAGCCGGAGCATTGACGGAAGTGCTGGGGGGCACGCCACACCAAGTGGAAGAAGCCGCTGAGATCGGCATGGAACATAACCTGGGATTAACGTGTGATCCGATTAAAGGCCTGGTTCAGGTCCCCTGTATCGAACGCAATGCAATGGGAGCAGTCAAGGCGATCAACGCGAGTCGACTGGCATTGCGGGGAGACGGAAAACACTTTGTATCACTCGATCGTGTCATCCGCGTGATGAAACGAACTGGAGCCGATATGTCGTCCCGATATAAGGAAACATCGGAAGGTGGACTGGCGGTGAATGTGAGTGAATGCTGACCCCAACAAAAGAGCATGGTCAATTTGGATTGACCATGCTCTCACTTCAGTCTCACTCAAAGATGGACTTCGGTTAGAATTCGCCGATCACCTCTCCTCCCTGTCGCGAACTGAGTGAACGATAAGTTCCCAGATCGATATTCTCGCTGATGCCGCGGACCGAACCATCGCACAAAGCGAACTGTGCCACGCCACGATGCGGCGCGGAGACGCCGCGGTCGGGGCCGTAGTTGTAGGTTCCGGTGGCATCTTGACGGGCACGGTTGGGACCGAATTCGGTATCGAACAGGACCATATGCCCGTGATCGTCCCCGGCATCGGTTTCATCCCGACAAGCCGCTGCCCAGGCATTTTCAAAAATCTCATGTCCACCACCAGCTCCTGTTACGAATTGACCATCATCGCCGACGATTTTTCCGTTGGTTCGCTCACCAATGGCGAGTGTATTGGAGAGGCCATCGGTGATGTCGCGAAATTTCGTCCGGCTGTTTCGATAGAGAATTCCTCCACAAGCTGGAAAGCTGGCACCTGACGGCTGAGAGTTGGGAGCCGGGGTGTCGTCGAGATTCACGTCATCTGTTGCATCGACTGGCGTGTTGGCGCGACCATTCGCCGGTCCCCAGTTACCGGCATAACTGGAAGCCGCGAAATTCACATCCCGCTCGACAAACTCACCTTCGGAATCGGGATCGGACGCGCAGAGGTACACACTCACTTGGGTTTCCCGAGCCACTCGATTCGCAAGATCAAAACAGGGGAGATCGAAATTGAAGCTGTCGTACAAAGCCGATTGCTCCATGAAGGGGAGAATCATTGTTCCCCATGAAAGGCCCATGTGATTGTCGATCGCATTGTAATTGATGGGATATCCAGGATTGGCAACAGTTGTGTAACGGGTTCCATCCATCCACAAATAACCCGGTGGCAATGTGGAATGGGTCGTTTCATAATTGTGCAGGCCGAGTGCAATCTGCTTGAGATTGTTTTTGCAACTCGAACGCCGAGCTGCCTCGCGTGCCTGCTGGACGGCTGGCAGCAACAATGCCACCAGGATGGCAATGATTGCAATCACGACCAGCAGTTCTATCAAAGTAAATGCCTTACGGACGGGCATAATCTCCTCCTCGAACCGGATAAACCGGAAAAAATGAATGAAATGAATTCGTCTGACTAGACGGAAAAGCTCAAATCAATCATTTCCGGAGGCGGCGTCGGCGGTGCTTCGTGCATCAGCGGAAGCCATTGAGAACTGTCTGGAACTAGCGAACCATTTCCAATGAGCACAGGAGAGTGGAGACATTCATATAACGGCAGCAGGTCAAACTTCAACAGGACCGACCAGGAAAGAAAATCTTCAGACTCCCAGAATGTGACTCCCAATGCCTTCTGGGCTTCAACCGTTTGGGAATCGATTGCGTGGGTGGTCGTGGCAACTCTGTTCTTCTCAGAACGGGAAGGAAGTGGAATCGTAAAGACATATCCAAAGAGAGAAAAGTGGGCGTGTTCCTGATGAATTTCGCCCGGCTTGCCAGCATCAGAATGTGAATGAGCATGTGAATGCCCGTGACCATGGGAATGAGAGTGGTGATGAGAGTGCGAGTGACTGTGTGAATGGCTATGCGAATGAGCATGACCATGATCGGAGCCGTGACCATGCTGGTGTGGATGATCTCCATCAGTATGCGCATGTTGCCACGTCGGGGAAGAAAAACTAATCCCCAAGATGACGAGCAATAGCAGTGTCGTAACAAAAAGTGAGAATTTCCGTTTCATATCGGCAAACGGGTTAAACCTGAAGTTGGAAGGTTTTTGTCTCTGGTGGGAAGTAAGTCAGGCCTGTTTTCTGGTGCGATCCCACGAGCTGTACAAAAAGTGTTTGCGTTTCAGGGAATCTCCAGATAGCTTGGAGTTCCTCTATTATGCGCATCATGAAAACTGATGACCAGTCAGTTACGAAATCCGTCAATAAAAGGAATTAACTCAATGAGTTTGTTCAAGCTTCCATCCCTGATGGTCTTATTCAGCCTGCTCGTTGTCACTCCATTTATCCACGCTCAAGAAGGCGATCCATTTGGAGGGAGTGATCCGTTTGGAGGAAATCAACCAGATCCTGTCACAGATCCCTTTGGCACTCCAATTGAAAAGCCGGACGATTCACTTCTGGAGGAATTGGCGGAGGAGATGAAAGCTGAGGAAGCCAAAAGGAAAAAAGAGATTGAAGAGCGGGCAAAATCTTTCAAGGAACGAGAAGAGAATATCAAGAAGCGCATTGAAGCCGACAAAACGCAGGTTGAGAATCTACTCGACAAGCTTCATCCCCTGCTCTCAGAGAAAGAGCTCAATGAGATCGCCAAACAGTTGCTTCAGTCGGTTGAACGACGGGCTGATCTGGAGCATCAGGTTCTTGATGAACAGATTCATCAACAGGAAAGGAAAGATTATTTTGACCAGCTTCAGGATGAGATGTCTGAGGAAAGACAGAAAATGCTGGAAGAGATCAACCAGACTAAAGAGCAAATGGCTTTAATTCGGGAGATGGCATCGCAATCGGATCAATCTCTCATCGAAATTCAAAAGTGGTTTGCGCATGCGTTGCAGTCGATTGATGAGCCGGAGTTGCAGAATTGGGTGCTCGCTCATTTGAAAGCCCATCCGGAAGTTACGCGAAAATTGACAGATCAACCCGAGCCTCGTGATGACATTGAATTATTGACTCAACCGAGGCATCTGGAGAAGACGCTCAAGGATCTGGCAAAACTCAGCGGCACTCCTCTAAGTAAAGCAGCGCGGGAAATTGTGCATCTGAT
>DEML01000022.1:0-14510 GCA_002359185.1 Planctomycetaceae bacterium UBA2671
GATTCCAGGGTGTGAACGGTTACTGTTTATTACTCAGTCTGGGTGTCGTGAAACAGGAGATCTTGTTGATCAGTTTTATTACCACCAAGGCGAGAAGAGTTCTGTAACAGTATTCCCTCAAATCCATCTTTGTGTTTTTTATTGATTTTCAAGATTCCTGAATTTCTTTGTGTCTTCGTTGTTTAAAATATTATTTTAGAAAGTTTTCCTTGTTTCACTTGGCGTCCTGGTGGTTATTTTTCAGTTTTTTAATTGGTTGCGGCTAAGCCGCGCTGGGTTCATCTGCGGTTCTTAATTTGTAAAGTAGAATGATAAGAGTAACATGTACTGCTCCATTGGAAGCAAGTTCAAGTCGTCCATTCGGACCTCACTCTATTCGGGAATACAGCGATGACAACCAACGCCATTCACGAAGTTTATCCGTATTTGCGGGTCCGTAATGCAGCTGCGGCGATTGAGTTTTATCAGCAGGCGTTTGGAGCGGTGGAAATGTTTCGGCTAGCCGAGCCGGGTGGGCGGATTGGTCATGCGGAACTGAAATTTGGAACGCAGACGATTATGCTTTCCGATGAGTATCCCGAGTATGGCATTCAGGGACCGGAAGCTTTTGAGGGGACGGGATCGTCGGTGCATCTGCATGTGGAAGATGTCGACGCGATGACTGATCAGGCGGTGGCAGCGGGGGCAAAACTGGTGATGGAGCCGAAGGATCAGTTTTATGGGGAACGATCTTCGAAAGTGCTTGATCCGTTTGGTCACGAATGGCTCCTCGGCTCGCACATTGAAGACGTTTCGCATGAAGAAATGCAACGACGGTTTAACGCGATGTTTGAATAACCACTTTATCCTCTGGTAAATATTTTGTTATGGAATGCGAACTCAGACAGCGTACGATTAATATCATTTCTGGGTTCAGCTGCCTGATCCTACTCTATTCCTCTCTGCATATTATCTTGTTTATTCCTCCTGGCTCACGAATTCGTCCTGTGGGTCAGGGGATCTGGTTATTTTGCATTGGCATCCCCTGCACATTCATCATGGGGTTGAAAGCACTGAAGCAACTGAGAATGACTTGGCCAGGCCGAGAAGGTTTTGTCGCTATGTTTGTGGCTCTCCTGCCAATTCTTCTCTTTGTGAGCTTGGAACTTTGGATTCAATTTATCATGCAGATTGAGTACGCTGAATAGTAAATTGTGTCAAAGTGCTTCCGTGATTTGAGATCCACTTAGTTTCTGCCTCATCGATACAAGAAACGAATCCAGTAGAAAAACAGCGATGTCCGACCAGCCGAATATTATTTTTATCATTACTGATCAGCAGCGGTTTGATACGATCAATGCGTTGGGGTTTCCCTACATGGAAACGCCGAATCTGGATCGGCTCGTCAATGAGGGGACGACCTTTACGAACTGTTTCATCACGGCTGCTTCCTGTGCGCCGGCGCGGGCGAGTCTGTTTACCGGTTACTATCCACATACGACGGGTGTGCTGAAGAATGCGGATTTGTGGCGGTGGTCGTGGATCGAAAAACTGGCTCAGGCGGGTTATCGATGTGTGAATGTCGGGAAGATGCACAGTTATCCTTACGATACGCCACTCGGTTTTCATGAGCGGTTTGTCGTCGAGAATAAGGATCGCTATCTCGAAGAGCGGTTTTATTTTGACGAGTGGGACAAGGCTCTACAGATTCGCGGGCATGTGAAGCAGCAGCGGGAACTGTATCGGAAGCGGGATGATTATCGGGATGCTCTTGGCGCGTTCGACTGGGAACTGCCCGAAGATTTGCACAGTGATATGTTTGTCGGAGATATGGCCTGCTGGTGGCTGGAGTCGAAACCGCTGACGCAGCCATTGTTTCTGGAGATCGGATTTCCGGGGCCGCATCCGCCTTACGATCCGATTCCCCGATACGCCGAGTCGTATCTGAAAAAAGATCTGCCCCTGCTGGAAGTAACGCAGGAAGAACTTGATGGGCAGCCGGAGCCATTCAAGGAATTGCGAACGCATAATCAGGAAGTTGATCATGATTCGGTCGTGCTGGAGTTGAATCCGACCCAAGAGCAACGGCTTCGTCAGCGGGCTTACTATCTGGCGAACGTGACGATGATCGATGAGAAGGTTGGGAAGATTCTGAACACGCTCGATCAGAAGGGGTATCTGGAAAATTCGATTGTGATTTTCACGTCTGATCACGGCGATTGCCTGACTGATCACGGACACAGCCAGAAATGGACGATGTACGACACGATCACGAAAATGCCTTTGGTGGTCTGGTCGCCGGGACGGATTCCTGCGGGGCAGAAGATTGAGGGATTGTGTCAGCAGATGGATATTGGCCCTGCGATTCTGGAACTGGCCGGGGCGGAAGTGCCTGCAGGACTGGAAGCGAGATCGATTCGACCAGCGATGTTTCAGGAAGAGTGGCAGGAGCGGGAGTACGTGTTTGCCGAACAGGCTCAGGATGGAATTCTGACCGGCACCCAATTCATGACAATGGTTCGCAGCAAATACTGGAAGCTCGTCCACTTCCTCGATGAGCCCTGGGGACAATTGTTTGACCTCAGGAATGACCCAACGGAAGTCCGAAACTTATGGGATGACGAGAATTACGTCGAACAGAAACGCGAATTGCTCGGTGTGCTGAGAGAATGGCGGATTCGCAGTGGATATGAGACTTCTGATTGGGCGGCTGAGTGGCGGTAGTCTGGAGGAGCTGCGAGACCAGGCCAATGTCAATTTTGCATTTTTGAAACCTGATTCAAATAGATGTTGAATCGGGATTCAAAAAGGACGATACTATGGGCTGTGGGTTAAAGGTTGAGTATTGAGTGTTTTCAAGCCAACGAAACTTTCTACCCGAATCCCGAATCCCGAATCCCGAATCCCGAATCCCGAATCCCGAATCCCGAATCCCGAGCCCCTAAACCCGAATCTTCCATGGTAGGACGACCTAAAAAATTTGATGAGCAGCAGGCGTTAGCCGCCGCTTTAGAGGTCTTCTGGAAACGAGGCTATGAAGCCGCGTCCTGCGAGGAATTGCTGGAAGCGATGGGCATCAATTCCGGGAGTATGTACTCGACATTTGGAGATAAGAAGGCTCTCTACGAGCGGGCTTTTGAGTTGTACGCCAGTAATGTTTTTCTCCGGACCCAGGAAATTTTGAATGGTTCCGGCACTCCGCTGGAAAATGTTCGGACCTGGGTGCGTGGCTGGCAGGAGTTTCAGGAAGAGCACGACTGTAAAGGGTGTCTGGTCAGTCACACAATTATTGAATTTGGTTCCAGCGAGAATCCCGTGGGACATCGTGCCCGGAAATTAATTGCTGATATGCAGGTGATGCTGCAGGAGAAACTGCAGGACGCTCAAGACCTGGGTGAATTGCCCGAAGGTCATCAACCTGCGGATCTGGCGACATTCTTTGTAAATACTGCTCATGGAATGACTGTGGTTGCCCGATCAGGAACAGGAGAACGAGATATTCCCGGCATCATCCGCACGATGCTCGCGTTGTTAGGGGAAAAATCTGCAAATAAAATCAAACCAATGAAACAGCCCACAATCGATTTTATCAGTTCAAACTAAATTCAGGTCAGCAGTCGGTGATAAACGACTATTTCGCGGTGATGGTTCAAGGAGGAGCCAATGCGAAAGCTCTCAGATATTTCAGCAATGAATTCTACGACGGATGCAGCACTACAACATTTCGCAGGCTTCGGTTTTTCACTGGTCAAAATCTGCCTCATGGCAGGGCTGTTTGTCTTCGGTGGCATAGATGTTTCTGCTCAAGAGATGATTGCAGGTGAAGCTCCGCCGTTTATTCCCGAATATACTGAAACTCAGAATGTTCAATACAGCTCACCGTATGTCGAAATCTGGGAACGACAATTTCTGCCGGAAGGTTTCATTTATGGAACCTATTGGGCCAGTGCCGCAGAGCCGAGATTGTCGACGCAGATAGTCAACGTGAGTGGAGATCAGACGTTCGTCGAGTCAACGATGGGGGGGCGTCTCGGCCTGTTTCGTTTTGGCCCGCACGATACCCCCGAAGGTTTTCAGTTCGATCTGGTTGGTGGTGCCAAGTTGCGGCAGAACTGGGGTGATCTGGATGTGATTGCAACCGACTATCGCTACGACCTGCTTGGAACTTATGGAGATGGGCCGCATCGGTATAAGTTCGGGTTTTATCATGTCAGTTCACATCTTGGGGATGAGTTTCTGCTGAACAATGTCGGCTTTGATCGGCTGAATTATTTCCGCGATGCGTTCGTGTTCGGTTACTCCTATTATGCATTTCCCGAATTGCGACTTTACGCAGAGACGAGTTGGTCGTTTCACAATGAACTTTCCGAGCCTTGGGAATTCCAGTTCGGATTCGATTATGGGCCGACCCGTCCCACCGGGCCTCAGGGAAAGCCATTCATTGCCTTCAACACTCATTTGCGTGAGGAAGTCAACTTCGGTGGAAACGTTGCTTTGCAGTTCGGTTGGGCCTGGAAAGGGGACAACCCGACAGCGGGGACGCTTCGCACGGGACTCTATTACTACAACGGCGAAAGCCCGCAGTTCTCATTCTATGATGAACATGAGCAGCAAATAGGAGCCGGGTTGTGGTACGACTATTAATCGAATTGAGTCGAATGCAATTGGTTGTCTGAATGAGTGTTTTTCTGTTGCTGAGTGAGATTGACGATTAACGCAAAGGCGAGCATTGTTGCCAGCAGGTTACTGCCGCCGTAGCTGAGCAGAGGGTGCGAAATCCCCTTGGGTGGAACGAGTGAAGTGACGACACAAACATTGATCGCCGCCTGAATGACGATACCTGCCAGCAGAGTTCCAGCCAGGGCAAAGCGTTCGCGATCCTGCTGGACTCTCAAAACGAGCTTGATTCCACACAGGAAGAGTAACAGCCACAGTGAAATTGTTGCCAGCGTGCCAACGAGTCCCAGCTCTTCACCGATGACTGCAAAGACAAAGTCGGTATGAGATTCCGGCAGGAAACTCAGCTTCTGCAATCCTCTTCCCGGGCCAATTCCCCAGATTCCCCCTGAGCCTATCGAGAGCAGAGATTGTTTCACCTGATACTGAGCATTCTCCCAATTCCCGAGAGCAGTGACGTAATCCATCACGCGTTTTAACTGGTAGGGACGATAGAGCATCAATCCGCCCAGCACGGGCACGATACAGCTGAATCCTGCAACGAACAACTTCAGCGGAAAGCCGGCCAAAAACAGATAGCAGGATCCCATACAGAACACGATGGCTGCAGTTCCCAGGTCCGGTTCAATCGCAATCATGACTGGAGTCACAAGAATCGCGATAAACGCAATGCCATTGGCCAGTGTGTAAGTACGCTCTCGTGACCAGCGGGACATTCCTGCTAGAAATAAAGGCAGGAGAATTTTCATAAATTCAGACGGCTGTAATGAGACTGGCCCGAGATGAAACCAGCGGCGGGCTCCGTTGATCTTCATTCCGATTCCGGGGATGAGAACCAGAGCCAGCAAGACGAGTCCCGCAATGTATAGCCAGGGAGCGAGTTTGAGGATTAATCGTGTCGGCAGATTGACCACCATGAAAAACATCACGCCAGCCAGACTGAGGAATGTCAGATGCTTGAGCAGATAATCAGTCCGCAATTCCAGAACGCGGGTCGCGCCTGTCGAGGAGAAAACCATCATGGTGCCCAGTCCCAACAGCGCAATCATCGCCATTAAAAACCCCTCCCGGGTCAGCGGCTTTTCAGAGGTTGGGTTGAGTGTTGTCATGGGTTTCATTCGAGCCAGTAGGTTGGGTTACCGAAGCGTATCCCAACAGGACTTTTTTTGTGCGAAATCTGTGTTGAACCGTGTCCAATCATGCTTGCCCTACTGCGCGATGCAAGCATGGTACCCAGTGATTTTTTGCTGACGTGCCACCCAATTACTATCGAACGACTATGGTCAGCAGGATGAATGAACATCGGGATTGAACATCGATGTGAATAAGCATCAATTCCGAGACCATCGTCAGGATCGATACAAGCAGTGGAATCGTCAGGAATTGGAGTCGAGTTGTAGATTCATTTGAGATGTAATCAAGTCTCGAAGTTCGTGTTGAATCTCTTCAGCCGAGCGGGCTTCTCCAGAGTTGGTAAGGCAGGAAACGGCTTGCCAGTTTTCATTTTGCTCACAGAGTTCGAGATAGACTTCTCGAACCCCGAGCAGATAATCGCAGTCGGATTCATACAGGTCGGTGACTTGTTCGGTGTAATGGCGGGCATTTTTCATGGCGACCCGTTCCGCGGAGACTTCTGCAGGCAAGTCGAGAACGATCACGAGATTCGGTCGCGGGACACCAAAGACTTCGTATTCGAGTTTCTGGATCCACTCCAGGAATTCTGCGCGTTCGGTTCCCTTAAGGCGGGCTCCCTGATGAGCGAAATTGGAGCCGACGTAGCGATCGGAAATCAACAGTTCCGATCCGTTCAGTTTTTCGAAGATCAATTCCCGCGATTCGAAACGCTCAGCTGCATACATCATGGAAATCGGAATCGGGTGCAGATGTTGCAGTTCGCCAAATTGGCCATCCAGAAATCGACCGATCTGGCGTCCGATGAGTGTTTCGCCGTATCGGGGAAATGTGATGGAGGAGGTGCGGAGACCGGATTGCTGAAAATGTTCATGCAACGCGGCTGTCTGGGTTCCTTTACCGGACCCGTCAATTCCTTCGATGGCGACAAAATAAGACAATCTGAATCTTTCAAATGGTGCCGAGTTATTTTCGACGAGATTTACGTCCGTAGGACAGGCTTCCAGCCTGTCAGTTAATCACCAATCCATTGCACCGAGCATCATAATCCGAAGCGTCAGCGAGGGGACGGCACACGATCAAAACTCCTCGTTGATCAGTTATTGCATAAGATGAGGAATCGCTATGTGGGTATAAGTTTAGCCCGATTGTTGGATGAACGCCTTCCCCTCGCTGACGCTTTTTGAAGTTGCACGTTTTGCAGTTATAAGAATTAAAATTTGATTAACACAAGTGTGCCACGGCTCTGTGAGCCGTGTTTTTCCGTGTGGAGGCATCAGGAGCGTTGGAAGAAAGTAAGATCACCCAATGCACGGCTCACAGAGCCGTGGCACCATTTATCATCGTATTTTTCTTGTTTTCAACGATCATAGATAAAAATGTGCAAATTCAAAACTGACGCTTCGGGTTAAGATTCTTGCTCACTTCTCAGTCTCGAACTGAGCAATGGATTCCTCTACCCCAGGCAGGATACAGAAATAGGTGTGTAGTCGGCTGGTTTCCATGACATCGACAACGCCGGGAGCCAGTTCGCAAAGGGCGAGTTCTCCATTGATCCGCTGGAGGTGTCGGTGCAGATGGATCAGTTTTCCCAGGATAGACGAGGTGACCCATTCGACCCCCTTCATCGAGAGAATGATCTGATTGTAGCCGAGTTGATCGACGATGTGCATTAGCTCGAAGCCGAGTTGTTCGATGTTGTCTTCTTCGGAGAGTCGAGGATGTTTGAAACGTACGACTGCGATTTTCCCGTTCGGTTCGAGCGAGAAATAGAAGGGTTGGAAGTTTTTTGTGTATTCACTCATGGTTTGGCCCGCCGCGAGTTGCTGAAAGATGGTCTCGGAATGCCTGATGGCCCGTTACCGTTTGAAACGATCCAATCTCCGATTTCTTCCCGGGAAATTCGACGGGGACATAACGCTCATCCGTTCCTCGAACCCAGCCGTCCTGCTTTTGGGAGGTTCGTTCGACAAAAACCTGAGAAGTCTGACCAATTCGCTCTCGATAATAATCTTCCGCCAGATCACGTTCCAACTCACTGAGTCGAGCCACGCGTTCTTTGATGACCTGTGGGGGGAGTTGATCGGAGAAATCGATCGCTTTCGTCCCTTTTCGCCCACTGTAAGGGAAAACATGGACTTTCATAAACTGAGCCTCCCTGCAGGATTGTAATGTCTCTTCGAACTCGGCTTCGGTTTCGCCTGGAAAGCCGACAATCACATCGGTGGTAAAGGCGGGATGATCGAGCCGCTCACGCATCTGCTGCAGTTTTTCCTGAAATCGAGCCATGCTGTATCGCCGCCGCATTCTTCTCAGAACAGTTTCTGATCCACTTTGCAAAGCAGGATGAAATTGCGGGCAAAGATGCTCGCAATTGGCCGCTGCTGAGATGAAATCGTTATTGATTTCGACCGCTTCAATGCTCGACAACCGCATTCTCCAGTTTCCCGGGATTTTGTCCAGTTTTTCGAATAAATGCCATAACCGAAACGGAGCTTTTCCTGATTTTCCTCGCGTTGTATCGACTCCATAATGTCCGACATGCACTCCGGTGATCACGATTTCCAGATAGCCGTTGTCAATCAATCGGCGAACTTCTTCTTCGATTTCCTGAGGAGAACGGCTCTGTAAACCGGGACGGACTGAGGGGATAATGCAATAGGTACACTTCAGAATGCAGCCATCCTGCACTTTGACATAAGCCCGTCTGCGGCCTTCAAATTCACTGATGCCAACAGGCATATCGTAAATTCCGTGACGCTGCAGAATGTCGGGAAGTTCCTTCTTATTAGTAACAACCTCAAAAACACCGGGCAGTTTCGCCAGATCCTGAGGTTCCCGGGTGGCATAACAGCCCATCACTAATGTGCGGGTCCCTGGATTTTTCCGAGAGAGCTGACGAATGACCTGTCGGGATTTGGAATCGCCGGTATGTGTTACCGTGCAAGTGTTTACGACGCACAGATCCGCATTTTCATCTTCGGTTGCTTCCCGATACCCATTTTTCTGCAGAGCTTCGAAAACCAGTTGAGTTTCGTACTGATTGACTTTACATCCCAGCGTGACCATCCGGCAGGTTTTTTGCTCCCCCGACAAATTCAAAAGGGGAGAAGTCGCCTGCATCGGGACGATTTCTTCGTTCTGAGGATTCAGAACTGGTAACGAGATGGAATCGGAAATCGTCATAAAATAGCAGATGACTTTTTGAGGAAGAGGGTGATCGACGAGTTGAAGAAGTTCTGCTTAGTATAATCACCCGCAATCCAGCAAACAAACGGCGTTCATTGATACTGGCATACATTTTCGGGATTCACTCCCCTGTCGCACAAACAATCATGAATGGGTCGGGGGTATTTACGGGTTTGTAAACCTTGTTTCAGAGGGATGCCGGATTTCCATCTCTGAAATATAGACCGCTTATGTGTTTACAGTACGTGCCGATCTCACTCACTCCACTTTACAGAAAAATAATGAACCGCAGACAAACGCGGATAGACGCAGATTCATTTTATCTGCGTTTATCTGCGTCCATCTGCGGTTCAAATTCAAAATCAGTTAATCGTCATTCCATTTGACGAACGGCCGAATGATTTTTTGGAAGACATCCTGACCTGTAAATCGGGTGGGCATTTTGATTACAATAAGCTCTCACATATCTCCGTCTCGATGAACACCAGTTGATGGAATCTCGAATGATCTCCCAGAACACCAGCGCCACCAGTTCACTCAATAAATACAGTAGCCGAATTACCCAGCCGCGGAAGCAGGGTGTCTCTCAGTCGATGCTTTATGCGACCGGGATGAGTGAAGAGGATATGAACAAACCTCAAATTGGCATCGCCAGCATCTGGTACGATGGAAATCCCTGCAACATGCATCTGGATCATCTGGCGACAGCGGTTCGCGAAAGCGTGCAGGCGAAGAATCTGATTGGAATGCGATTCAACACCATCGGCGTGAGTGATGGCATTTCGATGGGGACAGAAGGGATGTCCTTCTCGCTGCAAAGTCGGGATATTATTGCCGATTCCATCGAAACTGTGATGTCAGCTTTCTTCTACGATGGCCTCATTGCACTCCCCGGGTGCGACAAGAACATGCCCGGCTGCCTGATCGCGGCTGGTCGCATGAACCGACCTGCATTGATGGTTTACGGTGGCACCATCCAGCCAGGTTGCTGGAATGGAAAAATGATCGACGTAGGCTCGGCCAACGAAGTTTACGGCGAATATCTGGCTGGCCGTATTACTGATGAAGAACGACATAACATCGTGCGTCATAGCTGCCCGGGAGCAGGAGCCTGTGGTGGGATGTTTACTGCAAATACGATGTCAGTCGCGATGGAAGCTCTGGGGATGTCGCTCCCTTACAGCTCCTCGATTCCGGCGACAGATGACCTCAAAGTGGCTGAGTGCAAATCGACTGGCGATTACATTCTGCGTCTGCTCGAAATGGATTTGAAGCCTCGGGATATCATGACGCGAGAAGCGTTCGAGAATGCAATCACGATGATTATCGCACTTGGCGGATCGACCAATGGGGTGCTGCATTTGCTAGCGGTGGCTCGTTCGGTCGATGTTGATTTGACTCTGAAAGATTTTCAGGAAATCAGCGAACGGACACCTCTGCTCGGCGATATGCGACCGAGTGGAAAATATTCGATGGTCGATCTGCACAAAGCAGGGGGCACGCCTCCAGTCATGAAATACATGCTGGCGGAAGGTTATCTGCATGGAGATTGCATGACGGTGACCGGCAAAACGGTTGCAGAGAATCTGGCCAGTATTCCCGACTTTCCTGCCGATCAGGATGTCGTGCACGATGTCGCGCATGCAATTAAGCGGACGGGTCACTTGCGAATCCTCTGGGGAAATCTGGCACCTGATGGAGCGGTCGCGAAAATTACCGGCAAAGAAGGAACCTTGTTCACGGGACCGGCTCGCGTTTACGACTGCGAAGAAGACATGATTGTCGCCGTCGAGAACAAGGAAATTCAAAAAGGGGATGTTGTTGTCATTCGCTATGAAGGTCCTAAGGGAGGGCCTGGAATGCCGGAGATGCTGTCTCCGACGGCTGCTTTGATTGGAACGGGTCTGGGAAAAGATGTTGCGTTAATTACCGATGGTCGCTTCTCGGGTGCGTCTCACGGTTTCATTGTCGGGCATGTTTGTCCGGAAGCCCAGGAAGGGGGGCCGATTGCTCTGGTGAAAGACGGCGATCCGATTACCATTGATGCAGTGAAGAATGAAATCAGTATCGATGTCACCCCCGAGGAAATGGCTGAACGAAAAGCGAATTGGGTCATGCCTCCTTACAAATACGAACGCGGGGCGCTGCATCGATACATAATGACCGTAAAATCTGCTTCCCTGGGATGTGTGACTGATGAGTCCTGAAGAATTAGTTCCCGAAGAATTTGAACCGCAAGTCAAATCTCAACCGACTGAGGCGATGGCGCCGATCCGTCGACACAAAATCGTCATTGATGCCGATGCAGGCATTGTTGACGCGTTGACGATTATGGTTGCGATTCTCGATCCGCAAGTCGATGTCCTCGCTTTGACGGCAACCGCAGGAGTGGTCAGTGGGAAGCAGGCGAATCAAAACCTGCAAACGATTCTCAACCGGATGGATCCGCAGAAGTACCCGAGGATCGGCTGCACGGAAGAAGAACTTCCCGCTTTAATTTCTTCGTTACGGGAAGTCCCCATTCCTCTTTTAATTGGCGAGAACGGACTCGGTGATTGTCCAACAACAGCCGTCAGTCTGGCCAGTCCGCATGCTTCGGCCAAGGTGCTGGTCGATGTTGTCCGCAGCAATCCTCACGAAGTAACGGTGATCACGCTCGGCCCGATGACAAACATTGTGCTGGCCTGTGAAATCTATCCCGATTTTCTGCAGGATGTCAAATCGCTCATCTGCCTTGGGGGATCGATCACCGATGGCGGAGATGTCACTGCGACCTCCGAAGGAAATGTCTATGCGGATCCCGAAGCAGCTCGATACGTCTTCAAATCCAAGTGTCTGAAAACGCTGGTTCCGCTCGATATTTCGGATCAACTCCGGTTGAATTTCGGGGCGCTGGACCGACTGCCTCAGGATAGTCAATCTCACATCTCCGAACTGGTGCACCAGTTGCTTTCCTTCGCGCTGCGTTCTTCACGTCGTCATCTGGGACAGGAAGGTATCGCCTTAAACGGTCTGGCGGCTCTGGCCGCAGCGGTCCGTCCGCAGTTCTTTTCACGCAGATTGATGTCGGTCGATGTGGAAACCGGTGGCGAATTGACACGCGGCATGCTGGTCGTCGATCGACGCGGCGTGCGACACGAGGAAGCGAATCTGGAAGTCCTGACGGAAATTGACGATCATGCCGCTTTTGACTATTTCACAGGCGTTCTCTGGAGTGCGATTGAAAACGGGGAATAAAAAATCTCAATCCAATTTCTCCAATTTCTTTGATCCAATCACGGATTTGATACGTCTAGTATCACAGCCTGCTAAGCTAAGGCATTCGCCTCAATTCGTATAAGCTGTTCGCAACTCACATCGACTTAACCACAATTGGAACCACTCATGCAGATTACACGATCGCGGATCTTAACATCATTCCTGCTCCTGACGGTTCTCGGCTGTAGTTCTCAGGAAGCTCCCGAGCAGAAGCAGGTGAATCTTCCAGATGTTGAAAAACCCGTAGCGGAAGCGGCTCCTCAGGAAGATCTCAGTCTCGATTTGAGCAAGCCCGAAGCGACGTTTGCGACCTTCAAAACGAATGTTCATGAAGGAAAGTGGAAAGCTGGGGCTAACTGTCTGACGGAAGATTCTCAGGCCTCTTTGTGTGGTGTGATGATCTTTATGTCCTCTCTTACTGCGGCTTTTGATCCGGAGAGTAAAGAGGGATTTGAAGCACTGATGAAAAAGCACGGAGCTGGCCCGGATGCGGAGTCACCATTTCCGGGATCCGCTCCGCCTGCAGCCGAAGGAAGTCCGCAGAACATGATGCGGATGCTTGGCAGTGCGATAAAAAATAAACCTGCCTTTCTGGAAGACCTCATGGCCTGGATGTCGGAATCGGGTGGAAACTTTGATCTGGGCAAAGTGACCGATGCGAAGCTGGAGGAACTCAAAATCGAAGGCGATAAGGCGACCGCTTTTGTTGTCAATAATGACAAGCGTAATCCGATTGAATTTCAACGATTGAATGAACGCTGGAAAATCCATCTTCCAGATGAGCTCTTCAATATGGAGAACGCGACTGGCGATCAGGCCGAAATGCAGTTTGGTGAAATGCAGAATTTTGATGATTTTGATTATCAGTACGTAGAATCGGACGAATTACCGCCGATGCAGGCTGTGACTGTTGAAGAATATAAAAACGCCTGGCAAGTGGACGTCTCCGTTGATAGCCAGCCGGCCGCTGAACTCATTACTAAAATGGCTGCTGAGTGCGGTTTCGAATTATTCAATCCCGAGGATTTCCAGGATGCACTTTCCAAACCGATCACGTTGAATCTACAGGATGTTTCCCGATTGCAGGCCATCGAAGCTGCTTGTGAACAGGTCGGGCTTTATCCGCGATATCGTCTGAAATCCCTCGGCTTCAAAGAAGGCCCGCGGCCTTTTCCAGCCACCTTCAGTGGCCCGTTTCTGCTCACGATTTCTTCCCTCAATGAATATCCTCCCTATGCGGCAGGAGATTTGAAACTGCAATTGATTGCAGCCGGGATCCCCAGTGCTGCTGTTTCCAGTCTGCAGGAGGTGACCGATCAAGCTGATTCCGAAAACAAAACCAATGCCCGCTGGATCATCAACCAGTTAACGGGAACGGGTGATCTCAAACTTAAAATCGAATCCTCAGGCTACCAGATAATGATGTCGGAGGTCAGCCTCAAGCATGCCGTCATTGAGGATTCAATACCTCTGGGAAACCTGGTTCAGTCCGTCCAGCAGATTCAATCGATTGATACTCAGTTTTACTATTCCATACCCACGGAAATTATTACCCAGACGTTCGACAAACTCGAAAAGGGGGAGACGATTGAAACAGAAAATTTCACTCTTACTCTCAAGCAGGCTCGGATCAACCCGAATGCCGATGCAAATTTCACAATCGAGTACACGGGACTCTCCAACGGTCAGATCACAATTCTCGGGCTTGATGCAGAGGGGAACCCGGTCGAATCGAGCGGTGGAGGCGGATTCTGGTCAGGCGACAAAGGCACTACAAACGCTTATTTCGAAAAGGCTCCTGCTAAACTTCAGGTTCAGATCGTCAAAGAATTCCAGCAATTTGATGAAACTCTTTCGCTTTCGAACATCCCTTTGGCGGAATTTAAAAACATGCCTGAAGAGATTGCCAAGCTCAGCTTTCCAGGCGAGGCTCCCGTCAGTTTCAAATTCCTGGACTTGACCGAAGAAAACGGCAATATGATGATGAAATATACAATCACCAATCATTCCAATAAGGACATTTCAAACTTCTCAGTCAATAACGATTACCTCGATGCCGACGGCAAGAAGCTCAAAGATTTCCCGCACTCCCAGTCTGGAGAGCGGAATCTCGTCCCGGCTGGCGAAACCCGTAAATTTGGCACGATGGCCTTCTTCGCACCCGAAGAAACCAAATCGGTCGCCATCAATCCCCGAGATGTCAATTTCGCCGACAACACCAGCTGGGAATTCAAGAAATAGTTTTTGATCGATTCTAACAAGGGTGGCGGGGGCGC
>DEML01000022.1:14634-46366 GCA_002359185.1 Planctomycetaceae bacterium UBA2671
CTTCCGGGGGCTTCCGCTAAAGCAGAGCGCCCCCGCCACCCAAGCTCTTTCAATCACACCTTTGGCTCAAACTCTTTCTCATACTCACGGCTCCACAGTTTCATGGCTGCGGGGTCGTTTTTGATTTGATGGGTCTGTTCATCCAGGGTGATTCGTCGGCCGACTCGATAGGAGATGTTTGCCAGATGGCATAGTTGGGTGCTCTTGTGGGCTTCTTCGATTTCACAGTTTAATTCGGCTTCGCCGCGGATGGCGTCCACAAAGTTCTGGAGATGATTGGTCTCTCCGCCTGCTCCAGAGCCGGAGGCGAGTTCTTTTCCGTTCGGATCGTAGGCGCGATAGCCTGAATCTGAAACGATCTCCAACGAGCCGCCTTCGCCGAAGAATCTCATCGGTGTGGCGGGGTCGAATTTCGTGGTCTTGATCCAGCTTCGCTGTTCCATCGTGATGAATCGATCGCCAAAGTGATACGTCGAAATACTCGTATCCGGTGTCTCCTGATCATCCTCGTTCCGGAACTTGCCGCCCGTGCTGCTCACTTCCTGCGGATGATCGACACCCAATCCCCAGCGGAGGACATCCAGATAATGCACCCCATTGTTGCCCATTTCAGCGGTGCCCCAGTCCCAGAACCAGTGCCAGTTGTAAGGAGCAATGTTATCCCGGTACTCCACATGCGGAGCCGGTCCCTGCCACAGATTCCAGTTCAAGTAATCGGGAACAGCCACCTGTTTTCCATGCCCGATGCCACCCCGGGCGTTGTAATAACAGCAACTCGCATACAGCACTTTTCCGATGACCCCTTCATGCAGTTTTGCAACCGCTTCCTGCAACCCGGGTCGACTGCGTCGCTGTGTCCCCATCTGTACTCGACGATCGTACTTACGAGCCGCTTCGATAAACATCTCTCCTTCGTGAGGATTGTGAGAGCAGGGTTTTTCGACATACACATGCTTGCCAGCCTGACAGGCGGCTATCCCGGCGGGAGCGTGCCAGTGGTCGGGAGTGGCGATGACGATGGCATCGATGTCGGGATCATCGAGCATGCGTCGATAGTCGGTGATCGCCTCCGGCTTGCGATTCTGTTTTGTGGCAACCCCTTCCTGAGCATTGCCGACATTGTGGGAGTTGACATCGCAAACGGTTTTCACTTCGCAGTTCGGCAGGTTCGCGAAAGCCTTTGCCAGATGGGTGCCCCGTCCATCACTGCCGCTGGCATTGCGGGATGTTCCCATAACTCCCACAATGACTTTTTCATTGGGCGATTTGTTGTCGGCGAATAAGGTGGGGGCAGACATCAAACCCAGCATGCCTGCAGAAGTGGTTTGGAGAAATTGACGTCGTAGAAGATTGCTCATGGATAACGACTCCCGGAAAGTATCAGTGGATGTTTGGGCGAGTTTTCGTGAACCATTCTGTAAAATGTACGTTTGAGGCTATCAACTCTTTCAAAAATTTGCATGTCCATTCATCGTTTTAAGGGGAAAAAATGTCAGCCAGCAATGTGATTACTGTTTTGGGTCTGTATGTGATCAAGCAGGATGAAATTGGAGTTCGGCTGACATTGGGGCAATTCTCAGGGATGGTCACTCCCGGTTTGGGTTTCGCAATTCCCTTTGTGCAACAGATCATGAAGACGAAACGTTCGCTGCAGACGATAGATCTTCCAGAACAACAAATCGTGCTCAATGGCAATATCTCGGTGAAGATTTCCGGAAATTTGAACTTTCGCGTTGCTGATCCTGAAAAAGCATTACTGGAAGTGAGTAACTATCGTTACACGATGCAGCAGATGGCTTTGACGACGATAGCCGATGTCCTGGGTACGAAAACGATTGAAGAGGTTCGTAATGAAAAAATGAAAATCGCTGCGGAAGTGGAAACGATTATCGCTCGCAATGCGGCTGACTGGGGTTTGCGGGATGTCGATATCCGCCTGACCGATGCCCAGCTCGATGCCAGTCTGCAACGGGCGATGATGCGAGAGACCGAAGCGCAGAAGGAGGCCAACTCGATCAAAATCAAAGCGGAGTCCGATCGTTATGTCGCGCAGATATTTGCTGACGCAGCCGACATCCTAGGCCGGTCTCCCGGAGCAATGACCTTGCGCGTGCTGCAAACTTTGAGTGATGTCAGTAACGATAAAACAACCGTCGTCATTCCCGTGCCCATTGATATGCTGACACGCCATCAGCCCACTCAACAAAGTTCATCCTCTGCGGATTCTTCGTCCTCTAACCATGAGACACGAGAGGCATCAACAACTACGACTTATCCTGTTGCAGAACTACGCTTAAGTGGCAATCGCACAATTACCCACTGCCCCAACTGCAAAGCCAAGTACAACGTCACCGATATTCTCGGAAGCGATCAGTACGATCTCGATCCCCAAACACCTGGCCAGCAGATCCGCTGTAAAAAGTGTGAGGTGACGTTTACATTGCCCGTAGAGGATTAAAAAGCAGTGAAGTGGGAACTTTATACTGACGTTTTGCATAACCAAAAACATCTTCACTCGAAGCGTCAGCAAGGGGACGGCTTCCGATTCACAATTCGACTAAACGCTGATAATCAAATCGTGAATGCCATTTTATGAAAAAACTGGTCAGCGAGGCGGACATGTTGTTTAATTCTCCACTTCATCGACCATGGTCTCCATGGACAAGATGCCGTTGATAATGAATTCCACACGGGCCACTCACTGACGCGTCGGGTTATGATTTTATTGGCGTTTTGCCAAGCTTCAGCTTAAAGTTTATCCAGGAGAACTCCGTAAACGTCCGTGCACTTTGCGTGGCTTTGCTCCGAAGGATTTTCAAACGGATGTTGTATTTCTTCCCCAAACTCGCTCTATTGTATCGTAGAGGGTGGGTTTAAGATTTGCGGGCCAGGCAAATTGCAGACACTGGATTTTATCTCCATTACCGAATGGGCTGATTCTTGACTCAGTACCTGCTGCAATCACCAACTCGATTTCTTTGCCGATTCTCGGCTGTTATTCATAAGAATTTCATGTGAGCTATGCATGATCGGTCTTCAATTTTCCTCGATTATTTAGTGATTCTATTTTGAACTCACGGAGACAATGGTGACTCAGATTGACGCTTCATTTGAATTGCTGCAGGACGGAAATGTATCTGTTCTTGTTCTGTTGCCCGAATTGAATAATGTTCAATGGGGAGATATTGACGCAATTGGTACGGAAGTTCTGAACTCGATGTCGACACAAAAAAATCCTTATATCATTGTCGACTTGTCGCCCTTGAACTACATGGGCTCGGCGATGGTCGCTCTGATTGTGCGCGTCTGGAAGGCTGCTCAGGCGAAGGATGGAAAAATCAGCGTTGTCTGCCCGCACGATGGAGTCAGAGAAGTTCTGAAACTGGCTTCTCTCGACAAGGTCTGGTCCATTGTCAATACTCGGGAAGAGGCTCGTTCCGCTCTCGGTTTGCGAGGATCTTCCAGTTTGACTTCGACCGATAACGGAAATTCCTCAAAGTCAAATGCCGGTTGGATTGTCGCAGGGATCCTCCTGGTAATCTGCGCCGGCCTGGCAGTCATTGCCCTGAATCCGGGGATCATTAACAACGAAGTCGTGAGCCCTGAAATTCCAGTTCCAGCTTCAACCTCCTCTGTGGTCAGCGAAACAGGAACTTCGGAACCTGCACTGGAAGAAATCACAGATACTGTCGAGGAAAACAATACGGAGGAATCAATTCCCGAGGAAGAGATGACATCCTCTGAACCAGCCGAGGTGGTTCCTACTCCCGTTGAGACAACAAATCCAGCTCCCGTCGCGACAACAAATCCTGTCCCTGAAGGGACGAGCAATGAGGAATCCACCGGTAATCCTTTCGCGCCTCCAGGTTCCTAGTAATCCGTTCTGTTTCTGATGTTGGCAATGTTTCGATTTCCAGTCTCGAATACCTGACGTTGAGTCAATGTTCAAACTCAATAGAAATCGCATTCTTCCACAGAGATTAAAAACTTACGAATGATGATTTAACATTTCCTGAAGATTATTGAACAATACAACCAGTCCAACCATCGTCTCTTGTCGTGTACGTTTAACGATTTGGATCTGACAAACTGCCTGCGAAATCGCGATTTCAGGGCGACATTTAAAGCTCGAAAGAGCACTGCGCCCCATCATGAAGATGAGCGTGAGTTCAACAGCCGATCATATCGAGGAGTTATTACGATGAATGAAGACACCGCAACCACCTCCAACAGCACCTACTCTCACGGTTCCGGTGGAGAAGTTCGGCAGAAAGCTCTCCAGGAAGAACTTCGCAGTTTGATCGATGTTGTCGGACCCGGGCCGCTGGTCGATCTCCTGCTCGAACGATCATTCGAACTGGGAGCAACCGATATCCATTTTGATCCCCGGATCGATGGATTACACGTTCGCCTGCGTGTCGATGGAATTCTGCACGATATCCTGCATTTGAATCCCAACATGACATCTCAAGTCATTTCCCGACTGAAACTGATGGCCGGAATGGACATCACAGAACGACGAACCGCTCAGGATGGTCACATTTCCAACGCTGTCCTCAAAGGGCAACGGGATATTCGTGTTGGTGGTGGACCAACCCTGCATGGCGAGCGACTCGTACTGCGTTTAATGCCCAACGCCCAGGAGTATACCAGCCTCGATCAACTTGGCCTCGAACCGACTCAAGCAGATACCGTGCGGAAATACATCCATTCCCCTTATGGAATGATGCTCAGTGTTGGCCCGGTCGGTTCCGGAAAAAGTACAACCATGTACAGCTGCCTCGAACTCCTGAACGATCCCGGCAAAAGCCTGGTCACCATCGAAGACCCCGTCGAACGACGGATGGCCGGCGTGAATCAGATTCAGGTCGATCAGAAAATCGACTTCCACTTCGCCGAGGCTCTTCGTGGTGTTTTGCGTCAAGATCCTGATGTGATCATGGTCGGGGAAATTCGCGATCCCGAAACCGCTCACATTGCCGTACGAGCTGGCTTGACCGGAATTCGAGTCCTCAGCACTTTGCATGCGAATGAAACAGCCGCCACCATCGACGTTTTCCGTGACTTCGGTATTCCACCCATGTTCATTGCCGACAGCGTCAACTGTGTGATTTCACAGCGACTCCTCCGCAAAGTCTGCAGCAATTCGAATGAAGATTATCATCCCGATGCCGCGGCTTGTCAGTTCCTCGGCATCGACCCGAACGAAGGAGAATCAGTCAGCTTGAAACGGGGCATTCCAGCCGACTGCAACTTCCACACCGGCTACATGGGACGGACCGGCGTCTTCGAAGTCCTGCCCGTCGACAGTGAAATTCGCGATGCAATCATCCAGAACAAATCGAGCCGTGAACTGCACAAACTCGCCGCAGAACACGGCATGATGTCCCTCGAAAAAGCCGCCAAGAAAAAAGTTCTTGCTGGCGAAACGACCATCGAAGAACTACACCGCGTGCTGGTTTTCGCGGCTTGATAGAGTTCTTACTGAACTTTTGCAAAACTCCTTTTTAATCATAACCCGACGCGTCAGCGAGGGGCCAGTGTGGCATTCCTGATGTGTTGCATATTGTCCCTGGGAAACGAAGTGGAGAAACATCTATCGTTTCCGTCTCGCTGAGCAGCTTATTGCATAAATTGGCATAGACGATTTGACTATAAGAGTTTAACCGAATTGCTAATCGGTAGCCGTCCCCTCACTGACGCTTCGGGTTAAGATACGTAAGCGATGGCGCACTCTAGTAATTGCTATCTTGAATCTGGAGTTTTGCAAAACTCCAGATCTTATAAAAAATCATACCAGTGGATTAGGATCTCCAATCTTATTCCTCAGCAAACGTCTCTTCAACGGGTTCCTCACCGTCCCAACTGAGCTCGATTTTCACCTCTTTGGTGTTCTCATCGATAGTCAGCGTCAAACCGGAAGTCTCCGTGTCCATGTATCGTTTCGGAGCGTGCCACTTTTGGCGTGTCGGGCTGATGGTTTCGATACCATTCACGGCCACTTTGTGTGTTCCGGGAATGCATCCATCCTGATTGCCGAAGGTGCTCAGCGTAAAACGACCTTCGGAATCAATCGGCGAGACTGCTGGTCGAGCATTGTCTGGGATCACCTGCACAAAGCCGTGCCGCAGCGGTTCGCCGTCGATCATGACCTGGCCGGTAACCGCGACCCGTTCCGGGCGTCCATCACCACAGCCGATTAAACAGGCTGAAAGGAGCAGAGCCATACAGGAGTAACTACGGCAGCGTAATAATTGCATCGAGAACATTCCTCATCGCGATGTTGAGAGTATCAGCAGACCAGATATCGAACTTGAGGTGAATGAAATCAATAACTGGTATTGGGCTCATTTCCTTCACGTGTTGCCAGAGCTTTGTAAATGCTGAGGGAGAGATTTTCGCTGAGGAAGGAAACGTGACCGTCTCCAAACAGATACTGGCAACCTGCGGCATGTTCACTGGAAAATGCTCCATTGAGTGGAGTTCCATAGGGAGACGTCGTGATTCCGGTACCGGGAGGTGTATTGACGGGATTGTCAGCCGTTCGTAACGAACTTTGATGTCGACCCGCTTCCGACCAGACATTTCTCGATTCATCGGTATGTGCTTTGGTCACTTCGCCGACAAATATCGTATTGGTCAAACCATCCGTGATATCTGCAATTGTATAAGGGGTTTTATACATGAAGGAACCCGTATTATTAATTTTCACATTCGTGCCAATCCCCTGGCTCGGCCCTAAAGTGCCATGCATAAAAGCATAACTGCCCGTAGCGGCATCGAGGGTGGTACTTCCGGAAGTAATTTGAACGGAATCCTGACTCACATCCGAAGCGCAGACATAAACACTGGGCCGTGTTTCGATCGCCTGTTCATTCTTGGCGGCCCACGTTGTGCTGTAGCCTGTGTAGGGGATGTCGTTGAAGTCGAACAGGTCGTACAGAGCCGATTCTTCCAGTTGAGGCAGAATCATCACAAACCCGCTGATTCCGACTCGTGTGTAATCAGGATTTCCATTGCATGGTCCAGCCGTAATACCATCACACCCCAGTCGCCCGGGAGGGAAAATCCGATGTGTCGATTCATAATTCGCCAGCGCCAATCCGATTTGTTTCAAATTATTCTTACACTGACTCCGCCGAGCCGCTTCCCGAGCCTGTTGAACAGCCGGTAACAACAAGGCCACTAATATCGCAATGATCGCAATCACAACTAAAAGCTCAATTAACGTAAAACCTTTCCTGAGGATACGAGGGCATGAATTTAACATCTGATTCATCCTTTTCCGTTCGAGGGGACAATCAACGAGAAATATAAGCGAATGCACATAGCAGCAACTGTTCATGCTAATTGTGCCTGAACTCGATTTCAATGGGAAATCGGGCCTTATCTAGGATTCGATCCATTTGCGATGTCATGGACTTACAAAACCTCATGCAATAACGCTTCCTCTGGACGTCATCAGAAAGAGTCATGCGCCTTCCATGGTCAATCAGCAAACAGCATACTGGTGATTCAACGATCTCAACTTCTGAGAACACTCACACAATTCCCAAATAAACGCTCAAACCAAACATCTGCGTTAATCCGCGTCCATCTGCGGTTCAAAAGCAGTCAATAGATTCTCATGCTCATCCTCACCCGCTGTTGTTTCAAATATCGTTGTCATCTGGTGGTATTAAGCACGTTGTTCGCTAATTTTCTACTTTGCGAGGCGAAGACTTCACCGCTTTTATCTTCTTTGCCTTCGAAGCAGTCTTCCTGCTCCCACCAATCTTCTGAACGGCTGCCTGCAATTGTTCGGTGACGAATGCATTGAGACTCTTTCCGGCCAGAACAGCGGCTACATTAACCTGGCGGTGCAACTCTGGCGGAATCCGGGTGACGAACTGTCCAGAGAAAGGCTTGTCGGGAGACTCACCTCGCTCGGTGCAGAAGGCAAGGTAGTCATCGATCGATTCACGAAAGGCTGTGGTCAGCTCAGCAACACTCTGGCCCTGGAATGTAATCACGTCGCGCGTGTTGATGATTTCCCCGTGGAAAATCTCCGCTTCATCGTCGAACTCAACTTTGCCGATGTACCCTTTGTGTTCCATCATGGAGTGACTCCCGCTTCGATCAGGAACCGTCGCATGGACTTGATGGCTCCCTTATCAGTTTCTTTCTGAGGATGTGGTCGATGAAAGATAGCCCGAACACCATTCAGAGCAATCCGCACTCTCGATCCAGCCCCTTCAGTAATTTCTGCACCGGTTGAATTAAGCATCCGCCCAGAATTTTTACCACATTTCATTTGAACATCACAACTTTACCAATTCCATTCCATTATTCCAAAACATCTGTGCTTATCCGTGTCCATCCGTGGTTCAAAAAATAACAACCACACCAATATTCACATCCACCCCCACTGATATATCCCCCGCTCCCCGCGAAATCTCCCTGTCCAGATTGTCTGACACTCGCGATCACCTATAATCCCTCTTGAACCTAAAGTTTCAGTTTTAACTCACAGGATGAGGGTACGGCAGTTTCGATGGCGAAAAATGAAATTGTGATTCGTGGAGCGCGAGAACATAACCTGCAGGATGTCTCCGTCACACTGCCGAAAAATAAACTGATTGTCATGACCGGCGTGAGCGGCTCCGGCAAAAGTTCACTCGCCTTCGATACCCTGTATGCCGAGGGACAGCGGCGGTATATCGAGTCGCTTTCAACCTACGCCCGGCAATTCATGGGACAGCTGCCCAAACCAAATGTCGACATGGTCAGTGGGCTCGCTCCCTGCATTGCGATTCAACAGAAGGTGACTGGCCGCAATCCGCGAAGTACCGTCGGCACCATCACCGAGATTTACGATTATCTCCGCATCCTCTATGCCCGCGTCGGTCAAGGCTACTGCTACGTGTCCGGCTTGCCGATCCGGGCTCAAACGAGTGATCAGATTATTGATACGCTGCTCACCTATCCGCCCAAAACGGAGCTCCAGATTCTTGCTCCTCTCGTGCAACAGCAGAAAGGAGAGTTTCGCGATCTGTTCGAAGATTTGCGAAAACGGGGTTATCTGCAGGCACGCACGGATGGCGAATTTCACTCGCTGAATGAACCGCCAACACTACGAAAAAACTTCAAACACACGGTTGATCTCGTCATCGGTCAGGTGACGGTCGGCCAGGATGGTCGGACCCAATTTGCAGAAGCAGTCGAAGCCGCTCTCAAACTCGGCAACGGCCGGCTCATCGGCATTGTCACCGAACCGAAATCCGCCTCAGTCGAACGCCTCTTCAGTGCCCAATACTCCTGCCCGGAAAGTGGCATGAGTTACGAGCCTCCCTCGCCGCAGTTATTCAGTTTCAACAGTCCAATCGGCATGTGTCCCGATTGCAATGGCCTCGGTGAACGGTTCGACTTCGAAGTCGATAAAATTGTGACCGAGCCGGGGAAGTCGATCAGTCGAGGGGCGATTCCTCTGATTGGTTCGTTCGGGAAAATCGGGAAGTCAAAGAAGAATCGCTATCGAGGAGCGGCTCGCCTTGTTGAGGTTCAACTCGGGTTGACTGATGGCTCGATTCTCAAAACCGCCTGGAAGAAGCTTCCCGAAGAAGCACAGAAGTTGATGCTTTACGGCTTGGGGGAGCGCGAATTCTATTCCGGCTCCACATACGGAAGACGCTATATCGGCCATTATGGAAAATTTTCGGGCTTCATCGGTGAACTGCTCGATAGTTATCGCACCGCTAAAAATCCGATGCGGAAACGTCAACTCGAAAAATACATGGAAACCACACCCTGTTCCAGTTGCGAAGGAACCCGTCTGAACAAGCAGGCTCGCAATGTCCGGCTAACTTCAACCGATAAAACTTTCAAGAAGACACACGAAAATTCCGAGCTGAGCATTACCGATGTTTGCGAATTGACAATTGCCGATGCCCATCAGTTTTTCAATGAAATCAAGCTCGATGAAACCCAGCAGATCATAGCCGAGGATGCCCTCAAGGAAATTCGCGGCCGCCTCAGTTTCCTGCTGCAGTGCGGACTCGAATATCTTTCGCTGGCACGAACCGCTCCCACTCTCTCCGGTGGAGAAAGTCAGCGAATTCGCCTTGCCGGACAAATCGGCAGCGGACTCTCGGGCATCGTTTACATTCTCGATGAACCCTCCATCGGACTCCACCCCCGCGACAACGACCTGCTGCTCGGCAGTCTGCTCAACCTGAAAAACATGGGCAACACTGTTGTCGTCGTCGAGCACGACGAAGAGACAATGCGAGCCGCCGACTATGTTGTCGACTTCGGCCCCGGGCCGGGGCATCGCGGCGGGGAAGTCGTCGTCGCGGGTACCTTTGATGATATTTTGAAATGCGAACGCAGCATCACAGGGCAGTATCTGGCTGGGACTCAGGCGATAGAAATCCCCAAAGAACGACGCAGTCCCAAAGAGAAATCACTGAAGATCATCGGTGCCCGGCACAACAACCTGAAAAATGTCGATGTCGAAATTCCACTCGGCTGCTTTGTCTGCGTGACCGGAGTCAGCGGTTCCGGGAAAAGTTCTCTCACGAATGATGTCCTCTGGCAGATCCTCAATCGTGATGTCAATCGCGGCAATGGCAACCCCGGCGAATTCGAACGGGTCGAAGGCCTCGAAGAAATCGATAAAGCGATCGATATCGATCAAAGCCCGATCGGACGCACACCCCGTTCAAACCCGGCTACTTATGTCAAAGTCTTTGATCTGATTCGCGACCTCTACACAAAACTCCCCGCATCCAAACTGCGGGGCTACAAACCTGGGCGATTCAGTTTCAATGTGGCTGATGGTCGCTGCGAAGCTTGTGAAGGTCACGGAGCCAATAAACTCGACATGGATTTCCTGGCCGATATGTGGGTCACCTGTCCGGTTTGTGAAGGCAAACGATTTCGACAGGAGACGCTCGAAATCGAATACAAAGGTCACAATATCGCCGATGTTCTCGATCTGGAAATCGGCGATGCGATGCCGTTGTTCGAGAACCATCCGAAAATCTATCGGCACCTCAAAGCACTGCACGATGTTGGACTCGATTATCTGAAACTCGGTCAACCGTCGCCGACTCTTTCCGGTGGCGAAGCTCAACGAATTAAACTCGCGCGGGAACTCGGCAAACGTTCGACCGGAAAAACGCTCTATCTCCTTGATGAACCAACAACCGGTCTGCATTTCCACGATGTTAAAAAACTGCTCGAAGTGCTGCACCAGTTCTGCGAACAGGGAAACACGGTTGTCGTCATCGAACATCATCTCGATGTGATTAAAACCGCAGACTGGGTGATCGACCTCGGACCCGAAGGAGGAGCAGGGGGCGGAGAGATAGTCGTCGCCGGGACACCGGAATCGGTCGCGAAAAATGCGAAGTCCTACACAGGCCGCTCGCTACTCGCCTCGCTGCCGGATGTGAAAACGAAGGCTCGCAAGAAGAAAGTTGATGGACGCAGCAACGGCCACAAACTGACGGCAGCCGAGTTGCGGCAGATCTCAAAACAGATCACCATCCGCGGAGCCCGACAGCACAACCTGCAGGATATCGATGTCGCGATCCCTCGTAATCGCATCAGCGTCTTCTCCGGGCCGAGTGGTTCCGGCAAAACTTCCTTGGCGATGGACACCCTGTATGCGGAAGGGCAACGTCGCTATGTGGAATCGCTCTCGGCTTACGCTCGACAGTTTCTGGGACAGATGCCCAAACCGAAAGTGAGTCAAATTCAGGGACTCTCGCCATCGATTGCCATTGAGCAGAAAACCGTCGGCGCAACTCCCCGTTCGACCGTCGGTACCGTCACGGAAATCTACGATTATCTCCGCGTGCTCTATACACGGCTCGGAACCCTCTACTGTCCTGATTGTGAAATTCCGGTCACGCAGCAAACGGTTGATGATATCGTCAATCAGATTCTGGAGTCCCCCGACAACAGCAAAGCTCTGATCACCTCAGCGGTCGAGTTGCCAAAAGGTCAGACATTCGATCAACTCTGGACATCGTTGAATAATCAGGGCTATTCCCGCGTCCGTATCGATGGCGAAACGCATTCCCTCGATGCCATGCCAAAACTCGACCACAAATCCCAGCATCATCTGGATGTCGTGATCGACCGCATTGCCATCAAATCCTCAAAAGCGGGCCGCAGTCGCATTGCCGAATCGGTTGAAGTCGGACTCGGCTTCAGCAACGGTCATATCAAACTCGTGCTCGTCGATGAGGACCAGCCCGAAGCGAAATGGCTGACTCGCGAGTTCAGTGTCCACTACAGTTGTTCGTCTTGCGGTCGCTCGTTCGACCAGCTCGTGCCTCAGAACTTCTCGTTCAACAGCAGTCTCGGCTGGTGCGATTATTGTGAAGGATTGGGCATCGAAGAAGGAGTCAGTCAGTCGGCCATCATTGCCGATTCCTCCCGCTCGTTACTAGACGGAGCGGTCTCGGCATGGCCGGATCCGCAGACGCATCCGCAATTCAAGAACTTTCTGGAAGGGATGTCGCAGGCTTACGGGATTCCGATCGATGTCCCGTTTGTCGAACTGACACCCAAACAGCAACGCATTCTGTACTATGGTTCCGATCAGGAAATTACAATCCCGAATCAACCAGGGTTGACCGTGAAATACAAGGGTCTTTTCCCCGGTCTGCACGAAGCCTCGCGAATGTCGTACGATTATCGTCGAGCGCTGTACGATCAGCTCGGTGAGCAGGATTGTTCGCAGTGTCAGGGCAGTCGATTGCGGGAAGATGCCGCGAATGTGCGACTCGAACGACTCACCCTGCCGCAGTTATGCCGACTGCCTTTAAACAGTGCCTATGAGTTTGTCAAAAGCCTCAAACTGAACAGAGAAGAAAAGAAGATCGCCGGCGATCTGGTGGAAGAAGCCGAGCATCGACTGAAGTTTCTGATCGATGTCGGTCTCGATTATCTCAATCTCGATCGCGGTATGCCCACGCTCTCTGGAGGAGAGAGCCAGCGAATCCGACTGGCGGGTCAACTGGGACGCTCGTTGACGGGCGTGCTGTATGTCTTGGATGAACCGACAATCGGCCTGCATCCGCGCGACAATCATCGCCTCAACAGTGCCCTCAAACAATTACGCGATCTGGGGAATACAATTATTCTCGTCGAACATGATCGAGACATCATTGCCGAAGCCGATCAGATTTTCGACTTCGGCCCAGCCGCAGGTCGACTCGGCGGAAAGATCGTCGCTCAGGGAACTCCAAAGAAAATCACCTCGGATTTGAATTCCTTAACGGGAGGTTATCTGGCAAACCGACTGGAAATTCCCATCCCGGCTGAACGCAGAGCGGTCCATGAAACGAATGGTCATTCCCGCAAGAAAGTTGGTGGAGAGTGGATCGAAGTTCTGGGAGCCAAGCATCACAACTTGCGAAATGTTGATGTACGAATTCCGATTGGTGCTCTCACCTGCGTGACAGGGGTATCCGGGTCCGGCAAGAGTTCGCTGATTATGGATACGCTCGCGAGAGCCGCTCGTAGAACGATTCATTACAGCGGCGAAACCCCCGGCGTGCATCAGCAGATTCGTGGGCTCAATCACTTCCGCAAAGTGATTCTTGTCGATCAGCAACCGATCGGGAATACTCCTGCATCCTGCCCGGCTACTTATGTCGGCGTGTTCGATCACATTCGCGATCTTTTCAGCAAGCTGCCGGAAGCAAAAAAGAAACGCTACGCGCAGGGGCGTTTCAGTTTCAATGTTCCTGGGGGACGCTGCGAAGAATGTGCAGGCTTAGGGCAGCAGTGCATCGAAATGCACTTCCTGCCGGATGTCTGGGTCGAATGCCCGGCTTGCCGTGGCAAACGCTTCAACGAAGAAACATTGACGATCGAATTCAACGGCCACACCATTTCCGATGTCCTCGAACTTTCGATTGCTCAGGCAGCCGAGTTGTTTGTGCAAGTGCCCAAGATTTATGCGCCTTTGAAAGTCCTTTGTGAGATTGGTCTCGATTATCTCACCCTGGGACAATCTGCTCCTACACTTTCGGGGGGAGAGTCGCAGCGAATCAAACTGGCAGCCGAACTATCCCGACCGAATCACGGCGAGACACTTTACATTCTCGATGAACCGACGACAGGCCTGCATATCGATGACATCGCCAAACTTCTTAAGGTCATCAATGGGCTGGTCGATTGCGGGAATACGGTCATCATCGTTGAACATAATCTGGATGTGATTAAAACGGCTGACTGGCTGATTGATGTTGGTCCGGAAGCAGGCACTGGCGGCGGCTGGATTGTCGCTGAAGGGACTCCGGAGGATGTTGTCACCACCGCGAAACGCCTGCAGAAGAAAGCCGAATATCTGGATGTCGCGAAGACGATTCGTAATCGATCGTGGACGGGCGAATTGCTCGAACCAATTCTGAAATCCAACTCCCGTGAATCTCGGGAAACGGTCAATGTGAATCGACTGAAGACGATTTCAAAAAGCATCGCCCAGCCCCGCATCGGCAAGCAGATGCCATGGGAAGAAGATGGCCGGGAGTGGCATTTGAGTCAGAAATCGATGACAAATCCAAAATGGGACGCTGAGATCCTCGAAATGCTGATGGAAATTCTGGAGGAAGATTTCGAGCTGGATTTCCATTGGGACCATCCTCATGAAGTGCAGTCCATCAATAATGGGTATGGACTTGTTGATGACGATCCTCCGCTATTGCGAATCAAAACGAATCATCCTGAACACCTTATCCTGGAAATTTTATGGACAGCAGTTGTCGACGAAGAATTCCTGGAATTCTTTTCGCAAATACCCGGGGCTTATAAATCTCAGGTCTCAGAAGTCGATGCCCTGCTGATTTTCCACTTCCAACAGATTGAGCAGATCGAAACCCGTCATTTGATGGATTTATTAGATGCCATGGTGGAATAACTACCAGTGCTCTTTGTTCAAATCTGACAATACAGGCACGAATCGCAAGCGAACAAACGACGGGTGGCTGGGGTCGTAGCGCAGCGAAGCCCCCAGAATTCTCGACAATTCAAACTTCTCATCAGTGATGTCGCAGTAGAGTCCGTCCCGATTGATACTTGGGGATCAGTGGTAAAAATGAAAACCGCCAGGACGCCAAGTTCTGCAAGGAACAATTTGATAATAAAACGTATTGAATATCACCACAAAGGCACGAAGACACAAAGAGATTTCAGTTACACAACATCTTCAAATTATCAACCATTTGCATTTGATATGATTTTGTTACAGAGCACTTCGTGCCTTTGTGCCTTCGTGGTTAATAAATATTATTACAACTTGTTCACAAGGTCCCCCTTGGGAACGAGCATAATTGATAACCAACTCCCCGGGTGGCACGACCCAGAACAAAGTGATGGGCGTGGGAATTACCACAACCACGCCCTTCTGATGATTCAGAAGTCATGCCTCGCTTTGCTACGCATGAACAATTCTACCGAAGTTTCCACTCAATCCGATTACTCGGATATTTCCGCGCCGTGAATACAAATCCGTTTCAAAAATTCACCACGCGTCTCTCATTTCAAAGCTAGTGTTCAGCATTAACCATTGTGTCATTGTACGCACATCGAGACCGAATCAGGGAACGAGAGTGTCTTGTACACAAGGTTCACGATTCACATACGCTGATTAAGGAAGCGGAATTCATGTCGAAATATCTTGTGACGGGGGCAGCCGGGTTTATTGGATCGCACATTGCCAGCCGGCTGGTTCTGGAGGGTCATGATGTGCGCGTCTTCGATAATCTGAGCACCGGGCATCAGCGAAATCTGGATGCGATCCCTGGTGAGTTTGAGTTCATCGAAGGGGATATCCGGGATCGCGAAGCGATTCTGAAAGCAGCGACTGGTTGTGAAGTGATTATTCATCAGGCTGCCTTGGCATCCGTTCCACTCAGTATTGAAAAGCCAGTTGAAGTGCATGATGTTTGTGCGACGGGAACCTTGAATGTGCTTGATGCCGCTCGCCGTGCAGGTGTGAGACGCGTCGTGTATGCGGGATCCAGCAGTGCCTACGGCGATCGTCCACAAATGCCCAAAGCGGAAGATCATGTTCCGCAAACAATGTCTCCCTATGCCGCGGCTAAGCTGGCGGGTGAATTGTACTGTGAATCATTTGCTCATTGTTACGATCTCGAAACGGTTCGCCTGAGATACTTCAACGTGTTTGGTCCGCGACAGGATCCGAACAGTCCGTACTCGGCTGTCATTCCACTATTTGTCACGGCTCTGCTGGAGGGACGAACTCCGAAAATCTATGGTGATGGCAGTCAGTCCCGGGACTTCGTGTACGTCGGAAATGTTGTGCAGGCGAATCTGCTGGCTGCGACTGTGCCGGGAGTTTCGGGGAATGTTTATAACGTCGCTTCGGGCGAACGGGTTGGTGTCGGCGAAATGCTCAAGCAGATTTGTGATTTGCTCGATGTCCGTTTTGCACCGGATTTCGTTGAGCCACGAATCGGCGATATTCTGCACTCCTGGGCAGACATTTCTGCTACCACTCGAGACCTCGGCTATCACCCGGAAGTCTCCTTTAAAGATGGCCTGCGTGAGACCGTTTATGCATATCGGGATGTTCTGGAAGAACAAAAGGTCTCCTGCAGATAAACATTAATTGGAAATACTCGGGGGCTTCCACTTTGTGGAACGCCCCCAACACCCTGCGAACACAACAAAACGTCAGCACAATAAATTCACTCGAAAGCGAATCACGTGAAGCCTTCTTCTGATAAAAATTCCAGAAACGTCGATACTGTCCATGGTCATCCGCTCGTCAAAGCCGATGAACCGGCTATCGATCTGGTTAAGCTGGCATTGAAAAATGTTGTGACCCTGGGCATTGCCGCTGCAGCCGGTATTGGACTGGGCATTTTTGCCTATAAGATCCTCGGACCCAAATACACAGCTTCTTCCCAGATTCTGGTCAAGCTGAAAAGCCCGATCGAAATTCGTGAAGAGGGGAATCGGATTATTGCTGGCGAGCGAAGTGCACACGTGGAAATTATTCGCAGTCCGAAAGTGGTTGAGCGAGCTGTCCGCGATTCGCAACTGGATCAGCTGGCGACTCTGGCAGGTAGCGAAGAGCCTGCTCGTGATATTATCGACAGTTTGAAGGTCAGCAGGACAGCCGGGGAAGATCACCATCAACTCAATATTCTCAATCTGCAGTATACGACCTCGAAATCCAAGGATGCCACCGCGATTTTAAACGGCGTCATCAAGGCTTACGACGACTATCTCAAAGACGATGCCCGCAAAAATCATGCGGAATTGCAGACTCTGCTCGAACAGATCAATAACGATCTCTCTCCACGACTGGCTGCCAAGACGAAGGAGTATCACGAGTTTCGTCGTAATGCGCCACTCGTGTGGAAGGCTCCTGCGGGAGCTGATAAAGGTCCGAACAATGTCACCAACATTCATCATCAGCGCGTCGATGCGATCGCCACCGAGCGAGTGAAAGTCGAATTGCTCTACGAGGAAATTTCATCTCGACTCTCGACTCTTAAGTCGGCGATTGAACGCGGGGAATCGCATGAAGCGTTGATGCTGCTTGTCAAAACATTCCTGCAGAAAGATCAGACATCAAATTCTCAAACGGTGGTTTCCGGTGCGACCGAGCGTCAACAACTCGATAGTCAGCTGATTCCTTTGCTGCTTGAAGAGCAAGCTGCCTTGAAGCGATACGGATCGGGCCATCCGGATGTCATCAATGTACGGAAGCGAATCGATCTGGTGAAATCTTATTACCGTCAGATGGGAATCGACCTGCCAACGATGACGACAAAAGTCAATCCTGCAACCGGAGAGTCGGAACTGGTCACAGGAAATGATCCAATTGCTACTTACGTGGTGGCTCTCGAACAGCAGCAGGCAGAATTAAAAAACCGCATCGGCGAACTGCAGAAACTGTTTGATCGCTCAGCCGACCAGGCCAAGGATTTTGCACAATACGAAGAGCGTGAGCAAACACTGAGCGATGAACTCAAGCGGATTAAGTCTCTGCACGATATCGTGGCCAATCGCGTCGAAGTTCTCAGTCTGGCACCGGATGAAGGGTATCAATTAACACAGATTTCACCGAGCCGAGCCGAGCCGGATATTAAGCATGTCATTAAAATTGTCGGGGGCTGTCTCGTCATGACATTGATGTCAACCTACGCCTTCCTGTTTCTGCGGGAAATGCGGGATACATCAGTCAAGAGTCTGGCCGACCTGCGAGCAATTGTCGATACGCCAATTCTGGGAACGCTACCCTCAATCGCCAATCCTGCCAAAAACCTGCAGGCGGCACGCGAAACAGGGCTCGCTCCGATGTTGTACTACTATCACGATCCCGGCTCACCCGAAGCGGAAGCCTGTCGTTCGGTTCGAGCGACGTTCTTCGTCCGAGCCGCTGATGTTGATGCCCATATCATTCAGTTCACCAGTTCCGAACCGGGAGATGGGAAAACGACGACTATTTCCAACCTCGCGATTTCGATCGCTCAGGCTGGCAAGCGTGTTCTGTTGATCGATGCTGACTTGCGAAAGCCGATGGTGCATCAGCTCTTTGGGATGCGGGAGGACATTGGCCTGAGTGAGTGTCTGTCTGGCGAAATTGAAATGGCCAACGCGGTTCAGGATTCCGGGATCGAGAATCTGCATATCCTGTCTGCAGGAGCAATCCCAGCCAAACCAGCCGAGTTGCTATCGTCTTCGAAACTGCATTATCTCCTCGGACAGGCGAAGCGAGATTACGATTTCGTTCTGGTCGATAGCCCACCTGTTCTGGCGGTGAGCGATCCCTGTATCACTGCTCAATCGGTCGATACGGTCATGCTGATCGTTCGCCTGCACAAGAATCGACGGCCTTCGGTCAAGCGGGCTCTCGAAATGTTCGAAGCTCACGAGATTCCACTTCTCGGTGTGATCGCCAATGGTCTACAGGATGCTTCAGGCGACTATCAATACCGCGGCGGCTACGGCGGCGGGTACGATAAAAAGTCACCATATCAGCAAACCAACGACATACCCGAATTCCTCGCACCGACTCAAGCCGTCATACCGAGCTAAAATAATGTCGCCGAGTTAAGGGAATTCGATTTGTGTTCCACTGGCTTAGTCCGTGTTCCATACAATTCGAATTCGCCAGTGGCATACGGAACGTAGTTTTGCCCGACTTTCAACTCCATCACTTCGTTCTGGTAAAGGCCATCCAGAGGAAGATTCCAAGGAGCATTCAATTTAACTGACTAAAAGCTACCTATCCCCCCTAATCGTTAAAACAATAATAATGATTAATATTGTTGAATATCGGACAAAAACAGGAGTATTTTGTCCATATGATTTGTCAATATCGCGAATTGCAATCCGCTGGTCGAAATTGAAAATAAGCATTCATAACTTTGATTCCAATTGCATATTGGAATCTTTGCCCAGATAACGATTTCCAATTTCAAGCAGGGAACGCTTCACATGCAGGCCTATCGTCGGAGACTGAAACAATATTTGAAACCACTTTGCGGATTTGGTTTAGCACTTTCTGGGATTTTAGGCAGCAATTCTGTTGCGATGGCTCAGCTCAATCAAATTGGCTCATTGACCGTCGATAATGTCGAACTCGACTTTGACCTGCTTACGCCTGGTCCGACGTCATTAATGACAATCAACGACACCTTCTTCATGCCTCAAGGGGCTACAGGTTTGGAGGGTCTTTCTTTCCTGACGCGAACAGGTACAGGAAACTACAACTTCCAGACAGGTGCTGGAGCGGCAATCGCTGCACTTGATGGCTCAGGGCAACTCGGAATTATTCCACTGAATGGAGATTTTAACGAGTCGAACAGTGCACAACTCTTGCTTCCGGGGGAATCGACCCAATTCGGATTTTTTGTGGGAGACTGGTCTGGTGCGTTCAATATCACAGTGAGAAATAATGGTACTGATGTTGATACTTTTCAGATTAGCTCAGTTGGGAACCCAGGCCCGTTTTTCGTGGAACTTGAAAACGGTGTTTTCGATGAAGTAATCCTGTCTGCATTACCCGATAATTCAGCAGCTAACTGGGTTCTTCCAGGTTTCTTTATTCAGTCGTTTGCCATGAATTCGGATAGTGCTGCACAGCTTCCTTCCAGTCTGGCACAGGTTGGCGTTCAGAATGGAACCGTAATTTTTAATCAATTGGCAACTCGCCTACATGGAATTGCAGGAGCCTACGGACTCGGCGACGACTTCGGCTATTCTGCTACGATGCCAAATTTTGAATCAGGCTTCCAACTCGCAGGCGACTCTGCAGACGATCTTTCGAATCCGCTTGTTGTTCGTGGGCAATGTGGATCGGGGTGCTGCAGCGACTGGTGTGCCTATAACAGCGAATGGGATGGATGGGCGAGTGGTTACGGAATCGGTGGTGAAGTTTCCAGCACTGGAGGAGCAGCTGGGTTGGAATATCGCACCGGAGGTGCACAGGTCGGCTTGTTCAAGCGAGCAGACGCCGACACTCTGATGGGATTCTTCGGCGGCACCAGCTTCCAACAGGCCGATTTCACCGACAACTCACGAGCAGATGTCGATAGCGGAACGATTGGTGGCTTTATCTACAACCAAGACTGCAGTGGCAGTACCTGGATGGTTGCTGCCAATTTTTATCACGACAGCTATCGGACTTCACGACCTGTTGGTGCTGGAACTGCATATGGAAGTTTTGACGGAATTCAGCAGGGAATTTATGCCGAACGTGGACAGATTCTCAATTACTGTGGATATCAGGTTCTACCCAAAGTGGCCCTGCAACAGATCTGGTTGCATCAGGATGCCTATACGGAAACAGGAACCGGTGGAGCCGCCAGCGTTGCTAGAAATGATACGAACTCCCTGCGAGCTATTGCTGGACTTGACGTCTCTACCGACCCGATTTGCTTTGCAGGCGGCGATGTGAAACTCAACGCAAGTGGACAGTATATGTACGAGACACTTGACGATAGCACTTCCGCAACGGCTTCCGTCGGTGCAGCTCCGGCATTTACTGCTCGGGGTGTTAGTTTCGGACGTTCCTGGGGAGTGTTCGGAACTGGATTCAGCTACGATCGATTTGATCGCGTTTCTCTCTACGGTAACTATGATCTGTATATTGGAGAAAACAGCACCTTCCACACCGCAGATGGTGGTGTAGCTGTGAACTGGTAAACCAGAATTATCATTCGGTCAATCGCCTGCGTTAATATAACGGATCTGATCGACTGTCATTGGATTACACAGGGAATGACGCTCCACTTATTACTAGCGGAGCGTCATTTCTCATAAATTCATTCAGAGATTACTCACTCAGCGGACGCATCATAAAGTTCCGAATCTTGGCTGTCGTTTCAAACGTCGCCAAACCCAGTGGAGCAGAGAGATCGACTTCGATGCGAGTCGAGATTTTTGAGTCTTCAATATCGACATTGATCACTTCTTCATCGTCCAGCCAGACGACGATTTTTTTATCGGTGACTTTCATCCGCACGTCATACCATTTGCCTTTTTCGAACGTGGCATAGGTAGTAGTTTCGTTTTCGGACGCATCGTAGCCATTCAGACTGGAAATCCCGATCACTCCTCCGCCCCAGCCCCCCATAATCAACGAGCAGTGGGCATCCTTCACAGGGACCGTTAATCCCACAAAGAAATCTCCCCCCAGTGCCCGTTGAGCCTGCAGTTTGATTTCATAATTCCCCTTCGGCAACTTTTTGAACGCTTCCTCAGTCATCGTCACACCGTTGAGTGGAGCAGACATCTCGATCACCATGGCGCCCTCTTCAACGGTCACTTCGCCTGGTCCACCGAAGTTGGTTTTCTTCCAGCCGTTGAGAGTTTTGCCATCGAATAGCGGAATCCATGCGGCTTCTTTTTTCCCGCCTGGCTTTTCTTCTGCAGGACATGTGGTTGAGAGTCCTGCAAGTAAGAGAGTCAAACAGATTGCGGATGTGACTGAATATTTCCAAGTGGACATGAGGAGTTCCAATGCAGGCTTGAGTATTTGTGAGTTGGTTATTCTTCTCAGCATACACCAGAACGCATTCCTATAAAAGAAAATGCCACGATCTTAAAAGAACGTGGCATCAATTTTTTATATCGAAATATCGGACACTTACCCCACCAGCATCGGGCGGCGTTTGCGTTCGTTTTCGGTCAGACCGATTTTTCGCAGACGAATCGCAGCCGGTGTGACTTCGACATACTCATCGCGTTCGATGTACTCGAGTGCGATTTCCAGTGACATATCGCGTGGCGGCTTGAGCAGAATGGCGTCGTCTGAACCAGAGGCTCGCACATTGGTCAGTTTCTTTTCGCGGACGGGATTCACGACCATGTCGTTATCGCGAGAGTTCTCGCCGACAATCATGCCCTCGTAAATGTCTTGACCTGGATTGACGAACATCTCTGCTCGATCCTGAAGTTTCCACAACGCATAGGCAGACGACTTCCCGGGCAGCTGAGAAATCAGCACGCCATTGGCTCGGCCCGGCAATTCACCTTCGCTCGGCTTGTAGGAATCAAATCGATGATTGATCACTGCTTCACCCCGAGTGGCATTCAGAAGTCGTGTTCGCAGTCCAATCAAACCCCGAGCAGGGATGAGGAACTGGAGATGCGACTGTCCGGTTTCATTGGATGTCATATCCTGAAGCTGACCACGGCGGGGAGTGATCAATTCCATCGCTCCACCCACGAGTTCCGTCGGAACATCAATCGAAAGAATCTCGAATGGCTCATGCATCACGCCATCGATTTCTTTGCGAATGACTTCCGGCTTCCCGACTGAAAGTTCGTAGCCTTCGCGTCGCATTTCTTCAATAAGAATCGACAAGTGCAGTAAACCGCGACCGGAAACGCGGAAGCATTCTTTGACATCTGTTTCTTCGACTCGCAAAGCAACATTCGACTGCAGCTCCCGCATCAGTCGATCCCGCAAGTGACGGCTCGTGACAAACTTGCCCGATTTCCCGGCAAACGGCGAGCTGTTAATTGTGAAGCTCATCGAAATGGTCGGCTCGTCCACTTTGATACGCGGCAAGGCCTGTGTGATGGAAGGATGAGCGACTGTGTCTCCGATGTCTGGATCGGGCAATCCGACCAGAGCGACCAGATCGCCAGCGGTCGCCTGAGGCACAGCCGCACGGCCCAGATTGTTGAAGACTTCGACCTGTTCCACTGTGGAATTCACACGCGAACCATCGGCTCGCATCAGCACAACTTTTTCGCCGGTGTTCACCTTGCCAGACAAAATACGCCCTGTGGCAATTCGTCCAACATACTTCGACCACTGCAATGTCGTCACCATCATCTGGAAGGGGTCGTCCATGGAGACGGTCGGAGGTGGCACATGCTGGATAATCATATCGAGCAGCGGGCGGATGTCGCCGGTGTGATCTTTCGGATCATGCGTCGCAAAGCCGCTGCGTCCACTGGCGTAGACATACGGGAAGTCAAGAACTTCGTCGCTCGCTCCCAGTTCGACCAGCAGATCGAAAACCTGCGAGAGGACTTCATCAGGACGACAATCGGGGCGGTCAATTTTATTAATGACCACCAGTGGTTTCAGATTCTGTTCCAAAGCTTTTGAAAGCACAAATCGCGTTTGCGGACGGGGGCCTTCAAAGGCATCGACCAGTACGAGGGCTCCATCAGCCATGCTGAGGACGCGTTCGACTTCTCCACCGAAGTCGGCGTGACCAGGGGTGTCAATAATATTAATCTTCACCCCTTCGTAGTTCAGGGCGATGTTCTTGGCAAGAATGGTAATGCCCCGTTCGCGTTCCAAGTCGTTGGAATCGAGAATACAGGCTTCCTGCAGTTGGGAATCCCGGAATTGACCGGACTGCTTGAGCAGGCTGTCGACCAGGGTGGTTTTTCCATGATCGACGTGGGCGATAATGGCGATGTTGCGGATGTCTGAACGTTGCATACTGATATCGACTCTTGTTACGGTTCTTCGGATACGGTTTACGGTTTTTCCGCGGAATGTTTGACGGTGGGCCGGGCTTCCCTCGGGAAGTCGAGTGGCAGGAACCGGAGGAGCGTTCTTTTTCCGGTCTCACTGGCAAGCGATGTCTCTTCGTATCGTCGTCAACTCCTTTTCACGCGATGCGGGGATTATACGGCTTTTCCGGGAAACATCACCGTCAGTCTTGACTTTTTTTACAATCTTTCTAGGAATGATTCCCTTCGAATCAGTACATCCCGATGCCTAAGCTACTGATCAGTATTCGTTCTTCTGGAGAAGTAAGTGCTGCCCTGGCAGGAGGTTGCGACGTTCTGGACATCAAAGAGCCGGAAAATGGCCCCCTCGGAATGGCATCTGCTGATGTGATCTCGCGAATTTTTAATCATTCCTTGACAAATCGGCAAGACATTCTGAAAAGCGTCGCCTTGGGGGAATTGCACGACTGGCCAGCTGATCGGACACCAAACTCCATGTTGAGTCAGGCCAATATCCTCAAAGTCGGCCCCGGCAATTTCGAGGAAATCGAGGAGTGGACACACTCACTTAAAAGTCTGATTCATCACTTTGAGCATCATCAAGTTCTGACGGGGCAATTCATCGCCGTAAGCTATGCCGACAGTCCACTCGGACAATCGATTCTGAGTCAATCGCCAGATGACCAGCTGCAAATCTTTCACGAACTCCGTGCCACCAACTGCACTGGCTTACTGGTAGATACTCAATATAAAACAAGTAGCTGCTTAACAAAACACGCATCCGAAACTCAGCTCCTGCAATTTTGCAACAACTGTCATGTGACTGGTCTCACCTCCGCCCTCGCAGGCTCCCTGCAACGTGAAGAGGTGACGAAATTGATCAACTCCGGAATCAACCCCAACTACTTCGGCTTCCGCTCCGCGGCCTGTGTATCAGGCATCAGAACGCAGGAAATAGATGCTGCGCGCGTCCGGGATCTCAAGAGATGCCTCAGTTAATCAGGGACTGGGTGCCATGCTTGATCGCGAAGCAGGGCAAGCATGATTCGATGTGTATTGAAAATGCCCGCAGACAATATGATTATCAGGGTAGCCCAGAGAATCTCGAAAAGTATTTAATAGTGACGCGGTTGAGTGTAATCTTTGTGCATATTACTCGTTGAAAAAATTCTGGCTACAAATATCAGGCAGTTACTTGAAATAAGGCTGCACCCGCATGTGCCACTTGCACGACAGGTTGATGTTATGTTTGATCAATTCACGGACTCAGCTCGTCAAAGCATGCAAGTTGCCAATCGCGAAGCTAATCATAACGGGCATCAATATATTGGAAACTTGCATATCTTCATTGCGATTCTCGACACAGACCCTGCTATTCTCGACATGCCCGGGATCGACCTCATTCAATTGCGAAATACGGCGAATGAAATCGTCTCCACAACTCCGAGTTCAGGAATCAAACAAACCTTTGAACACGCCTTAGCCCTGAACAAAAAATATAAAACCGACGCTGTGGATACTCCACACCTGCTGCTTGGTATGCTCACGGAACCTGATGAGTCCGTCAGACTATTGTTGGATCGTGCAAATCTGGACATCGAACAGCTTCGAATGCACCTCCTCCAACAACTGAAAAATCGTTGAAGGTTTGTCACAATTGGCTATCCGCATACAGTATACCCATAAAGAATTGTAATTTACTGATTTATATTTGTTGCCTGCACAAAGAAACCTGGGGCAGTACACAGAGTCTCTGGAGGAACATTTGAATGGCAGAAATCGTATTAACAACCCAGAATGCCCGTTACTGGCACAGTGCATTCGGGCTGCGGTATCTGCTGGCGAATTTGCAGGAGTTGCAGTCGCGGGCGACTCTCCTGGAATTCGGGATTAAAGATGCCACCAACGAAGTGCTCGAAGCGATTCTCAGTGAACAGCCTGTGATTGTGGGCATTGGTGTTTACATCTGGAATATCGAACAGGCAACAAAACTGGTAGCCGATTTGAAGCAGGTCGCTCCCGAGGTGATCATCGTGCTCGGTGGCCCCGAAGTCAGTTACGAATGGGACGACCTGCCAATCGTCACCCAGGCCGATTATTTAATCACCGGGGAAGGGGATATTGCATTCCGCGAATTATGTCGAGACTTGCTGACTGGTCGGAAACCTCTGGGAAAAGTCATCCCGGCTGGCATCCCTCCGCTCGCCGAAGTGCAGCTGCCATATGAACTTTATACGACCGAAGATATTGAACATCGCGTCCTGTATGTCGAAGCCTCCCGCGGCTGTCCGTTTACCTGCGAGTTCTGTTTGTCGTCCCTGGAAATTCCGGTACGGCAATTCGAGCTCGAACAGTTTCTGGGGCAGATGCAAAATCTGTTTGATCGCGGGGCTCGTCAGTTCAAGTTTGTCGATCGGACGTTCAACCTCAACATGCGGTTCGGACAGTCGATCCTGCAGTTCTTTCTCGATCGCTATGAACCCGGCCTGTTTCTGCATTTCGAAATGATCCCGGATCGGCTGCCGGAAAGTTTACGCGAGATGATTCAGCAGTTCCCGCCCGGCGTCCTGCAATTTGAAATTGGCGTGCAGACGTTTAATCCTGAAGTGGGGAAGCTGATCAGCCGTAAGCAGAATGTGGACAAGCTGGAAGACAACTTCCGCTTTCTCCGTCAGCAGACGGGAGTGCACATTCACGCTGATTTAATCGTCGGCCTCCCCGGCGAGACACTCGAAAGTTTTGGAGCAGGTTTCGATCGGCTCGTCGGCCTGAACCCGCAGGAAATTCAGGTCGGGATCTTAAAACGACTGCGGGGAACACCGATCACCCGTCACGATGCCGAATGGGAGATGCGATACAGCCCGCATCCACCGTATGAAATCCTGAGCAATCGCCTGCTCGACTTTGTCACCATGCAACGCATGCGACGTTTCGCCCGCTATTGGGATCTGATCGCCAACAGCGGCAACTTCACAGAAACCTGCACTGCCATCTGGGAACAGACCGAATCCCCATTCACAGAATTCCTGCGGCTGACCGACTGGCTCTATCAACAAATCGAACGGACCCACGCAATTCCACTCCCGCGCCTGGCCGAATTGCTGTTTCAATTTTTAACGCAGGTTCAGCAGTTGGATGCTCAATCGATCGCCGAACGGATCTGGCAAGACTACACCCGCGGCGGCCGCGAAGACCGCCCGCAGTTCCTCCGAAATTTTGACTTACCCCTGCCGCCGCAGAAGAAGAAAAAACAATCAAAAATCCCTGCAAGACAAGCACGGCATGTAGCCGTGCAGGAGTGAGTTTCGTAGGGTGCGTCCTGACGCACCCTGCAATGATTGCAGAACCAATTTACGATCAATTCCAGACGTTGTCAGAATGGCCCAGTTCATCAATGGAACCAACCGATCTGGTATGAAGAGGGGTTCAAAACTTCGGGTGAAAGGTGCGTCAGGACGCACCCTACTATTCCAACTATCGCTATATGTCGTGTACGTTCAGAGATCTGGAGCAGGCAAACTGCCTGCGGAATAGCGATTTGAGGGCGACATTTAAAGCTCGAAAGAGCACTACTTAACTAATGGAAATCAATTGGAAGGCAGGCAAAGTGTCTGCCCTTCGAGACTTAGCATTTTCACGATCGTTCACAAACCTGTAACATCGCATGACCATATAATCCATTTGTCACCCATCTTGACATACCTTAAATGCCACATACCAACCTCTATTTTTTCACCTTCCTCTGCTCCAGGCAATGTTAGCTCAAAAAGGTACGGAGTTTTGGATACATCCGACATTTTCTCATATACCAGTATGCTTTTCTTCCCTATCTCTACTTGAATTGATTCCCAGTCAGGTTCCTTCAATGTGTGGCCATGCATATCGATAAAGTCAGAACGACTCTGAATGAATGAAGCAACATCCTCCGCATTTTGCCCATAGCATTCAAATGAGCATTGCGCAAATTCTGAAGGGTAAAGTAATCTTGAAGACGCTTTTCCATTGTTGCTTTTTATTTTTGTAAACAATTCTTTGGACTTTTTGATAATGGTCCGCTTGTATACATTTCTTTCCTGAGCGTCTTCCGAAAGGTTGTCAAACTTCATCTCGGAGTTAGGCATAGGATTATCAAGAAATATTGTAGTAGACACACCGCTTTGACATTCTCTCTCCTCAACACTTAGGATTTCATCAAAAAGTCCACAAGTGATACCCAAAGCAATGTTTGTGTCTTCTTGTGTAGTTATTAACGTTTTGCATTTAGCAGGTCTGCCATCGAGCAGATGGTTGACAGGCTTGCTAAAAACACTATTCCACTTAAACACGATTGGATGACCATTGAACTGGACTGTAACGGTTGAGTTGTTTCCAGGCCCAAGAATAGCTTTCTGATAAGTGCCGTCGAGCATTTTTATGTCGCCTACATGAGTTCCAACAGTAATGTTGTATCTCATGATATTATCGTTACCTGCTTTCTCATCGTAACATCCCAGACAAGTAAATAAAATGAGCGTTAACATTATAATCCCCCTCTTACATTTTTTATAAATACACACTTTACCACCCAAATATCATATTGTTAGGACTAGTTTCGTAGGGTGAGTCCTGACGCACCTTGCCATGATTGCAGAGACCAGTCAGCAATCAATTTCAGACGTTGTCAGAATGGCTCAGTTCATCAATGGAACCAACCGATCTGGTAAGAAAACGAGTCTCAAAACTTCGGGTGAAAGGTGCGTCAGGACGCACCCTACTTAACTGCACAAGCAGTTGCCTCGAAATACCCAGGTCACCTGTGAATGTCCCAAGGTAGTAATTATAGACAGGTGTATTTGTTTTGCTGTATCCATTCAACATGAAATATCTTTAACATGAGAATTCAATCAAGAAATCAGTAGGCAAGAATCACCTCACCAGCCATGGAGATTTGAATTCGTGATCCAGTCCCTTTTGAGTATTACAATTCTGCTGCTGTTCAATCCTCTCACCGCTGGAGCAGCTGACAAACGCCTCATCATTCATGTGGATGATTACCACACTGTGGAAATGGGGCCGTTTTATACAGATCAGTGCAATCAGAATCAGGCTTTCGACAAACATTTAATCAGTTTGTCCTATTCAAGGCACCGGGATGATGTGTCCAGTTTTCAGCAGCGACAGCGTGAAATCCTTATCGAGCTTATTGAAAAATATGATCTGGATTCCCTGTACCAGGCACGTCTGGTGGTCGGGGACACAAAAGAATTTGATAAGAGGGTCTCGATTAGGAAATCCATACAACAAAGACTTCCGGAGATCGAATCCACATCGCAAACAAGTGCTCATGGACAGTTATCAGTAGACTTGAGCATCGGAAATTCCGGCCAGTTTTTAGTGGATCAGATCATCAAACAAGTGCATCCCTTCGAAGATGCAACGTTATTAGCCGTTGCCAACCCGATGAAGTCAGGCCAGTTTAGAATTGATGAACAAGCATACGAGGCACGGGAAAACTTCATTATCGAACAAATGCTCAAATCTGACGATCAGGTCATGATTCTGATCTGCGGCCGTGGTAGTGATTTCAGCGACAACATTCCCCAAGGTGTTGAATTGAAACGAATTGAAATCCCCGTTAAAGAATGAGTTAAGGAAGGTCGTTTGAATGTCAATATTTTGACGTGGGTGGCTGGGGTCGAAGCGGAGCGCAGCCCCCAGAACGTCGTTTACACTGGGGGCTCCACTTCGTTCTGACCCCAGCCACCCGCCGTCTTCACATCAAAGCGAGTAAACTTCCCATGGAAGAGTTGGAACAATCCACAGAACTGATGATCCGGTTGGGTTGCTTCCTGGCGGTACTGACGGGTATGGCGATTTGGGAAGTGTTGCTGCCGCGGCGTGTACTCAAAATCCGCAAACCCTGGCGATGGACCAGTAATCTTTCGCTGGTGGTTCTCAATAGCGTGCTGGCTCGACTCCTGATTCCGATCACTGCTGTTGCTGCGGCCTTATATGCGGAATCCAGTGGCTGGGGACTGATGCATCTGGTTGAGTGGCCGTGGTGGTTGGAAATTGTACTCGCTGTTCTTGCATTCGATCTGGCGATCTATTTGCAGCATGTCATGTTTCACGCGGTGCCATTGTTTTGGCGATTGCACATGGTGCATCATGCCGATCTGGATTTTGATGTCACCACCGGCTTACGATTTCACACGCTGGAAATCCTGCTCTCGGCTTTGATTAAGCTAGCCGTGGTCGTAGTGCTTGGTCCGCCGGTGATCGCAGTTGTGATCTTTGAAGTGCTCCTCAATGCCACGAGTATGTTCAATCACAGCAATATCAGGATGCCCCTGGGGCTTGACCGGCTGCTGCGCTGGTTTGTGGTCACTCCCGACATGCACCGTGTGCATCACTCCGTCATCCATCGGGAAACCAACAGCAACTTTGGATTCAATTTGCCCTGGTGGGATTATCTGATGGGCACCTACCGACCACAGCCACAGGCCGGCCACGAACAGATGCAGATTGGATTGACATCGTTCACAGAAGAAAATCAAGTCGATCGACTCCCGGGCATGCTGCTGCTACCGTTTAGCCGTAACAAACCCGCATCAATGATTGAAGATGCTGATGAGAATTGAACAGGACCAATGAGTGCGTCGCGAGGAATCTTTCTCTCTGCTGGACGTTGTTGCAACGATTTGAATATGCTTGTGTAAGTCCATTTGCTCTTCAGGCTCCGAAAAGGTGAGAACATGATTTCGAAAATCAGCCGTCGTTCGTTTATTCAGCAATCTGCAATTGCAGCTCTTGGTTCGGGGCTCTTCACTTCTGCATCCTCAGCCGCATCGAATGTCAGTCAGATGCGATTCGGGCTTGTCACCTACCTGTGGGGTCAGGACATGGACCTGTCAACATTGTTGACGACATGTGAGAAAGCGGGCATTGGCGGCGTCGAGCTTCGTACGCAGCACAAACATGCCGTCGAACCTGAACTGTCTTCTCATGAACGTAACGAAGTAAAAAAACGCTTTGCAGATAGCCCCGTGACATTAGTCGGTTACGGTTCGAATGCTCAGTTTCATGAATCTGATCCGGCAAAAGTGAAAGCCAATATCGAACTGACCAAAAAATATATTCACCTGATGCACGATTGCGGAGGCAGTGGTGTCAAAGTGAAACCCAATGGATTTTCGCCGGATGTCTCCCGTGAGAAAACGATTGAACAGATTGGCAGGTCACTCAATCTCGTTGCACAATATGCAGCCGACTACGGACAGCAGATACGAGTAGAAGCCCATGGCCGAGGCACACAGGAACTCGATGTCATGAAAGCCATTTTTGAGGTTGCTGATCACAAAAATGCAACACTGTGCTGGAACTGCAACTCGGTCGATACCAACGGACAGGGGCTGGAGCACAACTTCAATCTGGTCAAGAATCGCCTTGGTGCAACCGTGCATGTGCATGAACTGGGAACTGGCAGTTATCCGTACCAGGAGTTCATCAATCTGCTCAAAGGCATCGACTATCAAGGCTGGATTCTCCTCGAAGCCGGTGGCAATCCCGATGACAAAGTCGCCGCTCTTTTTGAACAACACACCCTGTTCAAAAAGCTGCTTCGCTAACATCGAATAAAAAGCAATCGCGCGAGTGATCCCAATTGATGTCACTGGGTGGCTGGGGTCGTAGCGCAGCGAAGCCCCCAGAACGATGGCGAGGGAGATTCTTTCGAATTAGCATATCCGTAGGCAGTACTTGTTAAGCCAGATGTAACCGTTCACACCCTGGAATC
>DEML01000030.1:0-2983 GCA_002359185.1 Planctomycetaceae bacterium UBA2671
ATGGTTGATCGCACGGGCTAATGTCGCGGGTGAACGTAAAAAAGTTGTGTGAATGCCTATGATACACGATCGCGTTTTTCGGCTCCACCCGCTTTGTTCGTTGAACTCACGAAAAGTATTTCGGCGAGGACTCATAATCGGTGTTACTCCGACCCTCAATACGTTTCAGGGGAGCTCACCCGCGACGTTCATTGAGTCGAGTCGCAACGAAGTCCAGCATCGCCGGGCCGCAGGCTATGATGCTCCATGTGAAAACGATCGGATCTGTGGCTCCGTTGCATGCGTTTGTGATGTGGTACTGCGGGGGAGTTTACGGCGGCTGGTTTCATTCTCTTCTTCTCCTTTGTATTGGTGGCTAGGCGGCTTTCAACAAATTTCATTGAGATTCGTTGGCGACCAAACAGTGGCAAGAGGCTGTCTTAGCTAAATGGCGTCCGCGATAACCGAATCGCGGGAGTTGATTTTCCATTTCAAAATTGCCCGGCTCCGCGACTTCAGTTCATCGCATTGTCATGCCCCGTTGTAGATTACGGGCATTTGACCTTTCCATCGAGTCCAACAGTCCTCGTCGGAAATAAGTTCAGCCATAAAGTGAGCTACATTGATTCTGCTGGTTTTGCCTGCATTAAAGATAGCGCTTCGCGTCGGTGAAGGAAATACATTGTATTCGCTGACAGAGGACTCATCGGTGAGATTGTCAGGACGGACAGCAGTCCATTCGATTGCCTTGTCGTTTTGACCGATCACGGATCGCAGATAGTCCGCCGCAGCCTCATTATCGACGTGTGGAGGGAGAGCGACACGCAGCATCCCGATGACGCACTTTTGGGCAAACGAAATTGGTTCGGCAAGATCACGGTTAGAGTTGCCTGCCGTATTCATTAATACAAACTTCGTGGGACGTTCCAATCTGCCTGCCCGTACAGCATCACATAACCGCCGTGTCGCATCAGTGACGAGCTTCCGAGGATGTCCAAATATACCCTTGAACGTCAAGTTGTGCCCAAGACAAGATGCCACAGCATCGCAGCCGTCAACAAAATCGGCCATGTCGGCATCGCTGGCATCAGCGATACTTGCCTGAATGACAGTAAGATATCGGTGCCCCAATAGAGATTTGGGCAACTTGTCGGGTGATCGAAGAACTGCTTTGACGTGGTGCTCACGGTTTAACAATTGTTCAACGAGTAGACGCCCAGTTGCTCCACTTGCACCAACGATTAGCGACGTCATTCATTGTTCCTTCCGTGAAGCATCGTAGTGGCATAACGACGTCGTTCACCGGGCCGCGGCGAACGACATTGATTTCAAATAAATGCGCGGCTCGCGGCTCCGTGTGCAACCCATTGTTATGCGGCGCTATCAGCCCCGTTTTCGATTTGCCACACCCCAGAACGGTTTGCTGAAAAGTGTGCGAAACGAAAATGAAGTGGAACCGACCCAGCGGTCCGGCAATGCATCAGGTTTGACCAGTTTTATTCTGCAGTATCCGTTTCCGTCTACATGCGTCCAATCAGCTTGTGAGTTCAGTTTTGCTCGCAGATTGAACGTAATCATTCCGTCATGGGTTGGTTGCATCATTATCGGTTGCGAGAACTCAAAGATGGCATTCCCGTCAGCGTAGCCCCACATTGGATTTGGACGCTTCCATTCCAGTTCATTTGTGCCGATTTTGTGTCCATTCATTTCCGCGGACACATGAGTTGATTCGACGAAATCATTTTCGTTAGCGGATTCGACAAGACGCCAAAATAGAAAATCAGCCAGTAGTCTTCATATTCGGTTATGTGGCGGTCTACATTGACCTGCGAAAACACCCAGCCGCCTCTGCCGTCTGAACATAACTTGCGTTCAGGGTCGAATCGTTTGCCAGGAGCCCAAGCTATTAATTTCAGATTCATGAATTTCTTCAAGCCGCATAACGTCGCGGGTGAGCGGAAAGCAAAGTTGTGTAAATACCTAGGATACACGATCTCGCTTTTCCGCTCCACCCGCTTTGTTCGTTGAACTCACGAAAAACATTTCGCCGAGGACTCGTAATCGGGGTTGCCCCGACCATCGATACGCCTCCGGGGAGCTCACCCGCGACGTTCGTTGAGTCGAGTCGCAACGAACGCAACCGTTCACCGGGCCGCGGAGAACGACATTGACTTCACGAAACCGCGCGGCCCGCGGCTCCGTGTGCAATGGATTGTTATCCCGCATTGTAGAAGACGAGTGAAGTCATCAATCCGTAAAACAGCGTTTCAGCGGACATGTCGCCCCAGTGACCGTGGCCAACCGCATGCCGTCCGAATTCGATCCGATCACCGAGGTCCGCGACAGTCATGGGACCGACCACCGTTGTTGGCGTTGCGTACAGAGCATTATCCAACGCGGTGAAATGTTGCACAATAGATTGCGATTGATTCAGTTTCATGATCTTGTAGGCAAGCGAGACGCTGGATACTCGATTGCGGGCGAGTCGTGAGTCATTGATTGCCGATCGCGTTGTTTGCTGTGCGGCGGGTGACACCCACGTTCCATCGCCGTTGAGTTTGCCCGAAAGAACGCGGAAGTAGAATTCAAAACGAGTTGCCAAGTACACAGCGGCAATTGCTGCTGGCGGGGATGTGAACCTGTTGGATGCGGCCATGTGGAGGGCGTAGGCAACATGTTCGATGTATCGATCGGGCAACACAATTGATGGTTTGGCCGTCGCCATCTCGGCCGCAGTTTCCTTCAGGTATCGATGAACTTCGGACGTGCCTTGAAACGCGCCGATGGTGCTGCAGCAAGATGTAACGTAATCGACAGCGCGTTGCGATCGTTCAACTATGGCACCTGCGTCAGTCATGGGGCGTCCGAGCGTTGGTTGGAATGGGCCAATCCTTGAAGTGACACACACAGCGTCGTTGGGTTCGGTCTTCCGGGATAACTAATTGATAGGTAGAATTGACTTCTGTCTAATAAAGAGAGGGATTCTGTATAACACATTTTTTCA
>DEML01000030.1:3233-16668 GCA_002359185.1 Planctomycetaceae bacterium UBA2671
GATTTTCTGTCTTTCTGGAATAGCAGGAAGGCAGGCAGGAGCCTGCCCTACTTGGCTGCAACATTTTGTTATAACACGAGTATTATGGCATATCGAACGTTATCGTAATGGCAGAGCTTATTGGGCGTTGTTTCTGACTGAATATGTGTCCAAGATGTTGATACTTGGGCGATGTATCAACCAAACCATCCTTGCACGCAATCAATTGATCGACAATATAGGATTCCAGTCGCCAACCGCCAAGATTGTCGTCGTTGTCAAAAGGTTTGCCAAGGTGCGTTCGCAATTCCCCAAAACTTGGTGGTCGCTCGATCGTCTGTTTAGAGACCATTTTTCGCAGTTGCTTTGATGGAACCACGCGACATCCAAGTGCGCATTCAATATCTGATTCGTGGTTAGAAGTAATCGGGAATGCCGTCGACATCGGCAACGTTGGCGGATTGTAAAACAAATAATGAACTGGAATCTTGTGTTTTTGTTCGTACCGTTGGATTGCTTCGTATTGCTCGTCAGCGATCTCAAGAGCCCGATACAGTGAATTATCCGAAAACGAAAAAGTCTGAGGGTCCGAAAGCTTGGCCCACAGTGCATCGTCAATGAACATGTCATTGAATCCGAGTCGGTCGTTTAATGGATTCGTTTCGACTGTTAGACCTTTGTCCGAATAGAGCCGTTTGGCTTGGAGCAATACAACTTTTGAGCGCTCGACCATTTTGTTGCGACGAAATACGACAAGAATACCAATGTCTGCGACTTCCCAACGCATGTAGTGGTTGCCACCGCCAATGAAGTGACAGTCAAACCGTACCGTCCATTCGGAGACCGTCTTGACGGGGCGACAGTGATGCGAGAAGTGCTCGATGAATGTGTGGTCGAGTGACGTTTCGTGCACATTGGGAATTCGGCCTAGCTTCTGCGACACACGGTCATTGCAGTCGGCAAAAATATCGCGAACTAGTTCTGCGACATCGGGCGGAATGGGAATTGGTTCGATGAGGAACTCCTAAGTGGCATAACGACGGCGGTAACGAGGCCGCCGCCAAAAGACTGTGGTTTCAAAACCCGTGTGATCGGCGACTCCCGTTCACCGCTTTGTTATTTTCTCATTGTGTGACAACAGCATCAACGCCGGCACCCTTTTCAATCAGGTATTCTCGGCCACTCTTGATCAGTTCGAAAACTTTCCGGAGATCGTCAAAGCTTAGAAACATCATCGTACCACCAGGGGCAACGTCGAAGAACGCCTGCTGGTGCCCGTTTGTGTCTTGGTAGAACCCAACCTTCAAATGATCCTTGGTGCGGTACTCAAATTCCGTGTAGTCCTGCCGCTCGGTAGCGGCTTGCTTCGCTAGGCCGAGCAAATGTTTTATGGCAAGGAGTAATTCTTTGAGTTCATCAAAATCGACGAGGCAGGATTCTTCGTATCCTTCAGTGCTTTCATGTTCGATTTTCAAGCCAAATGTTCTATCCCCATTGGTGCCCTGCGCTATTGCGAATATGAGAGTGGCAAACGTGAGCTTAGTGCCGTAGTCGCACTTGACCTTACCAATCTCGTGAAACTGCTTCATGACGACACATCCACGCTTCGCGAGGAACCGGGCGGCTTCGGTCGCGGGCTCATCCCGCTGCGGTGCGAGCTTTCTGATCTCACTCATCGACGGCCTTTATCAAAAAGTAACTAATTGATAGACAGAATTGGCTTCTGTCTAATAAAGAGTGGAATTCTGTATAACACATTTTTTCATTATCGACAGATGTATCGATCTCTGTCAACCAGCAGAAGGCTCAGCGGAACTTCTTTGACTGCGATTCAGATGCTGATGCATCTCTCGCTACCTGGTTTAACTTACTTGCTCAGGTGTGTTTAAAACAATTACCTGTCCTTTTTTTACAGCCCGGGAAGTTGAGGACTGGCTGGGGGATAAATCACTTATCTGTTCTTCGAGCGGGTCGGCACCAAGATTGGCGACATATTCAAAAGAGAAAAGGCAGACGTCCAGCAATATCATCATATGGTTAGCGGGAGTGAAAAAGATGCTTTCTCAACTTAAAAACGAGCTTTCACTGATTTTCTGTCTTTCTGGAATAGTATCGTGGATCAAATCTGAACTCGGGTGGCCCTGATCGTTGTGCAATCTGGGTGGACGGAGTCCCTATGAGGCTTTCGGTTTGATGATCTGTTCTGCAAATTACTGCTTACGGCTGCGCCGCCCCGAAAGAATCTTTCGGGGCCACCCGAGGTGTGGGAGGTTTTGGGTGAAAGCGACGTCGAATCATGCTTGCCCTGCTGCGCGATGCAAGCATGGCACTGGGCATACGGTCGTTCAATAGGCATGGGTCGCGAACGGTGAGTCATCTTGTGCTTTGAGCACCCGACCGACAGAGTCGGTCGGGCCACCCTGGTAGCTGCTTCGCATCATCCGGGGCTACTCGCTCGTCAAGTTCGGAATCAGTGAAAGGTGCGTCGAGACGCACCCTACTCTACTACGTCAAATGAAACACTGCTGGGCAAGCCAGCAGTGGCACACATCGAGCGTCATTTTACGATAGCTGGAAGGCAGGCAGGAGCCTGCACTACTTGGCTCAACTTAGCTGAGTTGCAAGATCGCAAGGAGGTTAATCGGAATTGCGGATAAAAATTGCAGTTGTATTTTGCACTGCAGTTTCTTGTGACTTCGTCAGCCAGACGCACGCGTCTGGCTCATCCTGTCTGACCTACAGTGCTGATCTGGGGGCTTCGCTGCGCTACGACCCCAGCCACCCGTCGGCTGGAGCATGCTGAAATCGTCTGAAATTCTAGATTGATTGGTCAATTCAATCATGGCAAGGTGCGTCAGGACGCACCCTACGAAACTTTCGGGGCTAACCGGGGTGGGGATTTTTTAGGGAGGTACGTCGAATCATGCTTGCCCTGCTGCGCGATGCAAGCATGGCACCGGGCGAACGGTGCGTCAGGACGTACCCTGCTAACCGCTTACCTGCATCGTTTAATCGGCAAGGTCATTGTAATCGTTATGGATTGCCAGGACTTTCTGATTGAACAGGGAAAACAGAGAAACTGTCTTTGCCTGATGTGCTCACTGTGACGATTCGGGAAGTATCCCTGATGATGTCGAACATTCCGGGCTTTTTCATTTGTGGACGATTGTCTGCAGATGAGAGTCCTCACTGGAATGGGCGTTCTTACTGAGTATTGTTGCTGCGAAATTGCGGTAACGTCTCACGCTGTTCGTTTATCGCTTCGCCTATCGTCGGTACAAACAGGGATGTTTTGAGTTCCGGCGAAGGAATCTGTTTATCCCCATTTATCATTCCCCTATTTAATTGCGAACGTTTCAGACGGGTCTGCGTTCGATTGAATTGAAAGGAGCCTACAGGATGTTGGTTCTTTCCCGACAGCGCGATGAGAGCATCATGATCGGTGATCATATAAAAATCACAATCGTTGATATCCGAGGAGATAAAATCCGCATCGGGATTCAGGCTCCTGCCGATGTAGCCGTGCATCGTGAGGAGGTTTACAACGCGATCCAAACGGAAAAGCAAGCGGAAAATTCTGGGAGCCAGGTGGAAGATAAGTCGTCTTAACTTCACAACCTCTTTAATTACAGAGACTTAAACGTCATCGCCATTCAGCGGTGACGTTTTTTTATGGTTGTTCGCGGAAGTGAATAAGAATTTTACCAGCTTGATATCTCCTTGAGTTCATCAGGATGCGATTTGATTTTGAGGTGAAATTGAAGTGCAATCCCTCAGAATTGCGGGGAAAACACTCTTGCCCATAGGTCTTATTTTATTTTTTTTGTGTATTTACCCCTTTTTGCTCAAGTGGATTATCCGGAATGTCCGATGGAAGAATGATAGCCGGCATAGTCGAAGGACGATGAAGGTTGCATCGCGGAAATGTTGTTCTGCGCTGCCTCTCCGTTTGACCAACGGGTGAGATCAATTTTCCGGGAGGCCTCCGGGTATGGATCGAGACGACGGGTCATGGACGGAACATAAGCAGGATGCCCTTTGGCAAGGAGTGCCAGTTCTGGTGAGTCATTCAGTAGGCGACAAAATGAGTCGAAGCAACTGAGATAACCATCTGGACATGTCGAAACCCAGTAACCTGGCTCCGTCTCAGAAAAGCGGTTCAGTCAGTAAAAGGAAAGGCGATTCCCAATGACGAGAATTAACACAAACGTCGCCTCATTGCGAGGCTTACGTAGTTTGAACCGGGCGAATGACCTGCAGAACACCGCATTGACGCGGTTGTCAACAGGTTTGAAGATCAACTCCGGTAAAGACAATCCAGCCGGCTTGATTGCTGGCGAAACTTTACGTTCCCAGATTTCTTCGATTGAGCAATCGATCAAGAACAGTAACCGAGCTAATAACGTGCTGGCGACAGCGGATGCGGCTCTGGGCGAAGTCAACAACCTGCTCAATCAGGTTCGTGGACTGGTTCAGGAAACATTGAACAGTGGTGCGTTGTCACAATCGGAAGTTGAGGCGAATCAGCTTCAGGTGGACGCGGCTTTGTCTGCGATCAACCGAATTTCCGCCAATACAACATTCGCCGGCGACAAACTGATCGACGGCAGCAAAGCTTTCGTGACGAATCTGACAAAAGCAGATTCTGCAAAACTGGCTGACTTCCAGATTAACGAAGCTGTCTTCAGTACATCTTCTACCATCGAAATTGAAGCTGCGATTACGCAGGCTGCAGAAAAAGCTGAGTTGCGATATGGTGGTGGCAACCTGAATTCAGCTTCCACGGTTGAACTTTCAGGCTCCAAAGGATCTCAGGTTATTTTCCTGGGTGGAGCCAGTACAACCGGTGACATTAAGAACGCGATTAATGCTGCTTCTGATGTGACAGGTGTTAAAGCCAGTTTTGATCCTGGTTTGACGTTTGGGCTCGAAGCGACTCAATCGTTTGCGAATGTCAATACAGGGACTGCGAGTGTGAATACTCTGGATGCACAGTTTGGTGCAACGAGTACGGCGTTGTCGACTTTGACGTTCACGGATGCTCGAGCGACTCAAACTCAGGGTTCGGATGCTACTCTGGGTGGTACGATCAGCGTTGTGTTTGTGGATAACGTGACTGCCGGTACGTCAACCAATACGGCTTCTGTTTCCAGTATCGCAACCACAGCCAGCGGCAACACGACAATCACCATCGAAATCGGAAACGAAACCAACGGTACAGCCGCTGTGACTTCGACGATTGCCGATATTACCGCTCTGATTAACAGTGGAACGTCTGCTAATGCAGTCGCTGCCCGTAGTTTCATCAGTGCCTCCGGTTCCACAGCAGTGACAGTTTCAACTGCCGCTTCTGCTGACCTGACTGGTGGTAGCGATGTTGCAGATATCAAGTTCCTGGATAACCGGAATGATGGATCTGGTGGATCTGTCAGTGCACTGGGTGGTGAAGTGTTTGTGCAGTTTGTCGATGCCGCATCGGGCACTTCAACAGCAGCAGCTTCGATTTCCAGTGTGACAACGAACGCAGAAACTGGTGATACGACGATTCAGATTCAACTGGGTAAAACCAGTGGAACGACGACCTCGACGATTGCCGACATTCTGGCTCTGGTCAACAGTGGAACCTCTGCGAATGCGATTGAAGCTCAGAGTTTCATCTCTGCAGAGGCTTCTTCTGCGAATGCTGCGAACACGTCAACGTTCTCTGTGCAGACATCAGCGACGCAGTTGCTGGGTGGTAACGATGGATCCAATAATGATATTACCTTCAACGATGCCCGAGCCTATGGCACCGAAGGGGTTGTCAATGTGGTCTTCGCTGCGACCAGTGCTGCTAACGCAACACTGTCTGTGAGTGTAGCCGCAACCGGTACTGCAGATAACACCATCACAGTGAATCTGGCGACCGACGCGTTTGGTAACATCACTTCAACAGCAGATGACATTCGTACTTTCATCTCGACAGACACCAGCGATGGAGCGGCAACCGCTCGTGGTCTGGTGAATGTTGAAGTTGAAGGGAATGGTACTGAAACGGTGACTGCTCAAGCTCAGCAGACGGTTGACATTGCCAGCCGAATTCTGAAATTGAACAGTAGTGAGTTCGGTGAAAATGAGTTTGTCGCGGTGAATGTGCTCGATGGAGGCTTCACAACGACAACTACGGATAATGTCACCGAAAGCAGCCGGGATACGGGTAAAGATCTCGAAGCCGTTATTAACGGACAGGTTGCTCAGACGAGTGGCTTGCAGGCTCGAATCAAAACTGCGTCTCTGGATGCCTCGTTGAGCTTCAATGAAGATAACAACGTTCGTGGTCGCCGTGCGAATGTCACGATTACTGGTGGGGGTTCTCTCTTCCAGATCGGTCAGGAAGTTTCGGCCGCCGGTCAGATCGGTATCGGTATCGAAGCGGTCAATACTGCCCGACTCGGTGGTATTGCCGGTAAACTTTACGAACTCGGATCCGGAGCCGGTAAGAGCTTGCTCGATATCGGTCCTGATACCCCAGGCAGTGCCCTGGTCGACATTGTCGAACAGTCGATCAATCGTGTTTCGACTCTGCGTGGTCGACTCGGTGCGATCCAGAAGAACGTGATCGACACCAACGTGAACTCGCTCGGAGTTGCTCTGGAAAACATTTCCGAAGCCCGATCGGTCATCGTTGATACCGACTTCGCCGAAACGACAGCCGAACTGACCAAGTCTCAGATTTTGAGTCAGTCTGGTATTTCGGTTCTGGCGATTGCTAACCAAAACCCATCTCAGGTACTGTCCCTCCTGGGATAATCTGAGTGAACCCTCGAAGAGGGTGAAGACAGCATGACGCTGATACGCTCCCCGACTTCATGATGAGGTCGGGGAGTTTTTTTGTTTAGGCGTTAGGGTTTAGGGTTTAGGGTTTAGGGTTTAGGGTCTGGGGTTTGGGGTTTGGGGTTTGGGGTTTGGGGTTGAAATGGGGGTGCCATGTTTTTGGTAGTTCTTTTTGTGTTTCTTTGAGGATGCTCCAGAGGGTTTGTCTTTGGGGGATTGGGATTTGGAAATTGTCGTTATCTTCGCTGGTGTTCAATGTCAACTTGAGTTGATTGATGATCGCGTTGAGCAGGTTTTCTGGTAATGCCTGGAATGATTTTGAATAGATGAGATAGCTGCAGGGGTATTTGAAGAGTCTGTTTGTCAGGTCGAATTGGCGAAGGGAGCGGCCTTGAGGATCGAAGGGGCCTTTGGCCTCGAATTCATTTTGAAACTGACTGGTTCCCTGAATTGGATTGGTCAGGCGTGCTTCCTGTTTGAACAGGAGGCCTGCAACGATGCGATTGGCAATGAGATTCAAACGGTAGTGATCTTCTTCTGAGAGTTTCGCTTCTGTCCCTTCCCTTGAAACGTGCTGCGAGTTGCGTTCTTCCCAATAGACACGCCATTCGATATTGGCAGCAGTGATGAGATTGTGCATATTGACCTGATGTTCCAAAACCATGAGTGCAACAATATCACTGTGTGACGTCGGGTATGGTGTGGGATCGAATTTTGAGGATAAGTCGATCAGATTGGAACCCGACTTCTGATCGATTGGTGACCACTGGTTTGTCTCTTCGCTCCAGAGATTGCCCATGTGCATTTGCTGGCCATGAGTTCCAGTGACATACCATCCTCCCCAGCGTTCACTCAGTGGACTTCGGTCAGTCGTGCGATAAGCAACCGATTGCAGCATGGGCATTCCCGTACGATCCGTATGAACAGAGCGAACGATATGGCCGGGGATCCGATCGGTATGCGATGAGGCATGGCAGAGCAGACACTGGCCGAGTTGTCTGTCGATTGTTACAGGGCTGATCTGTTTGTGTTGATCGATGGTGTAAAACACGGCTCCGAGTTTTGGATCTGCCACAGAGATTTCGATAATTTCCCCATCCGGTATCCAGCCGACGTAGACATCATCGTTGAAGTAGACTGCTCGGGGGGTCTGAGGGGAAATAAATCTTCGTTGTCGACTGGTTTTGGAAAACACCAGGGTTTGAGATGTTGTTGAGATGTCCAACGCGTTGAGAAATGAATCGAGATAGCCGCGTTGCTGTGAGTATTCCAGAGTCACATTCCCAGATTTCAGATTTTGTACGAGTTCGGAAATGCGATTGTCTGGATCCGTTTCTGAATAATTAATGGGTGGTTTTTCAAATTCGATTTGGCCTAATGCGAGATCGGGAAGAGAGAAAATGAGAAGACAGGAAATGAAAAAGGCCTTCCCAGGCTTATTGGATTCAACATGAAGCATGATTATTTCCAGCTGCAATGTCTTGCAGTAAGTAAATTGATGAGTGAAAAACTATCGTAAGCTTCCAGGCGAACATGATAACAATTTCACACATAAACACAGAGGCCTGTTTTGATGTGTAAGTCAGGCCGTTTTTTGCAGTTGTCATTCCTGCAGGGTTGATGATCGGCGCAGAATGGGGATGATAGTAGTGCACGATTTGCGGGTGTGCTCTCCCGTGGAATTTCCGTTGTTCTAACCTTGATGAAGATTCGCAATGCCAACCGACTCCTCTACGTTTATCAATTTGTTTGGACTCGACCAGGAACGTTCTCTCGGTTTCCTGAAGAAAACAACCGAACGGGAAGAATACGAACGACGGCTCGTCACTCACGCCAATCTGCAACTCAAGGCTGCCGGGCTGCCATGTGTGCCATCGGATGCGGATGAGAGGATTTTTGACCTTTCGGAATCGTTGCTCGAAAATTATCGGGAGAAGAATCGCCTGCTGCGGTCTTCACCGATTCCGGTTGATCAGCGGATCGAGAATTATCTGGATCGCTATTTTGAATCGTTGAATCTGGAGACGCCGCTGCGACTGCCGGATCAGACATTGACGCTGGATCGTCATGGGATGGGACGAGCGTTGTCACTGCCCGCGAATGGGAATTATTATAAGAACGATCTGGTCCATTCTTATCGTGTCAAGAATGGAGTTCTGCACAATCCGCGGCACGACCGTCGTACGACGAAAGGGACGTTTCATGTCGCTGAGGGTGGGCTGCCGATTTCCGGGGATAAGAAGGCGGTGCCGAAGCTGGTGTTTGCAAACCTGTTCAAAGCGGCAATGGATCCGCCGCAGGAGTTTCTCGAACTCCCCTTCACATCCGATGCTCCGGAAAAAGCACATGCGTTTGTCTCTCTGTATTTGCGTCCGTTAGTTGCTCCCAAGGTGCCGGGTTACGGAACGCACAAAAGCATGGAGATCCGCTTTTTCGCACCGGGATCATTGGTGAGCAATCTCGATTTTGTGGAATCAATTTTCGGAAACGCGGGCGACCCTCTGCTGCCCGATAATGATGCCGGGCTGGATGTTGAACACTGGAGTGGACACACCGGCTGTGTCGTTCTGGCTCCACAGATGTTGACTTTTACGAAGAAAGAATTGGGGCTGCCTCATTATGATGATGCGACTGCTCGTCAGCGTCGTGACAGTATGTGCTGGAAGGAAGAGTCCGAGCTTTATAACGATGGTCAGCCATTCAAGATTACCTGCCGGGATAAGAGTGGGGTGGTCATCACGCTGATTGCCGACAACTACTTTGGCTATTGTAAGAAGGAAGTCAAAACGCAAATCAGTTATGCAACCAATCTCTATGGGAATACGGAAGAAGAACATGCCGGGGGAGCGATTGCGTTTCGCAGCTACTCTCTGGGAGAAAAATTCCAGGCCAAGAGTATGCAGTACAACGCGCAGAGCTTTGAGGATGTCGTCAAGCGCTACTCGGATTTCATTGATGTGATGCCCGAAGGCTATGGCGTCGACAAGAACTTTCCGAATCTGATTTATGTGCCTGAGGATGCTCTGGCGATGCTGACGGCTCAGAGTATTTCCTGGACCAAGGATGGGAAGAAGCAGGAGATTCCGTTATTGCCCGGTCAGGTTTATATGACGCCGAGCGGGTATCAGATCCGTATGGAAAAGCATCCGCATGCACCGAGCTGGCGATTGATTGGAACGGTCGCTGAGGGGACATTCTGCCATAAGCCTTGCACTGTGAGCGGTGGTGGTAAAAGTGAAATCAGTAAGTCGCTGGTCGACTACATGCACTATGGACCGTTGTTTGTTTCGAATCTGGAGCAGGATTTTGAACGGATCCAGGGGATTCTCGACAAGCCCGATTTCCATCTTCGCTGGAAGGAAGACTATGCCGAGAAGCCCGATTACGGCAATCGAGATTCCAGACCGATTTTTGGTCCCCAGCGATCTCTTGGCAGTGTTATTAAGTTGTTGACTCCTTCAGCTGACTATAACGACGAGTATAACGAATGGCTGGCCTCGATTCCTGATTATCTGCTTTCGCTGCTGTTCATCATAAAGCGATTCGAGGAGGAACATTGGGAAGAGAACTGGACCGAGCCATTCGGGGTCGACCTGGTGAATGGACAGCCGGGGCACGAATTGAAGTTCCGGGATCGCACACTGGTTGGAACCTATTTGCGAGTCGGCTTTCTGGGGCCACGCAAATGGCGGACATTCAAATTGCGTCAGGACTTTTCACCTGCGAATAAGATTCAGACAGAAGATGACATTTCGGCCTCGATGGTCGTCCCAGCCAGCAAGTTGAAGAATCTGTCGAAATCCGAAAATGTGGACAGTCTGAAGTTTCTGATCAATTGTGAATATCGACTATTCCAGCGACCGGATGAGGCGATTCATCGTGGCTTTGATAAGCAAGCTGAAGCGGATCTGGCGGGGATGAGAAATTTCATTTCGAATTTTGCTCCCCTGACCCGCGAAGACATTCTGCAGATGGCAGAGAAGGTGGTTGATTTCGACGCGTTCAGTAAGCCGATGCAGGAACTGCTCACTTCGATGATTGAGGATGAGGATTCCGAATACGTGGTCTGCTCGGCGAATCCGCGAAAAATTGGCGATGCGAACAGTAAAAATCCTCGCTATCTGCAGGCTCGTCCGGATATGAGCAATGCGTTTCCGAGTTATGTAGCCGAGCGGGGTTTGCGGTTGCATCGCATCATTCCGACAGATGAAGCGGTGCCGTTCCCAGTGCATGGTGTGCTGATGGGACGTCGCAATAATCCTCCTGATAAAGAGGCGGGTATTCGTTCGCTGGCGGTTTATAATCCGATTCATTACCAGGAACTTCCTGAGCTGTTTATGGATTTGATTTGTTCGCTGACCGGAAAAAGTCCGTCAACGACAGGCTTTGGTAGTGAGGGAGCGTTGACGAAGGGGCCGTTCAATATGTTGCGATTCGCGGCTGATTTGAACTCGGCTCTGGTCAGTTATCTGCTGACAGGCCTCAAAGGGTTTTCGACGGCAGCGGGACATATTGGACCTGAAGTGCAGGTTGATCACGATATCAGTCTGCTGGTACCGGAGGTCTGGAGTCGACTTGAGCCTCATGAACAGGACCCTGCTTATTTGATCAAAGAGGGAAGTCTTGAAAAGCTGGAGGATGTCGAATTCAATGGCGAGAAAATCGAGCAGTCCCGGCTTGGATATCGGATGACGCGCCGGTTTGTGCGAAATTACTTTGGACGCATTTTCGATCATCCGATCAGTGTGTTCGATGAGAAAATTCTCAAGCCGGAATCACAGGATGAGGAATCGTATTACGATGGGATCAAATACATCTGCGAGGCTCATCGTCAGGTGGCTGAGCAGTATCTGGCGGATGGAACCGTCGATCAATTGTGCCCTCCCCTGCAGTCGCTGGTAAAAATGATGGCGAAAGGTTCGGATGATGGCGTGACGGTGCACGATCCGGAATTCCGTAAGCAGTTTACGCGAGAGAATCTGCTGGAGAGCGAATGGTATCAGGAACGACTCAAGGCCAAGCAGGTTGTTGATCTGAAGTTGATGCGACGCCATCAGGAGTATCTGGAAAAATGGAGCCAGCAGCCGGATGCGGTTCAGCTTTCCGAGCGGATGCGGATCGACGATCGAAAAGCGTGGGTGGAACGTCAGATCGCTGAGATCAAATCGGAAGATTATCTGGTATCCCTTGTTGGGACGATTGGTGTGCAGCCGAACTGGGGGGACGAATAACGAAAGCGGAGAGGGGAAAGCGGAAAGCCGAGGGAGATCAGTCGTTCAAGGTGAATTGAAAACTTCACTCTGGGAACGAACTCGACTCCCGATTTAAAATTCCGCTTTCGGCTTTCCGACTTCCGCTTTCCATGTCGGATCATTGGAATTTGATGTGTTGTGCGATAGGCTTATGGGAGGTATTTCACAACACGATTCCAACCTGTCACCATCAAGCCGGAGACGACCCCATGCGGATTTGCCAGCCCCTTGCTCTCGCCCTTTCTCTGCTTCTACTCTGCACGGCTTCCCTTGAAGCTGGAAAAGTGAATGTTGTTCGGGAAGGTGACAAAGCGATTGTTAATATCGATGGTGCTCACTTCACGACCTATAATTTTGCGGACACGCAGGCGAAGCCTTACTTTCATCCGATCCTCGCACCTGGAGATGTGCTGGTCGTGCGTGAGCAGGTTTTCAATAAAGAGGGCGAACAGGGAAATGATGCCAAGACCGGCATGGGGCATTTTCATCACAAGGGAGTCTGGATTGCGATTGATACCGTTAACGAGGGGCTGAATTACTGGCACGAGCGGGATCAAATAAAGAACCAGAAGGTCACTGTATCTTCAGAGGGGAGCAATGGTGTGATTGAGGTTGTGAATCATTGGCAGGGTGCCGATAAGAAGCCTTTGCTCAAAGAGGAAACTCGGTTCACGATCACGCCAGATCGACTGATCGTGTGTGAGTTGAAACTGACTGCGATCGATCAGTCTGTCACATTTGGGGATACCAAAGAGGGTCTGTTTGCGATTCGGGTGAATCATTCGATGCGGGAAATGTCTGGTGGAGAGATTGTGAATGCATCTGGTGAAGAAGGAGAAGAGAACTGCTGGGGCAAGCCTTCACCCTGGATTGATTATCACGGCGAAGTTGATGGCAAAACTGTTGGTGTCAGCCTGTTCGATAGTGGTGAGAACTTCCGTCCGTCACGCTACCACGTTCGTGGATACGGTTTGTTCGCGATTAGCCCGTTTGGGGAAAAGAAATACAGCAACGGGAAAGCCGAAGCTGCTCCGGTGACATTGCAGGCTGGGGAATCTGTCAAGTTGCGATATGGGTTGTACGTTCATAGCGGCGATGAAAAAGAGGGGCATGTTGCGGAGCAGTATCAGAAGTTTGTGCAGGTGCAGTAGGTGAAAGCGGAAGATGGAAAGCCGAAAGCGGAAAAATGAATGGTCACGCGTTTTCTTAAATTCGTTCCGTTTTTAGTTTGCCGAAATCCTCATCGACAGTTCGGCTTTCCGCTTTCCACTCTCCGCTTTCAAAATGTGATGACTCTGGGGGCTTCACTTCGTTACGACCCCAGCCACCCAACCGAATGCAATAAGAACGTCGAAGGAATCCCCTCATCCGGCCTTCGGCCACCTTCTCCC
>DEML01000030.1:16741-23300 GCA_002359185.1 Planctomycetaceae bacterium UBA2671
CTTCGGCCACCTTCTCCCCAAGGAGAAGGAAAGAATACCGCTCCCCAGGGAGAAGGAAAGAATACTTTGCCTTGTTCTCAAGAGTGACCTTGAGAACAAGAGAGAATGTGCATCGCAAATCATAAAGGTCTACCCATGTTGAATCGCTCTGCTCTCGCCATTTGTTTTTTCTGTGCAATTATTTCATTGTGTCCATCGTTACTGGTGGCGGCTGAGAAGCCGAATATTTTGTGGATCATTGCGGAAGACATGGGGCCGGAACTGAGTTGTTACGGTACTCGAGGTGTGCAGACACCGACGCTGGATGATCTGGCCAGCCGCGGTGTGCGTTATCAGAATGCGTTTACGGTAACGCCGGTCTGTTCGACGAGTCGGTCGTCGTTTATGACAGGGATGTATGCGATGACGATTGATGCTCACAATCATCGTTCGCATCGCAGTGGCGATAACCCGTTGCCTGAAGGGGTGCGTGTTCTGACGGACTGGTTACGACCGGCTGGGTATTACACGGGTAATCTGAGGACTCTGACAGACGATAAACAGGAAGCCAGGTTTTATAAGGGAACCGGCAAGACGGACTGGAATTTCAATTACGACAAACCGAAGAAGCCTTTTGATACTGACAATTGGAATGACCTCAAAGCTCATCAGCCTTTTTATGCGCAGATCAATTTTTCAGAAACTCATCGCGGGGGAGCCTGGAACAGTTCTCATCAGCACATTCCGCAGATGGCCGATCCCGAAAATATCGAATTGCCGCCTTATTATCCCGATCATTCGGTCTCGCGTGCGGTGTGGGCACAGTATCTCAATACGGTGATGGCCGTGGATAAAAAGGTGAAATATATTCTCGATCTGCTCAAACGGGATGGGCTGGATAAGAATACGATTGTCGTCTTTTTTGGTGATCATGGTCGGGCGATGCCGCGCGGGAAACAGTGGCCTTACGACAGCGGGTTGCACATTCCGTTGATCATTTACTGGCCGGAAGGAAGTGAGGATCTGCCTGAACCCAAAGGTTATGTGAGAGGAACAGTCAGTGAGCAGTTGATTGCTTCGATTGATTTGTCGGCGACGACTCTCGATTGGGCTGGTGTCGAGAAGCCGAAATTAATGCAGGGTCGGATTCTGATGGGGGATCATGCTGATGAGCCTCGGGAGATTGTTTTTGGTGGTCGCGATCGTGGAGATGAGACGATTCTGCACATCAGGACTGCTCGAACGGATCGGTTTCGGTATTTGAAAAATGGCTTTCCTGAAAAACCATTTATGGAGTTTAATCACTACAAGGAAACTCAGTATCCGATCATGGGGTTGTTGCGATATCTGCATCGGGAAGGCAAATTAACTGGTCCACCTGCTGTGTTGATGCAGCCAACTCGACCAGCAGAAGAGCTATATGATATTCAGAATGATCCCTGGGAAATTAATAATCTGGCGGACGATCCGGCTTTTGCAGAGATCAAGCAGAAATTAGCGGCGGCCGTTGTCGAGTGGCAGGAAGAGATTGATGATCAGGGGCGGAAGCCGGAGTCGGAGGAAGTCCTTAAGCATGCGGCTATGGAAGAAGCGAGAGATCGTAAGAAGCTTGAGAGCCGGGCTGAGGACTGGTTTCTGAAGCACCCTGCCCTGGGTCCTTACAAGGTACAACTTGATCGATGACTCTGTGGGCTTCACTGCGTTATACCCCAACCACACATCTTTTTTGAAAGCGGAAGACGGAAAGCCGAAAGCGGAAAAATGAATATGCTGTCGAGGTTGTATTGAGAGTGAAGTTTTCAGCAAAACATAGACGAATGATCTCCCTCGGCTTTCCGCTTTCGGCTTTCAAACAGTTGGAGAGATTTTATGAGGTGGCCACGTCGATTCATGCTTGCCCTGCTGCGCGATGCAAGCATGGCACCCGATTTTGGAAGGTGTTTGCCCGTATCCGTTTTGATCCGTATGGAAATCTCTGCATGGTGTTTCCTGTTCCTGATCATGTTATCAATAGTTTACCACTCAGGTGGACTACAAGCTGCAGAGCCAGTATCGGGGCAGGTCGAGAAGTTGCTCCCGATTCAACACCGGTTGACAGTTTCCGGCATCGGTGCTGGTCAGGGTGTGTTTCTGCATGAAGGGTACGTCTATTTGTATGGAGATGCTGAGACTGGCGTTATTCGTGAATACAATTGGAGCGTGGATGAGCCTGAGGAGTTGGAGTATACGGGGGTGGAAATTCGGCTCACGAGAAATGGAGAAGATATCGCTCCGCATCCGACTGGTTTGACGCATCATCCGGAGTTGGGGACGTTTCTGGGAGATACCGTCAATCAGAAGGGGACGATTTTTTCTGTTGACTGGGAGAGGATGAAGCAGGATCGGACTCTGGATCGAGCGGTGCTGAATATGGTCAGTGATGATCTGGCGTTTAATGGGACTCGACCTGAGTTTGTGCATGTCAACGACCGCTGGCTGATTGCAACTTCAGACTACGGCGATGAGAACAACGAACTGCGACTCTATGATCCCGAACGCCTGAAAGTTGCAGTACGTGCCAGTGCCCCGGGCGTGCTGGTCAACAAGCAGGAGTGTGGTCCGTGGGTCCAGACGGTGGAGTGGGTGCCAGCCTGGAATTCTTTGGCGCTGGTGCAGAATCAGATCGCGGGGTTGCGGTATCGTTTGACGTTCACGACCTGGGATGAGGATTTTAAGGCGAGCTATAACGGGCCTTTTAATCTGGAATCACCGGAGGATGAACTTGAAGGCTGGGCACACCTGGGAGAGGGGTGGTGTTTGTATTTGAGTTCTTCGCGTAAGAACAATGTTTCGATTGGCCGGGTTGAGTTGGCGGATTGAATGTCGGGGGAAGTCTTTGTTGGGATACGCTTCGCTAATCCAACTTACAGGGATGAGCTTGATATTCTCAGCCACGTTCTGGGGGCTTCGCTACGCTACGACCCCAGCCACCCCTATCAATCCTTCACAATCCATCGGAGGTAATTGATCGAAAGGGCTACTGGTTTCCCTGCGGGAAGCTGTCTATAATTAGGGTTGCGGTTGATCTGCAGGGCAAGTTTCGCAAGTGACGAGTATAAAAACTCACTCGCTTGCGCTTCGTGCTTGTATTCTTTGAAGTTGCAGATATTGCTTAATTAAAGGATAAAATTCGATCCACGCTAGTGTGCCACGGCTCTATGAGCCGTGTTTTTCAGTGTAGAAGCATCAGGAGGGTTGGAAGGAAATAAGATCACGCAATGCACGGCTCACAGAGCCGTGGCACCACCTATCAACGTGTTTTTTTCTTGTTTTCAACTAACATGTTTTAGAATGTGCAACTTCAAAACTTGCGCTTCGTGCTTGTATTTCAGGCATTTGAGAGATATTCGATCGTATATCAGGCTTTGTCTGACGAAATGGGACGTCGAAAGTTAATCGCGTCAGGCACAGCCTGACCTACGGGCTTGCATAAAACATAAAGAAGGTACTGGACGATATGGGCTTATTTGATCGGCTCAAAAAGGGACTGCAAAAAACCTCGAAGGTTCTCAATACGGATGTTCGGGACCTGTTTCGAGCCGGGGAAATTCTGACGGATGAACATCTGGCTCAGTTTGAGCGACGGCTTGTCGAATCGGATATGGGTGTGACTGCTTCGATGGAAATCGTCGAAGAACTTCGCAAGAAACATCGGGGACGAACGGTCGATCTGGAAGCGATCTGGGAAACGGTTCGCGCGAAACTCAAAGCACTGCTCAAGGGGGAAGAGGATGTTCAGTGGGATGTGAACGATCCCCTTTCTGCATTGAATCTGGCTGAAGAAGGTCCGACTGTGATTCTGGTCGCTGGCGTGAATGGAGTCGGAAAAACGACCTCGATTGCCAAGCTGGCGAATCTGTTTACGAAATCGGGTAAGAAAGTTGTGCTGGCAGCAGGCGATACCTTTCGAGCAGCTGCAGTGGAACAGTTACGGATGTGGAGTGAGCGAATTGGCTGCGATATCGTGACCAAGCCGAGCGGAACCGATCCGGCCAGTGTGGCGTATTCGGGTTGCGAACGGGCTCTGGAAACGGGAGCAGATATCGTGATCATCGACACGGCTGGTCGACTGCAGACACAGAAAAACCTGATGCAGGAACTGGAGAAGATTCACCGCGTGATCAGCAAAAAGATTCCGGGTGGTCCCCATGAAAGTCTGCTGGTTCTGGATGCGACGACCGGTCAGAACGGAATTGTGCAAGCCGAGCAGTTTTCGGGCATCATCAATTCAACGGGGTTGATTCTCGCCAAGCTCGATGGCACCGCTAAAGGGGGTGTTGTGGTGGCGATCCGTCAGAAAATGGGGATTCCGGTGAAGTATGTTGGCGTCGGCGAGCAGATTGATGATCTGCAATTGTTCGATCCGGACAGTTTTGCGGAAGCGCTGGTTGCGGAGTGATTTGAAAGTGGAGAGTGGAAAGCGGAAAGCGGAAAGCCGCAAAAGGGTGGCTGGGGAGGTAGCGCAGCGGAGCCCCCAAAACGCTGATTACCCTGGGGGCTTCACTTCGTTACGACCCCAGCCACCCAACTCTGTGTGAAGTATAGGTGTAGGTCAGGCAAAGCCTGACCTACAGTGCTGTGAGTGTATGTGTTTAACTACGCTTTTGAGAGAATCGCGTCGATTGATGCTTGCCGTGCTGCGCGATCTAGCATGGCAGCGAGCACCCAGCTTGCTTCCAAATCGTTTAGGTCAATCGGTCTGTGAAGCGGACGCCGTAGTCCCAGAAACCTTCCTGGACGAATTCTTTTCGTCTGGCAATTGTGCCCTGAAACCAGGTGTCTTCCCGTCCTGGAATTGGAATACCGATGAGAACCTGATCGGCATGGATCGGGCCGGGGTAAATGAATCCTGCGCCACTGGAGCTGACATCTCGCATAAATACGCTGAATGCGAGGGGTTCCGAGCCGGGAACGGGAATGCGGATGTTAATCACTTTTCGGCAGCTGGCTCGTTTATGATGACGGACCTGGGTGTAATGTTCCTGAAGTCGTGTTTCTCCACGATCGAGTGCATCCAGAATTCGTTGAGCGGCTCGGTTTTGTCGATCAGAATATTCATCAATGTTGATATATCTTGTAGCAACCGCCATGTTTTCACTCCGTAACATAATCTTCTGCAGGTGTGCAAAACGACCTGCCCATGAAAATTGAGCACTTCGTCCGCTATTCAGGAACGACAATCAAGGTTAGGTTGCTTTTTAGCCACAGAGAGAGTGCTTCAGTGATTTTGCTTCTTTTATTGGAATCTCTGTGACGACTGCATCAATTTTGAGTTTTGATGTACAGAATATTTCTGAAAATGTACAATAAGTCACCAATCTGAAAGGTATTACGAATCGATCAAATTCGCGGAAATTCAAATTTCCTCTGAGAAAGCCATCGATTTTCACAATTTATTATGCATAAAATGCTGAAAATACGATTCCGATTCCAGGAGCCAGAATAATGAGTGACCGAGTGATGCTGAGGGACTTTTCTTTTGCTGTTCTGATAATGGCGATGTGTTTGATTCCCAATTCAGTTGTCCTGGCTGAAGAGGCCCTCGATTCGTCTTATTCGCGGCATGGAGAACAGCTGAAGCTGGCATTTCGTGATATCGTGGCGCAGGCTCCGCATCTGGCGATTGAAATTGAGATTAATGAGTCAATCGCCATTCCAGGGACTCTGATCGATGCCAAACGTGGAATTTGTGTTACGAAAGCGAGTTCACTGGAAGAGTATGTTTCTGAGGCAGACATGTTTCGCTGCCATTTGCCGGGCGATCGGTGGGTTGCTGCCAACTTTCTGGGATATGATAAAGCTCAGGATATGATTTTCATTTCCTGCAAACGCCCTTCCAAGCTGAATCTGCCCGAGGTGAAAACTGCTGAGGAGTTGCAAGCTGGCCAATGGGTCGTTTCGCTGAAATATGCAGAAGAGTTGCCGATGGGAATTGGGGTTCTGGGAGCTTTGCCTCGTGAAATTCTATCTTCGGAAGGTTATGTCGGATTGACGGTCGACCAGAGTGAGGAAGGTTTGATGGTGAAAGATGTGTATGCCAACAGTGGGGCATCCCGGGCAGGGTTGAAATCGGGCGACATCATTCTGAGTGAAGCCAATAAACCGCTGCAGAAACGGAACAGGCTTTCCAAGTTGTTTGCCGAGTATGAGCCTGGCGACTGGTTTACCTTGAACGCTTTGCGGGATGGGGAATTGATGTCGTTTGATGTGCGAGTCGGGACATCCTGGGACAGCGTGATCGATCGTCAGGCGATGATGAATCGCTTTGGCAGCGATGTCAGTGCCCGCCGCTCGGGTTTTCGCAGTGTGCTGCAGCACGATACGTTGCTGCATCCGGATCACTGCGGCGGACCGATTATCAATCTGGAAGGCGAACTTGTGGGGATTAATATCGCACGGGCTGGTCGGACGGATACTCTGGCGGTTCCGATTGAGGATGTGCTGGCGAAGATGAAAGAGTTGCTTGAGTAGTTGGGAATTTTTGCGAGGATGAATGAAATGAGGCTCGAATCAAGAAAATTCTGGGGGCTTCGCTTCGCTA
>DEML01000030.1:23400-40940 GCA_002359185.1 Planctomycetaceae bacterium UBA2671
CGCTACGACCCCAGCCACCCGGTTGTGTTTACAAGGAAAACTGGAGCATTATCGTCACCCAACCTACGAACTGGCAAAAATGTGATTCATTAGGGGGCGATAAAACCGCAAGAAGCCTTTGGGAGAAATCTAACCTCAAACTGCAGACCTCTTGTGGACTTCGTCCACCCAGATAGCAGAGCTATCTGGGCTACCCAATTTGAATCGCTACGACCCCAGCCACCCGGTCGAAATTATTCTCTCGGAGTGAATTGTCAGTATGTCTGCAGGTCTGGATTCATCAACGGACTCTGAATCTGAGCTGCGGACGGATTTGCCCGGCAGATCCATGAATGATCAGGAAGTGTCAGCGAATTCAGCAGTACTCACGCAATCTCGAAGTCCCCTGCTCTCGCTGTCCGATCAGAAGATAGTGGCCCTGGTTTGTCTGATTTTGACAAGCTGGGTACTGATTCGCTCGCTTTCGCTTTCCCATTGGCGAGCTGAGGAAATTGAGATTCGGCGTTTTCAGCCCGAGCCGATTGGATATGTGATTGATATCAATGAGGCGAACTGGCTGGAGTTTTCGTTACTGGATGGGATTGGAGAAGTTATCGGTAAGCGAATCGTGGCTCATCGTGACCAGCAGGGACGATTTGAGAGCATACAGGATCTGCAGGAGGTCAAAGGGATTGGAGTGAAAACGTTTGCCCGTATCGAGGCTCATTTGACGGTCGAGCGAAGCGAATTTGGAGCCGCGCAATAAAAAAAGCACCTCACGAGAGGTGCTTTGATTTGTTCTGGCTCGACTGAGTTTACCAGCTGGCTTTTCGCATGCCGGGAATCAACCCATCCAGAGCCATATCACGCAGCATAATACGTGAGACCTGGAATTTGCGGTAGACACCACGAGGACGTCCGGTCAATTGGCAAAGGCGACGCAGGCGAGTTGGGCTGGAACTGCGTGGCAGTTTGGCCAGTGCTTCGTAATCGCCAGCAGCTTTGAGTTCTTTGCGTTTTTCAGCGTATTTTTCGATCAGAAGTCGGTTACGTTTCTGTTTTTCGATCTTGGATTTAGAAGCCATTTCGCCTTGTTACTCATTAAATAAAAGGATTTATGTTCCGCATAAATAGCGGGCACGAATCGTTAATTCGTGAATCTGTCAAAATTGAGTCGTGTACGATGATCGATTTCGGTTGTTTCGTCAACTGAACTGAAGGGCGTCGACCCGTTTTTTTGCTGATTTTTGGGATAATAAGACTGAAAACGGGTAATTTACCATAAGTCTCGCCTTTGCATCAGTCAGGTTTAATCTGAAGTTTTGCAAAACGCTAGAATTCAAAACGAATGAGAAGTCAGCGTATAAATTATCGAGAGCATCTTAACCCGACGCGTCAGCGAGGGGACGGTTTTCGAATAATAATTCGGTTAAACTCTAAAACCAGTTGGCTACTGTTATTTCACGTGAAAAACTGATCTGTGAAGCATAAACGCGGGTTGTTTATCGATTCGTTGAATCGGGTTGCCAAAGACCAAATCCAGCAGATTAACAATTCCACACGGGCCCCTCGCTGACGCGTCGGGTTATGATTTATTGGAATTTGCAAAACTTCAGTTTAATGTAAAGTCAGGCCGATGGCGTCGGCGATTTTTCGGCATTCCTGCATGGTGGCTTCGAATGTTTTGAAAGTGAGTGACTGGGCTCCATCGCTCATGGCGTTGGAGGGGTCTGGATGGACTTCGACGATCATTCCATCAGCTTTCACGGCGACGGATGCTGAGCACATGGAGGGGACGAGATTCGCATGTCCGGTTCCATGGCTGGGGTCGATTACAACGGGCAGGTGAGTTTTTGACTTCAGGTAGGGTACTGAAGCGAGCGGTAGTGTGAAGCGGGTGTGGGATTCGAAGGTGCGGATGCCGCGTTCGCAGAGCATGACCTGCTGATTGCCCTGATCGAGAATGTACTCGGCGGCCAGAAGGAATTCGTCCATCGTGGCTGAAGCTCCGCGTTTGAGCATGACTGGTTTATCGCATTCGCCGACGGCTTGAAGCAGATGATAATTCTGCATATTCCGGGCCCCGATCTGCATGACATCTGCGTAAGAAGCAACCAGGTCAACATGATGGGGCGTCATGACTTCGGTCACGATGGCCAGTCCGGTTTCTTCACGAGCGGCTGCGAGCAGTTTCAGGCCATCTTCTTTCATGCCCTGGAATGAGTAGGGGCTGGTGCGTGGTTTGAAGGCTCCGCCGCGGAGTCCGGTAGCTCCGGCTGCTTTGACGGCTCGAGCCGAGGCGAGAATCTGTTCTTCACTTTCGACGGAACAGGGACCGGCAATCACGCCGAAATTGCCGCCACCAATGACGAGATTTTGTGTTCGGATGACAGTCGGCTCGGGTTTGGTTTCCAGTGAGGCGATTTTGTATTCGGCGAGAATAGTCAGCACTTTGTCGACACCCTCACAAGACTCGAATTTTTCGCGATCTTTCCGCCGGTCATCTCCGATGACTGCGACCACAGTTCGCTCTTCCCCGAAAATGAGATTCGGCTTCAAACCAAGAGCTTCGACTCGTTTCGCCACATCTTCAGCCGCTTCGCGGGACGCATCCTGTCGCATCACAATAATCATTTCTCACCTTATAATTTTCTTAATGACTGCATTTTGCAGTTTGCTGTAGAGGTTTTTTGATGGTTTGAAGTCTATATTTCCAGCCAATCACCCGCTAAGCATTCTTAAAATCGGCTATCACAACCGATGCGAGGGAAAAATCATCGAATTTATGTCCTCCGCATTATACGCCCGCATCTGTGATCTGTGTAGTACAGAGATGCCTGCTGCATCAGACACGAAGAATTTGGAAAAGTTCTCCTGGATGAATCAGTATGGTGCCACGGCTCTGTGAGCCGTGCTTCCTTTGTACGTCATCTATTGACACTTACATGGCTCGCAGAGCCGTGGCACAGTCGATTTTAGATTGTGGCTGCTGACGGAGTGAGGTACTTGTCGATTTCGTTGGAGACAATCACTCCGTAATTCATGGCGCCGAGCCAACCTGACATGATGATGCCGACCGAGCCGGCATGATGCAGGCCTTGAATCTGCTGGGGGAGATCCTGACTGACTTTCAGGCCTTCGAATTTGGTGCCGAAGGATGATCCCTGGATATGTCGTGTATAATGCTTGAAGGTTCGCGGCGTGGAAGCTTCGACCCAGTCGAGTTTTTCTCGGATGCCTGGGACATATTGTTCGAGGCAGTCGAGAGTTTTTTCGCAGAGATCTTTCTTATCCCGCTCGTAATCTTCTTCGGACAGATTCGCCCAGTCTTCGTAGCGGGCGTTGGTTGAAGAGACGATGAGCCAGCGGTCGGAGCCGGGACGGGTTTCGGGGTAATAAAACGAGAACGTCCGACTGCTGATCTCTTTACTGAGCATCGCTTCGATATCGAATCCGCGATGTTCCGAGTGGAACAGCAGGTCGCCGCAGTAATCGAATCCGACACCCGGTTTGAGTCCCATGTAGACCTGACAGGAGCTGTTATTGACGCGAACGGCTTTGGCTTCTTCGACGAATTCCGGATCGAAATTTTCTTCGCCAGCCAGATGAAGAATCGTTGATTTGATATTCGCGTTGGCCAGGACGGCAGTACAGCCAATTCGTTTTCCATTGACGACGACGCCGGTCACTTTGCGATTTTTATCGACTTCAATCTTCTCGACCAGAGATCGGATTCGCAGGTCGACGCCATTTTTGATCAGTTCTTCCCGCATTTCGGTAATGAGGGCATCGGTTCCGCCTTTGAAGGTGAAAACACCCTTGTTCATGAAGTTGGAAAAGACGATGCCGTAGGTGATGGCGGGGTCTTCGAGGGTCGAGCCGTTGGCGTAGGTGATCGGTTCCATGAGTAGACGCACGACATCATCTCGCCCGGGGAAAAACTTTTCGAACAGTTCTCGGGTGGTCATCGACTGATCGTCATAGAAGTTCATGTTGCGGGCGGTATCGAAGAAATCCTGCACCGTTTGTGGTTCGACCTGGAATTTGTCGATCAGGAGTTTGGTGAAATCATCGCGATTGAAAGTGGTTTCCAGTGAAAACTGCGGATTTTCGAAACGGATCCCCTTGAGCTGGACGATTTTATCGGCGATTTCTTTTGTCCAGTATTTGCGACAGCTTTTGACCATGCCGTTGGGGAAGCCGTGGAGGGAGATATCGAAAATATGCCCACCGCGACGTTTGAACCAGGTTGCCATGCCGCCGAGTTGGTAATGGTGTTCGAGCAGGAGAACGGAGTAGCCCTGTTTGGCGAGGACATTCGCCCCGGTCAAACCAGCCAGGCCGCTGCCAATGACAATGACATCGTAGTGGTCGCGAACATCAGCGAGAAAATCTTTAGCCATGACTCAGGTATCACGAAAACAGAGGAGAAAACGGGCGAAATATGGAAAAGTGCTGAAAATCAGAAGGATGAATCATTTTAGATCCTCAGCATCAGCACGCCCGATTGTAGAACTGAAGCGTGAAAAGATACAGTCTGGAGTGACTGCAAATCGTGGAGAAGCATGATTACAGGAGAGTTATTGGGGCAGGACTGGAAATGCCGCCGTTGAATGACTCTAATCGATTCGAGAGAACCAATGGGGAGACTGACAGACTCGCTTGCGCTTTTTGAAGTTGCACTATTTGTTTGTATTTTCAGCATTGAATCCATAGGACCATGTGTGCCACGGCTCTGTGAGCCGTGTAAATCCGTGTCAAATTCACATGAGCGGTGGTAAGTGATAAGATCACCGAATGCACGGCTCACAGAGCCGTGGCACCATCAAAGAAAGCTTTTTTCTTATTTTAATTGTACCACAGTGGAAAGAGTGTAACTTCAAAACTTGCGCTTCGTGCTTATATTCTGTGAATCTCGTGAAGGTATTTCGGAGAAAATAATGGCTGAGCAGACAACGACCGGTTTTCCTCCCGAGACGTTGAAGTTTTTGAAGGATCTGAAGAAGAACAATCAGCGGGAGTGGTTTGCTGAGAATAAGGAGCGGTATGAACAGTTTTATCTGGAGCCCGCTTTGGGGTTCATTACGGCGATGCAGAAGCCGTTGAAGAAGATTTCTCCGTTTCTGGAAGCGATTCCGAAAAAAATGGGAGGTTCGCTTCTGCGGATTTATCGGGATACCCGTTTTTCAAACGACAAGACGCCTTATAAAACGCATATCGGAATGCAATTTCGGCACGAAGCGGGGGGTAATATTCATGCCCCCGGCTGTTATCTGCATATCGAGCCGGGGAATGTGTTTATTGCGGTAGGGACCTGGCATCCGGAGCGGGATCCCCTGTTGTGGATTCGACAGAAAATTGCGGAGGAGCCTAAGGTCTGGCAGAAGGCGATTACTCAGAAGAAGTTTGCCACACATTTTGAAATGGCGGGTGACAAACTGACTCGTCCCCCCAAAGGATTCGATAAAGAGCACCCGGCGATTGAAGAGATCAAACGGAAAGATTTCATCGCGGTTTCGAAGTTTGAAGATCAGGATGTGACCAATGAGGATTTTCTGAAGCAGGTTGTTGAGAGACTTCGAGCGGGGACGCCATTAATGACGTTTCTGTGTGAGGCGCTGGAGTTGAGTTATTGATTGCGAATTGGATGTGAGCCGTGCATTAGACCATTTTCAAATGGTTTCTGCAGTCGCATGAGCATCAAATGACCCTAAAGCTTTGGGTTTGCTTCTGCTGGACACTGCAGATGATTTTTGAAAATGCTCTAGACGATCTTGTTTCTTCCAGCCTCTTACTTACAAATGATGCGGATTAACACGGCTCACAGAGCCGTGGCACACAGTCGTATTACCGATTGAATCTCGACATTCGGCTGGGTGGTCGATATTCAATACCTCGCTTATGAAGTCAAAATCGAATCAAACACTGCTGGGCAAGCCAGCAGTGGCACACGTTGACGGATATTGAACGGAAGACAAATCAGAGAAAGGTGCGTCAGGAAGCAGTTCTCACGGTCTCCGAATATTACGGGTAATGTTTATCCTCGTGCAATAACACTCATGGAAAGGTGCGTCAGGACGCACCCTACTGCTGTAATTGGGAATCGGATGCCGTCCCCTTGCTGACGCTTCGGGTTAAGATGTTTTCATTAAACTATTGAGCGAGATTTCGGGCTCGGGCAAGGTCGGCTTCGCAGGTTTTGCGATAGCCTTCGATGGTTGTCTTCTCGAGAGCCGCTTCGAGATGCGGGATGGCACGTTTGGGTTCGTTGAGTTCGAGTAGCAAGTCGGCCAGTGATTTGTGCCAGTAGTAAGTCAGTTGATCGCTGCGGGTATCTGGTCCGAGTTCTTCAGCTTTCTTGATCGCGGCTTGTGCTTTTTCCGGTTGATTGAGCTTCATCCAGGCTCCGGCTGCATCCTTCCAGTTCCAGGAGGCGGTTCGTTCATCCATGCCGGCTGCTTTTTCATAGGCTTCTGCGGCTTCTTTATACTTTTTGGAATTCTGATATTGCCGTGCGAGTTCCGCGACCTGAGTAGCAGTCATCCCGCCGCCGGAATCTTTGGTCAGCTTGGCGAGTGCTTCTGTATGCTTGATCGCCAGATCCGCATTCCGCTTGTAACGACCATACATTTCGCTGAGCATGAAGTGGGAGAGTTCTTCCTGTTTTTTGTCTTTGATGTTTTTCTGGTAGCGGGTTTCGAGTTGATCGATTTTTCCACGCTGAAACATAAACGAGAGCAAGGAACTGCGCGTCACCGATTTCGTCGCGTCGTGATCGGAATTGAGGATGATGTATTCGTTGCATTCAATGAACTTTTCGGGTTCCGGCAGTAAACGATAACAGACGACCAGAGCGCGCTGGATCCGCATTTTCTCAGCATCATTATCACTGAGTTTGAAAGCCGCTTCGAGTGGTTCCTGAGCTGCGGCGTAGTTGCCGGCATTCATGAAACCAGCACCGGCATTCCAGGCTTCTCGGGAATTCTGATAATCTTTGGCGAACGCAAGATTTCCGAGGGAAATCGACAACACGGCAGTCAGGACAGCAATCAGGCTTTTCATCGACGCACGACTCCAGATAAGGATTAATAAGGAATGGGAATTGAAAAATTCCTGAATCATTCCGATGCACGAAGAGTTCGAATTCAAAAGAAAGAGAAATTCGAATGCCCATTTATATCAATAAAACGGCATGTTATAAAATGAGTAAGGACATATTTACACCGAATTTTCGGTAAATATGTCCTTACTGTTCTTGTCGAAATCAAATTCAGATCGCGATTGCTGTCCTTTCGGACTGCTAAGCCGATTATGAAATCTTCCAGCCCGGTGGGATGGTTGTGTCTTTAGGGGCGACCAGAATTCCATCTCGAATGTAGAGTTTGGGATTGTCCAGGTCGGCATCCATACGGCCATCGGGAACGACGATTGCTCCTTCACCCAGGCGGCAGTTTTTATCGATAATGCTTCGGTCGATCACGCAACCATCGCCAATTCCGATAATCGGCGTTCCTTTGGACACATGCTTGTCGGTATCGGCTTCGGACTCGAAATAGTCCGCTCCCATAATGATTGAATTCTTGATCGTCACATTCTTACCGATGCGGCAACGAAGTCCGATCACGCTGTTTTCAATGCGCGTGCCTTCTTCGATTACGCAGCCGTCGGCAATCAGAGTGCGATCGATATAGGTGCCGCTGACTTTGGACGCGGGTAAAAATCGTGGGCGCGTGTAAATGGGTGAATCAGGTCGATAAAACTCGAAAGGCGGATTCGGATTGGCCAGTTCGAGATTGGTATCGTAAAACGATTTGATGGTTCCGATATCTTCCCAGTAGCCATCAAACAGATGCACATTGACCTGCTTGGTATCAATTGCCATGGGGAAGACTTCTTTGCCGAAGTCTTCGTGAGTCGTTTTTTCGAGCAACTCGACAAGCAGATCTCGATTGAAAAGATAGATTCCCATGCTGGCCAGACAATCGCGGCCTTTGCTATCGATCCCCTGCGAATCGATCCAGGCGGGGTCTGTGCGGACGGCATCGATTTCTTTATCAGTTTTCGGCTTTTCGACGAAGCCTTTGACCTGATAGTTATCGTCCAACTGCATGATCCCAAAGCCTTTGGCGGCGTCGCGATCGACCGGCAAAGCTCCAATCGTGACATCAGCTTTGGCATTCAGATGGGTTTTGAGCATGTCGCGATAATCCATCCGGTAAAGCTGATCGCCGGAGAGAATCATGACATGCTTGATGCCAGGCTGCTGGATGTATCGTAAGTTTTTGCGGACGGCATCGGCTGTTCCCTGATACCAGTCTGCCCCTTCAATGGTTTGCTGGGCAGCCAGAATTTCGACGAAACCACCATGGAAACCATCGAAATTGTAAGTCTGGCGAATGTGACGATGTAGTGAGACAGAGTTGAATTGAGTGAGTAGATAAATCCGGTCGACACCGCTGTTAATACAGTTCGCGATCGGGATATCGATCAGGCGATACTTTGCAGCCAGCGGAACAGCTGGTTTCGAACGCTGAGCAGTTAACGGGAAAAGACGCGATCCTTTTCCTCCGCCAAGAACAAGTCCAATGATGTCTCGCATGAGATTCGAAGTCTTTCAATCCAGAATTGTAAATCGAGGGAGTATCTTTATCGGTGGAATTTCACCGTCTACTGAATGTGTTATCAAGTTGATTGACTTCATTGTAATCGCTCTGTCAAAAGTACCAGAGCGAACAGATGGGAAATTTTTGATTTGATGAAGGGTTCGGGTCAAAACCTGACAGGATCATCCTATTCCTCACGAATTGACTGAATACCCAATTCTGATGAATTTATGATTTATTCGCCCAATATTTTTTGATGATATCGGCTGCTTCTCCGGCTGGTGAATTCTCTTCAATGGGTTTGATCTCAATTGTTGAGGATCGAGGCACGAGGGGTGCATTTTCCTGGCCAGTACTGGTAGCTATTCCGATGCCCATATCTGAGGCATCCTTATTGGAGATGATGGTGGTGTCTGAATCGATGGTTGGAATTTCATCATCGGACAGCCAGGTGACAAGTTCTGACTCTGACGGGGCAGGCGTGGCTGCGCGCGTACCGGGTGGTTTGCGGGCTCCTGGAGAGTTTTGAGGAGTACTTTTCTTTTTCCCTGCCAGCTCGAAAACCATCGAACCGACATGGAGAGTATCGCCGGGCTTGATCGGAACTTCTCCAAAAATGGCTTCTCCGTTGATGAAGGTTCCGTTGCGACTGCCAAGATCTTTGATAATGACCTCGGTTCCCCGGACGTGAATTTCGCAATGATGCCTGCTGACTTCCGTGGAATTCACGCGGATACCAGCCTTCGGATCCCTGCCGACGACGACGAAATCGGCAGGCAGGGTGAGCGTTTTGCCCTGATGCTTGCCCGTCAAAATTAGAAATGAAACTTTCATAATTCGTTTACTCCAGGTTCACCCTCGCAGAACGAATCCCGTCAAGACTACAAAATTGCAGCGGCTTTGACGTCGATTCCTTTGAGTTGCATTTTCAGTTCTTCGACATTTGGGGAAATCTCGAAGGCATCGGCCCGGCTGACGTATTCCAGATCAATGAAGCGTTTCAGGCTGTCGTTGAAGAGCTGCATGCCTTCATCTTTTCCGATACGAATCGCGGCAGAGAGTTTTTCATCCTTATGCTCACGAACCAGTTTCTGAACCGTCGGATTGAAACGCATGATTTCAACAATCGGCACGCGGCTTGGTTTGTCGACAATTGTCTTGAGGAGTTTCTGTCCAACAATCGCCTTCATGTTCATGGCGATACTGGCACGAATTGCGGCATGCATCTGTGATGGGAACAAGTCGAGAATACGAGAAATGGTTCCGGGTGCACTCGCTGCGTGGATGGTTCCAAACACCAGGTGACCGGTTTCGGCAGCATGAATCGCCGTTTCGAACGTTTCCTGGTCTCGCATTTCTCCCACGAGCATGATGTCCGGGTCTTCACGCACCGCATGTTTCATGGCGACGTGGAAGTCAATCACATCCTGTCCGATTTCCCGCTGATTGATCAGACAGTTATCCGACGTATAAATGAATTCGATCGGGTCTTCAATCGTTAGAATATGCTTATTGTAGTTGTGATTGATCCAGTCGAGCATCGAGGCAATGGTGGTCGACTTACCGGAACCGGTCACTCCGGCCAGCAGAACCATGCCCTGGTCGAACTTGCAGAGTTCTTCCATGATCGGGGGCAGGTACAACCCTTCGAACGGCGGAATCGAGCGTTCAATCTTTCGAGCCACCATCCCGACTTTGCTCATCTGGGTCATCAGATTCACACGAAATCGCCAGGGCTCCCCATCGACAATCAGCGTTTTCGCAAAGTCGGCCCCGCCATCGCGATGGAAAATATCGAGGTTACGCTGATCCATCATCGGAAATGTCAGCTCAATCATCTGCGATTCACTGATCGGATCCATCTGGAGCGGACGGAGTCCCCCCTTGATACGGAAAATCGGCGGACGATCGACCTGCAAGTGAATATCGGAACATCCCAGCTTAATGGCGGATTTGAAGATTTTATCAATCGGAATTTCGCCTTTGGGGCTAAAGGTCGATTCCGTCCACTCTGAAATTAGAACCATTCGGGATTCTCCTTGATGTTCTGTGAGAACTGTCGATATCGGGAGCGCGAAGAAGAGACTTCCTCAATGAAGAAAAGAGGAACTCTCCAGACGTCGCAATTTTATTTATTGATCGGATTCTTATCGTACCGTGAAGGCGGACGTTTGGCGAATGAAAATTGAGAGAATACGCTTGGGCTCCATCTGTCTGAAAGTTCACTCCGGGGAGACGTTATAGTCACCAGAGGGAATATGATCGTGATGTTATTCCGCAGGATTATTTTTCTCACGATAATCCAGAGCAACGGTTTTCTCCCATTTGCCATTGTTTTGCTTAAAGACAAATCCAACTTTGTACGTTTCATCATCAGGCCGGATGATGATGACCTGGATCTCTCCAGTTTGACTACGGGGAGAATAGTGGGAGGAATGCCATTGGTAGGACATCTCTGCATCGCCCAGTCCTTCAGCCAGCTCTTTGAAAAATTCCGTTTCACCTGCCTTGGATGCATCAACAAACTTTATCCAACTCGGCGGCGTCAAATCGACTGGCTTCTTTTCACACCCGAGTAGCGTGAGTGAGATAGCGATCAGGGTTAAACGGTGGAACGTATTCATGAGAGTCCTCTTTCCGGATAGTCGATGAAGAAATCTTGAATTGACTCCAGGTGAATTTCATCGTTTGAGAGTCGCATGCTATTCATCGATTCTATTCTCTCCGTAAGTAACCTGCGGTATCCTGAGATATGTTTTCAAGAATTATCGAGAATAATTTATACCGCTGTCGATATTGATCTGCCCCAGTCGACTACTCTATGTCAATTCATTTCCCACGCTCCAGGAGTCTTGCAATGCTTATTCGACTGCTCTCAAATGTTTCGCTGATCCTGTTCCTGCTTATCGGAAGTCTGTCTGCTCAGGAGATGCCGGAGTTTCCTAAACCGACCAAAGAACATGAGTGGCTGCAGCAATTTGTCGGGGAATGGAAATCGAATTCGAAATGCGAGGCTGGTCCCGATATGCCAGCCATGGAATGCTCGGGGAAAATATCTTCTCGTATGCTGGGTGGATTTTGGGTGATCAATGAAATGACGAGTGACTTGCCGGGGATGTCGATGATGGGCATTCAGAAAATTGGCTACGATCCGACCAAAAAGAAATACGTCGGCACCTGGGTCGATTCCATGACCAGCCATCTGTGGATTTACGAAGGAACTGTTGACGAAACCGGCAAGATTCTCACCCTGGAAGCAGAAGGTCCCAACTTTATGGCTGGCGGCGAAATGGCAAAGTTCCAGGACATCTACGAATTCAAATCCAAAGACGAACTCGCCATCACCTCCCGCATGCTCGGACCGGATAATAAGTGGATCATTTTCATGCAGGGAACGGGAAAGCGGGTTAAATAGTACCAGAACGCTCCGCTATCTGTGTGGACGAAGTCCATACGAGGCAGTCTGAGTAAGAGTAATTTGTATAAGAAGAATCTTTTGGGGCCACCCGCGTTGGCGGCTTGGATGCGGATGGCAAATTTTCTGACCAGGAAACATGGAGAGCGAATGGTAAGGCATCTTGTGCTTTCCGCACCAAACCGACACAGTCGGTTGGGCCACCCGCGTGGCACCGGGCTCTCAGGCTTCATCAACATACCTGGGGCTTTGCTTCGCTACGACCTCAGCCAGTCGTCGGACTGGATCGCATCTTTAAAGGGATTTGCCTATTGTAAGGTTGGAAAAAGTCTTTAGTTTTCGTAGTAATTTCTCAGGGTAGGGTATGTCCAAAAAACTTCAGTTGATTTGTCTGATTGGCTTATCGATTCTGATACCGGCTATCCTCTGGCGAGTCCTTCCTTCGGTGCCGATGTCAGGTGAGCCAGGTGACTTCTATAGTGGTGGAAAAAGCTATTCACCCAGCAAATTATTATTTCATCGGAATAGTCTCGGGGAAAAACCGATTGGTTTGCCGGTCATTTCTCATGTACAAATTGTTGACTTTGATGGTGATGGCCAAAATGAAATCATCGTCTGTGATGTGACAAGGAGTTGTGTCTCGGAAATCCGCCGCACTGAGTCCGGAGAGTATGTCGAGCGGAATTTGATCGAGAATGTCTCGGCTCCCGCTCATGCTACGATTGTCGATCTGAACCAGGATGGACTCAATGATATCATCGTTTCTGTACTTGGGAATATTCTGCCGGATGACAATGTGATAGGCCGTGTTGAATATTATGCTCAAACAGAAACTGGATTCCATAAACAGATTCTCCTGGAGGATGTACGGCGTGTTGCGGATGTGCAGTCTGGTGATTTCGATGGAGATGGCGATCTCGACTTAGCAGTCGCAGTTTTTGGCTACGCCCGAGGAGAGGTATTGTGGCTGGAAAATATGGGGAATGAGGAATTCCTCGATCATCAACTCCATAGTGCCCCAGGCACAATTCATGTTCCTGTGGCTGATTACGATAACGATGGAGACCTCGATATCGCGGCGATTGTCTCTCAGGATGAAGAAGAATTATGGATCTTTGAAAATCTGGGAGCGGGAGAGTTTGGTTCGCGTCGTATCTGGCGGACAGTCAATCTGGACTTGGGAAGTGCAGGATTGATTCAATCTGATTTAGACGGTGACGGTGATGTCGATTTGATTTTGCCCGTCGGTGATAACCTCGAAGATGCCGAGGCATACCCTCAACCCTATCATGGTTGTCTTTGGTTTGAAAATCTGGGGAACTGGGAATTTCGGATGCATCGGATCTCTGATCTGGGGGGAACCTATGCTGCAGAAGTCGACGACCTGGATGGTGATGGAGATAAGGATGTGGTGCTCGTGAGTATGACGAATGACTGGTACGAGAAGAGTCATGCGAGCTTGATCTGGTTGGAAAATGATGGCAAACAGAAATTTACTCCCTGGCAGATTGACAACGAACCGATTCATCTTGTGACGGTTGCAACTGGTGATATAAATGCTGATGGAAGAACGGATGTCGTAGCCGGGAGTTTGAATTTACGTAAACCCTTCGAGAGGATAGGACGGATTACTGGCTGGGAAGGGACGGGTGATCAGAGGTGACTTAGCGGTCACTTCCTTATTGAGGCGAAGATTAGAAGTTACTTAAATCTTTATGTGAATTTGCTTGTAATAATGTAGAAATATGGGAACAATTCTGAAATTCAAATTTCATTCCGTCAGAATGATTTTCTCAGTTCTACTATTTCACTATTATTATTGAGTTATTTGTGAAATCGATTTCAAAGCTTGGCTGCATTTTTTGTCTCCTGATCATTTCCGGCTGCTTTGGAGGAGATGGTGAAAAAATAGAAACGGCTGCATTTTCTGGAACGGTTACTTTAGATGGCCAACCCCTGGAAAAAGGGGTGATTCAATTTCGTCCCGGTAAAGATGCAAGTGGGCAGCCATTGCGAGGACAAATCACAGAAGCGGCCATTAATGCCGGTCAGTATCAGTTAGCTTCCGATCAAGGTGCCGTGGTTGGCGAAAACAGTGTTGTGATTTCCGCAACGAAAGTCGTTGGCAAAGAGATGGCCGATGGAGTGGAAATCGAAAAAGTCGAACAATACCTTCCGGCGAAATATAATTCTGAAACCACATTGACTATCACTGTGACGCCAGAAGACACAGAACACAATTTTGAATTGAGCTCGAAGTAAATTTTCTACTCCATTCTGGAGCAGTTTCATTTCACCTTTCTTATACAGGAATGACGTATGCAGAACCAGCAAAAACAGAAGATACTGGGGTTCACATTGATTGAACTTCTAGTAGTCATCGCCATCATTGCCATACTTGTGGCTTTGTTGTTACCAGCGGTCCAACAGGCTCGAGAGGCAGCTCGACGGAGTTCCTGTAAAAACAATATGAAGCAACTTGGTTTAGCCCTTCACAATTACCACGATACGTTCAATGCTTTTCCACCAGCCTCTGTCCGTCAACCGACAGGTGGCGGAGTCAATGAGTGGGAAAGTAGCATGATTGGCTGGCAGGCTCGTATTCTGGGCTTCATGGAACAGTCTGCCCTGTACGATCTGATCGATTGGGGAAGAACTCCAGGAAATGGCGGAACCAACAATACAACAGTCCGAGGGACCGAAGTGGCTGCGTATCGTTGCCCGAGTGACCCGGGAAGTCGTGGCACGACTGGCCAAACGACATATGCTCCCACAAACTATGTCGCCTGCACAGCAAATTCCGGTAGTTATTGGGCAGGTGGGTCTGCCTGGGCAAACAATGGTCGTTCAGTTTTGTTTCAAAACAGCAAGACGTTGATGAGAGACATTACCGATGGAACATCCAACACGATGATTATTGCGGAATGTCTGGTCGGTTCCGAAATGCGTAGTGAGAATGCAACAGGAACACCATCAACGTGTCCAGGAGCAGGCACCATTGTTAAAGATCGAGCCTATTCATGGTTTTATGCGAACGTGATGCCGAACTGGTCATTTTCCACAATAGTTGGCCCTAACACCAATATCACGGAATGTCGCAGTAGTACGGGTGGTACTGCAGTCCTTGGAGCTCGCAGTCAGCACAAGGGAGGAGTTCAAATCCTGCTTGGTGACGGTGGAGTTCGCTTTGTTTCGGAAAACATCGATCTTGGAACCTGGCAGAATCTCGGCCATAAAAGTGATGGCAATGTTCTGGGTGAGTTCTAAGTAAACTTGTTCAGTTGAATCCAAGCCACCTGTTCTAAACAGGTGGCTTTTTTCTGTTACAATTTGTTTAAATGGCTTTCGTTAACGTTCCTATTCAGTCAACATCATCTGTATTCCTCTTTTCAAAATGGAGATTGATCACGCCATCATGGTTTTCGCGTGTCGTCTATTGCTTATCATTATTGCAGCAGAATTGGTTGCTGGAGTCTATGCCTTTACGAGCAGATCTCAGCTGATCGGTCCCCAGATTCCAGAGCAAGATCAAACGGATCCAATAAGTTGGAACGATCTCAACGAATTATCCTCACAGGTGCAACGTTTTAACGGCAGTCCCGAATGGCAGAGTTTGGCCGAAGGGTTGATCGGTAAAGGATTTTACATTCAAGGTGAGTTGGCATTTCGCGAGGCGGTCAGGAGAGACCCCGATAATTTGATTGCTGCTCAGGGGGTGGCATTTTGTCTGGATCGGACAGGTCGAATTTCAGAGAGCAACAAACTGTATCAGCAACTGGTTTCCAAAACAGCAGGTGAAACCCGGCAATTGATTCTGTACGCAATTGCCCGGAATCATCTGCGAATGGAAGAACCGGAAGCAGCGGAGAAGCTGTTGTATGAGAACTACGATTTCATCCCTGCAAAGCTGATGTTCAATAAATTGCTGGTTAAGTCTGGACGAGCTCAACAGGCTTTGCCGCTGATCGACGAATTCCTGAGGATGTTGCCTCAATCTCTGCTGTTTCAACAAATCAAACGTGAAGCGTTGCTGCAGACAGCGAATCCTGAACTGGCCTTGCAGGCAGGCGACATGATTGAACGAGCCGAGTTGTTGATACCAGTGAACTTCAATACGGATTTTCTGACGGAAAAAAACCAGCAATATGGATTCAACAGGCACTGGTATGAATATCAGACAATTGCCGATCAGTTGCCCCCAAACCAAAAACTCAACATTTTGCAGGAACTCCAGCAGGGTCTGACGGACGACCTTTCTTCCTTTTCTGTCGTGTTGTTGAAAGAATCTGCTCGGGCGGCTGCTCAAGGAGAAAATCTTCAGGAATTAAAGAAGGCCGTCTCACAATTAGAAAAAATGAAACTTGAGGATGCAGACCTCTGGGAATTTCGAGGAGATATGTTCAAACTGACTGGAGACGTCCCTCAGGCAATCGAATGCTGGAAGATGTCTGTCAGTATGACTCGTGAAACACGCGTCTTTAATAAGCTGGCGAACAGTTATGAGGAAACCATGCAGCCCGTAAAAAGAGATGAGGCGTTGGGCGAGGCGGCTCTTTATGCAGGACTGACCGCGTTTCGCAATAATGACATGAAATCTGCTCGTGAATTGCTTGAAAAGTCCCTGCAGTTAAATTCTGAAAATGCCAAATGCCTGTATTATCTTGCGGAGTTAAATCGACTTGGAAAACTGTTCAATGAAGCGAGACTCAAGTACGAACGCTGCTTACTGGTAAATCCACGCCACGGAAGAGCAATGACTCAACTCCAGAAGTTAAAAAATCCAAGTTAGTTTTATGAATTCCGGGTCAGCCAGCAGTGGCACCCGGCGCTCGGCATCTAAAACAGTCAACATGCACCTGGCTCAAGATGCATTGTCACATCAGCAGCCTGACATGACTTCGCTCCATGACTTGATACTTTTATCCCTTTGCACCTCGTATTTGTGCTTGATGGCGAACGGAATCTTGGAGCCATCGTTTTTAATGAAGTTGCCCTCCAGCTGGAGCGTGAACGGCTTGTCTTGGGAAATAACACCGGAGATCTTCCCGGAGATGACCAGGAGTCTGGTTTTCTCAATGCGTCCACCTGCCACACTGTTTGTGGCTTCATAGGGTCGGGCGGCAAAACGCAGCGGTAGTTTTTGCGCGGTGGCTCCAGGATCGTCCGTTCCATCGTTGTATGTTACGACGAGTTTGGTGAACTCTGCCTCGGCATACGTGAAAGTCTCATCTGAGTAGTCGATACCGATGGAGTAGGGCGGACTGGTTTTGATGGTTCCACCAAACATGCTGCTCATCTTCACGTTGGTATCGATATGGATATTCGGTTGCGGCCCCGCGGCAGGTGGAATGGGGGCTACTGGGACAAACATCACTGTGTCACACTTGTAGGAAAGTCCCGTAGCCCCGGCATTGCTCTGACTGCAAGAGGGCATCAAGGCACAAAAACAGATTAGACAGACCAGGGAGAAGGTTGCTTTCATAAGTTCTACAGCCTCTCGGATAATTGACAGAACAAATTGCGGGTGGCCCCGAAAGATTCTT
>DEML01000030.1:41105-42415 GCA_002359185.1 Planctomycetaceae bacterium UBA2671
AGCGGAGCTATCTGGGCCACCCTCCAAGTATAGAGTTGCTCTGTCATGATCGTGTATTTTCTGTCACACTGATCACGACTCATTGAACAGTTGATTTCACACATGCCGCATTAGGGATTTCGTCCAATTTGTCACGTAAACTGAGTTGTCGAAGGGAATGGAAGCGAATGTCCATAAAATATTTTGCCTGTTTCATCATGCTGGCTTCATGTGGGCTCACATTCCTGAATGATTATTCATGCGTAGCTTTGGCAGAAGAAGCGAGTCCCCCTTATCCCAGGTTCAACTTAGACCTCTTTGATGAGGCTGAGACTCGCCAACTGTGCCGGGCAATTCAGGAGAATGACATTGTTGAAGTTAAACGGTTGATCGCCTCTGGTGTTGATGTCAATACTGCGGGAGCAGCGGGTGTAACGCCTTTGGTTTGGGCTTTTGGTCAGCAGAATCTTACTGCATTTGAATTGTTGTTGAATAACGGTGCGAGCCCCAATATCCGATTGACAAATTCTGTTCGAGAAAACGACCCACCAATTGGTGGTTTCTTTACTAAAGGAAATCCACTTATTCATTATGCGGCTAATGGGCGATTCACAATCGAGTATTTGAAACTCATGCTTAAGCATGGTGCTGATCCCGATCTCGTTGGCAGGAATGGATTGTCAGCGATCGGCTCGGCAATCTTCTATCCTTGGACACCCGACAAACTCGAACGGGTGAAGATGATCGCTGCAGCGGGTGCCGATTTAGATTTGGTTTACAAGTCTTACAGTAATACTGCTTTGGCTGTAGCAATTAACGATGATCGCTTTGATATTGCTCTGTTACTACTGGATCTGGGAGCAGATCCAAATCTTTCATTCAGTAATGGTCGCGGAAATTATGCCGCAGTTGTAACTTGGAAAATTGGGAAGTTATTTGATCAATACACTGATGAAACTCAACAACAGTTAATGGAATTAAAAAAGCGATTACAGAAAGCTGGGCTTGATCTAGAAAATGCAGCTCAAGAAGTTCGGCTTACGTGTTATGAATATGATGTTGAGTTTCCATTGCTTCCAGAAGAAAAGGAGAATCTTGAAGAATTAATGCGAGATCTCGATGAGATCATTGAAGGACGTCGTTTAGAAATCATTGCCAGAATTGAGAAGCGTACAGGGGAAAAGTACGAGCCAAACAGAAATGCGCGGGTGGCCCCGAAAGATTCTTTCGGGGCGGCGCAGCCGTAAGATACTTCTTGTGCAACTCACTCTCAATCAGAACGCCTCTTATGGACTTCGTCCACCCAGATAGCGGAGCTATCTGGGCCACCC
>DEML01000030.1:42474-61354 GCA_002359185.1 Planctomycetaceae bacterium UBA2671
CGGAGCTATCTGGGCCACCCGCGGAAGAAATGAGATTCTGGGGGCTACGCTTTGCTTCGACCCCAGCCACCCGTTGCCTTGGAGGCTTAACTGCGAATCTAGCCGTAACCAGGGCCATCCGCTGGCGCTCCTGACCCTGCCACCCTTGTTATCAAATTCGGAGGCCGTGAAAGGTGCGTCAGGATGCACCCTACTTCAGATTTAAGTCTGGATGTTCTGTTTGGGGCCGAAGAATTCCAGGTGGATTTTTTGGTTGTCGACTCCGAGTTGGAGGAGTGAGTTGACGGCACTCTCCATGAATGGTTTGGGGCCGCAGATGTAATAGTCTGCGGTTTCGATTGGAGTCCACTCCTGTAGTTTTTGTGTAGTGAGAAGACCTTCGAGATCGCACTTGTTCTGTGACAGGTCCTCTGGCAATGGCTGATCGTAGATCGTATGTGTCGTGACATCTTTGCCGCTGGATTTTAGCTGTTGAACTTCATTGGCAAATGCATGGAGGCGGCTGTTGCGGGCGGCCTGGATGAAGTGGATTGAGGAATCGAAGTTCGATTTGACGAGGGATTTTGCCATCGCGAGGAGTGGTGTGACGCCGATTCCGCCGGCGAGGAAGACGATGGGCTGATTTTTTTTGGTTGTCGGATCCAAAGTGAATTCGCCGCAAGGGGGGCCGACTTGAACGGTGTCGCCGGGATTGATGCGGTTATGGAGGTGATTGGAAATGATTCCGCCGGGGGTATCTGCATTTAATGCAGATTCCTTTTTGACGCTGATACGAAAATGATCCTGGCCGGGGGTATCTGACAGGCTGTAGTTGCGTGGTGAGGTTGGCGTCTCGAGATCATCAAACTTGATGGTGAGGTATTGTCCGGGCAGGTAATCGGGGATTTCTTTGCCGTCGGCTGGTTTCAGGTAGAACGATGTGACGATGTCGCTTTCCGGGATTTTGCGGTCGACGATGAATTCGCGGAATCCGTTCCAGCCGCCGGGCTGTGTTCTTTGCTCGACATAAATTTCCTCTTCGCGATTGATACAGACTTCTGCGAGGACGCCGTAGGCTTCGGCGACGGCTGCGATAATTTCCTCGGTCGCTGCTTCTCCCATAACTTCCTGGATTGCATCGAGCAAATGTCGGCCTACGATAGGGTAGTGTTCCGATTTGATGCCGAGTGAGCAATGTTTTTGAGCAATCAACTCGACGGCTGGTAATAAGACTTCAAGGTTGTCAATATGTGTGAAGTAAGCACAGATAGCCCCAGCCAGTGCTTTTTGCTGGCCGCCAGAGTGCTGATGAGCCTGGTTGAAATATGCTTTGACTTCGGGGTTTGCGGCAAACATACGCTGATAGAAGCAACGCGTGATAGTTTCCGCATTCGCTGCGACTGCGGGGGTAATTTCCTTGACGATCTGGATTGTTTTTTCACTGAGCATGAGAGCAGGTTCCATTACGATGAATAACAGGAGGCCAATTTTAATGGCTTTATTTCTACACCTTAATGTATAGATTTAGATACTGTACGTCAAGATGCAATAATTGGCAAATTGAAAAGATAAAGGGGAATTGATGCTATCGAAAACTGCAGAATATGCCCTGCGGGCTATCGTGCTGATGAGTAGTCATGAAAATAAGCCTGCCTCGGCTGATCAGATGGCGGTGAAGACGAAGGTGCCTCGGAGATACCTGACGCGGGTTCTGCAGGATTTGTCGGCTGCGGGGCTGGTGAATTCTCGCTCGGGGCCTGGGGGTGGTTATGAGTTGGCGATTCCAGCTTCGGAATTAACGCTACTGGATGTGGTGAATGCGGTTTCGCCTCTGGAACGGATTCGTTCCTGTCCTCTGGGGCTGAAGTCACATACGAAACTGTGTCCGCTGCATGCGGAACTTGATAAAGCATATGCGGCGACAGAGTCTGCGTTTAAGAATGTCACATTGCAGCAGCTGTTGGAATCGACGAATCCGATAGTGCCTTTGTGTGATGTTTCTTAGTCCATGTTCACATGGTTTCTGCAGTCGCATGAACACAAAATAACCTAAATACGCTGTATTTGCTCCTGCCGAACGCTGCAGGTAATTTTTGAATATGCAGGGATCATTTCCATGTGAAGAAGTGGGCGGCTTTTGACAAGAAGATTCCGGGTCTACTGCGGTGGATTGATTTGTGAGTTGAGGGAAGTTGTGTTTTCAATCTCTGACTTGTTGTTTGGGTGCTCCTGAGAGGACCTGGGCCTGGGGATCTGAGGGTGGACGATCCAGTGCCAGATAGGCGAACAGGTCGGCGAGTTGTTGGGGAGTGAGTTGTTTTTCGAGATCTTCGGGCATCATGGAAGTTTCGCTGACTTTATAAAATTCGATCTGGTCACGGGGGATGGTTTCCTGTTTTCCACCCTGGATTTTGAGCACGATGCGTTCTTCACTTTCTTCGATGGGAAGCCCTGTCAACACACGACCTTCGATGGTGACGAGCGTTCTCGCCTGATAAGCGGGGCCGATGACGGCGCTGGGGTCGAATACGTTTTGGAGGAGTTGTTCCCAGTTGTTGCGGCCGTTGCGGGTGATGTCAGGGCCGACTTCTGCTCCTTCGCCGTACATTTTGTGACACTGGGCACAGACTTTCTTGAAGACGGCGATTCCCTGATGAGGGTCACCGGGGGAGCCGTGGAGGAAGTCGCGTTGCTGGTTGATGACCTGTTGGCGATCGGTTCGCTGCTCGGTTCGAATCTGTCCATAAACTTTCGTGACCAGTGTCTGCAGTTCTTCGTTCTTGAATGAGGCGACTCGCTTGAGTTGGTTGAGGTTGACATCCCCTTTTGCGATCTTCTCTGCCTGGATTCGCTTGAGTAAATCGAGACTCCAGTGATCCCGTTGGGTCAGGACTTCGATGACGCGTGGTTTGACATCGGGCTCCCAGTTGGGGTAGTTGTCGAGGAGGTAGTCTGACAGTTCGGGATCGGAAATGCTGCCGAGGGTTTCGATGATGGCGATGCGGAATTCTTTGGGAGCGGATGTTCCCGAGATCGTATCGCTTAAACTGGAAATGAGATGGGGAGCTTTGGCGGCAATGAGAGTTTTGAAGGCAGCCAGGCGAATGTTTTTATTGGCATTAGGATCGGAGTAGTTTTTCTGGACTTGCTGCATGGCCTGTTCGTTGCCGAGTAATGCGGACAGGACGGTTGTCTCGTTTATTATAGAGGCTTCGTTATTCAGCCTGGCGAGGACTGGAGAGAGTTCGGTTTTGAGTTGGTTGTATCGGTCGCCTGAGATTTCTCCGGTTTGAACTTTTTCACTGAGAGAGCTGATCAGTTTGCGGGCCAGTTCGGCACTGGGGGAATGATTCAACTCGAGTTGTTGAAGGGTGGCGGCGATTTGTTTGTAGTTGTGATTTCCGACTGTCAAGTTCGCCAGACCATCGACGAGCGGCATGATGCCGGGGGTTTTGAGGGCCTCGGGGGAGTTGGCGATGGCTGTCAGGATGGCTCCCTGTTGGGCGGGGAGTCTATTCTCAAAAGCACGGCAGGCATTCCAGAGGAGGTGCATCGCCATCTGGTCGTTGCCGGATAGAGACATCGATTTTACGAGTGGCTCGACGAAATTGACATACGGCAAGTATTGCTCATGGAGGCGGGTTGTCAGGATGATGGCTTGTCGTCTAACCTGAGCACTTTCATCTTCGAGGCCAGCCATCGCTTCTTCATTGATGAGTAAGTCGTGAGGTCCGCTGGTCTTTGATCTTTCGATCAATTGCTGACAGATGCGCAAGCCCTGCATGCGTGCGAAAGGGTCTTCATGCTGTCCCAGTTTTCGAATGACAGTTTCGGCGCGATTGTCGTCGTAATCTTTGTGGAGATCAAATCCTGAGAGGGCAAAGAGAGCTGTTCTTTGTTTGCGGCTTAGAGTTCCTTCTGCATTGAGGACGATCTCTATTAATTGCTTTGAGGTTTCGACATCATTCCGTTCCTGAAGGAGTCGTTGTGCAGTTTCTCGGATGAAGATGTTGGAGTCGTCGAGCAGATCGATTAACTGCTGATCGGACTTTGCTCCGAGATCGGGAAACTTTTTGTGTTCGTGTCCTTTGTAGACGACGCGGTAGAGGCGTCCTTTTGAGCGTTCGATGCCTTCGGGGTCGGCGTTGGCATCCTGATAACAGTGATAGCGGTCGTACCAGTCGAGGATGTAGAGGCAGCCATCGGGGCCGGTTTTCTGAACGACGGGCATGAACCAGGCATCGTTAGCGGTGAGGAAGTCGGCCAGTTTGGCGTCTTTGCCTTCACCGATTTTGCGGACGGTTTCGTGTTCGAAGGCCCCTGCAGGAGCGGGGAAGCCGGGATGGGGTCGGCCTTTGTAGGTGGCTCCGTCCTGCTCGACGAGATCGTTATTGATGCAGCCGCCATGGATGTTGCCCATGTAGAGGACTTTCCGATACATCTCGGGATAGGCTTCGGAATCGAACCAGGTAATGCCACAGAAGGCGGCTTTCTGATGCTTGTGATTGACGATCGATCGCATCGGCCACGTGTGGGGTGGGTACGGGCCTCCCTGTCGAATGTAATAGGCGGTCTCAGCGATATGCCACAGATGATCGATCACGCAGGCGGAGAGAAAAAACTCGCCATCTTCATTGATCGCGATGCCCCAGGGGTTACTTGTCCCTTCCGCGAAAATCTGAAACTCGCGGGTGCGGGGGTGAACACGGAATAACGCACAGGTGAACTTCCACCCGGGTTGACCTTCTCGGAAGTTGGGGTTTTCGGGTGTGTAAACAACATCGCAATAATTGAATACGCCATTGAGACCGTACAGCCAGCCATCGGTTCCCCATGTGAGTGAGTTGGGAAGTTCGTGGGTATCGGTGCGGCCGAAACCGGTGACGACTTTTTCGATTTTGTCGGCTTTCAAATCGCCGTCAGTATCCTGCATGAAAAGCAGATCGGGAGCATTGGCGACCCACACGCCGCCATGCCCGACCGCAATGCCGGAAGGAATATTCAAACCTTCGGCGAAGATGGTCGTCTTGTCGACCTGACCATCGCCATCGGTATCTTCAAGAACCTTAATGCGATCCTTACCCGGGCCGGGCGATTTGCGGGGATACTCGAAACTTTCAGTGATCCAGAAACGGCCTTTTTCGTCGATGGCCATGCCGATCGGATTGACTACATCGGGCTCCTTCGCCACGATTTCGACTGAGAAGCCTTCAGGAACGACCATCTTCTTAACGGCTTCTTCGGCTGAAAGTGCGGGGCCGGGTGGCTTTTCGTGCCGACGAGGAATTTCCAGACGTTGGGCTTCTGCCAGAGAATTGATGAAGAGAACAATCAAGAGTGAAGCGAGAACTGTTATTCGAGTGATCATCATTTGCGAGCCTGCAGATGTTGTGCGATTGAGATTTTTATTTCAGGAAGAATTTCTGTGATACTTTCGCAGACCTGGCTCAAAGATTCAATCATCGGGCGGGATTGATGTGATGCAGAGTTGGTTGGGATCGGATTTGGTGAAATGAATAGTATCCTCGAATCATGCTTGACCTGCTGGGCGATGGAAGCTTGGCACCGGGTTACGATCCTTGACAGACATCGCAGTAAAATTGACATGGCTCGCGAATGGTGGAGCATCTTGTGTTTTCAGCACCCGACCGACAAAGTCGGTTGGGTCACCCTTGTTCAAAGCCCCTTATTGAAAAGTAGCTATAATGATTTTCAAGAGAACACTTAAAAAGAGAATTACTATTGTTTCTATCTTAGTATTTTGTTTTCTTGTTTTCTTGCACTTTCAGTTCAAGAATTACTTCTTTGAAGATATAACCACGCAAGAATCAAAACTCCGTGAAACTCCAGTCATGGCAATTTACGGTCCTTTGGTTATTGACAAAGTGGTCAGTAAGCACCGAATTATAGCAGATGAGTGTCGAGGTTTTGAAAATGGTCAGGATTTTGAAGGGGGTTATGCTGTTTACAAAACAGTTCAAAGATCAATAGTATTTGGTTCAATTGCAATTCTTTTGTATAAGCATAATGATACCACAGCCAAGGAGTATATTGAAGAATTGTTGGCTGATCAAAAAGTTGGTAAGGATGCCATGTCATACATGGAATTAAACATAATCAGATCCCATGAACAGAGAAAAGAAATCTTCACGAAGCGATACTCTAAAATATTCAATTTAGACTAGTAGGTTGAGTTAAATGCGCCTTTCTATGAGTCTTATTGGATGAGTATTAATTATAATATCCCATCCAATTCGGAGGCAGTGAAAGGTGCGTCGAGATGCACTCTTCTATTCCTATGTTCACATGAAGCTTTCAGGTTGATCGTGAGTTTTCCAATAAGAATCTTACGGCTGCGCCGCCCCGAAAGAATCTTTCGGGGCCACCCGGGGTAGAGATCTGGGGGCTTCGCTGCGCTGCGACCCCAGCCACCCTTCGCTCATGTGAAATTGACGCGGATTTACACGGCTCACAGAGCCGTGGCACACAGTTGTATTATCGAACATTCTGAGTCTTGCGGGGGACACACTCGCTTGCGCTTCGTGTTTGTATTGATTACTATTCTCCGTTTGATTTGGAATCTCTTTCCTCTCTCCAGATCAATTCCCTCAGCAGGATCTTTCCCCATGAACACTCCGTCCTTTGAATGCTTTGATCTCGATCAAACAGTTCGTTCAATCGCCTCCGCCGCGGGAGTGGGTGAACAGCAGGCGCGGGCGGCTATTGAACTCCTTGACGATGGGAACACCCTGCCCTTCATTGCCCGTTACCGCAAAGAGGCGACGAAAGGGCTTGATGAGACGCAGTTGCGTCTGATTGAAGATGCCCTGGCAAAAGCTCACGAACTGGCAAAACGCAAATCAACAATTCTCAAAACGATCGATCAACTCGGCCAGTTAACGCCCGCTCTCCGTCAGCAGATTGAGCAGTGTGATGACAAGATTGTGTTGGAAGATCTTTATCTGCCTTATAAGCCGAAGCGTCGGACACGAGCGGCGATGGCGCGGGAGCGGGGGCTGCAACCGCTGGCTGATCTGCTGCAAAAACAACAACCATTGAGGCCCTCTCGAACGGAGGCAATCCGTCCCTATATCAATCCAGAGAATGAGGTTCCTGATGAACAGGCTGCGCTGGCTGGGGCGTGTGATATTCTGGCTGAGCAATGGGCGGAGGATGTTCAGACCCGCAGCTGGCTCAACGAGCAGGCACAGCGGTTCGGGCGAATTCATTCGCAGGTGAAGCGGGGAAAACAGGATGAAGCCGAGAAGTTTGAGATGTACTTCGATCATGAAGAGGCAGCCAGCCGCATTCCTTCGCATCGTTTGCTGGCGATGAAGCGGGGCGAGGCCGAAGGCTTACTGAAAGTCAGCCTGAAACTCGATGAGGAAATCGTGCTGCGAAAACTCAAATCGAGACTTTCACTGAATCATCAATTCGAACTGCATTCGTTATTGGAACAGACAGCAGAGGATTGTTATCAGCGACTGTTGCTGCCCGCAGCTGAATCGACGCTGCTTCAGGAACGGAAAGAGAAAGCGGACGAAGAAGCGATTCAGGTCTTCTCGCAAAATCTGCGGGAACTTCTGCTCGCTGCTCCAGCCGGGCCGAAAGTGACGATGGGGATCGATCCCGGATTTCGCACAGGCTGCAAAGTCGCCATCGTCGATGGAACGGGGAAGTATCTGGAAAGCACGGCTATTTATCCGACACCTCCCCGCAGCGACATCGACGGAGCCACCCGAACCCTCAAACAGTTGATGGAACGTCATCAGGTCGAGTTGATCGCCATCGGCAACGGAACCGCCTCCCGCGAAACCGATGCGTTTGTCACAACTCTACTCAAAGACTGGAACTCGCAACACAACGATCAACCCCCCGTTCTCAAAGTCGTCGTCAGTGAATCGGGAGCTTCCATATACTCGGCCAGCGAACTGGCGGCTCGGGAATATCCCGATCTGGATGTGACGGTCCGGGGAGCGATTTGCATTGCTCATCGATTGCAGGATCCGCTGGCGGAACTGGTAAAGATCGATCCGAAATCGATTGGCGTGGGCCAGTATCAGCACGATGTCAATCAGTCCCAACTCCGGCACGGGCTCGATCGGGAAGTGCAGTCATGCGTGAACAGGGTCGGCGTCGATGTGAACATGGCAAGCAGTTCGTTGCTGGCTCACGTGGCGGGCATCGGGCCGAAACTGGCTGAGAAGATCGTCGAGCATCGGGACGACCAGGGCCGATACCCGAGCCGGGCAGCTTTGATGAAGGTGCCTAAGCTCGGCAAGAAAGTCTTCGAGCAGGCGGCTGGCTTCCTGCGGATTCGCGATGGCAAACATCCGCTCGATAACTCAGCCGTGCATCCGGAAAGTTATCACATCGTCGAAAGCATGGCTGCTAAACTCGGCGTGGAAACCCGCCAGCTGGTCGGCAATGAAAGTCTCGTTTCCAAATTGAAAGCCGAAGAGTTCGTAACCCCCGAATGCGGCTTGCCGACGGTAGTCGATATTCTGGAAGAACTGAAAAAACCAGGCCGCGACCCCCGCAGCGAATTCAAAGTCGCCCAGTTCTCCGAAAACGTCAACGAAATCACAGACCTGAAACCTGGCATGATCCTCGAAGGCGTCATCACCAACGTCACCAAATTCGGAGCCTTCATCGACCTCGGCGTCCACCAGGACGGCCTGATCCACATCTCCGAACTGGCAGACCGCTATGTGAGTTCCCCGAGTGAGGTAGTTTCGTTGGGGGATATTGTCCGGGTGAAGGTGTTGGAGGTGGATGTGCAGAGGAAGAGGATTGCTGTTTCGAGGAAGCAGGCTTGAGGGAAATGTTGACTGTGAGAGACCAACTTATCGTCAAAGGGTAGCACCGGTTGATGCGAAGCAGCTACCGGTGTGACGTAGTCACAAGAGGCATCTTCGTTAATGAAGTCGAGAACAAATTCAATGGTCACAAATCGCCGGATTGTGGATGATCAACTTTATGTTCATTTTGTGACATTCTCAGTTGATAAGCGGCGAAAACTGCTGGATCATGATCATCCGAAACGTATTCTGCTCGGCGTTATGAACGACCTGAGGGAAAAGAGGTCTGCAAAATGTCCTGGTTTTGTCATCATGCCAGATCATGTGCATGCTTTACTCTGGTTTCCCACTCCGGGACAGTTGAGTTCTTTTCTGCACGAATGGAAGCGGCAAACCAGTCTGAGAATCCGCAAGTGGTATCGTGAAAACGCGTCGGGATATCAGTCTCGATATCCAGATCCAGTCCGTTTTTGGCAGCCGAAATATTACTCTTTTGAGATTTACAGCCGGAAAAAACTGGAAGAGAAATTAATATACATGCATCTTAACCCAGTCAGGAATGAGTTGGTCGAGAAAGCCGTTGATTGGAAATGGAGTTCTGCACGATGGTATGAACAACAACGATCAGTTGGTATTCCCATTGATTGGGTCGAATGTGACTAACCTCTTGTGGCGATGCCACACCGGTAGCTGCTACGCATCAACCGGTGCTACCCGCTGCGTCTGGATGCACCTTTCCCTATTTCTAAATTCGACCATGAATTCATAATACACGGACCATTACAGTCAAAGAAAGGTGCGTTTCAACGCACCCTACGGCTAAAATATCTTGGCTTCGGTGAAGAGCTTTACATCAAGCACAAGAAATGCTTGATTATAGCGTGGCTAAAATTGCTGCGAGAGAACAGATCAATTATATACTTGTCTTGACAAGTGTTGTCCCAACAGCAATCATATTGTATGGAAACAACATCCGAGACAAAAACCGTTCAACAGCCCGGCTTCGATTCTCAGGAGCAGGAAGTTTTTCTGCAGCTCTGGCGGACTTACGACTGTCTGAAAGCGCTCGAAGATCAGTTGTTCGGGAAGTACGATCTTTCGGCTCAGCAATACAATGCACTCCGATTGCTGGAGGCGGCTGCTCCGGATGGGATTCAGACGATGGATCTGGGGCGACGGATGATTTCTCGTAGTCCCGATACGACACGATTGATCGATCGGCTGGAAAAGCGGGGGTTCATCTCTCGCAGTCGACGAGAAGATAACCGCCGTGTTGTCGAAATCTCCATTTCCCAGGCCGGGCTGGATCTTCTCCGTGAGATGGACGCAGAGGTCAATGAGATGAATCAGAAACAGTTGGGGCATCTGAGTGCCCAACAGCAGCAGCAACTGGTGAAGTTGTTGCGACTGGCTCGCAAGCCGCATGAGGACTCGACGTGCGACTGGCTGGAAATTCAATAAGGCGAAACGAAATGAGTACGGGGACCTGTGCGGGGGAGAGCCTGAAACGGCTCTGGCCGTTTGGTTTGTGGTTATTGACGTTTTATTCGGTGTGGTTGTTTCTTGTCATTTACAATGATGACTGGTCGACGGTCATTTCTCATTGGCCGATTGCTCTTTCGATGTCTTTCGGCTCCTACATCGCCGGCTCCACTCCGATGGGGGGAGGCACGGTCGGTTTTCCTGTGCTTGTATTGTTATTCGATATGCCCGGTTCACTCGGTCGCAACTTCGGGCTCGCGGTGCAATCGATTGGCATGGTCTCGGCCAGCATTTACATCTTTTCTTCACGCCGTCCCATTGACTGGGGATTACTGAAACCGGCTTTGCTCGGAGCGTTCATCGGAACTCCCCTGGGAGCAGCGTTCATCGCTCCATTCATTCCCGACCTGTGGGTGAAGCTGACGTTTGCGATCGTCTGGTGCAGTTTCGGGATTATGCATCTGGTCAAAATGCAGGAATTGATTTCCGCTGAAGGAGTCAGTAACTGCTGGCGAAGCTGGGATCGAATCATCGGCCTGGCGGTCGGACTCAGTGGTGGCATCGTCGCCTCCATTACGGGAGTTGGCATCGACATGCTGATTTATGCCACCCTCGTTCTGCTGTACCGGGCGGATCTCAAAGTTGCGATTCCGACTTCTGTCGTGATCATGGCTTTCGCATCCGTTTGTGGGATTGCTTCCAATGTGGCTCTGTCGAAAATCAATCCCGGTCTGTATTTTCTCGATCCCGAAGTCTACGCCAACTGGCTGGCAGCCGCTCCGATTGTCGCACTGGGAGCCCCCTTCGGCGCATTGGTGGTTAATCTGATTTCCCGCAAGCCGACCTTATTACTCGTCTCTCTGCTATGTATTGGTCAATTTGTCTGGACCGTGGTTCAGGAAGGCGTGACAGGCTATGCACTCACAGGAGCAATTGCCGGAGTCCTTGCGGTCAATTTCATGTTCCACATACTCTATCATCTGGGACACGATGAAGAGGCTGAATTCGAATCATCATCGACTAACGCAAGTCGTATTCCCGTTCAGGTCGCTACTGATGATGTTTCCAGCTGATTACTGAAGTTTTGCAAAACGCTAGAATTCAAAACAAATGAGAAGTCAGCGTATAAATTATTGAGAGCATCTTAACCCGACGCGTCAGCGAGGGGACGGCTTTCGATTAACAATTCGGTCAAACTATAAAACCAGTTGGCTACTGTTATTTCACGTGAAAAACTGATCTGTGAAGCATAAAAGCTGGTTGTTTATCGATTCGTTGAATCGGATTGCCAAAGATCAAATCCAGCAGTTTAACAGTTCCACACGTGCCCCTCGCTGACGCGTCGGGTTATGAATTATTGGAATTTGCAAAACTTCAGTGATTAGTTTAGTACTGATTCAGACTGAAACGGGGATGTCAGAAAAACAAAAAATGCAGGCTTGCTTGACTCAGGTTCACTCACCACTTATCACCATTAGACAGCACACGGCAGAATTCCAGTTTGACTGTCGATTATCGATAAATGTGGGGAGTGATGAGTGAAACAGAAGCCAGGAACTGGGGGTGTCCGGTGGAAGAACACTTCTCGTCGACTTCCCCAATCTCCGCTCTGGAAACGCGGACTGGCACCGGCAGAGCTATTCGTAATTTCGTTTCTTGCTCTCATCACAGTCGGCGCACTGATTCTCCGCTTTTGCCCCGGCTTGTATCGTGGGGAGGGGCTCAACTGGACAGACTCTGTATTTACAGCCACGAGCGCAGTTTGTGTAACCGGCTTAATTGTGGTCGATACCGCGACTTACTTCACCCCGCTCGGACAAGCCGTTCTACTGTTGCTCATCCAGCTGGGGGGGCTCGGAATGCTCGTACTCACGAGTGTGATGATTACCGCTCTGGGGGGCCGTCCTTCCCTGCAGACAGAGAGGCTCGCGACCGGTTCCCATCATATGATCGCACTGATTCCTGCCCGTCAACTGATATATGATATCGTCCGCTTTACATTCATCATCGAAGCCTTGGGAGCGATCGCTCTGTATCTCGTCTGGATTCCCCGGTACGGGATGCTGGGGGCGATCTGGCCAGCAGTTTTTCATTCGATCAGTGCGTTTTGCAATGCCGGATTCTCGACAAATACCGAATCGCTGATGAACCTGCAGAACTCTCCGATGACGATTTTCATCATCTCAATGCTGATCATCGCCGGCGGCCTGGGTTTTATCACGATGGAGGAAATTCAAAATCGATTTCTAAGTCGGAAGAAATCGACCAGACGGATTTCCGTACACTCACGACTGGTTCTGGTGACGAGTGGAATACTCATTGTGGGAGGCTGGATCCTCTTTGCCATTTTTGAATGGAGAGGAGTTCTCAATGAAATGACCATGTTCAATCGATTGACCAATTCATTTTTCATGAGTGTCACACCCCGGACCGCTGGATTTAACTCGATTGATTATTCTCTGGCCTCGGACAGTACCAATTTTCTGACGATCATTCTGATGACAATAGGAGGCTCTCCGGGTTCGACAGCCGGAGGGATGAAAACAACGACCTTCGCATTACTTGGGTTACTGGCCTGGTCCCGTCTGCGTTCACACCCTACGGTCACCTTTGCCAATCGTTCCATTCCGAGTGAAACTATACAGCGTGCAACGGGTCTGTTTGTGATTTCAACAGGGTCTATTGTGTTGAGTGTTTTTTTAATCGAAATGATTGGGGATAGCCTGGGAGCAGAACCACAATTTCTCACCCGATTATTTGAAACCGTCAGTGCCTTTAATACCGTAGGGTTGTCGATGGGATTAACTCCTGACCTCACCACACCTTCTCGATGGCTATTAATCATCTTGATGATTGCGGGACGGACAGGACCACTCTCAATTGCAGCTGCACTGATTGTGCGACTTTCAATCAAAGGCAAATACCGACTGGCCTATGAAGATGTTGTCGTCGGCTGATCGATATTGTGTGCAATATTTTGGAGACCATCTTGAAACGTTTTGTAATTATTGGCTTGGGAAACTTCGGACTGGCAGTGGCAAAATCGCTCACCGAAAATGGACATGATGTGATAACTGTCGATCTGAATGGCGATCTCACAGATCGACTGGCGACACAGGTCACTCATGCCGTTGTCGGCGATGGCACAAACCTCGAAACTTTGCAGCGAATTGGTGCAGGAGATGCCGATGCCGCTATCGTCTCAACAGGAGATGACATCTCTTCGAGCATTCTGGCAACAATGGCTTTGCACGATCTGAAAATTAAAGAAATCTATGTCAAAGTCATTTCGTCAGATCACGCACGTGTGATGAAACGGATTGGTGTGACCGATACGATCTTTCCTGAACGAGATACAGCGATCAGTCTGGCCACACGTCTGAGTGGATCAACTCTATTAAATTACGTGCATCTCGGAGAAGGTTTCAGCATTCAGGAGATGAGTGTGCCGGAACGCTGGATCGGAAAGTCCATTCGTGAACTCGGACTTCGCCAGCATTATGATATCACAGTGGTAGCCGTTCACGACATGCTGACCGGGAAAATCCTGCCTTCTCCAGACCCCAGGCACATTCTCAAAGACTCCGACACATTGATGATCGCAGGAAACGAAGCCGCTTTGGAACGAACTGCTCAAATTCAATAAAGTTGAAAACAGATACCGTGAACGATTTTTAAGTCCAGACTTGCCTGAGGAACAACGTTTTGGAGAATAGAACCATTCAATAACTTACCGTATGTTGTGGGAGTGTTCCAAAATGTCACAAATTTCTCGTCGCTCGTTTTTGAAAACGTCTGCGGTAGGCGGAGTGCTTATGGGCATGACCGCAGTGGCACACACCCCTAAGTTTAAAGGGAACAATCCACTGCATCTACTTTTTGAAAATGTTTGAAAAAACTCTGCATTCTCAACGGAATGCAGTTCTGATAGAAATGTTCACACAGGATCTACGAAACACCTGTCTTCAACAGATTCACCACACTGCGAATCATAACACCGCTCGCTCCTCCTTCGCGTTCCGGTTTGCTGTCGGTGCGGAAGGCGGGGCCGGCGATGTCGCAGTGGATCCACGGCGTATCCGAGACAAATTTTTCCAGGAACTTGGCGGCAGTAATTGCTCCTCCCCAGCGGGAGCCGACGTTTTTGCAATCGGCGATGTCGGACTTGAGTTGATCGTTGAAAGAATCGCACATCGGCATCTGCCAGGCTTTTTCTCCGGTGGCCTCGGCTGACTTCATCAACTGATCACACCATTCCTGATTATTCGTGAACACTCCCGTGTAATCTTCTCCTAAAGCAACCACGCAGGATCCGGTGAGAGTGGCAAAGTCGATCAGCTTTGATGTTCCCTCATCGACGGCATAACAGAGCACATCCGCCAGGACGAGTCGCCCCTCGGCATCGGTGTTCAAGACTTCGATGGTCGTGCCATTGCGAGCCGTGAGGACATCGCCTACCCGGTACGATTTCCCGCTGATCATGTTCTCTGCCAGGCCCATGTAACATCGCAGGTTGACGGGCAGTTTCAATTCCGCAACCGCCTGCATGACTGCCAGGACTGTTGCTGCTCCCGACATATCCGACTTCATCGTCTTCATGCTGTCGGTTGGTTTGATGGAAAGCCCACCACTGTCGTAGGTGACTCCCTTTCCGACGAGACCGATAAAGGGAGCATCGCCATTGCCCTGATATTCGAGCTTCACCATTCGCGGCGGTTCATCAGATCCTTTGGCCACGCCGAGCATCGAGTTCATGCGCTCGGCTTCAAGTTGTGCAACATCGAAGATCTCGCATTTGACTCCGACAGTATTCGCTACAGCCGAGGCTCGATCGGCAAAGGCGACAGGCGTTACTTCATCGGCTGTCCGATTGATCAAATCGCGAGCCAGATTGATCGCTCGCCCCATTGCCCGACCTGAAGCGATCATGTTTTCATCATCGGAAGAGTTGCCGATGAGGGTCACCTTCTGATACGGATGCTTTTTCGGTTCCTGCTGATAAACCGCCTGAGATTGCACACCGGCTTCGAGAGCCATCGCTGCCAGCTCGAGTTGCGCAGAGTCATCGAGTTGATCTCCAATAACTTCAGGAAGGACCCAGGCCACCTGCCGCTTCGGTTGATCGCACAACGCACGAGCAGCAATTGAGAATAGACGATACCGTTCCTGCTCGCAGGATTTGACATCGTCAGATGCTCCCAATCCGACTAACAAAATCCGCTTGGGTAGCGATTCGCTCAGGCCCAGTAACTGTTTGGTTTCTCCGGATTTCTTCGGTAAATCCCCCGCAGTTGCGACCCGTTTGACAACATCCGCGACCTCATCGGGGATTTCTGCAGAAAGAGTTGGGTTGTCTCCAGAAGTGACAAACAAAACCAGCCAGTCGAGAGTTGTCAGTTCGGTAAGTTTGGGGCTGAGGGTGATTTCCATTCTGAACTCCGTTTCGAGATTATTATTTCAGGCGAGCCGAGTCAGTACTGACTTGTTGTTGGCTCAATTTCTTTTTGATTTCGTAGGTTGGGTTAGCGAAGCGTAACCCAACAGTAATGGGTTGTCGACAAGATTGAGCCCATTTCGTCAGGCATAGCCTGACCTACAACTGAGATCTGAAGTTAACAATATTTACATACTGACCACAAACTGCGACACCACATATACCACATACATGAGCACCAGTGGCCCCCCCATCCAGCGATCGAAATGACCTGCTCGCGTTGCTTTGAAAATGCAGATGCGGAAGTAAGTTAAAATCAGCAGCATCGCAGGTAGATGCAGATAAAGGAAGATTTCCGGAACTTTTGCGGCTGAGTCAATAATGGGCAACGCAGCTGCAGAAGCCGCTGCTCCGGTTACGAACAGGATGTTCAGGATGTCGGCTCCAATCACATTCCCGACCAGCAATTCCGGATGCCCGCGACGAATCGCAGTGAATCCGACGACTAACTCGGGCAGTGAAGTCCCCAATGCAACAAGGGTCGCCGCGATCACCACTTGAGGAATGCCAATTCGAACGGCCAGTTCGGAGGCAGATTCAATCGAAATATGTCCGGAGAAAATGACCACCACCAGGCCGGCAAGCATCATGCCCCACAATGCCAGTGGACCTTTTGTTGTGACATGCTCATCAGCCACATGCACTTTTTCTCCCGGCTCGGCATGTTCGGCAATGTTTTCGGAAACACGAGCCGTCGTTTCGTTGGGATGTCGTCGCGACCAGCGAACGGAAATCACCATATAAGCCGCCAGCAAAGCCAGCAGAATGGCTCCGTAATATCGTTCAATTCTCGCTTCTGATCCTTGTGTCGCAAACTGATAGTAGCAGACTCCCGCCAGTAAAACCGCCGAACCAAACTGCACCCATCCTTGCCGTGAGAGGATATATTTGTCAGCTGGCAGACGAACCATCAGGCATCCCAGCCCAAAAATCAATGCGGTATCGGCAATCACTGAACCAACAGCATTCCCCAATGCCAGCCCGGCATTTCCGTTGAATGCCGCGAGTACAGAGACCGCACATTCCGGAGTCGTCGTTCCCAGAGAAACTATTGTCGCTCCGACAACAACTTCAGGCATGCCCAACCGAAACGCGATCGCCGAGGCTCCTTCGACCAGCCACTCGGCTCCCATCTGCAGAAAATACAGACCACCAATCGCATACATGACCAGCAAAATCGAGTTTGCATCTGAAAACCAGTGATGAGGGATGAGATATTCCAAGGGCAACTTTCAAGGGGTTTGCAAACAGGAGATCGCAGGCACAATTGTCCAGCAATCCGATTTTCCAAGCGACTCAACTTTATCGGCTGCGGACCTGAGTCTCAACTGTTCATCTGCGGAGAGTGTGAATCTCGGACAGACAACGCAGGAAACTTAGAGATCGTTCATAATTTCTGGACGGCAAGGGCGGATGGGGGAAACATCACATATTCAGGATTGAGAACAGAGCAGTCGTCGTGCTCGGTCGAGCTTTAAATGTCGCCCTCAAATCGCTATTCCGTAGTCAGTTTGAATGCTCTCCGATATTGAACTTACACGACATTTTGCGATCGTTGGAATAGCAGGGTGCGTCTGGTCACGTGTGCCCAAACGGCAGATGCCGGTAGAAAGAGCACAACTGCGACTTCATCGAGAGTTCAGTACCATAAAAATCTCCCGTTCAAAACTTCTTGTGACTTCGTCAGCCAGACGCACGCGTCTGGGCCATCCTGTCATTTATCGATTGCAGGAATACGACTGGACTATTTGATTGCCTCCAAATCCTGCGAAAGCACAACAATCGAATAAGGACCAATCGAGACTTCTCCACTGGTAGGATATCCGTCGCGATTTTCTGGAATCGTGGAGACGTCGTGGATGGGATGGTCGTCGAAGTCTTCGCTGTAGCCTGACCAGTCGGAATTGAGACGGACTCGCCACAGGCCCTCACTGGGGAATCCGATTTGGTAGTTCTCTTTTGCTTCGTTGGTGAAGTTGAGCAGGACGATGACATCATCTCCCCGCCCCCCTTCGTTCCAGCGGTGGAAGGCGACGACTTTATCGACATTGTTAACATGATGAACGTTGATGTGCTGGCCAGTCAGTCCCCGTGAGACATTGTTCAAATTCCGGCGGAGTGAAATCAAATCGCCGAACAGACGGACGATGCCTTTGAATCGTTTGGCGCGATCCCAGTCGAGAGGATCCTGATCGTCGAACCAGCGATCTTCAACAAACGCCTGTCCCTGCAGCAGCATCGGAATGCCGGGAGCCGTCAATGCCATGCTGGCTGCCAGGACGGAAAGCTTCTGGGCAAAGTAATTGTCTGCTGCTCCGGGAGAAACTTCTTCTGCGACCCGGGCTTTCCCGTTGGCGACTTCGTCGTGTGATTCGCTATAGATTACCCTTTGAAAGGCATCGTTATTGTACTTGTAATTCAGAGCCTCCGCGATCATCCCCATGTCTCGATGAGCATCTTCTGGTTGCTGAATCACATTTCGAATCGGATGTACAAAATGAGCATCCCACTGCGTGGAAAACCCAGCTCCTCCCTCTTCAGCCTGACGTGTTAACCACGAATCGCCCTGCAAGTCTTCGGCTACTAATAAAATGCCAGGAAGCTTCGCTGCCAGATCCTGATTGATCCACTGCATCAGTGTCCAACCTTCGGGGATATCGGACGCATCGATTCCGTTGACTTTGCGGATGTAGGCGGTCATGTCGTAACGAAGTCCATCGACATGATATTCCTCGACCCACATTTTCGCATTGTCATAAATGAACTGACGGACTTCCGGGCGGCCGTAGTCGGGACGAGTTTCACCCCAGGGCGTTGTGCTCTTCCAGTCGTTATAAAAGTAGATGCCTCCCTTGTCGTTCTCGCTCCAGCCATCGAACTGCCAGAGGTCCAGATCACTCGGGCCGAAGTGGTTGTAGACGACATCCAAAATGACCGCAAAGCCCTCTTTATGAGCGCGCCTGATAAATCGCTTCAGTGCATCAGGCCCGCNNCCCGCCGTAAGCTTGCTCGACAGCAAAGATGTGAGCCGGGTTGTAACCCCACGACCAGTCCCCCGCGAATTCGGCAACTGGCATAATCTCAATCGCGTTGATCCCGAGTTTCTTCAGATGATTGAATTTCT
>DEML01000030.1:61437-62226 GCA_002359185.1 Planctomycetaceae bacterium UBA2671
TTTCTTCAGATGATTGAATTTCTCAATCGCATCGAAAAAGTCACCGGGAGCATCTTGGTCCACTCGGTGATACGTTCCAATATGCATTTCATAAATGACAAGCTCATTGTGATTGGCCATCTGGAAATTATCTTCACCCCAGTCGAAAGCGGGATCGTGAATGATCGAATTGCCGACCGAGTTGGTGACTTCGCGAGAATAGGGATCAATTCGCTCAAACGATTTCTCACCGTTCGTGATATAAAACTTGTATTCTTCCCCTGCCTTCGCCCCTTCGATCATCACAGACCAGTAACCATTCTCTTCCGCCTCCATAGGACTGGCCTCTGTGGACCAGTCGTTGAAATCACCAATCAGACTGACCGAATCCGCATTGGGTGCCCAGACGCGAAACGCAACTCCCTGCTCACAAATCACAGCCCCCATCCCGGCTACTTTATCGCAGACTCGAACAGACATTTGCTACTCCAGCTAATCAAGATTGATAATGGCACCCGCTGCTGCGGAATTTCGCCGAGTCATGGGAAGCAAACGATGTGCCGTAAGTAGTATTCGATGGGACGTCAAATAAATAGAGGTTTCGTGACATTCACGGCTAAGTAAACCGATTCAAACAAGCAGAACTGATCGCAGACAGACCGAAGCTGATCGAATAGCGACCAATCAACAATGGGCTACCATAAACGACATTCGCACAGACAAAAGCATCATGTAATCTGGTGTACTCTCGCATGTGCAATGTGTTGTTGAGATAGAGCGACTTCAAAATCCATTTGAAAATGGTCTAAA
>DEML01000030.1:62301-90562 GCA_002359185.1 Planctomycetaceae bacterium UBA2671
ATCCATTTGAAAATGGTCTAAAACCCCCCACACAACCTGACAGTCCGAACTGCCAATCAGGCGTTCGAATGTGCTGTCGATTGCGTTGGACAGGTTGTGATCGATATTTTCACGGGTTGGGCCAGGTGCGTGCGTCTGGGTTGCAACGCAACAAGAAGTACTTCAATTCATCGAGAGTTCAGTACGACGAAAATCGCCCGTTCAAAACTTCTTGTGACTTCGTCAGCCAGACGAATGCGTCTGGTCCATCCTGGTTTTTGAGTGATTGGATGTCTTTCAATGTCGGAAACAGGATGTTGGTTTCCTCTAGTCGATCTGCGACCAAACTGACAAAATCGGTCGGGCCACCCTTCAGTCGCTTCTTAATATAGCCTGCTTAACTCGCTAACAGGTATCACACCCCTTCAACAATCAGTCCATGGTAAACAGCCCCTCGGAAGCGGTGTTGGGCGGCTTCCTGATAAGCCGGGCTGTTGTACCAGGCCTGTGCTTCTTCAAGAGAAGGGAACTCTGCGATGACGACTCCTTCGACCTCAGGGCCTTCAAGGGTCACGTGACGTCCATAGGCCGCTAGTATTTTGATCTCATGGCCTTCTAATGTTGCTGGAGTCTTCTCTCCATAGGTCTTCAATTCGGACTGGTCGAGTGTTTTCTCACGTGTAAAGACGATGTAAGCAGGCATTTCAAGCTCCTTGAAGTTAAAAGTCATTGTCAAATTCGTAAATTATCTCAGGCCACCAGATGCCAGGATGATTTCCCCGGTCAGCCATTCAGAATCATCTGAGGCAAGAAACTTCACCACTTTAGCGATATCCGATGGCATCCCGATGCGACCGAGTGGAGTCATCTCAATTAGGCTTTTCTCAAAGTCGTTTCCAACTCCATATAATCCAGCTGCCTGAGTTCCTTCGCTTTGCACGGCTCCAGGATTGACAGAATTGACTCGAATATTTCGAGGGGCCAGTTCTTTGGCAAGGACTCGAGTGATTGCATCCAAAGCACTTTTGCTGGCCGCATAAATCGAAAAGCCGGGGGGACACATCTGAGATGCTCCCGAGCCAATGTTGATGACACTCCCTCCACTGGAGTTGAAGTATTCCAGGGACTCGCGAATCATCAGCAATGGTCCCAGGACATTGGTATTGAATTCTCTATGGAACTCTTCTTCGGTTACCTCCTCCAGCGGCATTGGCAGATAGACGCCAGCATTGTTAACCAGAATGTCAAGAGAGCCGAAGGCCTGTTTGGTCTCGGCCAGGAGTCGACGAACGTCGTCCAGTTTCGAGACATTTCCCTGAACCGCTATGGCTCGACCATCGGTGGCTAGAATTTCTTGCACTACCGTCTCCGCTCCGGTTTGATCCGTTGCGTAGTTCACAACAACTGCCGCTCCGGCTCCGGCCAGTTCCTTGGCGATTCCTGCTCCGATGCCCTTGGATGCCCCGGTCACCAGGGCGATGCGTCCCTTAAATTTCGACATGGCTCGTGTCCTCGTTCTTAAAAATTATGGATGTCTTAAACCCATAGACACGAAGCAACCATCACTGTGACAAGATGTAAAGAAAATTTCTTAATTTAAATGGAGGGTCGTTCGGACGTCCGGACGATCCAGAATTCGACGAAGCCATTGGGCCTGATCCGAAGGCGTAAGAAATGGATGATCACGATAAATCGCCGCATAGGAGCGGTCGGCGACATCGTCGATTTCTCTCACGGTGTCCGCGGCTACTTCACTGATTCGCTGCAAATGGGGTGAGATAAACATCAGGCGATTCGGGTCGACATGACCCTCATTGATAAATCCCCTGGTTTTCTTCGGACAGCGACAAGGATTGCTGACATTCACCAAGCCGCACTGATTGTTCATGAACTGGTACAAGTCGCGACGGGCACGAGTGAGACATTGTCGAAAGTTGTCGGCTGAAATCTCCATGACTTCGCTGCCTACGGTGTCACTAACGCCTAAAATTTCGCCAAGCGTGAAAATCAGCCTTTGTCTGCGATCGAGGCAGAGTAACATGCCGGTTGTGCATGCGATTTTGGCCTCTTCGACCAGTAAGGGGACATCCACCGGCACAGTTGCGGGATCGGGGAGATCAAGATCAGGAGTTTCATTGATGGCGGCGGCATAGGTAGAGAATGTCTGCGGTTGGGATTCTGCCCCGCGACGTTTCATGTTGAGAACATGATTGACCGTAATTCGGTAGAGCCAGGTGCGAAACTTGCATTCTCCCTGAAAACTGCTGAGTCGAGTAATGATCTTGATCAGCACTTCCTGCGTCACCTCTTCGGCATCCTGAGGTAGGAAAACCATACGGAGAGCGATGTTATAGATCCAGGCCTGATGCCGCAGAATCAACTTTTCCAAGGCTCCGCGATCACCATTCCTGGCTCTGTGGACTAACTCGATATCGTCCTGATCGCTGTCTGAAACTTCAGTGAAGGGGTTATGCATGGCCGCGGTCCTCGTCTCCAGATGCAGTGAATATAGACAAAAGGGAGATTCTCCCACATCTTGGACACACTTAAGGAGAGACTGTGACAGTTCGCAGGGTGGTCCAGACAAGAATTTGAGAAATGTTCCTTCGCACTAGCAGTAGTTCTCTATGCGACGGGGTGGCTGGAGTCGAACGTAATGAGCCTTCAGAGTTTATCAACGTTCTGGGGGCTTCGCTGCGCTACGACCCCAGCCACCCTGGTCCAAACTCAGGGACATCAGACATGATTTTGCTTGATTATGATCTCAACATTGTCGATCAGAGCGTAAAAACGCTGAAAATAATAATCAGCACTGCGACGATAAAAGCAGCGGAGATTGTTTTGCCGATGGGGGTGCGGAAGAACGATTGGATGCCGACGGAGAGGGAATACTCCGTTTGAAAATCGAATCGATAACCATCGGCTTCGGCAGTATCTGATGTCACTTGAACTTCGGTGATGACATCTGAAATGATCTTATCCTGATCCTGCAGTCTCAAGCCGACGATCTCACTGACCGGGACTGGTTCATTGAGTTGTCAGGACAAACCATGAACAGCAGAATTGTTTGGTCTGGTACCCAGGTTGGTTTTATGCCCGCTGGAATCAATGACGACCAGTTCATAGTCGGGCAGGGCTTCCCGCGGATTCATAAAAGGCACGATGGGATCACGAGGTTCATTATCCCAATCGAGAGCGGTCACGGTGACTTGAGTCAGGCCGTTACTGCGAATAGCCGCGATGACCACGCAGGAAATAACGCTGAGGAGAATGATAGCGAAACAAATCAGCCGAGTTATCTGCCATGTCGGGTGAGTGGGGACTAACGGTGATCTTTCAGGCATTTCTTCGGTCATATTTTTCGATATTCTAAAATTTGCCTTGATGGTCAGTGGCGTATGTCAGTCCCATTTTGTTTGATTCCAGCATTAATTGAGTACCTGAAATATCATACCTCTTCTGAAGAATTGATTCTCCTGAGTTTCGATCGTCTTGCAAACAGCCAGGCGATTCCGCCGAAAATCACAAATGAGGGAAAACTGAATATCCAGGAGACCAGTGGATTGAAGTTGAAAGTTGGCTTCGTAGGATGCCCGGTCGTCGTGATGAAAGTATCTTCATTTTGGCGTGTTCCTCGAATCTCTTTTTTATGAACGAGCAGGTTTCCATCCACAATTCCTGAACTGCGACGAAGATCGCAAAAACGGTTTGCTATCGTTTTAGAACGAACTAAGCCTGTTTGCTGATCTGTGATATCGGAGTTCTGATAGCTGTTGACCTGACTGTCAAATCCTGCATGTTGCAGATAGAGAAGATGATCAAAATCTTCCGCGTCATGTACTTCGCCATCGTGAATATGTCGCGTCGGGAAGTAGATTGATTGATTCGAGGTTTCGAATTCAAAAGCCATGGGATGCGGCTGGAGCGAACCGGCTGCCAGTTGAAAAACTGCGAATCCGTAATTCTGATATTCAGGAATTTTAGCCCAGGTTTCTTCTGGCAAAGTGAATCGGGCATCTAGCCGCGCGAAGTCTGACATTTGTGGCACAAACGAAGCGATATAATTCCCGACTTCGAATACCTCCAATGCTGATGCCACTACTCCATCATGGTAACTCGAGCAGCCGATGCTGAATGATGGAGGATGATAGGGAAAGCCATTCATCAGATGGGCAAAAAATTCCGGGTACTTCTCCAAATTAATAAAACGCAAGCTGTCTTCCCGCGCGGGGAGCTTTACGGGAATTGGCAGGATCATCGCATTGGGATCCTGCGAGTCATAATTCATCTGGTAAACGAGAAACTGTGAGTCTACAGAAGTTGACCGAGCGAAAATTCGTGTATTACCGACCGAGTTCACTGGTTGAGAAAAGATACACATGGAAATCACATCCCATTCTGTGGCGATAATCGGGAGCCCCAGGACTTAATTAAATAAACACACAGCTGAGATAAATCCCAGCAAGATGAGCACAAATCCGATTTTCCACAGTGTTTTCCCATTCTCGTTAATTCTTTGATAGGAAAAATAATTGTATTCTGTGTATCCAGCTCGAACGAAGAACATGTACGAGCTCAGGAGCATTAGGGCTCCAGTCAAAAACGAAGCTAATGGAATCACAAGCAGCCAGAACATGAGCTTTTAAATCCAGAACTGAACGATACCCGTCAGGAATTGTCACATGCTTACGCTATGAGACTGCAGCAGTATAAACTCAATACTCTGCTTTAATCCACACAAATTGCCCAACGCTGGTGGCATGTTCGAGGAAGGCGCCTTCGCAGTAGCAGAGGTAGTAGTTCCACATGCGGATGAAGCGGTCGTCGAAGCCGTGGTGGCGGACCTGGTCGATTTTGTCGAAGAAGGCCTTTCGCCATGCGCGTAAGGTTTTCGCGTAGGACTCTGCGAATTCTTCGAAGGCGACCAGACGCAGTTGGGTGCTGGGCGAGAGGGCCTGTTGCACGGCGGAGACTGAGGGGAGGTGTCCGCCGGGGAAAATGTACTTCTGGATGAAGTCGACCGAGCGGCAGTAGCGGTCGTAGCGATGGTCGGGCATGAGGATGCTTTGGATGAGCATCGAGCCACCCGGTTTGATGAGGGATTCGCATTTTTCAAAGTATGTGGTCAGGAATTCTGCGCCGACGGCTTCGATCATTTCGATGGAGACGAGTTTGTCGTATTGCCCGGATAAGTCGCGGTAGTCGGTTTTCAATAAGGTGACACGCTCGGTCAGACCTGCATTTTCGATTCGCTGTTTTGCATAGTCGTGTTGTTGGGTGGAGATGGTTGTGGTGGTGACGCGGCAGCCGTAGTTTTCGACGGCGTACTGGGCAAATCCACCCCAGCCAGTGCCGATTTCGAGGACGTGATCGTCTGGTTTGAGATCGAGTTTCTGGCAGATCAAATCGAGTTTTGCAAGGGAAGCCTCGGCCAGTTGCATGTCTGGCTCTGTATAGTAAGCCGAGGAGTACATCATGGTTTCATCGAGGAAGAGTTTGAAGAAATCGTTACTCAGGTCGTAATGGGCAGCTATGTTCCGTTGACTGCCGGATTTGTCATTTCGATTTTTCCGATGTCCCCAGGTGGCGACGGTTGTCATCAGCTTTGACCAGCCGGAGTCGAGGCTCGCCAGGTGGTCCATATTTCTGCAGAGGATGCGAAAGAAGTTGACGAGATTATCGCAAGTCCACTCGCCCTGCAGAAACGACTCTGCTGCTCCGAGGCTCCCTTCCCAGGCCATCCGACGATACAGCTGAGGATCCTCGACACGGATCACTACTTCGAGATGATCTTTTCCGGCTGAGCCGAATGTTTCGCGTTGATCGCCGGATTCGACAGTGACCCGACCATGCTGTAGTTGGCTCAAAACGCGGAAGATCTGTTTTTGGAGTGCAGATTGCCAGAATGAAAGGGAGTGAGATTCCAGTGGGACTGCGGACATGTCGAATCTGTTTCATCGAGAAATTAAAATGGAAGGCGATTTCACAATTTTAGACGTTCGCCTCGATAAAAACGTCCCCAGTGGCGAGTAATATTCGAATTTGTCTCCCAATAGACATCCGTTTCTCGATCATGATGACTTAGACTCATCTTGACCTGTTTTTGGAATTTCCCATAAAACCCGGAATCACAATACCCGAAGTGACATTGATGATCACATTTCATCGATCAAGCCAATAAGCGAGCGGCTCTTTTCGCGTTAAGAAACAGGATAAACACCAATGGTTCTGGCAAAATTGAATCTGGCAATTCAGCCAACGGATCCAAGTTCCTTCGTCCAAAGGACTTTATTCGGCATTACAAATTCATTTTGTCTGATCTGTCTGATAATGTTTGCCTCTGGATGCAGCCGTTCAGAAAGCATCTCCGATCAGGAGCCGGAAAAAACGCTTAAGTCGTCCCCGAAAATTGTGCAGGAGGATCCAGAGGATTCTCAAATTTTTGGGCGGCTGGAGAATTCGTCTGAAAAAACTCAAAAGCTGGCAAATGTCCCTGCATTGACAATTCGCCCTGCTACACAAACGGAACTGGGCCCGGAAATTCAAACGGCTTCTCTGGAATTGACACGGCGAATGCCCGTCGAAGAAGTTCCGGCGACTTCAGGAACGGCTAAGTGGGATCTCGAACAAATCTCTGCGTTAATGACTGAATCAGAAGAGCTGGTGAGTGACGATTCAGAAGTTTCTGAAAGTACCCGTCTGGCACGAATTCGGGAAAACAACCAGAGAATTGTCTCACTGGCTTCCCATGCGATTTCGATCACTCACGATCAACCCGATCAGGTTCCCCAGTTTAACGCAGCCGTCCATTCGTTGATGGAAGCTCGTTTTCAGTTGTCATTGCAAGGTGATGAAGCAGCCTTGCAGGAGTTGTATAACGATGCTGCTGTGCTTGCGAAGCAGCAACCGAACTCCGTGGCAGCCGTCATTGCATCTGGGACGATTGTTCGCCTGGCCGAAAAACTGGCCCTGCGGGATGAAGTCGATTCTCCCTGGTTGAGCGAACATGTCCGGCAGGCCAAATTGTTCGCCACTAATTTTCGCAAAGAAGAAGCCCGAGCGATTGTTCAATTGATTTCCGCAGCAGAACTGTGTGAAGAACGAAACATCATTCTGCCTGCGATCGAATGCTACACTGTGATTCTGCAGACGTTTCCAGAGTCACCCTTTAAGGAGCGAATTGAAGCTTCTTTGCGACGAGTCAGCTTAATTGATCGAAAGTTAACGCTGGAGGGTCCTACATTTGAAGGGCAGCTGATCGCACTTAAAGATTTTGCGGGTCAGAACGTTATTATTGCTTTCTGGTCTTCAAAATCGCATGAGTTTGCAAATCAACTCGAAGAGTTGAATCAGTTGTCAAAGAGTGAGGGATACGCAGTGATTGGAATCAATCTGGATTCCGAACCGCAGGACTATCAGGAATTTCTGTTGAGTCACGACGTTCCCGGGAAGCATATTTTTTATCCTGTTGCAGATCTCCGGGGTGCTAATCAGCCGTTTGCGAAACAATATGGAGTGAGCAAGGCTCCCAGCTACTGGCTGATTGATGCGGAAGGACTTGTTCAAGCGACAGCTCTTTCGCTAAAACAACTCTCAAAATTGACCAGCGAAAAGTCGATTACTGTCGAGAATTGAAGTGACATTGGCACTATCAATCTGATATCAAACCCCGAGCTCATTCCGGCTCGGGGTTTTTTATTGACATTCTCTCTCCGCTGACATCTGCATCGAATATTCAACTAAAGATCTTCCAGCGGATTCGAAGGAAACTGGCGATTCTGAATGCGTCTCAGATGTCAATGTTCGTCTAAATTTGAACTTTTTAAAAAAAATTTTGAAAATATTTTCCCCTGACACTGTGCATAAATTCTGAGAGATATGGGTATAATGCGCACAATTGTTTAATAATTATGGAATGTTCCATTATTTTGTCTCTTTTTTTTGCTCATATTGACTACAATTGCAGGGATATGCCTGCATTTGCGTTGATGTGGTACTTGTCCTCATCGATAGACAGTGGTATATTGGTAATATTACTGGTTGACAGACATTGCCATCTGATAAGATTACAAAGAGCTGTCCAGGAACCAGAGTTTCACAAAATCAGCGGGGCCAATTACCACAAAAGGGATATCATTATGATAGAAAAAACTCATCCACCACTTACTGAACGTCAATCTGCGATTTACGACTTCCTGAAGGAAAAAATCGTAAACCGTGGTTATGGACCAACGGTTCGGGAGATTGGGAATCACTTTGGAATTCGTTCCCCCAATGGAGTGATGTGCCATTTGAAAGCTCTGGAACGAAAAGGGTTGATCACACGGGAATCCCATATGTCTCGTGCGATTCAATTGACCGATCATTCCCAGATGCGATCGACCACGATGAAACTGGCTGGTCAGATTGCAGCCGGGAGTCCGGTTCTGGCTGTCGAAGATCAGGAAACGATTGATTTTTCCGGTCTGTTTAACGATCAGGATCAATTCTGTCTCCGCGTCAAAGGCGAATCGATGATCGAAGATCATATCGCCGAAGGAGACTATGTGGTTGTCGAACGAACCACGAATTGCAGCGATGGTGATATCGTCGTGGCATTGGTCGACGGCACAGAAGCGACGTTGAAGCGATTCTTCAAAGAGCCAAATCGTATTCGTCTCGAACCTGCCAACTCCAGCATGCAACCCATCTATTCGAATAATGTCGAAATCCTGGGTGTGGTCTCTGGTGTGATTCGCCAGTACTAAGAGTCTAATCGGTTTCGATCCATGAAAGAGATGCCTTCGGGTGTCTCTTTTTTTGTCAACTCCTGTTGATTCCAATCACAAATGGACTCAACTATTTTACTAGCATGAAGCACAAACGAGAGTGTCGCCTGAATACGGACTCACTCGCTTGCGCTTAGTGCTTGTATTTTTGTATGATCTCAGAGAGAGGTAAACTCATTCAATTCCTGATCCATTCGTAATTCATTCCAGACAGGGAAATTCATGTCTGTTGACACTTCATCCATTCTGAGCATGACCGGGATCACAAAGCGGTTTGGTGCGACAGTGGCATTAGAGGATGTGTCGATTGAAGTGCATCCGGGACAGGTGCTCGCTTTGATCGGGGAGAATGGAGCGGGGAAGAGTACGCTCATGCGGATTCTGAGTGGCTCGATCAAACCGGATTCGGGTCAAATGCACCTGGAGCAAACTGCTTACGAACCAGCAGACCCCCACTCGGCTCGATTGTCGGGTGTGAGCATGATTTATCAGGAATTGACGATCGCTCCCGACTTGAGCCTGGAAGACAATTTGATGCTCGGCTGCGAATCGTCTCGGTTTGGCTTACTCGATCGCAAAGCTCAGCGAGAACGGATGCAGGAAGCTCTCAGTCTGCTGGGGCTGGATCGTTTTCCACTGACGATTCCTGCTCGACTGCTTTCACCCGCTTCTCAGCAACTGGTCGAAATCGCTCGGGCTTTAGTCAATGAGTCGAAGATTGTCATCTTTGATGAACCGACCAGCTCGTTGACTTCGGAAGACGTGCAACAGTTGTTCAAGGTGATTCGCATTCTCAAAGAGCGTGGTCTCGGCCTGGTTTACATCAGTCATTTTCTGGAAGAGATTCGTGAACTGTGTGATGAATATGTGGTTCTGCGAGATGGCCAGAGTGTCGGAGCGGGCAAGCTGCAAGAGGCAAGTGATGATCAGATTGTGCATCTGATGATTGGACGTGAACTTGACGAATTGTTTCCAACAGTGCCGCATGAGCCGGGCGAAGTTTTGCTGGATCTGACCAGTCTTTCCGGCTCGGAGAAGCCGATCGATGTTTCTCTGCAGATTCGTCGCGGCGAGATTGTTGGTCTGGCTGGTCTGGTCGGAGCAGGACGAACGGAATTGGCTCGGTGCCTTTATGGACTGGATCCGCTGCAGTCCGGGATTGTCAAAATCGAAGAGATTCAGCCAGCTCATCATCCGCGGGCTCGGATTCGAGCTGGGATGGGCATGGTTTCGGAAGATCGAAAAACTGAAGGACTGGCACAGAATCGTTCGATTGCTGACAACCTGACCTTATCTCGCCTGGAAAACTATTCGCGGTTCGGTGTGGTGAATTTGACCTCTCAGAAAAAGGCGGCTCGCGAGTGGATGAATCGTCTGAATGTCAAAGCGGAGTCTCCCGAACAGACGATTCAGGCACTTTCGGGAGGCAATCAACAGAAGGTGGCGATTGCACGCGTGTTGCACCAGCAGGCCGATTTATTGATTCTGGATGAGCCGACGCGGGGAATTGATGTGCGGACGAAATCGGAAATTTATCGATTAATGGGTGAGTGTGCGGCTCAGGGAAAAGCGGTGTTGTTTATCAGTTCGTACCTGCCGGAGTTGCAGGCGGTGTGTGATCGAATTGGAGTGATGGCACGGGGACGATTGAAAGAGATTCGTCCGACGGAAAAATGGACGGCTGCTGAGATTATGCGAGTTGCGATTTCGAAGTGAGTTGCAACGGGTAGCCCAGATAGCTCCGCTATCTGGGTGGACGAAGTCCACAAGAGGCCTGCAGTTAGATGATTGAATTCTATCAGTCTTCTTGCGGCGGCGCCGCCCTGAAAGAATCTTTCAGGGCTATCCTGCTCGATTCATGGTTTACCTGTTGATTTTGTAAACCAGAGTTCGGTGGCGTACCAGGTGTTGTCTTTTTCGATGAGCGTGAGGACCTGTTCGTTTTTGGTATTGAAGATCAGTGCTTTACGGGTGTCGTCTTCTTCGATCAGTTCGACACGCTTGACCATGGATTCTTCATCGATTGAGAAATTCTTGCTCTCGATTTTCTTGAGCAACTCAGGCGTAATTTCCTTTTGCTTTTCTGGCAGAATAAATTTCTTCAGTTGATCGATGTTTGATTCGCGGATGTATTCTTCCTGCTTCTGTAATTGAATACGAGTCGTCTGCAGGATTTCATGTTCCAGAGCGGCTTGCTGCTGATATTGGCGGAGTTCCTCTGCAGGCATTAACTTGGCTGAGCGAAGAGTTTCCGTCCAGAGTTTGATGTTCTCATCGTCCTTCTGATCGGATTTTCTAGTATAAGCGATCCGATGCAGATCGCTCTTGCCTTTGACGATCCGGACGATTTCATATTGTGCAGGATGCTCGTTTGTTTCGGCGATTTTCCAGAAGAAGAGCACATCGTCGGGTGATTCTTCGATCACTTTGAATTCGACATCATTGAAAGAACTGGTCAGGCTGTCCCTGATATTTCCCAGCATTTTTTTGGCGGCTTGCTTTTCTTCAATTCCAATAAATCGCTGACTGGAAAACAGTTCGGTCCAGTTCTGAATCGTTTCTTCACCTTGGGTGAATTCTGTGTTGCCCTGTTCAAATGTGAGAATTCGATAAGCGACTCGCCAGCCTTCAGGAAGTGAAAACGCGAGGCCATCTTCACTGCGTAAACCCTCTTGGGGAAGGTTCCGCAAGTCGAGAATGGAAAAGAGTTGCTGGTTGATCATGTTGATCGACATGAATCCGTAAATGGCTCGGCTCTGGATGCCGTTCTGTTCGTATTGATCAGGCTTGCCCAGCGTATTCATGATGGTCTCAGCAGAGGTCCCCACGCTGAACAGGCCGCTGTTATCCAGAAATTTCCAGGTGCGAAGGAAGTCCATCACAGCCGCTTCGTTATCGGGTGCGTATCGAACAGCCATGCGAAAGTGGTACCAGCCTGCGTTGGCATTTCGGTTCGCCATGTATGCGACACCTAGAGCATGATGTAGTACTCCATTTTCCGGCTCGGCTTTGACAGCTGCTTCAAAGTGTTCAATCGCAGCTTCGAATTCTTCCCGATCCATGGCGGAGTTGCCGAGTTCGAATTCTTTTTTGGCGGACTCGGAGATCTCTTCGGTTTTTGTAACCGGTGGCTTTTCATCGGCAGGAAGGCTCGATGATGAAATCGCGAGGAGGAGAAAGACTCCGCAGAGAAGCGTTTGTATTGTGTTTGTCATTGATAACATCCTGTTTTTCATTGGCCTATCTTCATGCAGAGCCGGCCCCTCGCTGACGCTTCGGGTTAAGATAGGTCTCATTATTACGTTCGATCCTGTCTCGTCCGTCAAGATCAATCTCAATTTAAGCTTTCTATAATCCGGGCAAGCCGCCGAACTGACGGACCGCTTCGTACATAATGGTGTTGGCCGTGCTAGCCAGATTGAGGCTGCGAACTTCCGGGTGCATTGGTAATCGCAGGCAGTTTTCGGCATATTCACTTCGGATTTCTTCGGGCAGGCCGGCACTCTCTTTTCCGAAGAGGAGAATATCTCCGTGAGCGAACTGGGCTTCCCAGGGAGTGCGGGTGCCGAATTTGGTGAGACACCAGACGTTCTGATCCGGCAATTGCTGACGAACTTCCTGCCAGGAATCGACCACGTCCCAATCGAGATATTGCCAGTAATCAATCCCCGCTCTACGAAGATGTTTCGCATCCAATTCGAAGCCAAGAGGACGAATGAGCCAGAGTTTCGCGCCGACTGCCACGCAGGAACGACCGATGTTTCCCGTATTTTGAGGAATTTCCGGTTCAAAGAGAACGACGTTCAGGAGTGGGGTCTGGTTGGTCATGAGCTGTTAGTCTACTGAAGTGGATGTGCGAATTTGTTCGAGGATGGCATCATTGGCTGGTGGGAAGGAACAGGAGTTTAACTCTTCTCGTGGAACCCACTTCCAGGGCGATTGCAGGGAATCGGGAGATTGATTGTCGACCAGTTTACAATGCCAGAAGTCGAGTAGAACCTCTCCATGATCGTAAACGAATTGTTCCTGATGGAGCAGTCGAAGTGCTTCAACTTGCAGACCGGTTTCCTCTAAACATTCCCGAACGGCTGTCTCGGCTGTGCTTTCAGGAAGCAGTTGCTTTCCGCCGGGGAATTCCGCAAAGCCTGCCAGCACGGTCCCTTCAGGACGAATGCCGACGAGAAAACAATTTTGGTGTTCAACAAGACTGATGCCGATGGTTTGCAAGGGGGTACTCAAAGTCAGTTATGGAAAGAAAGTTTATGTAGGCTGTGTAATATCATAATATGAAGCATCAGTGAGGGGAAAGGGAGGGATCTCTTTGAGGCAGATCGCCCTACTCCGTTTGAGTCTTTCTCCAGACTTCGGATTCCTGGGGCGTATTGATTTGAGGAATCTCCGGCCAGTCTGCTGGAATCGGCAGAGAGTGGCAGTTTTGATCGAGTTGCTTGAAGAGTTTGTAGAACGAACGTTGTTGATTGGTGAGTTGAGCTTCGATGATGGGAATCAGCGAGATGTGGTATAAGCCGGGAAATGGATGTAAACGGTTGTCAGAAGTTTCAGAGTCTTTTTCCAGGAAGTGAATTGTCAGTGCATTCTCTGTTTGCTGTGCGTGGTTCCAGAGGATGTCGAGCCAGTCTGGTTTGAGTTCGGTCATATCACAGCTGATGAGCATGATCCAATTCAGTTCAGCTGAATTTTGGGCATGTGTCAGTGCGGCATGCAATCCTGCGAGCGGGCCGGCATCAGGATGGATATCGGCGATTGTGGGAATGTTGAGGTCGAGATATTTATCGGGACGATCGGCGACGGCGATCGATTTGTGACTGGTCCAATGCGAAAGTTTGTCATCGAGGTTTTCGATCAACGATTGTGAATTCGTTTTGTGACGAGCTTTATCGCTGCCAAAACGGAGACTTTTCCCACCACTCAAGATATAACCTTGTGGACGCATGGGTTCTTTGAATAGATTAGTGATGAGAGATTCGAGGTGAGAGTATTTCCTCTCTCGTTCTCACTTAGACTCTCAGCTCTAATCTCTCCTCTCTAACCTAAACCATATCTTATGCAATTTCTGGCCAATGCTCTGAATGATGATGCGTTTCTGTTGGATATGGAAGCGGAATCGCTCAATGATGTTTTTGAGTTATCGCTTGATCATCTCATCTCGCGAGATCTGATCGTCAAAGAGCATCGCAATGTGATTCATGAGGCTTTGTTGACTCGGGAAAAAGCAGTCTCGACAGCCATTGGCCAGGCGGTTGCGATACCTCATGCTTATGTGCCGGAGATTGAAAAGCCAACGATCTTTTTTATCCGGCTCAAACGTCCGCTGAATCTCGGGGCTCCGGATGGTGTGCCGACGCGATTCTTTTTTATTCTGCTGGGCCCGACCGGATTTGCAGCCGAGCATCTCGATACACTGACTTCGATCGCACGATTGATGTCGGACGAAGAATTTCGTTACGACTTGCAGCAGTCGCGGTCACGTAAGAATGTCCTCGATTCACTCGAACGTTTTCATCTCCGCAATACACCCATCATTCCTGAAGCGGTCAAGAAAGCGGAAGAAGAACTGAAATTTTCCGGCAAGCCATTCGGGGGTGTCTGGAATGATTTCAAGCGGCGCTGGCCGCATTACCGCGATGACTGGACACGAGGTTGGAGCAGCAAATCGGCTGCGGCGATTGTGTTTCTGTTCTTTGCCTGCCTGGCACCAGCTGTGACATTCGGCGGGATTATGGGAGCGATTACGGATCAGCAGATCGGTGTGGTCGAGATGCTGATCGCGACCGCAGCCGGAGGGATGATTTACGCGATCTTCTCGGGGCAGCCTTTGATTCTGCTGGGAGGTGTTGGGCCGATGCTCGTGTTTACGGGCATTTTATATCAGATGTGCGTCGACCTCTCGATTCCGTTTTTGCCGATGTATCAGTGGATCGGCTTCTGGACTGCTCTCATTCTGCTGATCCTCTGCGCGAGTGATGCCTCGGTGTTAATGCGGTATTTCACACGCTTCAGTGATGATGTGTTCTCGGTACTGATGTCTCTGATCTTCATTTATGAAGCGGTCAAAGCGCTGGTGATGATATTTCAGGAGAGTTTTGCGGACAGTTCGGTGAATCATGACAAAGCGTTTCTCTCGCTGATCCTGGCAGTCGGTACGGCGATGATAGCGTTCAATTTGTCCCGGTTTCGACGCAGTCGGTATTTGATGCCCAGGATGCGTGAGTTTCTTGCCGACTTTGGTCCAACGATTGCCATTGCAGCGACGGCTTGTGTGGGATTCGCATTTCGCGGTGAAATTCCGCTCGATCAGTTGGGGGTTCCGGATGCCATTCAGCCGACGATGGTGAATCCTGAAACGGGTGATCCGCGGTCGTGGATAATTGATGGGGGCACGTTGCCGTTCAATCTGAAAATGCTGGCGATCCTCCCCGCTATTCTGGCTGCTGTGCTAATTTTTCTCGTGCAGAATGTGACCGGAAGGCTCATCAATGGGCCGGATCTGAAGTTGAAAAAAGGGGCGGCTTATCATCTGGATTTGCTGGTGCTGTCAGGCCTGGTGTTGATTTGTTCTTTATTTGGCCTTCCCTGGTTAGTCGCGGCAACAGTGCGATCACTGGCGCATGTGCGGGGACTGGCGACTGTCGAGGAGCAGATCTCCAGTTCAGGAGAGAAGAAGGAACGTTTTTTGCATGTCGAAGAGAATCGGCTGACCGCTTTTGCGATTCATGCTTTGATTGGATTATCGTTACTGGCTTTGAACATACTCTCTTACACTCCGATGGCAGTATTGTTCGGACTGTTTTTGTATATGGGGATCGTTTCGCTGCTGGGGAATCAGTTTATGGAGCGGTTGAGTCTTTGGTTGATGGATTCATCACTCTACCCGCGAACTCACTACACTCGACGCGTACCAATTCGCTTGATTCATGGATTTACACTTGTGCAGTTATTGTGTTTGATCGTGTTGTGCCTGATCAATTTGAGCCCGTACAAGTGGATGCGGTTGACGTTCCCTATTTTTATTGCGTTTCTGGTACCGGTGCGAAGTCTGCTGGATCGTATTTTCCCACCGGAAGAACTGGCGGTGCTGGATGCGACGACGGATCCGGATGAAGAGAAAACGCATTGGACATGATGTTGAGAGGCTCGCATCAAGGACCGATTTTGGGGGGCTTGGCTGCGCTTTGACCCCAGTTGTTGTATAAAAGCTGGGGGTATTCATGGAAGCCGCCCGGAGTTTTTCGGGAGGTGATCGGAAGCAGACAGGTTGGAAGCCTGTCCTACTGAGGTGTTATTTACGCTTAAAGTGTTGGCTGATAGTTGTTTGTCGACGCTCTTCGACTTACGATACTGTTCAATCTCTCATGAATACGAGTTCAATTTGTGCAGGTTACTTCATGGGTGATTGAGCAGGGATGGGAATTGCCAATCGTACAGGAAATAAAGTCTACAGAATGTCGGAAACCAATTTAACCAGTACAGGAACTCCGTTTACGGAGAGTTGGCTGGAACAATTAGAGAGTGTTCTGGGCAAGGCGGCTTGCGAGCAGATGGGATTTTATGCAATTCCTGAAACGCTGCTCTTGAGCGTGGTGGTTCCTGTCTACAATGAGTGCGAGACATTGCACCTGATTCTGGAAAAGATTCAGGAAGTTCCCATTAATAAAGAGATCATTCTGGTGGATGACTGCTCGAAGGATGGGACGCGGGATTTGCTGCAGGAAATGGAGAAAGCTCAATCGGAAGGGGAGCGGGATCCCCGAAACTGCTTTGTGTTTGCCTATCATGAGAAGAATCAGGGCAAGGGAGCGGCTCTGCGGACTGGATTTTTGAGAGCCTCGGGAGATGTCGTCATTATTCAGGATGCCGACATGGAGTATAATCCTCACGAGTATCCCCGACTGCTCAAGCCGATTGTCGAAGGGAAGGCCGATGTCGTTTACGGCAGCCGATTCCTGGGCGATCAGCCGCATCGGGTGCTTTACTATTGGCATTATCTGGGAAATAATTTTTTAACTCAGCTCTCGAACTGTTTTACCAATTTGAATTTGACGGATATGGAAACCTGTTACAAGGTGTTCCGCAAGGAAGTGCTGCAGGAGATCGCGCCGAAACTACAGCAGAACCGGTTTGGCTTTGAGCCGGAAATTACCGCGAGAATCGCTCGTCGAAATCATCGGATTTATGAGATGTCGATCAGCTATTCGGGACGGACATACGATCAAGGCAAGAAAATTGGCTGGAAAGATGGCTTTCAGGCCCTGTACTGCATTATTCGGTATGGATTAGCAGATTAAGCAGGGTAGATTCGAGTGAATTATACCGTGCCTCAGAAGCAGCTAGCAATCCGAACAACGAACATAGACTATCAACGAGCAGTAGAAACGAAGACCGGATGAACGATATTACGCCCGAGGGATCCAACCTGCCTCCAAAACCGGATGTCCGTGATCAGCAGGGGCCTCTGCAAGAAGGTTTGAAGAAAACCAGCAGTCCTTCGAATGAGTCCGCCAGTAAATCCGGCAAACAGCAACGGATGCCGTGGTCGCTGATTCTGCTCGTGGGTATCGCCTTTCTGATTATCTGGGCTGCCAATAATGGCCGCGAAGGCTCGAAGGTCGATTACGGGTTCTTCTGGAAGCAACTCAAAGAAGAGAACGTGACGGATGTTATCTTTGAAGGAAATATTCTGGCTGGAAAGTGGAAGAAAGTTCCAGAGAATCCAGAAAAAGAAACTGATAAAGAAGCCAAGCCTCTTGAAGAAACCTTCTATACACAGATACCGCATCTCGAAAGCGAACGCCTTCTGGAAGCATTGGCGGCTTCTGGCAATGATGATTATAAAGATGTGACCACTCAGCTTTCGTTCGGCACGCAAATGCTGATCATGCTGGGTGGTACGTTGCTGCTGATGTTGTTCTTCCTGACGATGATGCGACGCTCGGCTGATCCGATGTCTTCCGGGATGTTCGGTAGCTTCACAAAAAGTCCTGCGCGGGAGTTCAAGCCTTCCGATAAGCTGACGACATTCGACGATGTTGCCGGTATGGAAAATCCCAAAATGGAACTTCAGGAAGTCGTCGAGTTCCTCAAGAACCCGGCTAAGTTTCAACGACTCGGCGCTCTAATTCCCAAAGGTGTGCTCCTGATGGGCTCGCCTGGTACAGGAAAAACATTGCTCGCACGGGCGACAGCCGGCGAAGCGGAAGTGCCGTTTTACAGTATTAACGGTTCCGAGTTCATTCAGATGTTTGTCGGTGTGGGTGCGAGCCGAGTGCGGGATTTGTTCCGCATTGCCAAAGAACATTCGCCCTGCATCGTGTTCATCGATGAAATTGATGCGGTCGGTCGTATGCGTGGAGCCGGTTACGGCGGCGGGCATGATGAACGTGAGCAGACACTCAATCAAATCCTCAGCGAAATGGATGGGTTTTCGCAGAACGATGCCGTTATCGTGATTGCGGCGACAAACCGACCCGATGTACTTGATAAAGCATTAACTCGTCCCGGACGATTCGATCGACATATTGTGGTCGACCTGCCGACGAAAGAAGGTCGATTGGGCATTCTGAAAGTCCATAGCCGAAAAGTTCCGCTGGCTGATGATGTCAACCTGGATCGCGTTGCCGGAAGTACGATTGGCTATTCAGGAGCAGACCTGAAAAACCTCGTCAACGAAGCCGCTCTGCATGCAACTCGCACCGGCAAAAGCAAAGTGATGATGGAAGACTTTGAAGCAGCCGCCGATCGAGTGTTAATGGGTATCAAACGAGAAGATGTCCTTTCGGACAAAGAGAAGAAAATGACCGCCTATCACGAAGCCGGTCATACGCTGGTGGCGTGGTTCTCGCCGGAACTGGATCCGGTTCATAAAGTAACCATCGTTCCCCGCGGGCGCGCTTTGGGCGTGACTCAGTTACGTCCGGATGAAGAACGTCACAGTGTGGGCGAACAGCGATTGCATCAACAGTTGGCAATGCTCCTGGGTGGACGTGCCGCTGAGAAACTGGTCTTTAATGAATATACTGCGAATGCATCTGATGATTTAAAACGCGCAACGGATCTGTCCCGGAAAATGGTTTCCCACTGGGGGATGAGTGAAACAATCGGCCCGGCTGCGTTTCGACATGCCGAGTCGGATCCGTTCCTCGGCAAAGAAATGCACGAGATGCGGTCGTATTCTGATACGACTGCGCATCTGGTCGATCAGGAAATACAACGGGTCTTGTTCGCGGCATCGGATCAGGCGACGAATCTGCTCAACGAACACCGACGCGAACTGGATGAAATTTCCGAAGCGCTCATCGAAAAAGAGATTATCGACTCCGACGATCTGGAACGTATTCTGGGCAAACGAGTTGATTGGAAAACGAATGATTCTGCAGAGGGAGAGAGTTAACTGTTATCGGGCAAACTGCGCCTGATTTTGGGTGGCTCCGAAAGATTCTTTCGGGGCGGCGCAGCCGTATGAGGCTCTTATTAATCACAACCTAACTGAAGCTATCTGGGCCACCCGAGTCGATAATTTTAATCCTGTCAGGCACAGCCTGACCTACCAATGAGCTAATAAGCGCACACCTATTAAATCAATTTTTGAAAATGCCTGTCAGGCGGAGTTTCCCGTGGAGTCTGTATTTTTCGATCAATCAGCTGGCACCTTTGCCGATCTCGGTTTGAAGAAATCGACGGTTAAGCATCTCGAAGCGGTGGGATATCTTCATCCGAGCGAGATTCAGCAGAAGTTCATTCCCCCGGCAGTGACCGGAGCCGATTGTCTGGGCCAGTCGCAAACGGGAACTGGTAAAACCGCGGCATTCATGTTGCCTGTGATTGAGCGCCTGGGAGAACCGACGCAGGATCCGCAGGCATTAGTCCTGTGCCCGACGCGCGAACTTTCCGAGCAGGTGGCGGAAGAAACACGTAAGCTCTGTAAAGATGATATTGATATCGTCGTGGTTGTCGGCGGGCGGCCGTTGCGAAATCAGATGAAGCAGGTTGAGCAGGGCGTTGACATTGTTGTTGGAACGCCGGGGCGGGTGATCGATTTGTTCAAACGAAAATCGCTTTCATTTGAAGGATTGAAAACAGTCGTCCTCGATGAAGCCGACCGCATGCTCGATATCGGCTTCCGGCCCGATATGGAATACATTCTCAAAAACTGCCCGAAAGATCGTCAGACATTATTGCTCTCGGCGACATTGCCTCCCGAAGTCGAACGGCTTTCGAGTCGCTTTATGCGCGATCCGATCCGCATTGATATTTCGGTGAAAGATGTCACCTCCAATTCGGTCGATCAGTTTTTCTGCACGGTCGATAATCATCGTAAACTCGGGTTGCTGGTCAAACTTCTGCGGAAAGAACAGCCCCAGCAGGCGATCGTTTTTTGCCGCACCCGACGTAAAGCCGATGAACTCTACAATAAATTCAAGAGCCGCATTAAGCAGGTCGCTGCCTTGCATGGCGATTTGCCCCAAGCCAAACGCGATCGCGTGATGCAGAGTTTTCGAGATCGCAAAGTCCGGCTGCTGATCGCGACCGATATCGTGGGCCGCGGGATTGATGTCGGAGGAATTTCGCACATCATCAATTACGATATCCCCGAACATTCCGACGATTACGTGCACCGAGTCGGACGAGCCGGGCGGCTCTCATCAGACTTTAAAGGTCGAGCCTTCACCTTTGTGACACAAGATCAGGGAGGCGAGTTAACCCGCATCGAAATGCTCGTCAATCGGATGATTCCTGAGTATAAGTTTGAAGATTTCGACTCGTTCGAACCACGAAAACGTCGCCACGTATAATTTGGAGTTACAAGCTGTGTTGGCATGAGGCTAAAGTAAAAAAAGGACATCTTAAGATGCCGATGGAAACTGCTCATATCTGGCTTGGCCAATTCCACTCAGAAGAAAAACTCGTTGCATACCTGGAAGAACAGTATGACAATGATGAGGTACCCATCAGCCAATTCGCAGCCGATCAAAATGAATCGTATTATGATCATGACTGGGTGGAATATAACTTCTGTGTCTCACACGAATTGTTCGAATTAATAGACGGTGCCTCTTATTCAAATGATTATCTTGACGAAGTTATAGAAGTAGCTGCAAAAATTGGTATTGAATCTGCCAATACTTTTATCATGGCAGATTTCGAAGAATTTGATAAACCGAAATCTGTAAACACCCATAGTTATAAGCTTTGGTACATAGGAACATTCAAATGCAAAATTTGATTGATCATGCGGCAATTACCGTAACCTGAACTAAATTCTGGAAATATTTAAACTGTTCTCATGTCTTCGTCCACTCCAGTGACTCGAGCGCGACCGGGTTCCGCTCAGGAACTGTTGTTGATTGCGTTGCCGTTGATGATCAGCTTTGGTTCGCAATCGGTGATGAGCTTCATCGATCGGGTTTTCCTCACCTGGTACTCCAGCAGTGCGCTGGCGGCGACGATGCCTGCGAGTATGTTGAACTGGTCAATCATCAGTTTTGCGATGGGCGTTGCAAACTACACCGGCACTTTTGTTGCCCAGTACGAAGGGGCAGGGCGGAAGGAACGCGTTGTCCATGTGATGTGGCAATCGGTCTGGTTGTGCTTGAGCCTGGGTTTTTTGCTGGCATTATTTGCTTTGGCGGCTCCGTTCATCTTTGGCTTAGCCGGGCATCCTGCTGATGTTCAACAGGATGAAGTCACCTATTTTTCGACACTTTGCCTGGGAACTCCTGCGGCTTTACTGATGACCTCGCTCTCTGGATTTTTCTCAGGCCGGGGACAGACAGCCGTTGTCATGTGGGTGAATCTTTTCGCGGTCGCGATCAACCTGATATTTGACTATCTGCTGATTTTCGGCTTTGTTTCAGTCCCTGCACTGGGAATCTGGGGGGCGGCTCTGGCGACCGTATTTTCAAACTGTCTGGCCTGTTTGATCTTTACAGGCTTGATAATGCTGGAAGCCTCGCGGAAGAAGTATCCTCTCAGAGAAGAATTCGGCTTCGATTACGAATTGTGTCAACGCATGTTGTATTACGGCCTGGCGATGGGACTGCAGATTTTTGTCGACATTTTCGGCCTGACAATTTTTCTATTCTTTGTGGGCAAACTGGGAACAACCGCACTGGCGGCGACGAATCTGGCGTTCAATCTGAATTCCCTCGCCTTCATCCCGATGTTGGGACTGGGAACTGCGGTGATGACGCTGGTCGGAAGACGAGTTGGCGAACAAAATCCGGATTTGGCAGAAACGACCGTCCGGCATGCCTTACAACTGGGATGCACCTACATGGGGCTGTGGTGCGTGGCCTATCTGCTGATTCCCAAATTGCTGATCGCTCCATTTCGAGCCTACGCGGCTGGTGAGGAATTTGCAGAGATCGAAGCGACCGCCATCATCCTGATGCGATTCATTGCCATTTATGGAATGTTCGATGTCCTGGCCATCGTCTTTGGTTACGCACTGCGTGGAGCTGGCGATGCCCTGTACCCGTTTCTGCTTTTCCTGTCAGCCAGCGTTTTTTGCCTGATCATTCCCTCAGCCGTGATCTGGTATGTGTGGAACGGAAATCTCTACGGCACCTGGAGTGTGGTCACGTTTTATCTGTTCAGTGTGGGCGTTGGAATGTGGTGGCGATATCGGCAGGGGAAGTGGAAATCGATGTCTGTGATTGAGCGGGATGTGATTGTGTGAGGTGCACAATTAATACTTCGATGATCATTATCAACTAAGTCCCCTCTCCCTCTGGAGAAGGAACGATCACCAAGGGTGGCTGGGGTCGTAGCGCGGCGAAGCCCCCAGAATAAGTGACGCCGTCCCCCTCGCTGACGCTTCGGGTGATGATGATTCCTGAACTCTTCCCACACTTTGTCGTTTTTCAGGCTGGATTAACCCGAATATTCTGCAGGACTGCCACCAAGTAACAGGCTTTCATGTTGACCGGGGATTTTCTGCTTCCGTATCATGGGATAAGATGCTGACATAGATATTAAAGGATTGTGTCGATATTCTGATAGGATCGGCACGTACTGAGATCGTGGATTGAGTTTGATCAAAAACTTCTGCAGTGATCTGCAGTTGAGAATACAGCAATAACAGTCTTTTGACGTCCTGACGACGGCAAACAGGAAGCAATCGCAATTCCTGCAGACGAATCGTGAGCCATTAAAATGCATATAACCGGTAAAATCTTTGCCTTTCTGACGCTCTGCCTGGCGGTAGCTGCAATCATTTTGACGGCAAAAACTCTCGACAAGCAAAACGAATGGAATCGCCGCGTCGAAAAAGCCCGAGCCGACTATGAAGCCTCGCTGGCCAAGTTGCCCGATGTTGAGAGGAAGGCAAATCAACTGGAAGAAGATCTGGCCTTGGCCCGGCTGGGATGGGGACGACATTGGGATGATGTTGAAGTTGCTGCCAGTCCAAATGTTGCCAGAGGACTGATTAACGCCGGAATTGGTCGGAATGATGGCCTTGGTCAAACCACAGCAACTGGTGAGCAGTATCCATTAATGTATGCGTTTCAGGAAAATGCTGATGGAACAATGAGTTATGTTGGAGAGTTTCGAGTCACCCAGGTCGATGTCAATCGAGCCGCTTTGCAGTTATCAAGAACACCCCGCGAAGGGGAAGTTAATAACTGGAATTTCAATAACAAGTGGAGGTTCCGCGATGCCCTCCCTCCGGCCAAGCGGAAATCAGTTAGTGAACTACTCCTCAAAATGACCACAGTCGAACAACGTCTGAACGATCGTCGTCAGTTCCTGTCGATTCAACAGGACAGTCTGGCAGCTGCGAAGTCGGCTCTTGAAAACCGGATGCAGGAACTCAACGGAAATCCTCAGGCTCCCGAAGGAGCAGGGGATGAATACAGCAAAGGTTTGGTTGCGACGATGAACGCCGCAGAGGAAAGCAGAAACGCGGCTCTGGCCGAAGTTCAAAAACTCCGCGGAGAACTCGCCAGCCTGCATGCCCGCTTTGAAAAGCTGCTGGCTGAGAATAGCGAGTTGGAAAACAAACTGAGCTCGCAATCGAAAACCGCTTCGAGTGCGACCGAGCCTCCGGGGAATTGACTTCATTTCCTTAATTTACAAGCTCGAAGCGCAAGCGAGTGAGTCGCTGTTATTCATGTTTCTCCAAAGAACAGACTGAATACTCTGGGGGCTACGCTTCGCTTCGACCCCAGCCACCCACATTTTGTTTGTTATCCATCGATTTCAGAAATTCGCATCAACAGTTTGAGAAAAGCCATGCAGGATTCCACGCTGGCTGACTCCTGCATTGTGTGATAGCCAATCGTGGGAATCTGCAAAGTCGTGCCTCGAACCAGTCCATTGGAAGCGGCGATAATACGGCCCATTTCCGTACTTCCCAGCGAAGCTGGTTGACGTCCCTCAGCTATGGCAATTGCGTTGGTCTCGTCAATGTAGCGGTCTTTATAAGAGTACTTCACGTACAGTTCTTCACAGCTCGTGCGGAGTCGTTCCGTCATTTCATGGTCGAACGGAGCATTGGCATCTTTCCCACGAAGAACAACGTGCTGTAAATCAGAAGCGGCTCGATCAGGATAGGGACTGGTATCGACCACGATCAATTCATTCCTGCTCGATCCGAACCGGCGGAACCATTCGAGGAGATATCGCCAGCTTTTGCCCGATTCTTCCTGAGCGGTGAAGAAGGCAGTTCCTTCAAAATCGAGTGCGAACAGATGAACGAGGACTGCTGCGGTCAGGACGTTATCGAGTTGTCCAATGAGCCGATTGTCTTCAATGGAAAGGCGATCTGTGAATGCAACCGGCGTGCCGGCTATGAGATGATCGAGTCCACGCAACTGAAAAATCAAGTTGTTTCGAAACTCGCAGATGTAAGCTTTATCAACCACTCCACTGCCGCGATAGGCTCCCGACCAGGGTTCATAAGCCATTACTGCCTGAGTTTCAAAACGGTCGACGATCTTGTTCATCAACTGTTCCGAAACCGAATTTCCCAGCAGGTCGGATCGTTGACCAGCCACGAATGCGGCGTATTGAAATTCGTTAGGCCCAGTGCAGATCAAACCGTGGCGATCGATATGAGCAGAGAACATGGTTTGAAACGGATTGTTTCCTCGAGCCACGAGAAGACCATCATACCAGTCAACCTGAGCGCCCCGTTCTTCGAGCAGTCGTTGCAGGACTCGAAAGAAGGCGTGCTCTGCACCCACGACACTGGGCTGACGAATCAATTCTTTCAGCACATCAATCAGATCATCAAATTTCATCAGCAATAACCATCAATGGGTTGTGGCCCGTCGAATGAGCATTCGATCGTTCGCAGGAGTCGTGATCAAGTTGAGCGGAGAGAGTATCTGATCGAGCATTTCAGCAATAGACAACATTTTGCCACTTAAGGTGACCGGTTCTATCCGCAGGGGATCGGTTTGTGGAATCTGCTCTTCATCAAAATCGATGGTCACCCCCGCAAGCGCTTCCAATTCCACAAGGACTTCATTTAAAGGAGTCGGTTGATTCAGTTCAAAGGAAATCACTTTCTGATTGAATTTCTCCAGCATCGCCTGCTGAACTTCCGGCGAAACGGTCTTCAGTGGAGGTGGAGAAGAGGTCGTCTGTTCTGAGGGAACAACTTCCGGCATGATTGGTTTGTTGGTCAGGGAATCTGAAGGAGTTGATGTCGACTTGCCAGGTTCCCCGGCGACTTCAGGATCCAGCGGAAGACTATCGGCCATGGCGGCCAGGCGTCGAAATATTGTTGGGGCTGTTTTGACACTCATTTCTCGAACCGAACCATCAGCCATCAGGATCGGCATCCTTTCAGGGGACCCCGTTCCAAATCCATCCGGTCCATTAATGTACGGTTCTGCGGTGACAGCTCGAATCGATTGAGAGGCATTGGCCCAGGAAGAAAATCTCTCGGTTATTCCACTGGCGAGCCAAGTGTTGGAGAGGCCATCTTTGACATCTTCGGTACGGGTCACACGATTCCAGCCAAAGATGCCTGCTCGCGGATGATCTTTCGGCAACTCTGCAGCGTCAACACCCACACCCGAAATACCGACAATATGAGATGCAGGATAACGATCAGATCCGACAACCGTTTTCAATTCTGGATTTAGTAAGTCGCTTCGAGAGCGTCTGACAAAACGATCGTTTACAGGACTGTTCCAATCCGCATTCCAGTTCGGCGCATACTTGCTGAAAGCTTCCAGTTCAGGATCGGGACCAGCCAACCAACTCAGTCCGGTCGGTTTCCCCGGCTCATGATTTGGGTTCCATCCAGCCGTAGGGAATTGACCGGTATTGAGACGATACTCATTGATGCGAATTCCGAGTCTCTGAAGTCGATCCTCAAATGAAATTTTTTCAGGAGCAGCGGGTGCGACCGGGCCAACTGCGTTCGATGTCAATTCCGGGTCTGCAACGGAAGGATTCTGATTAACAATTTCAGGATTTTCTTCAGAGGACTTCTGTTCGTTCGAATCGAAATCAATGATAAAAAAGAGAGTCGTGCATGTGATGAGTATCAAAACGATGGCAACACTGATTGAAAATCGATGGAGAGAAGCGACCAGCACTGTGCCATCAAATTCTGGACGGGTCATCACAGAAATTTGATGCTCCGCTGTCATCTCAACGAGCAGATGAGCGGCACACTCGGGGCAATCAATTTCGGTCTGCTTTTGTCCGGACTGATGAATCCTCAATCGAGCCGCACAGTTCGGGCAAAGAAATTCACCGGCTACGATGGCCATCGTTCATCCTTGTCGATCGAGTGTTTATCACAATTCAGTAGGACAGGCATCCTGCCTGTCTTTAATGCGGGTTCTTTAACTAAGTTGCACTCGCATTTTTCGAACAATATTCAATCTTATTTTTACCACGAAGACACAAAGGCACGAAGAGATTACTAACTGTTCAACATCAAAATCATAGCACTAACTTTTATTGGGTATTCTTCAACCAAAGACTCTTTGTGTCTTCGTGCCATAGTGGTGAAATCATTAGTTAATTCGACTATCGATTCTGCCAATACTCATCTGTCTCCCAGACAGGACATTCGGATTGCACCTGCTGATATTTCTTGACCACCTGATCCTGCATGCGTTTTAATATCTTCAACTCCTGCTCAGCAAGATCATTGGTTTCGCTGGGATCATCTGCCAGATTGTATAACTCATATTTAACAAGTTGAGCCGTCTTGATCACTTTTTGGGATTCTGTATTCACACCACGCCCCAGTGAATTGCCGGCCTCGATCAAATGCGGACCATCCCAATGGGCAACAATCTTCCAGTCGCCGTCTCGCATGGCGATCTTGGGAACGCTATACGCTCGATAGTAATGCCAGAATAACGGTTGCTGGCGAGTCAGTTTTTCACCCTGAAGCAAGCCGGAGATATCGGTTCCATCGAGCACAAGATCGTCTGAAATTTCGACATCGGCCAGACTGCAAAAAGTCGGCAGGAAATCGAGACTGCAGGCCGGGACACTTGAGGTTTGATTCTCCGCTATCGTTCCTGTCCAGCGGGCAATCCCTGCGACTCTGATACCACCGTCGTAAATGTGCAGTTTCATCCCGCGAAGATCTCCGGGGGAGCCATAAGATCGGTTGGCACTGCGATAACGGTTGAGCGTTTCGGGACCATTATCGGAAGTAAAAATCACGAGTGTTTCTTCATTCAACCCGAGTTGATCGAGTTGCTTCATCAGGCGTCCCACCGCTTTATCGACATTGGCGACATTCGCGAAATATTGAGCCTGATCCCGATTCTCGGCGACATCCAGATACTGTTCGACTAACTCATCCGGACTTTCGACCGGTTCGTGAGGTTCGTGAAAACAGACATGTAGGAAGAACGGCTTTTCGGAATCTTTCCGGTCATTCAACCAGCGGATTGCTTCATCAGTCACCAGTTGGCAGGAAAACCCTTCGAGTGGTCCCACTGCTGTTCCATTCCTGACAAAGTTGACGGGATTCTCATGCCGGGGAGCGGCATTATTTTGTGTGGCGAACCAGTGTTGGAATCCGTTGTCGTCTGGTTGATCCTGATTGGGGGAATTGAATTCGCCATTACAGTGCCACTTGCCGACGACTGCTGTTTCATAACCGGCTTTGCCAAGTAGAGAGGCAATCGTAGGCGTTTCCGATTTGAGATACATCGGATGTCCCGGAGGAATCCAGTCGTAAATGCCAAGCCGGTTCGGTGTTTTGCCTGTCAATAATCCGACCCGAGCCGGAGAACAGACGGGAGCAGCGCTGTAGAAATCTGTGAAGCGAATTCCTTCTTTGGCCAACTGATTCAGATTTGGCGTCTTGATGTTTGGATGCCCGTAGCATTCGAGATCGCCATAGCCGAGGTCGTCACAGAGGATGACCAGAAAGTTTGGAGGAGCAGCCTGAGTGGAGGAACTGAAAATGGCGAATGAAAAAATCAGGAGCAGCAACAACAGGTTTCGCATTTCGAATTCCTCGATAGAAATATTGCATAAATCGGGTGGCTGGGGTCGAATGAAAT
>DEML01000030.1:90690-126912 GCA_002359185.1 Planctomycetaceae bacterium UBA2671
ATTTCATTCGACCCCAGCCACCCTTTCACATAACAAATATTTGCTTGTTCTTAAACATCCAGCTCTTTCACATCCAACGCATGTTTCTCGATGAACTCTCTGCGTGGTTCGACATGATCACCCATCAGCACGCGGAAAATTTCATCGGCTGCTGCGGCATCTTCCATTGTGACCTGCAGCAGATTTCGTGTTTCCGGATCCATCGTCGTCATCCACAATTCTTCCGCATCCATCTCGCCCAGTCCTTTAAAGCGGGTGATGCGTCCCTGGATCAAATCTTCTCCGAGCTTTCGCATGTCCATCAGCAGGTCGCGAAGCGAGGTCAGTTGAATTTCTTTTTTCTCGGTTTCGAGATAGTACGGATAGACAACTTCGCCATCTTTTAATCCTGCAGGAATCAAATCGTTGAGTTGGATTCCGTAGTCTTTGAGCTGTTGCAGGAGGGTGTTGATCTTACGAATTTCGTGCATGTCGATCATATACAGCTGGCTTGCCGCGGCTGCTTTCTCATCCAGCTCCTGTTCCTGATCGGTTTTCTTCTGCTGATCATCGGCCACTTCAAACTCGGTTCCCCGTCGCGCTTTTTCCTCTTCGAGGAATTGTTCCATGCCTGCTTTGTCATAGAACCAGTGGGGATCTTTGCCAATCAACACCTGGTATCGCGGGAGTTGACCATTCTGATACAGGTCGTTTTGTTGCAGGAATCGCAGGGTGACTCCGCGACGTTCCAGCGTTTCGAGAGGTTCGTTCAATTCCCGCATAATGCCGATCAGTTTCGCGAAGTGTTCCCCTTCGAAAACCGCTCCGTCGGATCGGAATACTAACCTGGAATTTGTCTGAGCGACCTCAATCAACTCCCGCATCATCGTTTCATGAGTCTGCACATAGCGGACCTGCTTGTTCTTTTGCGTCACTTTATAAAGCGGCGGCTGAGCAATATAAATGCACCGTTCCTGGACGAGCAGACGCATGTGACGGAACAGGAAGGTCAACAGAAGTGTGCGAATGTGGCTACCGTCGACATCGGCATCGGTCATCAGAATGATTTTGCCATAGCGTCGTTTGGTAATATCTTCCAGCTCGGCTCCCGGAGGAATTCCGATCGCCTTGAAGATGTTCGAGATTTCCGCATTGTCGAGCACTTTGACGAGCTGAGCTTTTTCGACATTCAGAATTTTACCACGCAAAGGCATAATCGCCTGTGTGTTGGAATCGCGACCGGTATCTGCGGATCCACCAGCCGAGTCCCCTTCGACGAGGTACACTTCGGTAATATCGAGTTCACGACTGCGACAATCCCGCAATTTTTCCGGAAGTCCCCCAGTCGTGAGGGCACCTTTACGACGGACCATTTCCCGCTGTTTCTTAGCGGCTTCACGAGCTTCTGCTGCCAGGATTCCCTTCTGCAGAATCTTCTTGGCAATTTGGGGATTCTCTTCCATGAACTTGTTGAGCTGTTCCTGAACAATCGTTGCGACTGCTCCATCGACTTCGGAATTCGTCAGCTTGATTTTCGTCTGCGATTCAAACTGCGGATTCGGAATTCGCACTGTAATAACAGCTGCCAGACCTTCGCGGAAATCTTCGCCGGTCAACGTCGCATCTTTGAAGATGTTCTCTTTCTTGCCGTAGGAATTGAGGGTTCGCGTGAGAGCAGTGCGGAAACCACTCAGATGCGTTCCCCCTTCCGGGTTATAAATTCCGTTGGCATAGCAGCGAATATTTTCGGAATAGCCATCGTTGTACTGCATCGCCATCTCGACAACAGTGACACCGTCCTTGCCTTCAATTTTGATGACATCAGGATGCAGCGGATTGTCGGCTCGATTGAGATGCTTGACGAACTCAACAAGTCCATCTTCGTAATGAAACTCATCAGATTGGCCAGACCGATCATCCACCAGGCGAATTTTCACACCTGCATTCAGGAAAGCCGCATCCTGAAGTCGTTTTCGAAGTGTCTCATAAACGAAGGTTGTATCCGGGAAGATTGTCGGATCGGGCATGAAGGTGACTTTGGTTCCGGTCTGATCGGTTGTGCCCAGTTTTGTCAGGCCGCTCGTCATTTCCCCTTTGGCAAATTCCATCGTCCAGACATGACCTTCACGACGGACTTCCGCTTCCAGCCACTCGCTACAGGCGTTGACGGCTGTAATCCCCACGCCGTGCAAACCCCCGGTTCCGGTCGCGTAACCACTTTCTCGGTCGAACTTTCCCCCGGCATGAATTTTCGTGAACACGATTTCCAGAGCCGACTTGTTCCCCTGTTGTTCCATATTGCCGACTGGAATTCCACGGCCATCATCGGATACCGTGACCGAGTTATCGGAATTGATTTTGACAGTCATCATCGAAGCATGATTATTGACGAACTCGTCGAGGACATTGTCCGTCAATTCAAAGACCAGATGATGCAGCCCGACCAGATCGGTCCCGCCAATGTACATGGCCGGCCGCAATCGAATCCCTTCGATTCCCTCCAAAGCACGAATATTGGAGGCCCCGTAATCCTGGGTTTTCTTCGTTTCGTCCATTACGCTCGATCTTCAATTCAAATTGAAAGTGGAAATTTAAAAAATCAATTCACCCCGTAGGACAGGCTTCCAGTCTGTCTGCATTGGATGTCGTTTGTCTTAGACAGACTGGAAGCCTGTCCTACCTGTTCGTTCTCATTCATTCTTCTTGCCCAACCGGGCATTCAATCGGAACTTGACGTTTTTGACATCCATATCCGGTCGATGTTTTTTGATAGTGTTCAAAATATTTCGTCGGTGAAAGCTGGCCAGTTCGCTCATTAAAACCGAGTCAGCCACTTCGACCAGCAGGATTCGGTTTCTGAGGGAGAGGATTTTTGTTCGTTGGGCGATCTCTTCATCAACACAACTGCACCAGAGTTGAGTCAACTCGCGTGACTCGAGGACCCTTCCGATTTTCCTGCTGGCGATCACTTCCTGAAGTGAACCTGCCAGGGCTCGCGGACCTCCGCCCCGAACCTGCAATTCCTGCCGACGTCGCAGCATCACTTCTTTGATCTGCTCGGCAGCTTCGGGATCAAGTTTTCGAGAGCGTTCCTTCACCAACTCGTATCCTGATTGTCTGTGATATTTGTAGGGTGCGTCCTGACGCACCATGCCTTCGAGGTAATTTCTCAAGCATTTCAATAAATTTAGTGCCGGTCTGTTTAAACCATGAAATGTTTGAAAGATCAGTCGATTTCGGTGCGTCAGGACGCACCCTACAGCTTTGTATTCGTTACGCGTCTCTTGCCAATGGCATGATGACGTATTTGTATTCTTCGCCACAGCGGAAGACAGCTGGGTCTTCGCCGCCGATCAAGCCGAGGTTGACGGTGGTTTCCGGTTCCAGTACCCGTAAAAACTCGGCGACAAATCGGGGATCGAACATGATGGCCAGTTCTTCGCCGTCGTAATCGATTGGTAACTCGACTTTGGATTGTCCGATATCGGCTGCCTGGGATTTCAAGGTGACCAATCCCGAGGAGAAAACGAAATCGACGCCACGGCTCTCGTCGCTGGTCACAATCTGCGACTGACGGACCAGGTTGTGAAACGGCCCGGAGACAAGATCGATATTGACGGGTGTTTCACTCGGCAGCACATCTCGGAAGTTCGGGAAGCGGCCTTCGACGAGTCGGGTGTAAATCATGCAGCCACCGCTGCGGATGACGACATCGTTATCACCGGGTGCGATCAGAATTTCGGAGTCATCCCCTTCGATACTGCGTTCGAGCAGGGTCATCGCTTTGCGAGGCAGGACAACCGATTTGGTTTCCGAGACATCGCCCTGAACGCCACTCATCGAATGCATGACGGCCAGACGACGGCTATCGGTTGCAGCCAGGACGATTTGAGTTGGCGACAACTCCATGAAAATTCCGCCGAGGGCGTAGCGTGTACTTTCGTCGTCGGCTGCGAAAGCAACCCGTTTGATCGCTTGTCGCAAGGCCTGACCAGAAATTGCATAGCAGTTCTCTGCATTGAAGGGAGCAACATCCGGAAATTCGCGAGGATCTTCGACGGGCAGTCGGAACTCACTCTGCCCGGCATGAATTTCGAGCATCTCTTCGGAAACGTCCAAAATCACTTCGTCGGACATCACTTCCCGCAGAATTTGTGTCAAACGCGCCGTCGGCAGCAGGACTTCTCCGGTCGATTCGGTTTCGACTTCGGGAATCTGGTATCGCATGCCGATTTCGGTATCGGTTCCCATTAACACCGCTGAACCGGTTTCCACCACAAGTTTGGTGTTTTTGAGGATATCTTTCGGCGTTCGAGACGGGACAACTCCCGCGACCGTTTGCAAAGCTGAAGCCAGCACATCCCGTTTGAATTTCAGTTGCATCGTGTGGTGTTTTCTTAGCTAAAAATCAGGCATTTAATGAATTCAATTCGATGAGCCATTGTACTCAATTTCAAGCGAAAGCGGAACCATCAGAGCCTTCTGAGACAGCCTCCCGAGAACAAAGTTCCCAGGTTCTCTCCAAGAAGAAAATGAGGGTTGAGAGATTCTGTGTTCTCCACAATTTCCATGGAGGTTATTCCTCTTCTCTTTAAAGAAATTAAAATTTCAGTAACAGTATTAAAAGAGGGGGTGGAAAATGTGGAGAAGAAGGAGGTGAAGGTTTGTAAGTATTTGGTATGAAAGAGATTATAATAATAAAATAGCATGGAATTCTCGTAGAAAACCTGTGATTTCAATGTGGAGTTAGTCAGAGAAATCGTGGAGTAAATGGCCAGTTACCCACAAAGGGAATTTCACAGTCACTTTTGAGTCGAGTTGAACTCATTTCATACACGATACGATCACAAGTTTTGGACATCGAATTTCCGATACAAATCAACTCTCGGCCCCAAAATGATCTCCAGAAGAGAGTGGTCGACCCCGCAGAAATTCTTCGGCTGACATCATTTTTTTCCCCGCTGGCTGCAGAGTTTTCACTTCAACGACGCCATCTCCCGTTGAAATGAGGAGACGATTCTCGCTATTCGTGACAATCTTCCCCGGTAAACTCGATTTCAGGGAATGATCAGCCATAACTTCATTGATAACAACACGTTCAGGTGAATTATCTTCCCTATGCAGGAACGTAAAAGGATTCGGCCAGGGTTGCATCGCACGAATATGGCAATCGATCTCCCGGCTGGTTTTTGACCAGTCGATTTCGCCTTCTGCTTTGCTGATTTTCGGCGATTTTGTTGCCAGAGAATCATCCTGAACGAGTGGTTTTGCAGTGCCAGACTCCAGCATTTGTAGTGTTTGCAGAAAGGCATCGGCGCCGACGATCGCCAGTCGATCATGGAGTTCCCCCGAGGTTTCTTTGGGGCTAATCGGAGATTCAATTTTCACAATCATCGGGCCCGCATCGAGTTTGGGGACAATCTGGAAGACCGTCACCCCGGAGACTTCATCCCCTTTCCAGATGGCATATTGAATTGGCGCCGCGCCGCGATGTCTGGGCAGAAGGGACGCATGCAGGTTGTACATGCCGAGCCGAGGGACATTGATGACATCCGCTTTGAGGATCTGTCCATAAGCGGCGACGAGCACGACATCAGGCCTCAGAGACTGCAATTTGCGAATAGAATCGGGAGTGTTGATGGAATCCGGCTGCAATAACGGGATGTTGTTTTTGAGCGCAAACTCTTTGAGAGGATGAGGATGCGGCTTTCCACGAGGATTGACCCGATCCGGCTGCGTGATCAGAGCTGAGACTCGATGATCAGACTCGACGACTGCCCTAAACCCCGGCAATGCAAATTCACCGGTCGCCATCATTACTACATTCAACGACACGGCTCATTCCTTAAAAGTAGGGTACGCTTCGTGCTTGTATTAGTGGATTACAAATTCATGACCCGGCGGCTAACTTCTTCAATTCTTTGAGGAGTTCGGCATCCGAGGGAGTCTTTTCGCGGGCCTGGGCATCGCGGAATTGTCTTTCGAAATCGTCGACGACCGGAGCGACTTTTTCACGTTCTTCCTTGGTCATTCGATCAATAAACAGGACACCCTCGATGTGATCATTCTCATGCTGGACCGCCCGGGAGGCGAGGTCGTCGAGATCGTAACTGAGCAGTTGCCCCTTTAAATTGTAGGCTTCGACGGTAATTTCTTTCGAGCGTTCGACCGGGCCGTATAATTCGGGGAAACTGAGACAGCCTTCTTCGCCAGTCACCTGGCCACGGCGTTTTTTGATGTTCGGGTTGATGAATACGATTTCTTCATCTTTCTGGTCCGGATCGGCTGTGAGATTGATGATGAACAGCTGGTAAGGCAACGCAACCTGATTGGCGGCCAGGCCGATGCCGTTGGCTGCGTACATCAGCTCGAACATTTCTTCGACGGTTTTCCGCAATTTCGCATCAATTTCGCGGACGGGAGCCGATTTGAAATGAAGAGCCGGGTGGGGGTAAAGAACAATTTCCATAAAATTCACTCAAAACTGTGCATCAAAATATCGGTTTTGATGTCAGTATAGTCTTCCGACCAGTTGATTTGAAACCAGCAGAACGGGGAGTAAGTTGAATAGTCACGACAATGGATCATGTGCTATTGTTACGAAATACGGACACTCGGCTCGCCTGTGTAAATAAGTGAGTCAATTTCGTCAGGCAGTGCCTGACCTACGAATGAGATTTCTTACCTGAAAACAAAAAAGAAGTGACGATGAGTCAAACCGAAGAAAATACGATGGATAAGATCGTTGGCTTGTGTAAGCGACGAGGATTTTTGTTTCAGTCTTCCGAAATTTACGGAGGCGTGAACGGATTCTGGGATTATGGTCCACTCGGCACGGAATTAAAGCGGAATGTTCGCGATGCCTGGTGGAAGGATATGGTCGGTGCTCACGATGAATTTTCCTGCCTGCCGAATGCAACGAAACCGTTTTCGATGGTCGGACTGGAATCGTCGATCATTATGCATCCGCAAGTTTGGAAGGTTTCCGGACATTACGATCTGTTCCACGATCATATGGTCGACTGCACCGAAACGAATAAGCGATATCGGTTCGATCATGTTCAGGGTCGCTGGGCTGAAGCGGAGAAGAAGACCAAGTCAGAAGATGGAACCGAAACATCAACGACTGTGAAGGCCTTCATTACGACAATCGCTCAGGCAGACGAGACCCAGGATGCGCTGGTCGCACAGGCATTGAAATTCTTTGGCCTCAAAGGAAAGTACAAAGATAAAATCAACTGGACGAGCGAGTTACTCAGTCTCGAAAAGATTGATCAGCTTGCGGAAGCCGTCGCTCCCGATGCCTCGAAAGCGGGAACATTTACGGAGCCACGTGAATTCAATTTGATGTTCAAAACGACGCTTGGTGCATTGGGTGGCGAAGACGATGCGGCTTTCCTGCGACCGGAGACGGCTCAGGGAATGTTCGTCAACTTCAAGAATGTGGTTGATAGTAGTCGAGTGAAAATTCCGTTTGGGATTTGTCAGATTGGCAAAAGTTTCCGCAATGAAATCACTCCGCGAAACTTTACGTTCCGCTCTCGCGAATTTGAGCAGATGGAAATCGAGTTCTTCTGTTATCCGGGAGAATCGTCCGAGTGGTACACCTACTGGCGAAACAGACGTTACAACTGGTACACCGCGCTTGGAATCAGTCCCGATAATCTCATTCTGCGGGAGCATCACAAAGAAGAACTTGCCCACTATTCGGTCGGAACAGCCGATATCGAATACGCCTTCCCGTTCCTGCCACAAGGTGAGTATGGCGAACTCGAAGGGGTTGCTCATCGCGGGGACTTCGATTTGCGTTCGCACATGGAAGGCAAGCTCGACAAAGATTTGAATGTTCAACTGAACGAGCACGGCCAGCCGAAGTATCGGGGCAGCGGAAAAGATCTGTCTTACTTCGATGATCAATCCCGTGAACGATACATTCCCCACGTAATTGAACCGTCAGCCGGAGCCGACCGGGCGACACTCGCATTCCTGTGCGAAGCCTATACCGTCGATGAAGCTCCCGATGACAAAGGGGAAATGCAGAGCCGAACTTTGCTCAAGTTCCATCCACGGCTCGCTCCGATCAAAGCAGCAGTCTTCCCACTCATCAAAAAAGAAGGCATGCCGGAAGCGGCTGCGGGGATCTATCGCGAACTACGAGAAGCGGGCATCAATTCGACGTTTGATCAACAGGGAGCGATCGGCCGTCGTTATCGACGCCAGGATGAAATCGGCACGCCGTATTGTATTACGGTTGATGGCCAGACCGCCGAGGATCAAACGGTTACCATCCGCGACCGTGATTCCCTGGAGCAGGTTCGTGTGCCTCTGAATAAGGTGACGGAAGAGATTCAGGGGCGATTGAAGGGATGATTATTGAACCACGGATGGACACAGATTTTCACAGATGTTTTTATCTGTGTTGATTCGTGTCCATCCGTGGTTCATTTTTTATCATTGGGTTCCGTAGGTTGGGTTTGCAGAACGCGTAATATCGTGCATATTCATAAATGATCTGCGCGTGTGACAGGAGTAAACACAGTTTTTTACTTCTTCAACGGCATAATAATCACCAGACCCGCAGCACGTTCTTTGTTATTGTTTCTGGCGGGCACATGACATTTCAGACACTGGGACGGTAAACGAATTGCCCCGGCGTATTGATATGTTCCGTCGGAAAATTCTTCGAAACGGTCTTTGCCTTCGGAAAGAACTTTGACGGCTTTGTGTTCAAATTCTGTCTTGGCTTCGTTGTCGAGATTCATCGCTCGGGCATTCACGGCCAGCCAGTTGACCTGGACATCATAGGAAGCGGCCAGTTCCTCAAAGACATCTTCAAGAGCATGCGAGGGAATGGTTTGGCCGGATTCATCATCGAAAAAGTCGCGATGAATGATTTGCAAGGTGCCGTGGATTGTCTCGTGCAACAACTTCGCCCGGCCTCGTGCCTCGGCTATTGTAGAGGGGTGGTTTTCATTATCGAGGACTGATTGATCAGCTGGTTTCTTCAAATCCTCGGCTTGTAGGGATTCTGGAGAAATCGATAGCAATGAGGAGTAAACTCCTGAGAAGATTCCGAAAAACAGCAATGAGAGGATAGTCAGTCGAGAGGTGAATTCAAACATTTCAGATCCTCCGAGGGCGAAGAGGCAGGAAGTAAGGGGAGAGAAAGACCGTGCATCGAGCACGTTTTACGATCCTTCAAATAACACAGAATCTGTAAGCAGTCTAATAATACACAACAATGTATAGATAGGGGAATATTAGACGGAAGGAAATTTTATTCTGGTTTTCTCCTCAGTTCCTGTGCCTGCTCTCTGTTGCCGAAAGTTTCATACAACTCAGCAACACGATTTCGTACTGGAATATCGTCTGGATGTTCTCGAAGTTTGTTTGTCATTTCCAGAAGTTCGATGCGAAGGAGTCGATACTTGTCGGCCAGTTGCTGGTGGTGACTCGATTTCTCTTCCTGATCGAGTCGTCGGTAAGCCAGAGCGAGTTTGTAATGGGCTTCGTAGTTCCAGGGTTGAGCGTTAACAACCAATTCCAGATCCTGAGCCGCTTGTTCGTTCTGGTTGAGGTCGATCAGTAATAAGCCTCGGACATGATGAGCGGCTTCCTCAGCCGTTTCCCTGCGGGCGATGTAATCGTTCATCAATTCAAGGCCCTTCGCCGCTTGCCCTTCGAGACGATAAATGCTCGCTTCCTGCAGGGTGATATCATTGGCTGAAGGGAATTGCTCTCGATATTGTTCCAGTTCAGTTCGAGCCTGCCCGGCCAATCCCTGATCAATTAACACGGCAATTAACTGCTTGAAAATGCTCTGTCGTTGTTGAGGAATCCTGGAGTATTTCAGAGCATTTCGAAACGCCTGCTCGGCTTCGACATGCTTCTTTTGAGGGAGATAGTATGTTCCAAGAATTCTCCAGGCGGTGGCATCTTCAGGATCTTCTTCGATAATCTGCTTGCTCGTCTGGATCGCAGCATCGGCTTTCCCCTGAATCAATTGAACTTCAAGCAGACTTCTCAATACTCTCAAACGTTCTGTTTCCTGAGACACAGCAGCAAGCAGCAGATTTTCCGAAAGATAGAACATCCCTCGTTGGTTTGCGGCCTGGACCAGTTGTAAGATGCTCTCCTGAGGAAGTGTTTCGGGTTGCTCGATCATTGTGAATTGCCCGAGAGCTTCGTCGGCATTTCCCAGACGGATGAGCAACGCGATCCGGAATAATTGAGCCTCGGAATGAGAATTACCCGAGAGTTGAATCGCATAAGCCAGCAATTGCTCGGCTTGCTCGGGATCGCTCGCAGCCAGTAGACTGGCCTGCTCAATCAACTGCTGTGGACGCTGAGTTCGAAGCCAGTAATATCCGCCAGCCAGGCCGATGAGTAGCAGAATCAGTAAAGCCAGCCGAAGTTTTCGCCCGGACAATTTTACGTCTCGTACAGGAGCAGAGATTTCTTTTTTCATGGATTGGAAACCTCCTCAGGTTTCAGTCCAGATCCTTCGCGGAGCGTGTGATATTCTCTGACATTCCTGTCCTGAAAGAGTTCTCTGTTTCCAGTCGGCCAGATCACTTCGATATCAACTTGCGGGATGGTCTTTTCCAAAACAAAGCGGAAACGAGGATCGCAATAACTCAGATAACTGCGACCAGTAATTTTCTGAGCAGAGGATGTCAGACTCTGTTCGAGGACCTTCACTTTGGAGCCGATGGCATCCGTTCCGCTGGTGGTTCCTTCAAGAGTGATGCCGATCCAGTTTTCTGGCGGTTGACGATTGATGAGTATCGAGATCGGGCCATCCTGTTCGGAAATCACCAGATCGGCTGCTCCATCATTATTAAGGTCTCCCGTTGCAAGCCCGCGACCGGAGTGCGGCACACTGAACCACGGTCCCGCCTGAGAAGTCATGTTCTGAAATCGACCTTCCCGATTCTGGAACAAAAACGTCGGTTGCTGATAATCGTATTGGCGATGGCGATAAACGAGATGACCGTTCGTGATCACCAGATCGGGCCAGCCATCGCTATTAAAGTCATCAAACGCAATTCCAAAACCGACATAGGGACGGCACAAACCCGCCAGGCCATAAGCCGCTGATGAGTGAGCAAACAAGCCTTCCCCTTCGTTGATGTAGAGATCGTTATCTTCGAGTTCAAAGTTGGCGACCGTCAGATCAATCAGACCATCGTGATTCACATCGGCCGCATCGACACCCATACTTCCTTCGGGTGCCCCGTATTCGTTGCCGGAAAGTCCTGATGCGACCGCTCGTTCGATCCAGGTTCCATCGGTTTGACCGTAGTACATAAAATTTCGCTGAACATCATTGGCGACATACAAATCCAGATGACCATTATTGTCGAAATCGGCTGCGAGAACTCCGAGTCCTTTGCCGTTTTGAATCAAGCCATATTCCGTGGAAGCATCTTGAAATGTCTCATCGGATTGCTGAATGAGCAGGGTATCGCGGGCGCCTTCGAAGCTACTGGGAACACAGACATCTCTCAAGCCGGTATCGGGATCAGTGCAAAATTCCTGAGGATCTGGTTTCCAGTTGAGGTAGCCCGTGACGAACAGATCGGCTCGACCATCGCGATTGAAATCGGCTATGGAGGCCGCCGTGTTCCAGCCGGTCAGGCTTGAACCAAGTCGTGATGAAACATCATGGAACGTTTTCCCCTGCTCGTTTTCAAAGAGTCGAGCTGAACCGAAGCAGGTGATGAGAAGATCGGGATAACGATCATGATTGACATCTCCAACTGTGATGCCGTGAGAATAATCGAGAGGGATCTCAAGCCCGAATTCCGCAGTCACATCGACGAAGTGCAGGTTTCCTTCATTGCGATACAGCCGACACGGAAGTCCTTTAATTTGAAGATCATCCGTGATTGTCCCGCCGCCAACACAAAACAGATCGAGATCGCCATCAAGATCCATATCGAACAAAGCTACTCCTCCGCCCAGTCCTTCGACCATCGTATAGTGGCCAGCAGAGCGACCGGAATGGTAGGAGAAATCCACCCCGGATTGAGCAGTGATGTCTTCAAACCAGTCGGAGTCTGTCGGTTCGGTTGGCTTCGAGTCACTTATCAAATTCAAATTATGAAAGGAGTGATCCAGAGGGGAATCCATGGGGATTTCCGGTGAATCTGATTTTGAAGTCTGAGGTTTCTCACATCCAGAAAAGACCAGCAGAAATGCGATCATCAGACATCGACAGATCAACGCATTGACGTCAAAGGGATCGGAAGTCAGAAGTTTATGTTTCATAATTTTGACGATATACACAGTTTCCGAGGGTGTCAAATTCGAGTCGATGATGGCGGTTTACGAAAGTACCAATTAATGAACACCTCAACGGCAAATGAATTTCACGAAAGAGAATATTGGCTCATGCAAAGAAACTCTCGGTAGGGTGGCTGGGGTCGTAGCGCAGCGAAGCCCCCAGAACGTTGATAAACTCTGGGTTCATTTAGTTCTACACCCTGTATTTTTCTGAAATCAAAAGCAATGGGTAAGGGAAAAATAAACAAAGCATATTTTATTGCTGCCCCAGTAGTTTCCATTTTTGTACTAATGATAGCCATCGTTATATATGGTTTCGCTAGTTTCGAAAAACACGCTGAAGGTTGGGATGCAATGAATATTGATGGCAATTTGACAGTATTCATTTCACTGGACAACAGGCTGCCACTACGTGAAAATATAAACAGAGATGATGTTTTGGGACATGAATTGCCTGGTGCGCTTAAGAAAATTGGTGTTCCAGATGGAATGATAGATTCATTGGTCGAATTTGCTGGAAATGACACATTATATTTCTACGTTAGTGACAACAGTGTGAACTATGAGGTTGTTTTGAGTGTAGAAAATATGCAATGCAAAAAAGTGTCTACTCAGGTTCTGGAATAAGGTGTTTACCTACGCGAATTGAATATGATCGGCAGCATAGCTGGGGTCGTAACGCAGCGAAGCCCCCAGAACTTTGATAAACATGGGTGTCAGGCCACCCAGTTCACGGACCGATCTATGCAAACCGCCACTGAGATTCTGATTACTTCTACTTCAACATGAAATGACGTAATGAAATATCACAAGACGATTTCACGATATCAGCTGGCATCAGTGCGATATTTAATGTTTCTGGTGACATGCGTGACAGTATTCGGTGGGATAATGGTTTCAGCGGTTCAGGCGGAGCTGAAAGCTGGGGCGGCGAAGATGGATATCACTAATCGGGACGCGGCTGAACCTCCCGATCACTTATGGGCTCGGGCTCTGGTGCTCAGTGATGGAGAAACTACTGCTGTCATTGTGACGCTTGATGTGGTTGCGATTGCAGAGATCGGACCGATCAAAAATGATTTCCTGCCGACAGTGCGAGCTGCGTTGAAAAAAGATTTGCAAATCGATCCGACCAGATTGCTCGTCAACGCCAGCCACTGCCATGGCGAAGTCTGCACGGATGTAGCCGCCCGCACGATTGCCGTCGTCAAGCAAGCTTATGAAAAGTTGGAGCCGGTGCGGGTTGGCTGGGGCAGCGGTTCTGAAAACCGGGTGATGGAAAACCGACGCCTGCTGCTCAAAAATGGCAAACAGGTCGATGTGCGGCACGCCTATTCCTTGCCCGCCGATGAGGAGGTCGCAGAGATCGGGCCGGTTGATCCTGAAATTGGTGTGCTGCGGCTGGACCGACTTAACGGGGAAACGCTGGCGGTGCTGTATAACTTTGCCTGTCATCCAATTCTGGGCACACCCCGAACGGCAGGCAATACGGCTGACATGACCGGCTACGCCTCGGCAGTCATCGAAGACAATCTCAGTCCCGGCACAATCGCTCTGTTTGTGCAGGGCTGCGCGGGGGATATCAATCCCATTCTGTATAAAGATGTCAATGTGCCCCGGCATGCCGAACATCTCGGAAACCGGCTCGGCCTGAGTACCCTCAAAGCAATTCGCCAGATTGAATGCACCACGACCAACGATTTCAGTATGCTGCACAAGACGCTGAAGTTGCCACGGGCTGATCACACGTCGCGGATCGCCTCGCTGCAGGCTGAGCAGGATCGGCTGGTGCAGGCGCTGACGGGCACGAGTCTGAATCTCAAAACATTTGTGCCCCTGCTGGTGAAGTACAAACTGTCCGAAAAGTATCCGTCGTATTATTCCCATGGTTATCTGCACGATCAGCTGATCGGCCGCGATGACTGGGAACGACTTGATGCAGAAAACCGCAAAAATCTGGAAGCTTACATCCGCAACATTCACACCATGGAAGAACTCACACGGGTCAAGACCAACGTCAACCTGCTCAAGCGGCATCAGGCGAAATCGGAAGCGTTGAACGCGACAACCGTTGATGCCGAAATTCTGGGGCTGCGGGTCGGCGAGTTCACCCTCGTCACCTTCCCCGGCGAACTGACGGTTCAGATCGGTCTCGACATCAAACAGAACGCCCCGCGTGATTCCACGTTTGTGGCTGGCTACACAAACGGCTATCTGTATTACGCACCCACCGATGATCAGCTCAACAATCCCGGCTGCGCCCAAGAAGACTGCGACTCCCTTGTCGGCCCCGGCTGGCTGCAACTATTCACCGCTCAGGTGGACGAGTTTCTCAAGGAACTGTGATTGAGTATGCAATGAGCGGAGGAATTCAATTTCAGGGAATTGCTGGAACAGGGGATGTTGTGCAGGCGGAGGGTATCAGTTAATGAGCGAGTGGGTGGCACACTCAGAACGAAGTGATGGGCGTGGTGATTTAGTAAGAGCAATTTATTCAATTGTGTCGTGATTAATGTAGGGTCCCAATTCTTATTAAAGTATCACAAATTAATTGCCGTCCGTGCTCTGTTATGCCAGTTTCTTGAGGAGTGTGAGATCCTAGCCAGCAAGAAACCAGAGAAACGATAATCCCTTCTTCGAATGAACCCAAATCAATAAGGACTGCTTCCGGAGAATTTGGATGCCGAGCCTGATCAAATAGTCGATATTTTGTAATACTACTCGAACGTCCATCAATACATGCTTGGTCAAATTTTCCTATGTTATCCTCAAACGAAAACCAGATGGTCCCATCAGAATAAGCACTTACCATTCTTACAAGAATAGGATTTTCGAGTGATAAGATCGGACTTAACATACAATTACTGATCTCCAAATTCCCACACGCCCATCCTTCCGCTTCGCTCTGAGCGTGCCACCCGGATTCGACATGGTTTTCAAATTCTCACCCCCTCAATCCCTCCCGCCGCACTGTTCACATTCTGCAAACATACTTATGATTGACAATACTCGGGGATATTCCGGGAACTCATTCCAATTAATTTATCAATAAAATCAGTTGAAATCATGGCAAAATCGTTAGAAGACCTTCGGAATATTGGCATTATCGCGCACATTGATGCCGGGAAAACGACGACGACGGAACGCATCCTGTTCTACACCGGGGCTTCACATCGCATGGGGAATGTCGACGACGGCACCACCACAACCGATTTCGATCCCGATGAAGCCAAGCGGGGGATTACGATCTACTCAGCTGCGATCACCTGCTTCTGGAAAGATAAGACGATCAACATTATCGACACGCCGGGGCATGTCGATTTCACAGCTGAGGTGGAACGTTCGCTCCGCGTACTCGATGGAGCGGTTGTTATTTTCAGTGCCGTTGAAGGGGTGGAAGCTCAAAGTGAAACTGTCTGGCGACAAGCCGATCATTATGAAGTTCCCCGCATCTGTTACATCAATAAGATGGATCGGATCGGAGCTGATTTCGAGCGAACGCTGAATCAAATGCGGGATCGCCTTAAAGCCCGGCCAGTACCGATCACCATCCCGATTGGAGCAGGCCCGCCTCAAAATCCCAATCCGTTTCGCGGCATCATCAATCTGCTCACGATGAAAGCGGTCTATTTCGATAATGAATCCCGTGGTGAGAATATCACCATCGAAGAGATTCCAGACGATCTCCGTGATCAGGCCGATCTGGCCAGAATGGAACTTGTGGAAGCAGTGGTCGAATTTGATGATGAACTGATGAATGCCTACCTCGAAGGCGAAACTATTACGTCCGAGCAGATGATTCCGATTCTGCGACAGGCAACGCTCGATCGCAAAATTCAGCTGACATTTGCAGGGTCTTCACTGAGTTATATTGGCGTGCAGCCAGTGCTCGATGGCGTGGCTGCGTTTCTTCCCAGCCCGCTCGATCGTCCGCCGGTTTCGGGCAGCAACTGTCATTCGAAGAAGCCCGCGATTGAAACGCGTGCTCCCGATGTGGATGAGCCCTTCTGTGGCATCGTCTTCAAAATCGTAGCCGAGCCTCATGCCGATTTGTATTTTATGCGTGTCTATTCCGGAAAACTCAAAAGTGGCTCCCGGGTGCTCAATCCGCGAACCAACAAGAAAGAGTTGATCAATCAGATCTGGCATATCCAGGCCAATTCCAAAGAGAAAATCGAAACCGATGTCATTGGCCCGGGCGATATTGCCGGCATCGTTGGCCTTAAAGAAACGGCTACAGGAGATACGCTTTGCGATACCCAGAAGCCGATCGTGCTCGAATCGATCAAATTCCCGGCGACCGTCATTTCGATGGCGGTCGAGCCGGAAACGAATGCCGATCGTAAGAAGCTGAACGAAGTCCTCGCGCGCCTCGAAAAGCAGGATCCGACCTTTCAGTGCACCATCAATGAAGATACCGGACAACAGATCATCAGCGGGATGGGAGAACTGCATCTTGAAATTATCAAAGACCGCATCCTGCGGGACTTCGGACTGAATGCCAAGGTTCATAAGCCGCGGGTCAGTTATCGCGAAACCATCGGGAAAAAGGTCAAAGGTCACGGCGAGTTTCATCAGACAACCGCCAGCGGCAACCGCTATGCCGGCGTGACGCTGGAACTTGGTCCGATGAGTGCCGAGCAGCCCGTTGCGTATGTCAACAAGATGAAACCTGATGCCCTGCCAAACGAGTTGAGATATATCCTCGACGAAACCGCCAAACAACTGCTCGACGGCGTCGGCTACTACGGCTACCCGCTGATGGGCGTGCAGATGACGATTCTCGATGTCGATTATCGCCTCAACGAGACCGAAGAAATCTCGCTCAAAGCTGCTCTCGATCGCGCGTTCGATGATGCGATGAATGCGGAGAATGTTGTTCTGCTAGAACCGATCATGAAACTTGAAGTCGTCTGCCCGGATGAATTCCTCGGCAATATTCAGGCTGACCTGCAAATTCGACACGCCACTATTTTCGGTCAGGAACAACGTGGTCACCTGACTGCGATTGCAGCGGAAGTCGCACTCGCCAAAATGTTCAGCTACTCTTCCCAGGTCCGCAGCCTCTCCCAGGGGCGAGCCTCCTACTCGATGGCTCCTCTCAAATATGCGCCTGCCCCAAAGGATGTTCTGGAAAAAATGCTGGGGTAATCTCTGGATAGAAGGAATTGTGCAGATTTCCAAAATATATGGATTGATATGTCGTGAGGTGACGATATAATTGAATAAGAGGTTAGAAAATGGCAACAAAACCGAAAACAAAAGAGAAGGCACTCATTTCACTGTCTGCATTGGAGCAGGCGGCTGAATGTCTGAAAATTCTGGCTCATCCGCATCGATTGCGCATCGTGCAGATGTTGCTCAATGGTCGCTATACGGTCGGAGAACTAGCCGAAGCCTGTGAAATTCCCAGTCACATGGCCTCCGAGCATTTAAGGCTGATGCAGCGCTGTGGATTCCTTGAAAATGAAAAGGAAGGTCGGAAAGCTTACTATAAGGTCGTGGAACCTCACTTGGCACAGATTATGTCATGCATCGAATCCCGTTTTGGGTGAGGGTGCATTTTTTTGAAAATATATATCGTATTGTAACGATATTAAAACATTAATGTCCGCATTTCTTAGAGGAGACTGAACATGAGCGCATCATCAACAATTACACCGGACAAGTTACAGGAGTTAATGAAGTCCAATCCGGATCTGGATTTGATTGACGTCCGCACGCCGGCTGAGTTTCAGGAACTGCATGTGAACGTGGCTCGCAATATTCCCCTTGATCAACTCGATCCAGATGCGGTTGTTAAAGACCGAAACGGATCGTCCGAGGAGCCTGTTTATATGATTTGTCGCTCGGGCAGTCGTGGTGAGATGGCATGTCAGAAATTCCAGAAAGCCGGGCACTCCAATGTGGTTAATGTCGCAGGGGGAACGATGGCTTGCGAAGAAGCAGGTTTGCCAGTTGTTCGTGGCCGGAAAGTCATGTCCCTTGAGCGTCAGGTTCGCATTGCAGCTGGGTCACTTGTTGTCATCGGAACCGCTCTGGGGGCGTTCGTGCATCCGGGTTTTCTGGGAATTGCCGCGTTCGTCGGAGCAGGTTTGGTATTTGCGGGAATCACCGATACCTGCGGCATGGGAATGATGCTGGCTCGCATGCCCTGGAACCAGTGCTCTGGGAATTCATCATCCTGCAAAGTGAAGTAAGTGCCGTACTGCCTTCTCATTGACGGGGGGCGTGGTCGCTTCTGCAAAGGCGTTTAATCAATCATCTCGATATTTGCAGTAATCCTTTATCAGCCTGATGAATTTATTTAGAAATCACCATGCCCATCACTTTGAACTGTTGTTTTCTTTCCTTCTCCCTGTGGAGCAGTTTTCTTTCCTTCTCCCAGTGGAGAAGGTGGCCGAAGACCGGATGAGGGGATCCCATCGTCGTTCTTACTGCAATCAACCTCGATTGCCCTCAGGGTACGTGCAATACCAACGGTTCGTTTGCTCTCAGAGCCACGCCGATCCATGAGATGATCAACGTTTTTTTTGTTACGTTTTACTTGTCTTCTCTTTTTGATATTAGAAACGCCTGGCGTTTGATTGACCGGCTGACGCGTGTCCGGGATACTCCATTACAGAGATTCCTGGCGTCATTGATCAATTCACATTCTAAGGAGCCGGGTGCTATGTCCACGCTTGTTGTGGACATGCTTAATGCGGCATGAGTGGCAATTCCCAGTAAGTAAATTGAATCAATTCACATGGCTGTTCTTGTGCGTTCATTCAACAGAATAACATCCAAATGGAATTCCGGCACGCATTGCATGCTCACACAAGTGTGAGCATGGCACCCGGCTAACACAATCTACGGCATCAGGAGGCATCATAGCTTGCAGCGATTTTAGCTGTTAAGATCAGTGTTGAATAGTTTCAGCATCCATTCGGGATTCATCAGAGAGGATTCACATGCGCCTACGAACCTTTTTCCCCTGTTTGTTTCTAATTGCAGTCCTCTGCAGTGGAGTCATCAATTCGGTTTCTGTATCAGCAGCTGAGCGACCGAATGTGGTGATTGTGATTACGGATGATCAGGGTTATGGAGATCTGTCCTGTCATGGGAATCCGATTCTGAAGACGCCACAAATCGATGCCCTGTATGAAGAGTCTGTTCATCTGACGGACTATCATGTGGCTCCGACCTGCTCCCCGACTCGTTGTGCCTTGCTGACCGGACACTGGACGAACCGCACAGGTGTGTGGCATACGATTATGGGGCGTTCGATGTTGCGTGAGAATGAAATCACAATCGGGCAGTTGTTCAAAGATGGCGGGTATGCGACCGGGATGTTTGGCAAGTGGCATCTGGGGGATAACTATCCTTATCGTCCGGAAGATCGTGGCTTTACCGAAGTTCTCCGGCATGGAGGTGGTGGAGTTGGACAGACTCCCGACTATTGGAACAACGCTTATTTTGATGGCCATTACTGGCACAATAGCAAGCCTGTTCCCGTGGAAGGATTTTGCACGGATGTCTTTTTCGATTATGCAAAGCGATTTATCAAGACGCAGAAAGAAGCAGGCAAACCTTTTCTGGCTTATATCGCAACGAATGCACCGCATGGTCCGATGCATTCGCCTGTTGAATTCAGTGAGCCTTATCAGGATCAAAATGAAGGGCTCGCTAACTTCTATGGCATGATTGCCAATATCGATGAGAATGTCGGTCAATTGAGAAGGTTCCTGGATGTGGAAGGTCTGACGGAAAACACGATTTTCATCTTCACGACCGACAATGGAACTTCATCGGGCAGTCGAGTGTTTAACGCCGAGATGCGGGGAGCAAAGGGAAGCGAATATGATGGCGGGCATCGTGTACCATTCTTTCTGCATTGGCCCAAAGGGGGATTTACGGAAAGTCGGGATGTCACTCCGATTACGGCTCACGTTGATATCGTTCCGACATTGCTGGAGTTTTGCCAGGTGAGTGCTCCGAGTGATTTGAAATTTGATGGCGTGAGCATTGTTCCTCTGCTCAAGGAGACGGCTACCGATTGGGAGGATCGGATTTTGATCACCGATTCTCAGCGGGTGAAAGATCCGATTAAATGGCGTAAGTCAGCAGTGATGACTTCGGACTGGCGATTGATTAATGGCGAAGAACTGTACGACATCAAGAATGATATGGGGCAGAAAAGTAATGTGGCCTCTGGGAATCCGGAGGTTGTCGAGCGGTTGCGGGAGTTTTATGAGGAGTGGTGGAAAGAACTTGAGCCGACGTTTGAGCAGTCGACGGCGATTTATCTCGGGCATCCAGCAGACAATCCCGCGCGGCTCACTTCGCACGACTGGATCACCACGCAGATGACGCCCTGGAATCAACAGCAGGTTCGCAGTGCTATGAATGGTCCTCAGAATACGGGCTTCTGGAATGTGAAAATCACGGAAGCGGGTACTTATGAAATTCGTCTGCGTCGCTGGCCGGAAGAAGCGGATGAGGCGATTGGCGCGGCACTTCCAGCAGGAGAGGATGTGCCGGGTGTGAGACCTTACCGGGCTCATCCGGGGGTTGCGATTAAACCAGTCAAAGTGAAACTGCAAATTGGTGATCTTGTCAAAACGAAAACTGTCAATTCTGATCATAAGGAAGTGACGTTTCAACTCGAGTTGAAACCTGAGACGACGACGATGTCTGCGGTTTTTCTCACAGAAAACGGTGAAGAGTATGGTGCTTATTATGCGTATATTGAGAAGAAGAACTGAATCACATCTATAGGGGAATCAACATGGATTTCTCTTAGTACGTCGGGGGGATCCCCTCATCCGGCCTTTGGCCACCTTTTCCCCAAGGAGAAGGAAAGGTTACCTGTCCCCAATGAGAAGGGAAGTTTATTACTCTACAGAAAGAAGAGTATCACACCGATTTATGATTGGGTCTTAAAATTGAATCTCGCGAGACGTATAATAGCAGAAACAGAATAACCTTTCAGAAATCGCATCTTAGAATGAGGCTCTCGCCGTGAATGCCGACACCCGCTCGATCTGCACCCGTCTTGATCCGCCTCTGGCTATTGTTGCCGGTAAACGGACTCCGTTCGTCAAAGCTTATGGAGCATTGGCAAAATTCCCTGCTGATCAGCTGGGAGTGATGGCTGTCCGGGAAACGCTGGCTCAAATCAATATGGAGCCGAAGGAAATTGATGAACTGGTCTTTGGTTCGGTTTGCGGTCAGAGTGATGCGGCGAATGTTGCTCGTGTAATTGCCTTGCGAGCGGGAATTCCTCAGGATCGGATTGCTCATACGGTCAATCGGAACTGTGCTTCGGGGATGGAATCGGTTATCGAGGCGAGTCAGATTATTCGCGAAGGCCGAGCAGAGGTGCTGATGGCAGGTGGAGCCGAGTCGATGTCTCAGGTTCCGTTCCTTTACAATGAAGAAGCCAAGGCCTGGTTCATGAAGCTTCAGCGGGCGAAATCGTGGACGGATAAACTTTCTCTGTTTTCTCAGTTACGCCCCGGTCATTTCAAGCCGGTTCCCCAGATTCAACTCGGGTTGACTGATCCGGTTTGCGGATTGAATATGGGGGAGACGGCTGAGGTTCTGGCGAGTGATTTCGATATCTCGCGGAATCGGCAGGATGAGTTTGCGTTGGAGAGTCATCGGAGGACATTGCTGGCTCAGGAGAAGGGATTTTATAATGACGAGATTCTGATGATTTCGGGCGACCTGACCGGTTCAGCTCCGTTGCAGGAAGATTTGGGGCCTCGGAAAAATCAGACGATGGAATCGCTCGGCAAGCTGAAGCCGATTTTTCGGAAGAACAGCGGGACCGTGACGGTTGGCAATAGTTGTCCCATTACCGATGGAGCAGTCGGGCTGGTTGTGATGTCTGCAGAGACGGCTGAGAAGAGAGGTTTGAAACCACTCGGTTTTTTGCATGCTTATTCAATTGCCGGATGTGATCCCAAAAGAATGGGACTCGGGCCAGTGTTTGCGATTGATAAGCTTCTGCATGGAACGTCCAAGGTTTTATCGGATTTTGAGTTGGTTGAAATCAATGAAGCGTTTGCGGCTCAGGTGCTGGCTTGTCTGGATGCGATGAAGTCAGCCGACTTCTGTAAATCGGTTCTTGGTCGAGAAGAGCCGATTGGGGAATTGCCATTGAATCAGTTGAACGTGAACGGGGGAGCGATTGCGTTAGGGCATCCGGTGGGAGCCACAGGGGCTCGATTGATTCTTACTCTGCTACGGGCATTGGGAGATCGACAACTGAATCAGGGTTTGGCGTCGCTTTGTGTTGGAGGTGGTCAAGGCGTGGCGATGTGGTTGGAGCGAGCCTAGTGACGTCTGACATAACATGAATCAGACAAAATTATTGGGGTGGCGGGGGCGCTCTCGACTCCTAAATAGATAAGATTCGCTGACACTGATGAAGGAGATGGACGATGGCGGCACTGTGGACGCATTGGGATCTTGAGCAAACGACCGATCAGATACTCACCCTGTGGATTGATGTGCAGGGGGAGAGTCAGAATATGTTTTCGACAGAGGTGATGTCGGAACTGGATGCTGTTATCAAAGAGCTGGAATCACGGCAAGGAGTGAAAACGGTCTTCATTCGTAGCCGAAAGTCCAACAGTTTTTTTGCCGGGGCGGATATCCATGAGTTTGTAAAGATCGAAACGATCGAGCAGGCTCGCGAGGTTTCACGGAGAGGACAGGACGTTTTTGCACGTTTGGAAGCACTGGAGCCGACGACGATCGCGGTGATTCAGGGGGCTTGTCTGGGCGGGGGACTGGAAATGGCTTTGGCGTGCGATCATCGGATAGCCGTCATTGATTCTGCAACGCGAATTGGGCTTCCCGAAACCGGGTTGGGAATACTTCCCGGCTGGGGAGGGACACAACGTCTGCCCAGGCATGTCGATTTACTGCAGGCGATTGGAATGATTCTGCAGGCTAAGAAACTTTCGGCAGAAAAGGCGCTCAAAGTGGGACTTGTTGATCGAGCGGTTAAGCCCGGAGAGTTGGAAACGTTGCTGAAGGATTTGGGGCAATCCTCGGACGATTTGAAGCCTCATAAATCGAGCACCTGGCTGGGCTGGTTTTTGAATCAGACTTCGTTTGGTCGCAATCTGATTTTCAATGCCACCGAAAAACGGATTGCCCGTCAGAAAGTCCAGTATCCGGCATTAGGGAAATCATTAGAGGCGATTCGGCTTTCCTTTAAAGAAGATGCAAGTGGATTTGAATTCGAACAGCAGGCGATTGGCGATCTGCTGTTTACTCCGGCTTGTCAGAGCCTTGTCAGTCTGTTTCTGAACAAAGAACGAGCCCGATCACTGGATACGTGGAATGTGCCGACTTCGATTCAGGAAGAGAAGATTCAATCGATGGCCGTGCTCGGTGGTGGAACGATGGGAGCGGGGATTGCTCAGGCGGGCATTAAGAAAGGAATGCAGGTCGTTCTGAAGGAAGTGAACGACGAAGCTCTTGATGCGGCTCGATCCCGTATTCATTCGATTTATGAAACGCTGCTGGATCGGAAAAGTCTGAGTGAAGCTGAGGCGAAAGAACAGCAGGCCCAGTTGACCTATACAACTTCGCAAGAGGGAATTTCCGATGTGGATGTTATTGTCGAAGCGGTTCCGGAATCGCTTGATTTGAAGCAGAAGATCTTTAATGAACTGGCGGGGACGTGTGATCGGGAAACGATTTTTGCCACGAACACGTCTGCTCTTTCGGTCGATGAGATTTTTGCAGGGGTGGAACCGAAATCTCGTGTGGGTGGATTGCACTTCTTTAATCCGGTGCATCGCATGGATTTGATTGAAGTGATTTCCGGGGCATACAGTTCGCCGGAAACCGTTGGGCGATTACTGCAACTTGCGAAACAACTGGGTAAAACTCCCATCGTAACAAAAGACTCGCCCGGCTTTGTGGTGAATCGGATTTTGATGCCTTATCTGGATGAAGCGATTAAGATTGCGATTGAAATGACGGCTCAGAATCGGGAGCCTTCGGTGATTGATCGGGAAATGAAAAGCTTCGGGATGCCGATGGGCCCCCTCGAGTTGATTGATCAGGTGGGTGTTGATGTGGCTGCGCATGTGGCGGGCTCAATGACGATTGTCTTTGGTGAAAAGTCGGATTCTGCGACCGTGCTCAAGCGCATGGTGGATGCAAAGCGATTAGGAAGGAAGTCGGATGCAGGCTTTTACAACTACGTGAAAGGCAAAAAAACGAACGCGATCGGTTTACAACCACTCGTTTCGGAAATCGATGTCGATCTTGTGGAACCGCCCACGACTGAACTGGATGAGGTTTTAACTCCCATTCAGCAGCGACTGGTTCTGGCGATGGTGAATGAAGCGGGACGCTGTCTTGATGAAGGCGTAGTCGCTGAAGGATGGATGATTGATCTGGCGATGGTTCTCGGGACTGGCTTTGCTCCATTTCGTGGAGGACCGTTGAAATTTGCGAAACAACTCAATCACAACAATCTGATCGATACGCTGGAAAAACTGGCGGAGGTTTATGGCGAGCGTTTTCAGCCTTCAGACTCGATCCGCCAGTTGGATCATTAAGAATGGGGCGGATCTTTCGTCCGAATTTCGAATTCGAACATCAACTTGCTGCGGGCAATTCTCAGTGGCAATTGTCCCGGAAACTGGCTCAGGTGAATGCGCGCTGGGCTCAGCGGATGATTTCGTTGATGTCACCGGGTGATTTTTTATGGCTGCCCGAAGTCGATTTGCTGGATGGGGAATCTCGTGAACGACTCAATTCTGAATGCGTTCAGAGGCGTGTCACACTCTTAGAGAAGATTGATGATCTCGACTCAAGATCCGAGAGAATCGAGTTGATCCCGTGGGGCTGGTCGCGTGCGATGGCTCAACTGGCATCGACACATGGCTTTACTTATTCGGCTCCTCCCATCGAAACGGTGGAGTGGATCAACGCGCGTGGAACATCGTTTCATGTTGAAGAAAAATGGGAGATTGCACCGACTGGTTGTCGTGTGATCCAATCCCTCTCTGAATTGCTGGAAATTGTTCAGAGTCAAAATGAGTCTGTGAGCTGGCTTGTGAAAGCGGAATTCAGTATGTCTTCGCGGGAACGTTTACTGGGTCGGGGACGTCAACTGACTGTGAATGATCAGAATTGGACGGAACACCGGATTCGTGATGGTCAGTTATTGTACTTCGAGCCCTGGCTGGATCGTATTGCAGAGATGAGTATTCATTTTCAGATCGCTGAGAGTCGCTCTGTTAAAACACTCGGCTGCACTCATTTGCATACGGATGCACAAGGGCGATATCTGGGTAACGTTGCCATCGCAAAAAGTGAAGAAGCCGATTTTCTCAGGCAATGGCAGGCCAGCTATGAGAATATGTGCGCATTTGCTGAAGAAGCTGCGAGCCGAGGTTATTTTGGACCACTGAGCATCGATGCGATGCGATATCGAACTTCTGGGGGAAAAATTTTGCAGCGTCCCCTTCAGGATATCAATGGGCGATTTACGATGGGCCGGTGTGAGTTGGAGCGTGCTTCGTCAGCAGGTGAATTGTCTGAGTAAAGCCCCTCAGGAACTCTTCAGGAAAATGCAGGCTTCCTGAAGAGTTCGTATCGAGGACACAAAGTCATACATCAATGCTGCAAATTAAAACTCGCCAATGACTTCTCCTCCCTGAATGGTGCCGAGGGATTGATAGACGACGTAATCGATGTTTTCACTCACAAAACGAACGTGTCCATCACCCAGAACAAATTGAGCTCCGCCTGTATGCTGACTGCTGAAGTCATCAAAATGGGCGAATGGAGAGTTCGGAACATGGTCCATGGAACCTAATACTCTCTGGAAGGCTTCTTCACCTTCGGAGACCATCCCAACCCAGGTGGTGTACCAGCCCAGTGGCTCGTTTGTCAGCCGTTCGCCGAGAATCATTGTGTTGCTTAAGCCATCCGTTATATCGCGGAATTGGACTTTGCTGTTGTGATAAAAAGATCCATCGCCCCGACACTGTCCACTTGAAGTGACAGGAGCAGTTCCGGGTGCATTCTCACAGTCGTGCAATTCTCCAGTTCCATAGACACCAACATAGTTGGCGGTGGGCAATTCTGCCAGAACTGTTCCCGGAGAACCTTCTTCTTCAATTTCGAAACGAAGTGGTTTCGGATCGGAGGGGCATTCGTAGGTTGCGATATTGTTCAGTCGAAAATTATCGTTCACTGCAGTTTCGATACTGAAGTTGGGATTGAACTGATCATAAAGAGCTGGTTGTTCAATATAAGGGAGAATCATAGTTCCCCAGCCGGCTCCATTGACTCCTTCGTGGGCGCTATGAGAAGCTCCCGGTTCCACAGAGATCCAGCCGGGAGGGAGAGCATTGTGCACATCGTGATAATTGTGGAGTGCCAGGCCGAGTTGTTTGAGGTTGTTTTTACAGCTGGAACGTCTGGCAGCCTCGCGGGCCTGTTGAACAGCTGGCAGTAACAGGGCGACCAGTATGGCGATGATGGCGATGACCACGAGAAGCTCGATGAGCGTAAAGCCACGTGATTTGTTTTGTTCCGTATGAGATTGATTAAATAACATGATGCTTCCAAAGGAATAATAGGGGTAATGATCTGGCAAAGAGTTATGACCGTAAATTTCTACTGCAGATGTGAATTTATGGTTACGTGGATGCGCTTATGCATGAAATCACCACAGAATCAATGTCTTATCAATGGACTGGACATCAATCATTTTAAGTGATCATGCATCGTCTGCAGGGAATCCCAGTTTTTGATAGATCAAGTCAGCAGCGTGATCCGTTAAATTTCCTCGCACTTTCAAAATTGAAAGTCTAGACCATTTTCAAATGGTTTCTGCAGTCGCATGAGCATCAAATGACCCTAAAACGCTGGGTTTGCTCCTGCTGGACACTGCAGATAATTTTTGAATATGCTCTAGAGAAAACATTTTGAGATCAGCAGATCATTGAATGCTCTGGGAAAACCTGGGCTTGGGGAATCAGTAGCAGATCCTGATCAGAAAAAGTCTGATCAGTGGATTGTCGAGAATTCCCACGTGTGACTATGCCAGATGAGGGGGGCCGCGAAGCAGCGGCAAAGAAGCATCGGTTGTGTTGGCAACCATCGCCGGAGACGGTGACTCCAGCCAGACAATCCTGTAGTTTTCAATAATGACCGGCAAATCCGGTGCGAACTGAGCCATCCACAGGAGTTCGCAAGCTGGGCATTCTGAATGATCGTGATCGTGCGAATGCCGGGTACTATCCTGATGTTCCTCAGAAGAGGAGTGAACATGAGAGGAGTGAACATGCTGATGGCAGTGCGAATGCGTCCCATGCTGGGTGGTATGCACTGATTGAGTGGATGGCTGTGTACTAAGGCTGTGATTGCAGTTGTGTGTGTGAATGTGCGCATAAGGGTAAATCAAGCCACCAAAAATATAGGCAACTAAAATACCGGATAATGCGAACTTCTGTTTCATTGAAGGAGGGACTAACCTGCCAGAATTTTATTGAGGATCTTTGGATTGATAATACTCGTGTAACAGTCTCAGGTCGAGTAAGAAATTCTGAAATACATTATTTCTTAACGGTCTGATTGTCATTTTGTACGCCAGAAGAGTCATGTTTGTTTGAGTTCATGCAAATTTGAGTTGATATTGACTCAAATCGACAGAAAGGGCTACTTTCCGCTGTGATCTCATGGGATTTCTTCAGACAGATCCTGTCTGAAAGATCATAGAACAATGGACTTATCGTCATAACTTATTGATATGCAAGAGATTCAGGCGTAATGAATGCGTAAAGGATCTCTGCATTTTTTAGTACACATCTTCAAATATAGAATTTCAAAGCGTATGGACACGCCTTTGTATTCGTGGAATTTTCTCGCGAAATTATTCCATATTATTTATTCATGCAACAAATTCCGCTTGGATTTTGTGGTCAAAAAGTTGCACGTCCAGAAGCAAGATGTTTCGTTTTGTTATGGACTCTTATTGATGTTTCTGGTCACTTTGAATTTGACCGGTTGTACGACGACAAAGAATTATCAGGCTGAAAATCTTCCTGCGCATTTGCAGGCTCCCAGAAATGAAAATGCTCAGACGCTCGATTTGACAAAATTAGCAACCGCGACCACAACACAGGATTTGATTGGTGGTGGGGATGTGATCGAAATTTCGATCTCTGCGGGTCTTTCCTCGACGGACACGGCTACATTCCCAGTTCGAGTGAGCGATAATGGTACTGCGATCCTGCCACTTGTGGGAGCAGTCAGCCTGAAAGAAATGGATCTGGAAGAAGCCGAGGCTGTGATTTCGGGTGCGTGTATTGAAAAAGGGTTGTACACGGCTCCGCATGTCACCGTGACGATGAAACGTCCCAAAGTCCATAAAATAACGGTTTTAGGAGCTGTGGAAGAGCCAGCAACCTATGAACTTCGTGCGGGTCAGTCGGATGTCCTCCAGGCGATTGTCGCGGCTGGTGGTTTGTCGGATGATGCTGGCGTATTTGTCCAGGTCCGGCATCCCGGTTATCGAAACCAAACAGCGGAACCACAAGAGTTAATCGCTTCGCTGGATAGTGGTTCCGATATTCAGCAGGTCGGACAGGAAACAATCGTACAACCGATTGGTCATCAAACGGTTCGAATTGACCTGGCTTCTGCTGCGACTCAGAAACCGGAATCCCTGCGATTACCTGATGGGGGAATCGTGATGGTTGAACGCCGGGATCCCAAACCGATTCACGTTTTGGGGCTTGTTAAAAAACCAGATCGATACGAATTCCCTGTTGCGGAAGATTTGCGTCTGCTCGATGCGATCGCGCTGGCTTCGGGAACCGATAATCCGCTGGCTGATAAAGTCTACATCATTCGCAACACCCCAGATTCAGAAGAGCCCACTTTAATTCAGGCCAGCATCAAAAAAGCAAAACGAAATGGTCGAGCAGACCTTCGTCTGGCACCAGGAGATATTGTGAGTGTGGAGCAGACCCCGACAACTTCCATTTACGAAGCTGTGCGTTTGATTGGATTCGGAGTGAGCGGACGAGCCTTCTAATGCAATGTGTTCAACTATCTGCAATTGGAACCATCTGTCCTCGGATAGAGGTTTAGGTAATAAGACGATTACATGCGACGGAAAACTTAACGGATTTTAATTATTGACCTCAGTTAACGATGTCATGCCAGTTAGTGAGCTAAAGAGCTTGATGTTGGTAATTTGGGAATTGAACTATGCCTGCACCTGAGAATTATGATCCCCAAATGAATATGCATCTGCAGGAAAATCATAATCCTCTGCAGACAATCCTCCGCTTTGTGCAATCGCTGATCAGGCGAAAATGGACCGTGATGGCCTGGTTGACGCTGACGATCAGTCTCGGGATGACCTATTTTGCTCTGGCGACGCGAAAGTATGAATCAAGTGCGGAATTACTGGTTTTGCATACTGGTGAAGGCAATGTCGATCAAACCCAGCAAAGTCAGCGGACTCTTCAGGATTACCTGCCGACCTACACGAAAGTTCTTGCCAGCGATGAAGTTCTTAAAGGAGCATTGTTACGATTGCCAGACACGGCAAGAACCAAATTTATCGGAATGACGAAGCATCAGGCCATTGAAAAATTACGCTCCAACCTGACCGTCAACTCGACCCGGCAAACTAATCTTTTGCAGGTGAGTTACTGCTCAGAATCACCAGAAGTCGCTTCCTTGATCGTCACCGAAATTCTGAATTCCTACTTTCAGTTCATGCACGAAATGCACGAAAGCAGTTCGGGAGAGTTGCTGGAAACATTAACCACTGAACGAGACAACATTCAAAAGCAGATTTTCGAGAAGCAAGCCGAACTCCTGAATCTTCAAAGAGACTCCGATTCTCTGATTGGCACTGGTGACAACGTCATGAGTGTTGTGAACGAGCGAGTGATCGAATTGAACCGAGCATTGGCAAAAGCACAACAGGATTCGATTCAGGCTCAATCACATTACACCGCTGTTGAGCAGGCCATTCGCAATGGCGAAAGTCTCCAGCAATTGATGAATCAGTCGAATCAGACGCTGGCGAATGAATTGATGAAACTGAGTGCCGGCGTCGACAGTCGGGACTCCTATGCTTATGCCCGCCTGCAGCAGCAATTGATCGAAGACGAAGCTTCACTGAGAGATAAACTCAATGGGAAACTGGGACCCAATCATCCTGAAATCCTGGAATTGAAGGAGCGTGTTAAAGCTGCCCGGGACTGGATGAATGGCCGTGGTCAGCAAGCGTCTCAGGATTCCAAACAATTGACCCATGATATGGGCCCTCAGATGCTCGAAATGGCAAAACAGCGTTATCAGCATGCTGTTACTCTTGAGCAGGATATTTACCAGCGATTCATGCAGGAAAAGCAGGTGGCGTCTCAAATGAATCAGCGTCTGATGATGCTGCAACTGGCTGAACGGGATTTGAGCCGACTGCAAAACGATTATGACATGATGCGGGATCGAATTAATACGATCGATCTTAATAAGCAGTCCAGTTTGCGAACGCGAATCACAAAGCATGCGGAACCTAATCGGATTCCGGTCACTCCCAAGCTGACCAGTACGTTAATGCTCAGTATCTTCGCTGGTTTGTTTCTGGGAGCAACCACTGTTCTCCTGCTCGACCTGCTCGATGATCGTTTCCATTCCCCCGATGAACTCAAACGTGAACTGGGGGCTCCGGTCATGGCAATGGTTCGCAGTCTGCCCGCGTTACCGCATACTCATGGTCTGGAATCGATATTCACCTATACGAAGCCAAACAGTGTCGAAACGGAAGCTTTCCGCACATTGCGAACATCGATTGAGTTTGCTTGTGAAAATCATCAACGCATCAGTATTACCAGTACCCAGCCGAGTGATGGGAAAACCACTGTGATTTCCAATACCGCAGTTGCGTTTGCACAGGCCGGCAAAAAAACACTGGTGATCGACGGAGATATGCGACGACCAGGATTGACAGCCGTATTTGCTTTGAAAGGACAGGCGGGACTCTCAACGATTCTCAGAGATACCGCTTCGATTGAAGAGTCGGCCTTAAAACATATTACAAAAACACGTCTTGAAAATCTCGATGTGATCTCAGCTGGTCCTCGCCCCAGTAATCCTGTCGAATTGTTGACGAGTGAACGATTCGAAGAATTAATTGGCTGGGCAGAAGGAGTTTATGATCAGATCCTGATTGATGCCCCGCCATCTCTGGCAGTGACCGATCCAGCGATTATTGGCCGATTGGTCGATGGGATCATTCTGACCGTCCGGCCGGATCGAAATAAGCGTCGTATGATTATTCGAGCAGCAGAATCCGTCACTTCTCTGGGGGGGAATCTCCTCGGAGTGGTTGTGAATGGATTGAGTGACAGCAGAGGAGAATACGGTTATGGCTATGGTTATGGCTACGGCGAAGGCTATGGGGAAGGTCATGATGACCCCACTCATGATGATGAAGAGGAAGCAATCCCCATGACACAGAGCAACAGCCATCGTCCCCGTAAGCGATTTTCACGAGATGAGTCGTCTGACCGTTACGCTGCTTAAAAGCGATCTTCCTGTTGATTTGTGGAATCATTTCGAATTCAGAAACATGTTTTCAAAACGATGGCGATTGTCTCATAGCTGGAAAGTGGACTGCAGGTGAGTTTTAAGACATCATTCGACAGGCCTGCCAGGAAGAAACGATCTCGCCGTCCCTCTTCGCAGGGATTTTCGCGCACAAAATCTTCCGGTTCTCATGAAGAGACGCATATTCTTCTGAAGATGTTCGACATTTCATTGTATGTCGGAATTTTAGCTGTGCTGCTGGCGTTTGCAGGTCGAACTCCTATCGGGCATCTTGTGTTGTTGATCAGCACTGGCGTCACGATGGCTCTGTGGATTGTTCATCGAGCAACGCAGCCGACTCTTCCCTGGAAATGGACGGGGTTTGAATTTCTGCTCCTATGCCTGATTGGCATGGTGACATTTCAGCTCGCGCCTCTATCTCCAGAAACGCTTCAAGCGGCCTCACCTGCCATTGAACAATTTTTGCTCGCCGATCTCTCTCCCGAGTCACTTGGCAGTTCCCCTCAAATTTCCTGGAATCATATTTCGCTGGCCCCCTCGGAAACTCGTCTGACTTTTGTGCCAATGCTTTGTGTGCTTTTATTATTTCTCTTTATGGTCCAACGGTTCCAGCATCGCAAACAGGCTCGTATGGCAATGCTTGTGGTTACACTGGGAGTTGCTGCCTATGCTCTTTTTGGAACCTTGCAATTTCTGTTCGGTAATGGAAAGTTTTTTGGGCTGATCTCTCACCCTTTTACGACCACCTATACGGGAACAAAGGGGTCATTTACGAATGCAAATCATTTTGCGGGATTTCTCGCTCTTGCGTTAGGGCCATTGCTAGCCTGGACGATTTCCTGCACGACACAATCAAAATCTTCTCGTTCATTTCACGCGGAATGGAATCCGAATTTTCGAATTGCCCTGGGGGGGATCGCCTCGATCTTGCTCTTAGTTGGAATTGTTCTGAGCGGCTCGCGAGGGGGACTCGGTTTAGCGGTGGTTTCGATTGTCATCACGATGTTTCTGACAATGTTCCGACGAGTCGCTGATGCTCGTTTGCCAATTTTTATTGCCGTTTTCGGGATGATAGGACTGGGGGCGATCTCATTAATTGGAGATCGGATCCTGGAAAACAATGCACAGGAACTGGTTTCTGCGGACATTGAAACACTGGATAGCGGGAATGCCCGTGGGATTATCTGGTCTTCAAATCTGGCTGCTCAAAAAGACTTTCGCTGGTTCGGGACGGGGTTAGGAACCCACAGGCATGTCATTCCTGCCTTTCACGCGGAAAAAGTCTCTCGACGGATCTATACCCATGCGGAAAACAGTTACCTGCAAATTGGAACAGAAAATGGCATTCTCGGCTGGAGCCTTTTTGCGCTGGCGACCCTACTTGTCTTGTTCAATCTGTTGAAATCGACGTTTTCCAGTCACGTTCCCAAAACAGAACTTCCATTCCTGATTGGAGCGGTGGCCAGTTTTGGTGCCTTTTTGTGTCATGGCACTTATGACTTTGCATGGTACGCACCAGCCTACATGCTCTTGCTGGCTTTTTATCTCGCGAATGTTTTCTCGATACCGTCCCGAGATTCTCAAACGGAAAAACAACACTCAAGGAAGTCTTTCAGTTCTCTATTGATGGCCGGTGGATTAATTGCCTTCCTGATATTCGGCTACGACGTCGTCGGTCCTGCTGCTCGCGCAGAACCTGCGACTATGAATTATCTCTGCTATACAACACAGACGAAGAATTTCGATAATGTCGATGATGAGATGGTTATGCTGAAGATTCGTGTGAGCGAATTATCGAAAGCGCTGCAGATTCATCCGGATGATATCGACAATCAGATTCGCATGGCGATTTGTCTGCGGCGGGCGTTCGAACTTCAGGATTTGCATCAACGCTACCCGATGCCTCTTGCCCAGGTGAGAGCCGCAGTCTACTCTGGTGGATTTGAAGATCCTGAACAGTTAACGGCGTGGTTGAATAACAAAGCGGTTTTGCAGGAAGCTTTGCCTTTGATAAAAAGCTGTCTTAAACATGCCCGTCATGCCAGCCTGCTGTGTCCGTTACGGTCAGACCCCTTATTGGTTCAAGCGGAATATTGCTTTACAAATTCTCCTGATTCGCGACTGGTTGATTACTACTTTGCCAGAAGTGAGCGAGCAGAACCGCATAATATGGAGATCGTGTTCGATCGAGGTTATATGGCCTGGAATCGTGGGGATATCGAACAGGCGTTTCAGGAATGGCAGCCGATCTTCGTTGAAAGGGATCCAAGCCTGGCACGAATTCTGACCGTATTAGCACCAGTACTTTCCCCAGCAGAATTACTCAATACGTTTCACCCTCCGCTTGAGACGTTAAATGAGATGGTGAAAGCTTATCAAAAAATTGGAGAAGAGCCTTACGCCCAGGCTGCTCTCGCATTGGCCAACGAAACATTAAAGGCGATTCCACAATTGCCTGCCGCAAGCCGATCTGCTTCAATTGGGAATGCGTTTCACTGGCTAAAATCTGCAAAGCTCAAGCCTGAAACCATCTCATTTATTGATCAGACCAATGAATATCTGGAATCTTCGGTTCCGATGCGTCGGCAATATGCTCAATGGTTGGTCAGCCAAAGAGAATATGCTTTGGCAGAACCTCATCTGGAATTTTGTATTGCTCGATCCCCGGGAGATGTTCAGCTCAAAGAGTGGTTACAGAAGTCTCAAAAAGGGAGGGAACAAATGGCTCGGGAATCTTCGATGAGACTTTATCGTTAACCAGATTGCTTGCGGTCAGTAAAACACAGACAGATTGGGATCCTCTAAACAATACTGTTTTGAAGACATCGTATCCAATAAAAAAAGACCCTCAGTTGTCGGAGAGTCTTGAAGTATTTTTCACATTCCAATTCGTCATTGGAATTTAGTCCAGGCCGAGAAGTTTCTCAATGCGAGGCCAGACGGTGGTACGGGCTTTTTCATAAGCACGATGATCTGTGATATCCCGAGTTTCGGCAAACGTCGATAATTGTCGGGCCTCTTCCTGAAGCAGGTTGTAAACTTGAATCGTGTCGTCGATATAGCGCTGGTCGTCTTTGTCCTCGCAGTTTTCCTGAACGAGCAACAATTGTTTTTTCAGCGTGTCGATCATCCCAACCATTCCAGACATGATATCCTGAACCTGCTCGGTTTCGTAAACATCATTGCCGAAAGCATCGGCCGTTGCACCGATTGCGATATAGGTTGTGTACATGTGAGCTGCGGAGAGTCCACCGATTGCTGAAAGACGACCGTCGTCAGCTGCCTGGGCAGAGCCTGGTAAGGCCATTACTGCACCCATTGCCAGCAACATTAAAGCCACGTGGCATCGAAGCCTGTTGAGAATGAAACACTTCATGATTGAAATTCCTAACCTGACCAATTGAATTGTACGAACGCTCAAAGTCTAAGTTTACTGCTAGAGCTAATATCATGCACAGTTTGTTCAGGGGAATCAATAGGTCAATTCAATAATTCGACCGGGAATGAGTCGAACGTAGCGAACAGTCTCGGGAGCGGTCGGGTTATCCGAGAATCGGAAGATCACTTTATAGATGTGCGGGTTCCCTGGGATCAGTGGCATTGTTTCAAAACGCCATAGCCCATTCAGGCGTGTGTCCTGAAAGCCATCGATATCATCTTCTTCCCGATGCACATAGACATTGACAACACGCACACTGGTTGCATTAGGTGCAATAATGTCGATCATAGCGATTCGGGGATGTTTATCGGCTGGAATGTCCCGGCTGGGTAAATAATAGGTGCGGCCCAATGTTCCCGGCGAGGGGGAGGCGGTCATCCGATCAGGACCGGACGGCAATGGAGGCCCTGAATAGTTCGATTGCGGATTAACCTGGCAGGGACATTCTGCAATCGCCCACTGAGCGGTAGCCGATAACGTGACGCCCAGTGCGATCAGTGAAGTGATTGAAGATTTCATCAGGAGTTCCATTCCGAATTCGGAGAGTTTTAAGTTCGGCAGAGTCGCCATACCCTGCGTTGTGAAATCACCCAGTCATCGAAGATTTCATCTCTCATCAATGCGACAGCTGAGCTTCAGTGCTTCTGGACTTTCACGGCCAGAGTTACAACAAACTTATCACACTCCATAACTGTTGTCGGAAATTCCTGTTGAAACTAGAACAAATTCTCAGCGATATCGAACAGCCCCTTGTAAAGCTTTACAGAACTGTGCCCATTGCCTGATTGGAAATCTTGATACAATCCTTAAAACAATTCGTTTGAGTGAACCCCTGCTCCAATCGGAAGCCGGATATCTGTAACGCATTGAAATGATTCTCCGGGGTGGCGGGGGCGCTCCGCTTCAGCGGAAGCCCC
>DEML01000030.1:127064-205313 GCA_002359185.1 Planctomycetaceae bacterium UBA2671
TTCTCTTCGAGAGCGCCCCCGCCGTAAGTGCTGATGCCTGACTTAATTTGCGCATAAAAAAAGCCACACACTTTACAGTGTGTGGCTTGCAGGACTTAGTCGTCCTTTATGGAAGCGTCCTAGTTCAGAGTCGATCGGTACTCAATCACAGGACGGTTGTTGTTGCCGTGCAGATGGGCTTCGACAGTGAAGATTCCCCGGCCGTGAACATCTTTGACTCGCAGGTCGGCATGACGACCGGCTCGTCGCATGGCTCGTGTGTAGTCGCCTTCGTCATGCAATCGGAATCCATCGATGCTGACAATAATGTCGCCAGGTTCCAGACCAATTTTCCAGGCTTCTGTTCCCCGATTCACTTTCGTGACGACCATCCCCTGGCAGGTTTGGTATCCGTAGAAGCCGAGAGTTGGGATATCGTCGTGGTGATCGTGATCATGTCCACCTGGGTTCACCAGATACATTTTTGCATTGGGTTGGCTTCCTTGATTCTGCTGTCCCGGATTGACCAGATACTTCTTGTTTTGTGCGTTGGCAGTAGCTGTTGAAGCGACAACGATGAGTGCGACAGCGATCATTTTGGTTGAGTTGAAAATCGTCATGGTTTTGTTCCTCTTTTATTAAGTTTGTTTGAGTGTGTGTTGTTTTACTGATGAGAGATAAGGCGTAAACCAGTCGCTGGAGGGGACGTCAGAACTGGTAAAGAGTGCAATTTTTATGTAATGGCTACAATATCCGGCAGAAATCAGGCCACTTTGACGATGTTTTGAACTCATATTGAGTCGATTTTCGGATTGTTGTTACAGTTCCGCATTCGCCCGCCTTCCGGGTTCGCGCGGAAGGTCTGTCTTCAGGGAGCCAAGCTCATGTTCAAATTTCATGACTATTTTATATTGACGATTCTGCTCGTTTCGATCTTCGGAACAGCAGGTTGTTACTCCACGCCGATCAGCAACCGCAAACAGTTGCTGCTGATTCCGGAGCAGCAGGAAATCACGCTGGGTATGCAATCCTATGAAGACATTCTGGCCGAAGAAAAACTCTCTTCCAATCCTCACTATGTGGAGATGGTTCAGCGGGTCGGGCAGAGAATTGCAGCTGAAGCCGGGCATGATGAATATGCCTGGGAGTTCCGCGTGATTGAATCTCCCGAAATGAATGCGTTCGCATTACCTGGCGGCAAAGTCGCCATCTATGAAGGGATTCTGCCGATCTGCGAAAACGAAGCGGGGCTGGCGGTGGTGATGTCTCATGAAATTGCTCACGCGATTGCCCGTCATGGTGGAGAACGCATGACACAACAGGGCGTGGCGACCGCAGCGGGCAAGGTGGTCGATTTCTATTCGAAAGATAAGGAGCAGAAAGAACGCGAACGGATCCGAGCGGTCTTCGGAGCCGCTTCCCAGTATGGATATATTCTCCCTTACAGCCGCAAGCATGAATCGGAAGCCGATCAAATCGGGCTGATTCTGATGTCCCGAGCCGGTTACGATCCCAACGAAGCCCCTCGCTTCTGGAAACGCTTCTCCCAACAGGGCGGCCAAAAACCACCAGAGTTCATGTCAACTCACCCTTCCGATGAACGCCGAGCAGCCGACCTCGAAGCAATGCTCCCAGAAGCCCTCGCCGAATACAGCACCGCCACCGAACAATACGCCCTCGGCAAGCCGATCTTCAATGCGTCAGATCTGGCGGGATCAAAACCGAAAGCACCAGCCAACACAATTGTTCCTGCTTCGAGTCTGAGTGGGCCTCCAACGGATGATCCGTTTTTTGCTAGGCCGTAGGTCAAACGCAGATTGACCTTCAGAACTGTTTCGAAAATTATACGATTTTTTACTCCCAATTTTCCAACAATGCAGGATCATCAATCCACATCAACAAACAAGGTTCCTGTTTGTTTTCTTCCTGGACGGCTACAAGAAAGGGGCGGTTGTAAATAAAGAATCTTGGCTGAGGTTTCACGTAGTCAGGATCTTCCCCGAAAGAACCAATGGCAATGATAGAGATATCGGAATAAAGATCAGCTCCCGCTTCGTCTAACCGAAAACGCAAGTGCTCATTAGCTTCCACGATTTTCCAAGCAGTCGATTTTCCAGAAATGATCAACGGACGAAGCAACTCATCATAATTACGCATCAAATTGAAAGTGATTATGGGGACTTGAAGAGTATCAATCGATTGAAGTTTCGGTTCGGTTTTGCGGAGATTTTGAGACTGGATCAACTGATCGACGGCTTCCCAGGTTTCGATGAGCGTTTTTTCAGGAGGTAACATTGCCAGCGTGATTCGGTCTTTCGTTTCGCCAATAGTTTCCAGTTGAACAACAAAAGCCTGATCGGAATCATAATGAATCACATTTAACTGCTTTTCGAAGACATTCTCTTTTGTGTCCTCGATGTTCCCCTGAAACCCCATGGATGTCACATCCTTATGCGATTGATTTCCCTCGAACTTCAATGCTTCCTGAAAGAGTTCAAAAAGATTTTCAAAGGGCATCGATTTGTGTAAGACTGAATTGATTTTCAATTCTGGAGGGGCAGTCGTTTGTTCGACTTTCACCATGGTCTGCGAATCAGAGAGTAGATCCGCTCCATTCGACAAACGATTCAAATCTGCCGTAATCGCTTCACTCCCTTCGCATTGAACTTCATTTCCACCGAATTCATTTCTAAGTACCTTCCAGGCACTTGCCATACTTGCACACCAAATCGTTGTTTTTCCCGGCTGAATCTCTGCCTGTTGTCTGAGTGAGATTTCTACATTTGCCAAATCGGAAACATCGATTCTGGGGATTTCCCGGGCGGATTTCTCGGTTGAATTCGGTAAATAGTCCGGCCATTCAGCAAGTGGGGTCGTAGTATTTGTCGCCAGCAATAATTGAATTGCCATTTCTTTTTCCAGTGGACGATTTATTCGGCGTATCGCTCCCCGTGTAGTTGAAAAGAAAATCAACCGGGTATCAATTTCGATCTCATTATTTTCAGTGTCGGACTGGGTCAGGTATTCAACTGATTGATCCATGGTCATGTCGATTGGTTCTGTCCACGGATGATTTGGTAGATTCTTCGTCAGAAAATGAATTGTGCTATCTGGATTGACAAGGTCTTTCATTGTTAACGAAGACTTGCCCTGCCAGGCAGTACGTCGATCCACTGGAGCCAGAAAATGAGTTTCTCCCCCAGTGGGCTCCCAGATCAAAGGCAATTGAAATAGTCGTTCTGCAACGCTGATCTGTTGAAAGTTATGCAAGCTATTCCAGGGTTCTTCCATTCGGTAGTTGAACTCTTTTGGGCAATCTTTATGAAACGGTACTATCAGCGTTCGCCAGGAATGCCAGGGTACACCAGTGGGTCCTTCCGTAACTGCTGGTGGAAAACAGTCATAGTGTTCATAATAAGCGTGGATTGCCAGAGTGAGCTTTTTCGTGATTTGCCTGCACTCCGCAGCATCATGAGAGGACAGAAAATAACGAATCAAAGAATTAGAGCGGGGACGTGTTGCTTGATTGTTGAGAGCAATTGTGAGTGAAGTCACAAACCAGACCACCACCGTAACAGCCATAACTATCAGGATTTTACCCGTGATCAGCTTCATGCTAAGTCTTTACTCGATGGTTGTAGAAGCCGTGCTGTAAGCAGAATTTCGTCAATCATAACCTTCCTCAGATGCCTCGAATAGACATTGCCCACTCAGACATTGAAAATATCTGATCTGATTGTTTTGGAGAGGAATGATGAATTTTCAGTTCCACAGTCAGAGAGAGGTGGGTGGTACGATCCCAGCTACCATTCGTAACCAAGCCATCCGCTGGCGCTTCTGACCCTGCTACACAACGTTCGTCAAGGAGAAGGGAAGTGAGATGTGGGTAAATCGACAGGTTAGCATAGCCGGGTGCTCTGTTCACGCTTGCCGTGGACATGTTTGTTGAGTCATAAGAGCCTGTTTACAGCAAGGAATCGGATAGATTCCTCTTGACCAACTTCATTGAGGAAGTATGACTTTTCAGGTTGAAGTCTTTCACGCAATGCATGCTCCCACAAGGGCGAGCATGGAAACATTCACGCATGAACACCTCGCCTGGGTTGCATTATGGAGAAATGACAATATAGCAGGTGTCATTTTCATGCTTCTGGCTCACACTTCTCAAATCCAGGCTTCACATCCATATGTATTCATGGTACGATCTGAGCCTGCATTTTTATTTCACGTGCATGTTTTGCTAACCTTTGCCGTGATTGTGGCATTAACTGCCATCCTCCCCATTTTTTATTTACAGGAGTCTATGTGATTAATCTGAATACACACCGAACCAGCCGTGAAGGGTTCACATTGATCGAACTATTGGTTGTCATTGCAATTATCGCCATTCTGGTAGCTTTGTTGCTGCCAGCTGTTCAGCAGGCAAGGGAGGCGGCTCGTCGGTCCAGTTGTAAGAATAATCTTAAACAGCTCGGCCTGGCGATGCACAATTACCATGATACTCATCGCGTCTTTCCTCCCGGCTATGTTGATGAACGCGGCAGTGGCGGCACTATTGCTGATAACGAACCTCACTGGTCCTGGACAGCGATGATTCTTCCATTTGTGGAGCAAGGGGCTATTTACGACCAGATCAGTGTCGGCTCCAGCCCCAGAGTTGTGATGGCGAATGCCGCTAATTTAGCCGCCATGGGGACTCCAATCTCGTCATTCAAATGCCCCTCCGATGCCGGATCGCCGGTTGTGCAGTCCAATCTTGGTCAGCGGGTAGTCGATTCTATGGGTACCGATGTCGGTACGGCTGTGATGAACTATCCAGCTGTCAATAATTCTCGGCACATTCGTCGAGTCAGTGGTACGGACCCCAACACAAGAGCACTTGGCCTGTTCTTCCGGGACAGCAATACCAGTTTCCGAGATATTACCGATGGCACCAGTAATACACTGCTCATCGGCGAACGCAGCTGGAAAGTCCGCACCACAAATATTTTTGCAGCCTCACTCTATGTTGTCCGTGATATGAACGCAGCAGGTCCTGCCGAAGCGCATGGCGACCAGGGAATGATGGGGGCAATGGGATCGACGATTGTTAATATTAATGGGGATCCCAGTGCAACGAACAATCGTCAAATGTTCTCCAGCCAACATTCGGGGGGCGCACAGTTTGTACTCGCCGATGGGTCAGTCAAATTTATAAGCGAAAATATTGATCACAATCTGTCCAATGCAATCGACAGCACAATTGAGCGTCTGGCTGGCATCTCGGACGGTCAGGTTGTCGGGGAGTTTTAGACCATTTTCAAAAGTATTCTGCAGTCGCTTGTGCATCCAATGATACGCATAACACTGCAGATAATTTTTTAAAGAGAACCGCAGATAGTTTTCATCTGCGGTTCTCTTTGTCCATCTGCATTTCAAATATGGAAATCCGGTTTCCATTTGGAGCAGGGTTTAAACAACATCTCCACACACGAGATCACACTTCATCGTGCATTGTTTTTGTCTCTGTGTGGCATTCTGGCTGGTTGCCTGGCAGAGTGCATCTCGACGCACCTTTCACTCGAAGTTCTTGAACTTCTCTGCATGCCATTTTGTCTGTGTTCGCGGGGGCGACCCAAGCTCGATTCATCACTTAAACCGCAGGCTTACCAGTAAAATACTCGGGGGCATCTTTCCATTTGATATTGCAGCCGATGCTTGGTTTTTGTTGTTCGGGGACATCTTTCCCAGCCAGGGCGGCATCGCAGGCGGCGCGGAGGTCGGCTCCGGTGATGGGTAGGCCGTTGCTCGGGCGGCTGTCGTCGAACTGGCCGCGGTAGACGAGTTTGCGGTTTTTGTCGAACAGGAAGAAGTCAGGTGTGCAAGCCGCTTTGTAGGCTTTGGCGACATCCTGGGTTTCATCGTACAGATACGGGAAATTCCAGCCGCTTTTCTCGGCCATCGCTTTCATCTTGTCGGGGCCATCTTCCGGATGAGTATTCACATCGTTCGAACTGATGCCGACAACAGTTAATTTTTTGGCCTGATACTCGTTCGTAAAATTGGCCAGATCTTTCTGAAGATGTATGACAAACGGACAGTGATTGCAGATGAACATGACCAGAATCGGCTGATCTTTCGGCAGGCCAGAGAGTGAAACCGTTTTGCCATCGATGTTCGGGAGCGAAAAGTCGGGAGCCTGAGAGCCGAGGGGCAACATTGTGGAGGCGGTCATCACCATAGGGGAATCTCCTTCAGTCTTTCATTTTGATATTCAGATCAAGACCGACTCATCATCGAACGGGAGCCGGCGGATGTTGGAGTTTGTTTTCCAGTCCATTTGATCTTACCAATTCCCGGTTCGATAACACCACCGGCAGAGAAAATTGAACAGGGGATTCCTGAAAATCGATGGGAAAGAGTGGCTTTGTTTTTTTGAACCACGGATGGACACGGATTTTCACGGATGTGATCGAAGAGAATTGTTGGACGGGTTGGGAGAATCCATCACTCAAACCCGGGTTGTGCTTTCGGGGGCTTCCGCTATGAGCGGAGCGCCCCCCATATTTTTTAGTTCAATTGAACGATAATGTCTGTTCATTATCAAAAAGAGAATTCCAGCCGTAGGTCAGGCATTGCCTGACGAAATGTATGTGCCACCTCGTTTGTCGTCAGGCACAGCCTGACCTACGGCTTTGTGAATCATCCGTGAAAATCCGTGTCCATCCGTGGTTCAAAAATCTTTACCAAGCTTGATCAATGAGCCACTGGAATTTGCTTCCGATTTCACTCATTAATCTCAGAAATCCTGGGGATTCTGTAAATTCTCTCTCAAGTTTCTAGAATGCTGATTGATCAGGGGAAAATTCAGACCATTCTTTACAATCCCGAAAACAGATGGGGACAGTGAGGGATTTATCAAAATGGAAATGGCGTAACTGGTTGTATGTCAACAGATAGCAGAAAAACCGAAGGACTTGTGATTCGGCAGGTCGACTTCAGTGAAACCAGTCGCGTGGTCACGATGTTCACTCGGGACTTCGGGAAAATTTCCGTGCTTGCCAAGGGAGCCAAGCGGCTCAAGAGTTCGTTTGAGGCTGCTATTGACCTTTTGACACGTTGTGAGATAGTTTTCCTGCATAAACCTACCTCCAGTCTTGATATTCTGACCGAAGCCAGGCTCCTCGAGCGGTTCCGTGCGTCTGCACATGATGTGAATGTGTATTACGCCGGGCTGTATGTGGCGGAACTGCTTGGGTCCTGTTCTGAGGAGTTCGATCCTTATCCCCGCTGGTACGATGCGGCAGTTACGACGTTAAGTCGATTGCAATCCGAATCCGACTTTCGGCTCATTGTGTTGCGATTTGAACTGTTTACGTTGGCGGAAATGGGGTTACTTCCGGAATTTGAAGCGTGTCAATGTGGTCGTCCTGTGATGGATAATCAGGACCGCTGGTCGTTGTGGGTTCAACAAGGAGTGTTATTGTGTTCGCAGTGTCGTCAAAGCGAAATGTCGACGCGTCCGCTCACCGGCGGCGTGATCACACTGCTGCGCCGGTTGAGTCAAACCGAGATCGCCGACGACTTCACTCCGGCTCCAACAATCCAACAGCTCAAAAGTATTCGTCATCTCATGACCGCTCTCATTTCCCAGACACTCGATCAACGTCCCAAGATGCTCGCGTACTTGAAGTATTGAAGCATATTATTTGCACCTCCCCTTCGAGCCAATCTCCCTGGCTCAGCCCTCGTTCGTTCAAGTTGGCCACCTCCCCGTGCCGAATTGGAAGAACACACCTCCTCTCCTCCCCCCATTGGTCAATTACCAATGACCTCCCTCCCCAACCCTCATATTCTCTGAGGGCAAGGTCGAATTTATGAATAATTATTTCAATCCTCAGCGGCCACTTTGGCTCTTACCAAAATCGTGTGCACTCGGTTTAATGATGTGCTGCGCGGTGGGATGTCAGACGTTTGGTGGCAGCGGAAAAGGTTTGTCGAGCTTAAATCCGTTCGGCAGCCCGAGCGATGCCACGGCGAGTATCGATGATATTAAAGGACCGATGGAACGGACCATTCTGGCGTCCAATTCCCAGTCTATCGTCTCAACGGCTTCGTTGGCCAATACACCCGAATTCCAGGAATATCAGGCTGCCAAAGCGTTATATGACGCTGGCAATTTCGCAGCTGCGGAAAAGGCCTTCGATAAAATTGCCGAAGATTATGCCTTGGATGATACCGGTCAGTATCGTCGACGCACACTGGGCAATTTCTATAAAGCCCCTTCAGAGCGAAAAGCGAAATACTCCGATGGACCACTGCGGGAAGATGCCTTGTTCATGCTGGCCGAAAGTCGGTATAAGCAGGAGAAATATCCGGGAGCAGAAGATGTTTATCTCGGCTTGCTGAAAGATTATCCGAATACTCGCCATCTCGAAGCTTCGTCAAAGCGGTTATATGATATCGCCCTGACCTGGATGGACTTCAAACAGACAACCAACGGCGAAGTTCAAATGGCCGGATACGAAGAAAACGGACGTTCCGGCAGGCCGAAAATTGTTGCTAATGAAGAATACAATCGTCCCGGCTTCTTCAACTTCTTTGATAAGAAAAGACCAACCACAGATACCGAAGGGCGTGCACTGGAGGCGTTGAAGGCCATCTGGTTGAACGATCCGACCGGTCCGCTGGCTGACGATGCCTTGATGCTGACCGCCAGTCATTATCTGCGGATTGGTAGTCATGCTGAAGCAGCTGAGACTTATCAGTTATTGCGAGAGGAATTTCCCGACAGCCCGCATGCTAAAGATGCATACATTCTCGGTTCCTATGTAACACAGGCTTCTTATCAGGGAGCGGCTTACGATGAAAAAAATCTGGAGCAATCCCGCCAACTCAAATCGATCGCACTGGCTTCGTTCCAGGATTTGACACCTGAAGAACGTGAACGGCTGGAAACGGAATTAAAAGAAGTCGAAGAAACGAAAATCGCACGAGAATTTGAGAATGCCCTCTTCTGGTTGGGTAAAGGGAACTTCACTGCGGTCGAAATGGTGTGCCATCAAATCATTAATACGCACCCAAGTTCGTTCTATGCTGGCAAGGCTCGAGGCCTCCTGTCGAAATTGCCAGAATACCAGAAACGAAACACACTGATGCTGGCCATGGAAGGCGTGACAGTCGCAGACATTCCTTCGATCGATGCAACTCAAACGGCGATGGTTCCCGAGTATCAACCCAACCCTGCTCCAGCAAAAACTGAATCTCCTACATCAGAACCTGAAGTTGAAGAAGAAAAGAAACCACGCTTCTTCCCATCCTGGGGGATGCCAAAGTTGAGGCCTGTCCCCAAAGATCCGGAAGAAGATGAAGGCTCGAACGCTCCTCCATTTATCCCGAATCCGGGATATGATGAAGCTCAGCCGGGCAAAGCCACTCTGACACTGGGGCAGGAACCAGCAACGACGAGGTAAATGTTGTTTCACAGATTAACAGACAACTTGAGATGCTGGGGACGAGTACAACTTGCCCCCGGCATTACTGATTTCGGGAGATCGCAAGATACGATCTCCGTTGGTCGATGCTGTCTGTTGATCGCTTTACTGATTATGCCCGTTTTATCTTTGATATCCGGCTGTGGATATCACGTCGGTGCGCCTTATAATCCTGAAATCCGTTCGGTGCACGTGCCGATTTTCACATCGGATTTGTTTCGACGAGATATCAATATCGAACTGACCGAAGCTGTCCAGAAAGAAATTCGGGCACGAACTCCCTTCCAGCTCTCTTCAGCTGATCGCGCGGACACTCGATTGATCGGGCATGTGGTCGAAGTGAATAAATCCGTCCTGGGAGAAACGAGCTTCGACGACCCGCGTCAATTGCAACTGGGCATTGGAGTGGAAGTCCTCTGGGAAGAAACGTCCGGCGGACAATTGCTCGCCCGGCAAACATTGCCGATCGACCCGCAAACCCGACAATTGCTGACGCAGGCAAACTTCGCTCCTGAGATCGGGCAATCTTACGCAACCGCCAAGCATGAGGCGATCTCTCGTTTAGCACGTCGAATTGTCGACATGATGGAATCGCCCTGGTAAGTTGAAACCGCTGATAATATCGGCTTGTTCAACTTTTCATCTTTTCCACTTCCAACCGTCGATTCACCGAGGCGTCAAAGCATTTCTGCATCACTTCGAGTAAGCCATCAGGTTCCATGCCCGACATCGATGGTAATGAAATATGAAAGCCGCTGGCAGACTTCATGTAATTGGGAACCCGTTCCGGCCCCGGATATTTAGCATTCAGGTCGACGCCGATTCTGCGAATGATGCCCACTTCAAAGATGCCGATGCGTTCGACCTGATCCCAGCGATAAACCTTGCGGCGGAAACTCGATGAGATGGTTATCTCTTCCGGATCGATTTCGACAAAGCAGGCACCCGGGAGAATAACACTCAAGCAGGCCACAATCGCCAGACTGAATAAAACAACCAGCAGCAGTCCCTCAAGCACGCCGTCTTTGACCAGTTCAATTCCGATCGCCAGAAACAGGACAGAAAAGACCAGCACCGCTATGGAACGGGTCAGGTCAGGTGTGAACCGGAGTGTGGGCAGTTCAGGGAGGTCTTCGGTTGTATTTTCAATACCAGCAACAGACACAGAATTTCCTTTCACTGTAGGTCAGGCATTGCCTGATGAGATCAACTTTTTTAGGTACTTCACAGTCAGTAGGGTCCGCTGTGCGGACCAGATTGCGGGATCGATGATTCTTATACATTGAATACACAAGGCAATGGTCCGCACAGCGGACCCTACGGTTGAAACCGTAACTCAACACTGCTGGGCAAGTCAGCAGTGGCACCCGATTTTTTGTCATTCCGACATCGCAAAAACAGGGTCATGGAACACTCGTTCCATAACCCTATTGTATCTGATTAGAACTCGTCCTCAAGGACAATTTCTGAGCACTTACAGTCCTGCAGGAACAATCAGTAACTGTCCAGCGTTCTCTTCACTGCCTTCTTCGGCTGACCCGAAGACAGTAATGTAGAGTCGACCACGTTTGTCGAATGCCAGTGCCGTCGGTTTATCAAGTGACATGACTTTCTTAACGGTCACTTCTTTGCCGTCGGTAATCAGCTCAAACAGTCCGCCATCTTCTGGTTTGGCCCAGGAGAAGTCAGCTGCATAGAGTTTTCCAGTCTTTGGCGAAAATGCCAGGCCAGCAATATCACTTAAACCAGTTTCATAGCTGCTGAGCAGTTCGCCCGATTTCGCATTGTAGACAGTCAGCAAGCTGTCGCCGGGAACATTCATTTCGCCCATCTGGCCCACGACGATTTCGCCGTTTTCACCATTTGTGATTGCAACCGGGGCGTCTACTCCGGTGGCCACTTTGGTCGCGATGGCTGCTTTCAGTTCTTGCGGTTTACCGTTCTTGACTTCTGCTTTCAGAATCCAGCCTTTGGTGTCGTCTCCGTTGGCAGTAATGAAGATACCAGCTTTGTTGACAGCGACTCCGTAAAAGTTCCCTTCGCCTTTGGCAGAATCTTCACCTTGTTCGATGGGACCTAACGTGAACTCAGCGGAATCTTCACCGACGGGCTGTGTCGCAGGATCGGCTGAGATTTTGTATACGCGAACAAGTTCTTCACCATCTGGTCGGCTACCATCACCGACGACCAGATGGTCGTTTCCAAGAAAGCCTACGCCCAAAGGTCCAATATTGTATTTGGGGCCTTTGCCGTAAACATCAGTCGGATAACTTGTGATTTCAGGATAGACTTTTCCGGTTTTACCGGGGACTAATCGGTGAACTCCATCTCGAGACGCGAAGAACACATGGCCTGTTTTCGGACGAACGGCTACTCCGGAAGGGTTGTCGAGTTGATCGGCAACAACTCGTGATTTCATCGATTTTTCTTTTGCATCGGCTGCCTCAACGCTTTGACTCGGCATTAATAAAGTCAAGCCGAAGAGTGCGGCTGCCGCGAGTGTGATTGTCTTGAGTTCGGTCATGTTCATAGTTCCTCATTCGTTGGTGGTTTTAAAAATTCCTCTCAGAGTTCACGTGAAATTTTCCTTGAGGAAATTCCGTAAACTCTGAACGGGAATGGGATTCAAATTTATTCCGGTAATTCAGGGGCTTCTACAAGGGGATAGGATTCGCTCGATAATCCTTCCTTGAGGAAAGTGACCAGATCATTCATTTCCTGTTCAGTCAGATTCATCTCAAAAATTTCCTCATCGAGATATTCATTGGCAATGCCTCCTTTGTTGTAATGCTCGACAACTTCCTTCAATGTTTTGAGGCTGCCGTCGTGCATGTAGGGAGCAGTGCGGGCAATTTCTCTCAGTGTTGGAGTCTTGAATGCACCAGTGTCGCCTCCAAGTTTACTGATGGCGAATCGACCCTCATCAGGCTTTTCCTGATCCATCCCGATGCCGATGTTGTGAAAACTGTTGTCGGTGAAATTCCCTCCACTATGGCAAGCCGAGCAGTTGGCCTTGCCGAAGAAGAGGTCTTTTCCTCGTTGAGCAGCTTCGGACAACGCGGTTTTATCCCCTGCCTCAAATCGATCATAAGGGGCATCACCTGAGAGTAAAGTCCTTTCGAAGGCTGCCAGCGCTTTTGCCAGAGTTTCATCCGAAGCGGGTTCTCCGAATTCTTCTTCAAAACGTTTGCGATATTCGGGAATCCCGTTGATGCGTTCGAGAGCCAGATCCATCTTCATATTCATCTCGATCGGATTCTGAATCGGTCCCAGTGCCTGTTCTTCGAGCGTCGCGGCCCGGCCATCCCAGAATTGAAAGTTGTGAAAAGCGCTGTTGATGACGGTCGGGGAATTCCGCCCTCCTTTTTGATTATCGACACCTGTGGCAAACTGTTCTCCGTTGCTATAACCTTTGGCAGGATCGTGGCAGGAGGCACAGGAGATTGTATTGTCTGTCGAAAGCCGTTTATCGAAAAACAGCATTTTTCCGAGCTCGATTTTTCCAGGAGTCGAAGGATTCTCTTTCGATTCTTTTAACTCAGGCAGCCCGAGTGGGACCTGGGCATGTAGAGTTTTTACACTGATGAAACTCAGAGCCATTGAGAATGAGATGATCATGACCAACGGCGACTTTCCCGTTGAGATCCCATTCGAACCCTTGCCTGGAGTCAAATTGAAATGCTGAAGACTTACTGATTTCATTGGTAACCTCGCGTTCTTTTCGTCAGTTCATCACAGGATTGATAAACACATACTCTCAAGTGGATGGAAAGTTTGGTAGGGATTTCTCTTCAATCTTGCCGCAATGCACTTTGCAGGATTGCTCTTAAGACGGTACAACTCTCTAAAAGGATGATCACCCAGTGAAATAGGAGAGTATATTTCTATACTCCAATGTCTGAGTTTTCCTGCAATTTATCATAAGGTGACTACTCTCATTTTTACAGTGGATGCAGGTGAAATCCGATTGGAAACCAGTTTCCGATCAGAATCCCAGTTCCAAAATCCAACTATCTCCACGATATCCCTTCTGAACAGACAACACAGGTGGCACAGATTTTGAATTCTCCTCTGATCTATCTGACAGGCTTATTTGTTCTGGGTATTACTGCTCAATGGCTGGCATGGCGATTGAGATTGCCTGCCATTTTACTGCTGTTGATGTTTGGATTCGCAGCCAATACCGTAGTCGACCCCACGCGGATTATCGACGATACACTCCTGTTCCCGCTCGTTTCTCTTTCCGTAGCCGTCATTCTATTTGATGGTGGCCTGAGTCTGCGTCTGAGTGAATTGAAAACGACATCGGGCTCGGTTACGCGTCTTGTGACTGTCGGCTGCGTGATTACGTGGATACTTGGAACTTGTGCAGCCAGATTGATCTTTTACAGCTGGTGGATTGCCTCGTTAGCTGGTGCGATCTTTGTTGTGACGGGTCCGACGGTGATTGGCCCGTTATTGAGGCACGTCCGACCGAATCCCACGGTCAGTTCGATTGCGAAATGGGAAGGGATTGTCATTGATCCAATCGGGGCTTTGCTGGCCGTGCTCGTTTCCACCGCGATTGCATCGGGAAGTGTCACTGAAGCAACCGTCGATATCATCATCAGTCTCGGGGCAGCGGTGGCGATCAGTACGGTGATCGGGTTCATCACCGCTTACATTCTGATCGTGATGTTCCGCAAGCACTTGATTCCCGACTACCTGCAAAGTCCGGTCATGCTGATGAGCGTCCTTGCATCTTATACGCTTTCCAATCTGCTGATGGCTGAGTCAGGCCTGGCAACCGTCACTGTCCTGGGAATTCTTATGGCGAACCAGAAGAGTGTTTCGATCACTCACTTGATTGAGTTCAAGGAAAATCTGGGGGTTCTGCTGATTTCTGTCTTGTTCATCCTGCTTTCTTCCCGTTACCAATTCACCGAACTTATGCAACTCGGTTGGCCAGCCGTGGGGTTTTTGATTTTGATGATCGGCATTGTCCGACCGCTTGCCGTCTTCGCTTCGACCTACGGCACGAAACTGAAATGGCAGGAAAAAGTGTTTCTGTCATTCCTGGCTCCCCGGGGAATTGTAGCGGCTGCAGTCGCCAGTGTGTTCGCCCTCGAATTGACGCATCTTGCCGGGGAAGAACATTCTGTTATCTCGCCGATGATGCTTGCGGACTTGAACAAATTTGTCCCACTGACATTTGTCGTCATTGTGGGAACCGTCGCTTTTTATGGACTGACCGCCGCGCCCCTGGCACGTTATCTGGGAATTTCAGAACGGAATCCTCAAGGCATTCTGTTTGCAGGAGCCGACCGATTGGTCCGTTCGATCGCTACGATTGTTCATAAAGAAGGATTTCAGGTTCTTCTGGTCGATACCAATCATGAAAACATCAGTGCCGCGCGCATGCTGAGCCTGCCTGCGACGAATGCGAGCATCCTTTCGGAATACGCCCGCGAGGAACTCAACCTGGGTGGACTGGGCCGCTTCGTTGCCATGACTCCGAACGACCAGGTGAACATGCTGGCTGCTCTGGAATTTCGGGAAATATTTGACCGCGCCGACCTGTTCCAACTCAAGCCAAATGTCTCCGATAAGCATCGACAAGCCTTGTCGCATCAGTCCAAACGGGCTCGCTACATTTTTTCAGGCGGGACAACCTATCGCATGTTGATCGATTTGATGAACGATGGCTTCGTCGTCAAAGCCTCCAAGCTGACGGAAGAATATCCCTACTCTTCGTTCCGCGAAAAATATGGGCCGCAGGCGCTGCCATTATTTGTCATTACAGAATCCCGGAAGCTCATCATTCTGACAGATGAAGAACGCTCCGAACCCCAAGCCGGAGAAACCCTCATCGCCTTTGTCCCAGACATGACCTACGCCAAAGTCGAAGAGCATCAGAAGAAGGCGAATGAAAAATTAGCTGCGAAGGAACTGAAAAATTCTGACGAAACCTAATACCAGATACCGTTGATGATTTAATAATTGTCGTTGCCGGGTGCCATGCTCAAGCTTGCTTGAGCATGCAATGAGCGGGTGAATTCAAGGATTAAGGTTTGCTGCAAGGGAGTTTGTTGTGCAAGCGGATGTCACCAGTTAATGAGCACAAGACCTAACTGTCTTTCTCGGTTGGATGCTGAAAGCACAAGTTGTTTCACCGTTCGCCCATAATGCCTGTAGAACTGAAAAGTCACTATCTTCCACTTTCAAAGACTTCGGATAGTATCTCTAGCCAAGAACTATCAATTACCCAACTTATGCTTCTTAAGCTTACTATAAAACGTACTCCGCGGCATTCCCAGCAGGCGGGCGGCTTCGGCTTTGTTGCCGTCGCTGGTTTTGAGGGCGCTTGCCAGTTGTTCGTATTCCTGTTGTCGGGATAGTTTCCGTTTGGTCCTGGCGTTGTCGGCTGTCGGTATTGCCGTTGGGGGCGTAATGAGCTTCGGTGTCGATCGGCTGGCGGCTTCGTAGATCGAAAGAGGTTTGTCGGAGACCGCTTCGCGAACTTCCAATGGCAGATTTTCCAAAAGCAGACAATCGGTTTCGGCCAGCACGACCGCTCGCTGGATTGCGTTATGCAACTCGCGAATATTGCCCGGCCAGTCGTAGTTGAGTAAGGCTCGGAAGGCAAGATCATCGATATCCCGCATCTTCTTGTTCGCCTTGTCAGCGGCTTCCTTGAGGAACTCCAGGCTCAGTTCGAACAGATCTTCTTTCCGTTCCCGAAGTGGAGGCAGGATGAGCGTGATGACATTCAAGCGATAATAAAGATCCTGTCTGAACAAACCATTTTTGATCCGCTCCTCGAGATTCTGATGAGTCGCTGCGATCAGGCGGACATCGACGGAAATCGACTCGCGACTTCCAACCGGCTCGAACTTTTGTTCCTGCAGCACCCGCAGTAGTTTGACCTGCACATCAGCTGGCAGATCGCCAATTTCATCGAGAAAGAGAGTACCTTTATCAGCCATTTGAAATCGGCCGACAGTATCTTTGTAAGCTCCCGTGAATGCTCCCTTCACATGGCCAAACAGTTCACTTTCCAGCAGAGAAGGGGAGAGGGCGGCACAGTTGACACTGACCATTTCCTGAGCTTTGCGACGGCTGTTGGCATGAATCGCCTGGGCGAGCAGTTCTTTGCCAGTTCCGCTTTCCCCGCGAATCATGACAGACGTATCGCTCTCGGCCACCTTCCGAGCTGAGTCAAGCACGCGAATCATTTCGGGACTTGAACCACGTATGTTTCCTCGCTGGAAAGATTTTTTTTGGAGTTTGGGTGTCGACTCGACAGGCTCTTCCTGAACATTGCTGGCGAGTTGTTGTTTCAGAATGGCGATCTGACGTTCCTGGGATTCGACCTTGCGAACTTTTTCCTGCAACATGTTATCGAGCCGGGAGACATTTTGCTGAACCCGCACACATTGCAGAGCAACACCGGTCATCTGACCAATCGCAGAAACGAACGTCGTATCTTCAGCTGTGTAAGGAGTCGAGGACGCTTTTGGACCAAGTATGACCAGTCCAGTTAAGCGACCATCGACTTCGAATCCGTGGATCAATTGAGAATTCAATTCCCGATGGAGTTGCTGAAGCCTGGGCATCTCTGAACGAGAGCTTCCGCTAACTCGCTGGCAGGAACCTTCTCTTTCCAGAATGAGATCGGTTTCTTCATCGAGAGAAATCCGTGAAGGTAACTGGGGACCATTCACTGCGGAAATGAGATTGAATTCGTGTGTCTTCCCTTCTCGCAAATATAAAGCATTGAAACGCACCTGTAGCACTTCCCGGCTCGATCGCAGCATGTGCTCGGCCAGCGAACGTACGTCGGCGACTTTGGTCACAACGGTATTCATCTGCTGCATCGCTCGATCAAGCCGATACTTCTCTCGGAAGAATCGACGATCCAGCGCTTCCTGCACGCGATCTCGCATCCACCCTAATGCGAGGATGCCGAGAGTTAAAATGATGGTCAACGGAAAAACCTGTTCGGGCACGGAAATTCCCCGGTAGACCGTCAGAACACTTCCCATCGCGATCAACAGGCTATAGCAGACAGTGAGCAGTTGACTCAAAATCAAATAAAGCACACGACGACTGAGAATTTGATCGATGAGCATCAATCGATATCGCAAAATACCAATTGCATAAGCGGTCAGGAACAGCAGGCTGACAATGACCATCGGAATACGACCGCGACCAAGCGACATCCCGACGCGATCGGCATAGGCCAGATAGACCGTATAGACCACCAGCGGCAAAGCCAGGCAAGCCGCCCCGAGAATCCACTGCATCTGCTTTTGCTCGGCTGGCTGCTGAGAGGCGCGGTAATTGATGAACATCACCACCATACTCAAGCCGTAATAAACAGCAGCTATGGGAATGTAGGTATCGATCGCAAATCGGAGCCAGGAGATGATTGACTGAGTACCGGGCGTGGGTGAGGAAGGGTCGTAAGCAAGATAAGCGACTGCCAGTAAAAATGTGGTCGTCGCCAGCATTAAAGCCGGGGCTGCATATAGAGCAGTTAATAATGAGGTCGTGTACTTCTCAAGAAATCGACTGCGTGATGGATAATTCAGAAAAAAGTGCAGAGTCGTGACGGGGATGAGAATGGCACTGATGACAAATGGGAATGTCAGCAGGGGACTCGAAGCAATCACCCACCAGTGATATCCCCCGACAAACGCAGGCAGCGTCAAAAAGCAAAGCAGAAAGAACATCCGACCTGCATGATCACTCGGGCGGGTATAAAAAGAAAGAGCCGCCAGTGTGAACACGCTGAACTCAAGCAGACACCAGATGATCGACAAAACGACTTCGAGCGTCGGCAGAGCACGAAGCATCAGAAAACTTTTCTCAACGATCCCGGTCTCCGTGTCTAAATATTTAATACGGACATATTTAGCTTGATGGATCCGGCTTTCCGCTCCGGAAAATTCAGGAACAGAATCGGAAGTTGAAGGGCTTTGTGCATATCTCTTTGATGCATAAACAATAACAGAAGGAAGTTCACCATAGCGGTCATGATCCAGAGGATTTACCTCTTCAAGTCGACTACCGTACTCCCCTTCCTGGCTAAGTGAACGGCCTAAACTGGCGGTTGCCCGAGAAAACGAGGCAAAAGAGTGGATGGGAAATCCGTTGATTTCAAGAATTCGATCACCTGCAGATGGGGCGTTTCCAAAATAAGCAGGCAGACGATTTCGAACACCTTCCGAAGCTGGCAGAAACTGCCGAATTTCAATCCCACTCTGAGTTTCACTCTCACTGTTCACCAGACAGCGAATTCCCAAGTCCCCACTTGTGGCGACAAAAAATAAAACAGCCGCACAGTACAGAGCCAGGAATAAAGTCGAGGCTCCGGCAACCCAACGATAATAGATAGATTCAGAATTCGACATCTCATTTTCTCATCAAAGAGAAAGCGTCAGGAAAAGCAAACAGAGGCAAATAACCTCATTGATCATGCCAGGAATTCGGCGCCGAAGCAATAATTCAGCACCAGAATTCACGAAAAATTCGGCGCTTATTATTTTTCGGCGCCGAAAAATGGAAAGCGTTTTGACTAATAACATGTTGAAATTGGCTGGATTGAGTCGAGTATATCGATAATACAAGCAGATCGTGATAAATCTGCTCACCATCATGGAGAAATATGAGGAGATATGTTTAATTTCCCCAAATATTAAGTGATTGGCATTCGAATTGCATATAATTTATAACATGATCAAATCTTATGGTCATGTGAAACCAGCCAAAAACCCTTGAACGAGCCGTGTTTCTGTAACAATTGGTCCCCTGAATCGCAGCCTGACCCACTCTGCACTCAGTTTTATTCTGTTACAGCACGAAAATGGAGTTGCTCGTCGAGGGTTTTTTCATGCGCCGATTTAATGTCATTCTTCCCATCTGAGTTGGAATTGATTGCAGATTCCATTATTGCAGTCTTGCTTATCTAATCCCTGCGTGTGATGATTGTCATAGTCACTTCTTGGAGAAAGTCTGCTGGTAAAATTCGCCAGGAGCTGAAGCTGGAATGAAGCAAGCAGGATGAAATTACCTATTTTACAGGATACTTTTGGAAGAGCGCATACGAATCTGCGTGTCAGTGTGACAGATCGTTGTAATTTGCGTTGTTTCTATTGTATGCCTGCGGAGAATGTCCAGTTTCTTCCCCGGCCCGAATTGCTGACATTTGAGGAAATCAGTCGCTTTGTTGAGTTGATGGTTCGCCGATGTGGCGTCAACAAAGTTCGTTTGACGGGGGGAGAACCGCTCGTTCGTCAGTCGATTCACGAACTGATTGAACAACTTGTCGACATTCCCGGATTGAACGATCTGGCACTGACAACCAATGGAATCCTGCTGCCGGCTCAAGCGGAAAATCTCTATAAGGCGGGTCTGCGACGACTCAATATCAGTCTTGATACTCTCGACCGCGAACGGTTCAAAGAAATGACCCGCCGCGATTCTCTCGATAAAGTTCTAGCAGGCATTCAAGTCGCTCAAGAGAGAGGCTTCGGTCCGCTCAAGCTGAATGCGGTCGCCATGCGAGGGATAACGGAAGCAGATCTGGTTCCGCTGGCAGAACTCTCCCGGGAAACGGGGATTGAAGTTCGTTTCATCGAATATATGCCTCTGGATGCAGAGCGGTTATGGGAACGCGAAAAAGTTCTGTATATGGACAAGATGATCGAAATCCTGTCCCGCGAGATTGCTCCGTTACTTCCGGTTGATGTCGATCAGTCCTCGAAACCTGCTGTCAGTTATGAATTTGCAGATGGCCGGGGGCGAATTGGATTCATTTCGTCAGTCACGCATCCGTTCTGCAGCCGCTGTAATCGTTTCCGACTGACAGCTGACGGAAAGATCCGCAATTGCCTGTTCAGCCTGGAAGAAACGGATATTCGAGACTTGCTAAGAGCCGGAGCTACTGAAGACGAAGTGATCGCCGCGGTCTTTGCGAGTATTCAGGCTAAGAAAGAAGGGCACGAAATCAACACCGCCCGCTTCCTGCAGCCGGAGCGTCCGATGTATTCGATCGGTGGTTAATAGCGATTTGAACCACGGATGGACATGGATCAGCACAGATTTCAGGGTATACGTCAAATGACAAACAGCGGGTGGCTGGGATCGTAGACAGAATCCAGATTCGTAAAGGGTGCCACTGGCTTTGCCAGTGCATTGTCACTTCAGTATCAATCTTGAATTGCACTGGCAGGGCCAGTGCTACGCAATTTGAAAAGATTGTATTACGCAGCTCGTTCTCTCAATACAGGTTGAGAATCATTGGCTTCTTCGAGTTGATCGAGCAAATTGCGGATCACCTGCTCGGCTTCCCGGCGGTCGTTTGTGCGGGATTGCTGCTCGGCTTCCCATTCTTTGCGGGCTGCAATCAATCGGCTGCGTTCCTGTTCTGCGATCTGCTTTTGGTGTTCCCATTTGATCAAGCCATCGGTCATCCAGCGACGGGTCGCTGTCTCGTGTTTTTTGATCTCTTCAAGAAACTCGTGCAGCTTGTTGAAATCGTCTTGCAGTGTACTCGCAATTGTTTCCACCTGCGTGCGACTCTCTTCAAAGTCACTCGAAAGTCGCTCATGCAATTCCTGCATCCGAGTTTCGTCAATGTCCTTGCCGGCAGCGACGGCTAATTCTGATCGGAAGGCTTCGATTTGCATTCTGAGTAGTAAGGTGTCGCGATGTTTGTCTTCAATTTCTGTACGAACGAGCTGAATGCGTTCCTGCTGATGCAGTAAGAACGCCTGCTGACGATGCAACTGGTCCTGTTGTTCCTGATGACGATGATTCAGTTGCTGGCGTTGAATGTGCCATTCGTTCTGATCACGTTCGAGGTCGGCTCGTTGACGATTTGCGGCTTCGCGTTCCTGCTCCAACTGTGCTCGAACGACACTTTCTTCCCGGTCGAGAGCCTGCACGCGGACTTCCAGAATCTGCCGAGCCTGAGCAGTCTGTTTTTTGACCATCCGATTCTGTTCAGCGAATTTCTGCAGAGTTGCTAGCGATTTTTGAGCATCTTCCCGGGCGATTCGTTTCTGGTGTTCAACTTGTGTGCGCAGTCGTTCGAGATGATCTTCCTGGAGCTTGAGTCTGCGAGTCGCCTGTGCCTGTTGATGAGACAGGTCTTCGAGTTGAGTCTGGCAGAATTCTTCGAACTGCTGCCGTTTTTCGGCGAGCAGCTCGTCGGTTTCCTGTTGAACACGTGCGATTTCTTCGAGACGGGTGGTGCGCAAATGTTCGACTTCGTCTTCGGTTTCGCGGAGTCGTTCTTCCTGCTGAGCTTTTTCGATCTGCCAGGTTTTCTGAGCAGCAGCAAGCTCTTCCTGATCAATTTCGATTTGACGGGCTTCATCTTCGAGGCGTTGCTGACGGCGTTCGACGGTTGCTTCCCGTTCGGTCACCATTTCTTCCCGCTGATCGAGATCGAGCTGAGTTTGCTGGACCGATCGGGTGAATTTCTCCTGACGTTCGTCGAGTTCCTTCGCCTTGGCGTCAACTTTTTGTTCTCGGTATTCGAGTTCGGTCAGCCGGATTCTCAACTGATCGAACACGCGGCCCGCTTCGGAAAGCAGGGCATCAGGGGCAGGTTCAGTTGGTTTTGAGGCAGGGAATTGCGGGCGAACTGTGGAGGATTCATTCAAATCCACTCGCGGCCTGTGACCAATCGACTGAGCCTCGGTTTTCTGTGGAAAACGAGGGGCAACTGGCTTCTGAGATTCCTCCGCTGAGGATGCATCGCTCACGGGGACTCCTTTCCCTACGAGACTGTCATTTCGAGACCGCAGTGCGGACTTTGCAATAATTGCAATAAATCGTTACAAGCACGAAGCGCAAGCGAGTGTGTGTGCATTCTGCGTCAAGGACACACTCGCTTGCGCTTCGTGCTTGTATCTTCATCTGCTGCAGGGATCCTCCCTGAGAACAAGTGAAAAACAGTTTCGTCACTGAATAACGACAATGACGCAACTGATGTTCTCTGTGCAACTTCCGCGATTATAGATGTTTTTCGAGAGTTGCTGCAAGCTGTTCTTTCGGGACGACTCCGGTCAACCGTTCGACCAGTTCGCCACCTTTGAAGACCATCAGAGTTGGGATTGCGCTGATGCCGTGCTCTGAAGCGGTATTCGGGTTATCATCGGTGTTCAGTTTGCCGATGCGGGCTTTGCCTGCGTAATCGTTGGCGAGCTCTTCGATGGTGGGGGTCAGCATTTTGCAGGGGCCACACCATGGAGCCCAGAAATCGACGAGAACTGCCTGATCTCCCTGCAATACTTCCGTTGAGAAATTGTCATCGGTAAACTCAATCACATTACCACCGGCCATTTTCGTAATCCTTGATTTTCGTCAGCTTGTGCCGGTCTTGGACCCGCGTTCCTGAACAGTATTTTGATAAAAAGTAAATTGAATCGACAACGATTCAGAAATTCACTCTCCGACAACGTTATTATAGAAGCCTCGATTGTGGTGTCAACATTTTCGGAAATCCCCCTGTTTCACTTATTTACCTTTCACCAGACCGCGCAGATCATGCAGTGTAAGAACAATTCAACAATCGACGATTGCCGTGCCGTTCTCATCCATAAGTTCGATTGTCGCCTTTCCTCCATAGCCTTGCGTGCTTTGCTGGTGGTTCTGTCTCTTTTTATCGCATTCTGTTTTCAACAGGAAATGGGATGGGCACAGGAATCGCCATTCGGGATCGCACCTGAACAAGCAGTTTCTGTTGAGAATCTCGCTCCCTGGTTAACAGATATTCCTCTCAAAACCAGACGCACGGGTTTCTTGCCCGAAGAAAATGAAATCTATTATCGCGTACTCGGCTATGCCAGTTCCGCGAATCCGGAACAAGTTAAAATCGCCGCGAATGAGTTTCTGAAAGAACGCTGGAAGCAATCCAAATATAGTAAACGTCCTTTTGAGGAGTTTCCGGTATATGTGGATATGTACCTCGATCCAGAAGCCTATCAGGGACGGCCGGTCATCATGTCGGGGCATCTGCAGCGGACTGTCATCAGCGATGCCGGCAAAAATGAACATGGGGTCGATCAACTTTGTGAAGCCTGGCTCTACACGGATGACTCGCAATCGAACCCGACCGTCGTCCTCTCTACCAGTTTTCCTGAAGGCATGCCGATCGGCGAGCAGGCAATCGATCATGTCACGGTCACTGGTTATATCTATCGCATGTATACTTACGAAGCCCGCGACACCGGCCGTTTTGCTCCGGTCCTGATGGCGAACCACATTCAATGGACACCTCCGCAAGCGAAAAATTCGTCCGATTATTCACTCCTGCAGATCATCTTCATTTTTGGTCTCTTGCTGGGAGTGAGTCTGTTTATCGCCTTGATGCTGCAGCAACGCTGGCTGGTGAAACGCGAACAGGAACGTATTGCACAGAGCCTGCTGGAAGAAGAGCCGCCGAAGTTTTAATTTGGACCGCCTGACAATACTCAAAAACCTAACCTTTCACGAAAGTCATTCAAACACGGGTGGCGGGGACGCTCTCGAAGAGAAGCCCCCGAATCGTTGGACATTCTGGGGTTTCCGCTAAAGCGGAGCGCCCCCGCCACCCTGGATTAGTTTTATTATGATCAAGTTTTCAGGCGTACTTAAATTTTGCCCAGACAATGTTGTCTGACAGAAATGTCTGTTCCCCAGTTTTCACTTTTCACTTCTATCAGATTTTCATTTGCAGATGACTTACCCTCCCTCCGAGCCCCTCTCACGTCCTGTTCGCCTGGCCGTTTTAATTTCCGGCGGCGGCACGACACTCGATAATTTCATGACGCGAATTCAAGCCGGGGAACTCTCTGCGGAAGTCTCACTCGTAATTGCATCACGTCCCGATTGTGGTGGCATCGAAAAAGCTAAACGGCACGGTTTGCCGTTGGAAATTATCCCGCGAAAAGAGTTTACTTCCGTTGCTCAGTTCAGTCAGTCGGTCTTTGAAGCCTGTCGTCAGCAGAATGTCGACCTTGTCATTCTCGGCGGTTTTCTGAGCCTGCTGGAAATTCCGGATGACTTCATGTGGCGAGTGATGAATATTCATCCGTCATTAATCCCTGCATTCTGCGGGCAGGGCTTTCATGGCTCGCGCGTCCACGAAGCGGCATATGAGCGGGGTGTGAAAATTTCAGGCTGCACCGTCCATTTCGCAGATAATCAGTACGACCATGGCCCGATCATCCTGCAGCGAACCGTCGCAATTGATCATCAGGATCAGCCCGCTGATATTGCTGCCAAAGTTTTTGTGCAGGAGTGCGAGGCCTATCCGGAAGCGATCCGCCTGTTTGCAGAGGGACGACTTCGCATGGATGGGAAGCGGGTTGCAGTGAATAAACAGCTGTAGGTCAGGCGGTGCCTGACGAAATTCGACGTTAAATATTAATCATGTCAGGCACAGCCTGACCTACAACTTATAGACAAATCCCTCATGCTTAGTGTTTCCGAAGCATTCCAGCTCATCGAACAAAATATCCTTCCAGTATCCGCCTGCGAAGTTCTTCTTTCTCAGGCTTCTGGCCGAGTTTCTGCTTGCGATATCACTTCCGATAGCGACTCGCCTCCCTTCGATAAAGCATTGATGGATGGATTCGCGATCCGCACACAAGATATTCAGCCTGACGTTCGACTGAAAGTTCTCGAACGAATAACGGCTGGCGAAGTTCCGCAATGTTCATTGAAAGAAAGAACCGCCATTCAGGTCATGACAGGAGCCCAGTTGCCTGCCGGGACTGATGCGGTGATTCGAATTGAAGATGTCCTCACGCCTGAGGAAGATGAGATTTCCTTCACGATTGATTCAATTTCTCCCGGTCGAAATATTATGTCCCGTGGAGAAAGTATGCAGACGGGCGAAGTCGTCGTCGCCTGTGGAGAGCGTCTCGCGTTTCCAAAAATTGCTTTACTGGCAGAGTTAGGACGCAGCAAAGTCTCGATTTATCCTCAGCCGAGTGTAGCTGTGCTGGCTACGGGGAATGAACTCGTGCCAGTTGATCAGACGCCGGGACCGGGACAGATCCGCAATTCTAATGAAACGATGCTGTTCGCTCAGGTTGAAAACTCAGGTGCCAAAGCCGTCCCGCTGGGAATTGCCCGGGATGATCGAGCCGATTTGATATCCCACATCAAAACCGGCCTGCAGTCCGATTTCCTCTTACTTTCCGGCGGCGTTTCTGCAGGAGTGCTCGATTTGGTGCCAAGTGTGCTGGCGGAACTTGGAGTTCAGCAGGTCTTTCATAAAGTGCACATGAAGCCCGGAAAGCCGATCTGGTTTGGAGTCCGACCAGCCGATGCTGAGAATCCTCGCCCCTGTTATGTGTTTGGCTTGCCCGGAAACCCTGTCAGTTCCATGGTTTGCTTCGAATTGTTCGTGAGATATGCCCTGAACCGGATCGAAAATCGTCCCTGTCAGTCTGTAGAATGTCGGAAAGCACACCTGACTCAAGCTCATCTAGTCAAAGGAGACCGTCCGGTTTATTATCCTGCCAGAATTACCCACAACGATCACGAATTCACAGCGACACCAGTCCGCTGGGTTGGCTCGGCTGATCTGCGAGGAGCGTCGGAAGCGAACGGAATGATCCTGTTTACTCCGCGTGATGCAGAGTATCTGGAAAATGAAATCGTTGATGTGTGGACATGGTTCGACCAAAATTGACACAGACCTGTTTAAGAATGATTGTCGATAACAGAAAATCGAGACTCTCATGGATGATGTAAACACGATGACTGCTCCAGAAACACAGGTTCGCCAACCTCAATCAGTCCCGACGGAGAAAAGGAAACGCGGTCGCGTGGAATTGAGTGTTCAGCAGATTATTGAAAAGGCAGAAAACGAGCCTGTCAAATTTCGTTACGCGGCGCTCTGGTCGGCCAGTGCAGGATTGATGCTCTGGGCGAGTTATCCACCGTTGAGCTGGAGTCCACTGGCGTGGATTGCCGTTCTGCCGTGGTTGTTACTGGTTCGCATCGAACAACCGACTCGCCGTATGTTCCTCGCCTCCTATTTGGGCGGGTTATGTTTCACGATTCCAGCACTGCAGTGGATGCGTTATGGCGATCCGCTCATGTACATCGGCTGGATGGCGCTCGCGTTTTATATCGCCGCGTATGTCCCGGCATTTATCGGAATTACTCGGATCGCCGTCCATCGTTGGAAATTTCCTTTATTGGTCGCAGGGCCAGTTGTCTGGACGGGGCTTGAATACTTAAGAGGGTTTCTCTTCACCGGCTTCGGCTGGTATTACCTGGGACATTCGCAGGTGCAATGGCTCGAACTGATTCAGATCAGCGATCTGGTCGGAGCCTACGGCGTCAGCTTTGTGATGGTATTGTTTACCTCGGCTGTCGCTTTGCAGATTCCTGCCAGTTGGATGCAACGCATCGGAATTCTCAAGCCGGGTGAAGGACAAACTGAACCTCGTGCCCTGCGTTCTCTCATCATTGCGACTGCCGTGCTCGGAACAACTCTCGGCTACGGTTACTACCGTTGTTCGGTCGCCGACTTCCAACCTGGACCACGTGTCGCATTGATTCAGGGAAATTTCCGGGCCTCTCTGGTCGTTCCGCCCAATGAGTACGAAGAATCGTTTCTGGTTCATAATGAATTGACGGGCATGGCGGTCGAGCATCAGCCGGATGTGATTGTCTGGCCCGAAGGGATGTTCCGCTATGCTCTTCTGGAAGCCGATGAAAATCTCTCGGCTGCCGACTTGAGTCAGATTGCTCCAAACATTTCTCCCGGCAGTTGGCGAAACAGCGATGTGAATAGCACACTGGCCACGATGAGCGAGAAAGCCGGGGCTGCTCTCGTGATTGGACTGGGGGCTTACGTCGCTTCGACTGATGGACTGGCTCAATACAATGCCGCTCAGTTCGTCACTCCGGAAACCGGGATTGATCAACGTTATGATAAACTTCACCGCGTTCCGTTTGGAGAGTACATTCCCGGTTCCGACTATCCGCTGCTTTCTGGGTTTTTTCCGCAGAATTTCGGACTGACAGCCGGGACAAAAGCCGTTCCCTTTGATTATCAATCATGGCGTTTTGCTCCGGTCATCTGTTTTGAAGATACCGTCCCACATGTCACGCGAAAAATTACGCACGCGATTGAATCGCAGTCGGACAAACCGGTCGATGTGCTGATCAACCTCTCGAATGATGGCTGGTTCGCCGGATCAAGCGAACACGATCAGCATCTCATCACGGCTCAGTTCCGAGCCGTCGAATTGAGAAAGCCACTTGTCCGAGCCGCCAATATGGGGATCTCATCCTGCATTGATGGCAATGGTCAAGTTCTCGAACCCGAAGTCTTCATGACCAAAGATCAAGTCAACTGGCAGCCCCGCGAAATTTCTTTTATCGATCCTGATACGGGAACGTATCGCAAGAAACTGGAAGCAGTGCTCGTGCAAACTGTGCCCCTCGATAATCGCAGTAGCCTGTATCTAATGCTCGGGGACTGGTTTGCGGCTTTTTGCCTGTTCGCTTGTGGAGCGTTGATTTTGTCACGCTGGTTTCCGAAGCGCAAGACGGCTAACAGCAACGCTTAATCCCAGTTTCATAGGGGCGATTTTTCACATTTTAGTGTTCAAGTTCCTGACGAGCGGTTATGATCAGTTTTCGTTGATTCGTACATGCGAATGACTGATTCATAAGTTAAATCATTTGATGTGTTGATCTTACATTTCCATTGTGAGTGTCTTTGCAAAAGTGATGAAATCCGCAAATCCCCGGCAGGAAACCGATGGTCAAACTTCTCGCAACAGCAGTTTTACTGATCGTGACATCTCTCCCGACCAAGGCAGCCGATGTCGATTATGTGCACGAGATACGGCCCATTCTGCAGAAGCATTGCTATTCCTGTCATGGAGCCGACACGCAGAAAAGTGGACTCCGTCTCGATATCAAATCCGAAGCCTTCAAAGGAGGCGATGGCTGGGGGCCGAGTCTGATTGCGGGAAAGCCTGAGGAAAGTCCTCTCATTGAACTGGTCTCCAGCGAGGACGAATCTTACCGGATGCCACCAGAGGGAAAAGGTCTCACGAAAGCAGAGATTGAAACGCTCACACGCTGGGTCGATGAAGGAGCGATCTGGCCTGATGGCGTCGATCTTGCGAAGCTGGAAGACCGGATGGATCACTGGTCATTCAAACCGCTCACTTCGCCAGACGTTCCTGCGGTGGAAAATTCGGAATGGACTCGCAATGAGATCGATCGTTTTATTCTTGCAAGGCTGGAACAGGAAAACCTGAACCCGGCTCCTTCTGCGGATACGACTACCTGGTTGCGGCGTGTGACATTGGATCTGACGGGCTTACTCCCGACTCCACAGGAGTTGAGTGCGTTTCTTGAAGATGTCGGGAAGGGGGAGGCTGCTTACGAGAAAGTCGTCAATCGGTTACTCGCCTCTCCACGATACGGCGAGCATTTCGCCCAGCATTGGCTGGATGTCGCTCGTTATGCCGACACGCACGGTTTTGAAGTGAATACCGAACGGCCTAACGCCTGGCCCTATCGGGATTATGTCATTGAAGCGTTCAATAACGACACGCCTTACGATCAGTTCATCAAAGAACAACTGGTCGGCGATGCGATGGGTACTGATGCTGCGACCGGCTTTCTGGTCACCGCTTCTGTCTTACTGCCTGGGCAAATCGGGAAAGATGCTCCTTCGATCCGACTGGCTCGGCAGGATGCATTGGATGAAATTGTTAACAATATCGGTCAGACATTTCTCGGCCTGAGCATCGGTTGCGCCCGTTGTCACGATCACAAATTCGATCCGATTTCTGCCAAAGATTATTACTCGATGCAGGCTTTTGTCGCAGGAGTGGAGTACGGCGATCGAAAGATGCAGACTCCGGAGACAGAAGCATTACAGTTGCAAGCTGAGTTGCATCGAAAGCGAGTTGCTGAGATTGATCAGCAACTGCTCGCCTTCGTTCCGCTGGCTCATCCCAGGCAGGAAGAAAACAACAACTCAGGCACGACCAGTGCCGAGTTGAACGTCGAATCTTTTTCTCCCATCGAGGCAAAGTATATTCGGTTCACCATTCACGATTCCAATCTGCATCCGAAACTCGGATTGATCGAGCCCTGCATCGACGAATTTGAAATCTGGACCGATGAAGAGTCTCCTCAAAATATCGCCCTGGCTTCCCACGGCACGAAGGTGACCGCTTCAGGCAGTCGTGTCTCTGCGAGCCATAGACTTGAACACATTCACGATGGCGAGTATGGAAACTCTAAAAGCTGGATGTCCGACACTCCAGGAACCGGCTGGGTGATTTTTGAACTCCCGGCTGCGACACGGATTTCAAAAATCATCTGGAGCCGCGACCGCAACGGACAATTCAACGACCGACTTCCGACCTCCTACACCCTCGAAGCAGCGAAGTATGAAGACGATTACACACAATTGAAATATGTTCCCCCTCGGCGTTCGCCGGTTGTCACGACTTTGAATACGGATCGTTTTGAACCAGTCCGAGCAAAACGACTCCGCTTCACTGTTCTCGCGACCAATAATCTAGAACCTTGTCTTGATGAACTCGAAGTCTTCAATACTGATGGTCAGAACATCGCTCTGGCCAGTCAGGGAGCAACCGTGAAAACGTCGGGCGATCTCATCGTCAGTAATCGACACGAGCCTCAGTTTATAAACGATGGGAAATACGGCAATTCACGAAGCTGGTTGTCCAATCAAGCCGAACAGAGTTGGGTCGAACTGGAATTCACTCAGGAACAGGAGATCGATCGCGTTGTCTGGGGGCGGGATCGGGAAGGAAAACTGAAGGATCGGCTGCCGATTGAATATCGGATCGAAACCAATGCCAATGAAGAGACGTGGCAACTGATTGCGGACTCTTCTGATCGGAAACCATGGAGTGCGAAGGACGAGCAGAAATCAGGTTTTTCAACGGTCGGTTTGAGCAATGAAGAAGCCAAAGCGGCCAACCGATTATTGAACGAACAAAAAAGTCTGAATGCGAAAATCAAGTCCGCCGAGAATGGTCAACTCGCATTTGCGGGCAAGTTCCGCAAGCCGGACGAGATTCATTTGCTCCGCCGCGGCGACCCCGAGCAACCAGCTGAGAAAGTGACTCCAGCTGTTTTAAGTTCACTGGACGAGTTCACGCTTCCTGAGTCCACTCCCGAGCAGGAGCGTCGAAAGCAACTCGCCGAATGGATTGCAGACCCCAACAATCCGCTTACCGCCCGGGTAATGGCAAACCGCATCTGGCAATGGCATTTTGGGACTGGATTTGTCGATACCCCGAACGACTTTGGTCGGAATGGAACACAGCCGACGCATCCGGAATTGCTCGACTGGCTGGCACAGGAGTTGATACGCTCGGACTGGTCTGTCAAACAGATGCATCGGAAGATTGTCCTCTCAGCAACTTATCGTCAATCGGCACAATTTAATGCGGAAGCAGCGAGCATCGATTCTGAATCGCGTCTCCTCTGGAGATGGCCATCGCGGCGGATGTCGGCCGAGTCGATTCGCGATTGTATTCTCGCCGTCAGTGGGCAGCTGAATCTAAAGATGGGCGGACGGGGATATAACCTGTTCAAACAACGGGGCGGTCTCTCCGGCTACACGCCGATCGAATCGTTCGACAAGGATGGACTGCGACGAATGATCTACGCTCACAAAGTTCGCCGCGAACGAGATGCGGTTTTTGGAGCCTTTGATTGTCCGGATGGTGGCCAGAGTCAGGCTCGACGAATTGAATCGACAACACCAATCCAGGCACTTAATCTGTTCAACAGTCGCTTTATTATCGATCAGGCGGAAGAGTTTGCGAAGCATGTCCAGTCGGAAGTGGGAGACGATACGAATCAACAGGTTCAGAAGGTCTATCTTGTTGCACTGAATCGAAACGCCAGCGAAGAAGAACTGAAGGATGTTGAGCCGATCGTCCGTGAGTACGGTTTAGCAACACTGTGCCGAGTTCTGTTTAACAGCAACGAGTTTTTGTTTATTCCATAATTTAAGCGTGCCGGGTGGCCCCGAAAGATTCTTTCGGGGCGGCGCAGCCGTAAGAGATCTGTTATTAATTCAACTTCAAGCTGATGATCTCTTGTGGACTTCGTCCACCCAGATGCGTAGGTCAGGCACCGCCTGACAACTTTCAAGGTGGTACGCACAATTCGTCAGGCAGTGCCTGACCTAAAGTTTTCCAGCATAGAGACGAATCATGTCCAATTCAAATCCGCAGATTTCCTCCAATGGTCGTCAGCTCTTAAATCGCCGTAGTTTTCTCAACGAATCGGCGACGGCTCTCGGCTCAATTGCACTTCTGGATTTACTGGCCAACGATCGCCTGCTCGCAGAACAGCCTGCGATTAATCCTGCTCGCCCCTTTGCACCGCGGGCCAGTCATTATCCGGCTAAGGCAAAAAAGGTCATTGTGATTTTCTGTGCGGGAGCAGTCAGTCAATTGGAGACCTGGGACTACAAACCGGAACTCATCAAGTACGACGGCAAACCTCTCGAAGGTGGCCCGGCTGTCACGTTTCAGGGGCCGGCAGGAGATCTGGCTCGGCCGCAGTATGAGTTTCGCCAACGGGGAGAGACTGGGAAGTGGGTCAGTGAGATGATTCCTCATCTGGCCGAGTTGACCGATGACATCGCCTTTGTGCATTCCCTCACCAGCAAGAGCAATACGCACGGCCCCGCAGAAAATTTTCTTTCGACGGGAACGCCACTGGATGGTTTTCCGAGTCTTGGTTCGTGGGTCAGTTATGCACTGGGAAGCGAGAATCAGAATCTGCCGGCTTATGTCGCCATTCCCGATCCACGCGGCGTCCCTCAAAATGGCTCCAACAACTGGGGGCCGGGTTTTCTACCAGCTGCGTTTCAGGGAACTCCACTGAGTTCCAAAGAACCAATCCGACATTTGAAGCCGCCGAAGATTTCTTCCGAAGCTGATCGTGAAGCCAGGAAACTCCTGCAGCGAATGAATGAGCGTCATCTGGATCAGCATCCCGGTGACAGCAAACTGGCGGCTCGAATTGCCAGCTACGAACTGGCTGCTCGTATGCAACTGAGTGTGCCCGAAATTACCGATCTGGATTCCGAACCGGCTCACATCCTCAAAAGCTACGGAGCGGATGACGAGTCGAATCCGATCCGCGCCGCCTTTGCCCGCAATTGCATTCTCGCTCGCAGGATGATCGAAAGTGGAGTCCGTTTCGTTCAGTTGTTTAACGGAGCCTACGCCAGTGGCGGGGAATTGAACTGGGATGGTCACAGCAAACTCAAAGAGCAGTACGACAAACACGCCTCGATTTTAGATCAGCCGACTGCGGCACTTATTAGAGATATGAAAGAGCGAGGATTGTTAGAAGATACCCTTGTCGTCTGGTGCACGGAATTCGGGCGAATGCCCTTCTTCCAGAAAGGAGCCAAGGGGCGAGATCATAATCCCGATGGCTTCACCTGCTGGCTGGCAGGCGCGGGTGTTAAGCCGGGGGTGAGTCATGGGGTGACGGACGAGTTCGGTCAGAAAGCCGTGCAGGATATTCATCCGCTTTACGATTTCAACGCCACCATTCTGCATCTGCTCGGACTTGACCACGAACGACTGACCTTCGAACACAACGGCATCGAACGCCGCTTGACCAATGTTGAAGGTCATTTGATTAAGGAAGTGCTGGCATAAAGCTTCCTGTAATGAGACCCGGGTGGCGGGGGCGCTCTCGAAGAGAAGCCCCCGAAACGTAGAACTTTCGGGGACTTCCGCTATCGCGGAGCGCCCCCGCCACCCAGACTATCCTGACGAGATTAGATTTTATTAGCGGTTCTAGAGGATTTTCAATTTTGATCTGCAGCGTTCGGCAGGAGCAAACACAGCGTATTAGGTCATTTGGTATCCAAGCGACTGCAGAAACCATTTGAAAATGGTCTAAATCAACTGATGATTGACTCAACAACATGACCATGTACATCAGTCAGTCGGAAATTTCGGCCAGCGTATCGGTAGGTCAGTTTCTCGTGATCGAGGCCGAGTAAGTGCAATAGTGTCGCGTGCAGGTCGTGCATGTGGACTTTGTTTTCGACGGCTGCAGAGCCGAGCTCATCGGTGGCTCCATAGGAAAATCCAGACTTCACACAATCACCAGCCAGCCAGGTGGTGAAACCTCCAGGGTTATGATCGCGGCCGGTTCCATTACTTTGTGAGTAAGGAGTTCGTCCAAACTCGCCGCTCCACCAGACGATTGTATCTTCGAGCAAGCCCCGTTGTTTGAGGTCTTGCAGCAAGGCACCGATGGGTTTATCGACAGCGCGAGCATGTTGTTCATGTTTGGGCAGATTGGAGTGTTGATCCCAGGCGGGGTTAGCCGAGTTGTCGCCATAGTTGACCTGGATAAAGCGGACACCAGACTCACATAGTCGACGCGCCATCAGACATTGCCGGCCGTAATCATCGGTCTCCTTTTCTCCGATGCCATACATGTCGAGAGTTTCTTTGGTTTCCTGATTCAAGTCCAAAACATCCGGCACGTTGTTCTGCATTCGCCAGGCAAGCTCAAAGGAATTGATGACCGCTTCGAGTTCGGAGTTTTGAGAATGAGAGCCTAATTGCTCCTGATTCAGGCTCTGAAGGAATTCGAGTTGCCTTCGCTGTTGGGTAGGACTCAAATTGGCATTGGATAAATTCCGGAGAGTGGCTTCTTTAATTGCTTTACTGGCATTACCGATAGCCGTTCCCTGATAAATCGCTGGGAGAAAGGCGTTTCCATAATTGCGGGGACCACCGTTTCCGGTGGAGGGACTGAGGGAGATGAATCCGGGAAGATTTTCGTTCTCGGAGCCGAGGCCGTAATTGACCCAGGAGCCGAAGGAAGGTCTCACAAAATTGGTTGAACCGCAATGTAGAAACAATGTCGCTGGTCCATGGGCAACACCATCCGTATGCATGGAATGGACAAAGGTCAGATCATCCATGTTTCCAGCCGTTTCCGGGAAAAGATCGGAAGCGGCTCGGCCCGATTCCCCATACTGACGAAATTCCCAGGGCGATTTCATCACATGCTGAGACGTGCCCCGCTTACCGGTTTTGGCAATCGTGCGGGCATCGTTGAAATTAAATGATTTGCCGTGGTTTTTTTCGAGAGCCGGTTTGTAGTCGAAGGTATCGACCTGACTCGGACCACCCTGCATGAATAAAAAGATGATCCGCTTGGCACGAGGTGGGTGATGAGGATCTTTTTTCGATTGAAGCGAACCGCTTGTTTTCGCGGCAGTCGCTGAATTTTGTGCGCACAGGCTTGCCAGGGCCAGTCCTCCAAATCCACATGCGGTTTTCTGGAGAACATCTCGGCGTGTCATCGGAATTTGATTAGCATGTTCCATGGAATGACCCCTCCGGCTATTTTAGATATCGAAATTCGAGACTGGAAAACAACGACTGCACAAACTGAGTCCAGGCTTCGTGACTCGAACTCAGCTGTGTTGTCGATTCTATAAAATCACGGCTGATTTCCCGTTCGCTTTTCGTGGGGTGTCTCGCAATTGTCAGCATGTAGGCATGATCGATTCGAGAGTCTGCGTCGTTAAATGATTCTGCTAATAGATGTTTTGCAGTCTGAGTTGCCTGCTCGCGGACAAACGGATGGTTCATCAGGAATAAGGCCTGCGGAGCGACCGTGCTCACATTCCGACGACCGGAGACCATGCTCGGATTGGCAAAGTCAAACGCCTCAAAAATTTCTGGCAGACTGTTACGGAACACGGGAGCATAAACGCTTCTGAGAGGTTCCTGGAATTGAAAGCCGTAATCACTGGAGAGGTTCTCCGGAAATGTTCGGCCACCGGGTGTCAAATCGAGTTGCCCGGAAATCGAGAGCATCGCATCGCGGAGTGACTCGGCATCCAATCGATTTCGATGACAATGAGATAACAATCGATTCTCTGGATCTGTGGCTGGAGTCGTCCCAACTGAGGAAAGGCGATAGGTTCGCGACATCACGATCGAACGAATCAACTTTTTAACGGACCAGCCCTCTTCGACAAATCGGGTCGAGAGATAATCGAGCAGTTCCGGATGAGAGGGAGTCTCTCCTGTCGTTCCGAAATTATCGACCGTCCGGACAAGTCCGACTCCAAACAGCCAGTGCCAGACGCGGTTGGTCATCACTCGTGAGGTTAACGGATGCTCGGGATCGGCCATCCATTTTGCCAGCTCCAGTCGCCCACTTTCATCGCTCGGCATCATCGGAGCATCGCCATAGGTGGCCACCTGAAGGACGCCGCGGGGAGCAATTTCACCAAGGTTGTGCACGTTGCCTCGAATGTGAATCGGCAGATCTTCGCCTTTAGCCTCTTCGAGGACGGTCATTGTTTTCGGAATGACAGGAGCCGATTGCTCCAGTTTTTTGAGTTGCACTTCCAGTGATTTGATCTCTTGCTCAATCGATTCAAACTTCTGTAACTCAGCCAGCTGCGTCTCTTCCTCTTTGGTATTCGTCTGATTGGGTGATTTCTGGTCAGCCAGTTCAGTTTCCTCAATAGGGAGGAATTGAACCGCATCAGCAATGACATGTCCGGTCGTCCCTTTGTTTTCGACCAGCACAAAACTCTGGCCAGCGACTTCGAATCGATAGGTTCCCAGTGAGACAAAACGACCATCAATTTTGGGAGGCTGTTTCTGATTCAAGAGTATTCTTTTTTCCCCATCGGCACTGAAGACCGTAATCGGAACATCGACGGCTCGATTCACCGAATGACTGTAGGCGAATCGAACTTCATACCTCCCATCTTTGGGCAACTTGGGGAGAAAGGTAATCGTTTTCTCGCCCTTACTGCTGGCTTCATCATGACAATAGCCGTTTCCGACATAGTTCTTGAACGACTGGGAATCTTTCCAGGTGCCGACTTTACGAGCCTCGGAATCATCAACGACAATGCCAGGCAAGTCAGCAACTGCGACAATCTGATATTTGGGAGTTGTATTCTGATTGGCCGGTAGCTGTGATTTTAGCTTAGCAATCGATGTTTCCAACGCGATTTCAGAGGCATTATGGGCATCCAGTTTCTGCTGAACATCCTTTGAAACAGGAAGTGGAATCTCGATCCATTTGGAAATGTTGGCGTGATTGAGAGCTTTGACATTTTTAAGAATACCTGCCATGGCGTAATAGTCGCGGGTGGGAATCGGGTCAAATTTGTGATCGTGACAGCGGGCACAGGTAATGGTTTGCGCCAGAAATCCTCGGCTAATCACATCCAGTTGCTCGTCAACAAAATCCATCTCCAGTTTTTTCTTATCCTGATCCTCCAGGTTGCTGTTTCCCATTGTCAGGAAGGTAGTGGCAATCAGGTTTCGTTGACGCTGTTCCAGAGAGGTACTGTCAATAAGATCGCCCGCCAGTTGCTCGATGACAAATTGATCATAAGGACGGTCTTCATTAAATGTGTCGATTACATAATCTCGATATCGCCACGCCTCGGGCATGACAAAACCGCGCAACGTGACGGACTCTGCGTAGCGAACGACATCCAGCCAGTGGCGTCCCCAGCGTTCGCCGAAATGAGGGGAGTTCAATAAATGATCCAACACTTGCTCGTAGGCTTGCGGAGAAGGATTACTGACAAAAGCTTCGATTTCTGCAGGAGTCGGTGGTAATCCAATGATGCTGAAATAGAGACGACGAATTAAAACTTCTTTGTCCGCGTCTTTCGTCGGTTCAAGATGAGTTGCTTCCAGTCGGGCGAGAATGAAGTGATCGATCTCGTTAGCTGGCCAGGAGTGATTGTTCACTTCGGGGATCGTGGGATCCGAAACGGGTTGATAAGCCCAATGACTGCGACCTGCTTCAATATCAATTTTGCGAGGCTTTGCAGAGGTTGCTTTTGCTTGGCGGGGATCAGCCGCTCCGTCACGCACCCAGTGTTCAAAATCGGCAATGATGTTCTCAGGTAGTTTGCCTTTGGGAGGCATCTCGAAACTGTCGAACTTTAAAGCGGAGATGAGCAGGCTTTCATCGATATCATTGGGCACAACAGCGGGGCCGGAATCTCCACCAGTCAGGAGGCCATCGCGGGAGTCGAGCAGTAAGCCGCCCTGCAAGTTTTTAGAGTCGGCAGCATGACACTCATAGCATTGCGCGATGAGAACCGGGCGAATTTTCTTTTCAAAAAATTCCAGCTGCTCGGAAGTCGGTTCTTCAGCGTTAATTTCTGAATTCAGAAATTGCGAGACAATGAAAAGAAGGAGAATTCTCACAAGCATTTTCACAGGATCTTTCTGTGTTTGCATGTTTTATGCTCCGTTGACAGTGAGAGATTCGCTTGTACCGAGGCGTTCTATTGTTGCAGCTATCCCGATTTGATTGATAGAGAAAACCTTTTGCCACCGGATCTACTGCAGTTTGCAGATTACTGTAGCGACTTTTGATGGTTTGAGCCCAGTAATTCCAGTCAATGACCCGCTACACATTCATGGAAACGGATCAAGCCAGTGACATAAGGTTTTGAATCCAATGAGATTTATCGTGTCAGGCGATCAATCAGATATTCTGTTGAGTTCTTGAATTCAGGTTTCTCTACACCGGGAGTTACGAGTACTACGTCAACTCCAGTGGCTTCCAGTTTCTCTGCCAGTTTGACGCCCATGACTCCGGAGTGAGTTGGATCTTTGGGGGAGGAGCCAACGACTGGGACTTCGCCGCCATAAAATAGTGCGATTGGCGGATCGTCTTTGGAGACGTGCTCAATTGGCGAGTACTCGTGAATCCAGGGGAGAACTTCCTGACGTTTGTCGATCAATGCCTGAAAATCTGGAAGTCCGAAAGCGTGAGCCCCATATCGGTAGTTGGGCATCCACTCTCGCAGTTCTTTGGGATCGAGAGAAACCTGGGCCCCGTTGACGGCTGCACAATAGAGCCGGGTGGATTCGTGACTGATCGGATCGTCGCTGTTTGGATCGGCCATGTCATCGTGGAAAGCAAGCCAGAGTGAAGTGCAGGCACCGGCAGAACCTCCGGTCGCTCCGATTTTTTTCTTGTCCAGATTCCACTCGTCCGCTTTCGAACGAATGAACTGCAACGCACGAGCGGCATCACCCAATGGAGCTTTGACTGGAGGCACTACGTTTTCCGCAACTCCGTTTTGAACGTACCGGTAGTTAATCGCAATGACTGTGATTCCACGATCCAGGAACGGCTTCGGATTGGTTTTCTTATCGCCACCTCTCCAGCCGCCGCCATGAATATAAAGGACGACAGGTGTCGGCTTATCGGACTTGGCCGGATAGAAGTCCATCACATTTCGCTCGTGAGGACCATACTTCACATTCATCTGAGGTTTTAAATCTTCAGCGTGAACGGCGACTCCGTATGACAGGACAAACATTATTGTTAGAAGGCCGCGAATCATTGGTAGCTCCTCAGGTTGGTTGGTGTGGATGTGTTGATGCGTGAGGTATCGTCAGCATAACCAGAAGCGGACATGTGCTGCCAGTGTTCCGTCGAAACTCCGGCCTAAGAAATTTTGCATTCCCAACGTTGTCCACATTTCTTCAGTCCATCAGTGGAGGGCACATAAAGATAAGTTTGCACTTTCATATCGTGATACGGGGTGAGTAACTGGATTGAAGTTCTACGATACAAATTGATTGAAACACCTTCGACCTCGTCCAGAATGGGCCAGGTCGCTTCAGAGATTTCGTAGAGTTCGCCTTCAATGCTTTGTCCGTTGGGGTCATGTACCAGTCCCGGGTATTCACCGCAGTCGTAAAGACGATAGCTGGCTTCTGTTTTGGCTTCTCCGAGGAATTTTGCATTCTGGAGATAATGGTCGCGGCAGTAGCCCCGTTTTAAGGTGCCGTAGACGAAGAGGAGAGGAGATTTAATCTTCAACTTTAGTCCCCGAAATATTATTGCAAGCTTAGACAGACAGGCTGGAAGCCTGTCCTACCGGGCAATTGACTTTAACGATTGTTCGGGTGGTATCAATTCTTTTAAGAAAACTCATTCTGTCGCTTTTAATCTCTCTGACAATGATTCGCTGTCGAATGATCGCAACGAATGTGATTGGACTCAATCCTCAATGGGAATTCTTTCGATAGCCAATAAGGGTTAATCCCTACAAACAGCATTTCTGGCCGGGTCTTCAGAAATGCAACTTATAAAACAATCCGCTGGAATCACGGCGAGCCCCATAAATCGACGTCGCCGGTTCTCCCAGCGGACCTTTCCCGGAAACAGGTTCCTGTGCTCGAACATATTGACGGCTTCTATCAAAAGTTCAGTCGGCATTTATTATTGCTGATGCTCATTTCGTTGCCCGTGTTGGCTTACGAAGCGGCTCAGATTCCAATGAATAACGATGTCGAAACCTGGCTGCCTGCTCAGTCGGAGTTGAAACTCCGCTACGATCGTTTTCGGCAGGATTTCGGCAGCGAAGAAATGCTTGTGCTTGGTTTCAAAAAAGAAGCCAACAACCCGCAACTGGTCACTGCTCTGGCAGAACGACTGGAAACATTGGAGGGCGTTCGCCAAGCCTGGGATTCGAAACGCTTTCGTGCAGTGATGCGGGAACTGCAGGTTCCTGAAGAAGCGATACAGGATCGACTGATTGGAATGACGGAGTCCATCGATGGAAATTATCGAGCGATTCTCGTACTGCTTTCGGAACAGGGAACTGCAGATCGTGGCCGTGTCGTTCAGGAGATCCGGAATCAACTCGAGTATTGTCAGGTTGATTCCAATCAATATGCCTTCGCGGGAGGGCCGGTCATCGTTTCCGAATTGAATCGGCTGGGGGGACCGGAAAATAACCGCAAGTTCTTCCTGCTGACGCTGTTTCTTGGTTTTCTGATGCTGCTGGCGATGCTGCGAGACTGGCGGACCAGTGCCGCGATGATTTTGCTGACGGTCTGGGCGATTCAGGCGACAACCGCAGGCGTAAAGCTGCTCTCTGGGGAGATGAATTTTATTCTGGGAGCATTGCCGGTCATGGTGATGGTCTTCACGCTGGCTATTGCGATTCACTTTTTGCATTACTTCGACACCTTTCGCAATCGATCGTATGCCGTTGCTCTCGGCCTGAGTGCTGCGTGGAAACCTTGCCTATTCGCCACATTGACGACAACAATCGGCCTCGCTTCGCTCTGCATGAGTGACATTATGCCAGTCCGTCAATTCGGATACGCAGCTTCACTCGGCTGCGTGATTTCGATGGTGACTGCCCTCGTGATGATGCCAGCGGTCGTGACGGCTCTTGGTTTCTCAGGTTTTGGAGAAACTTCTCTTCTGAAAGCACAGAGAAGTATTTTTGCTCAGGTCATCCGCTTTCGATATGCGGCTGTTGTGATTCCATTAACTTTAGTTGCAGTGACAGGAATCGCAGTCCCGCAATTGAGAAGCCGGCTGGAACCTCTCGACTTTTTGCCTTCATCCAATAAGGTGTTAACGGACTTTCAAGAGATTCAGGAAAACCTGACGACGCTCGATTCGATTGAAATCATTGTCGATTTTGATGGAAATCAAGGAGCATTTCTGGATCGAATGGATGAGGTTCGAGCAGTCGAGCGGCTGGTTTCGGCTCACCCATGGGTTCGTCGAACCTCATCGCCCGCCAGTTTCTTTCCGACCATCGATCAGATGCCGGAATCGACTCGTGAAATTGGCTCGCTGTTAAAGACCGCCAATTCCCGAGCCGACGAAAGCGATTATCTGGCCTGTGGACAACGTTTCTGGAGAATCTCTGCTCGTATCGAGCCGGAAGCTCGGGAGCATCAAACGAAGCTGGTTTCCGAAATTCAGGAAAGTCTGAAAGATTATCAAGTTGAAATTACCGGGATCTCGCCGCTGGTTAAACAGGCTCAGGATCAGATTTTCGATGGCTTCTGGTCGAGTTTTGGAACTGCGTTTTTGATCATTACCGTGGTGATGATGATCGCATTGCGTTCAATTACGATCGGCCTGTTCGCAATGATTCCGAATCTAACACCTTTACTGATTGTATTTGGATTACTCGCCTGGTTTGAAGTCCCGATTGATATCGGAATGATGATGTCTGGCAGTATTGCTCTGGGAATTGCTGTCGATGGAACCTTCCATTTTCTGATGCGGTATGAATCGGAACTGCGTGAAGAAGGAGATTCCGCGATTGCCTCTGCACAAGCATTGGATCATACCGGACCTGCCATTGCAGAAGCGGCTATTATTGCAGCGGTGGGCATGATGGCTTTGAGTTTAAGCCAGTTTGCCCCGACAGCTCGCTTTGGCATGCTGATGACAGGGCTTTTGATGGCGGCTTTGATTGGCGATCTGGTCCTGCTTCCTGCCATGCTGGCATTGCGTTCACGGAAACATTCGAGTTCTGAAGAAGAGGATCGAACCGTCCGGTTTCCCCTGCGAGGTCCCCACTACATTCCAAGTGTTCGGGATTATTCGTCGTCGGCGAGGAACTAAAATCAGTTGCCCGCCACTCCAGATCATTTTAATAAAAAAATTTTTAGCGATTCTACTGGTGTAGGTCAGGCTGTGCCTGAAGAGATAACCCGCATTTCGTCAGGCACAGCCTGACCTACACCATTCAATGAATTCATGATTATTCAGGTGCTGAAGTCCTGACGTCCAAATTCTCAGGAAATTTTTTGCAGATGCCAATCGGTCATTGGGATAATAACGACTGCAACTCCAATCGGAAAAGTCTGCTTATTCTGCCGTTTTAGTAGCCGATATGCTCTTATAACTGGTTTTCTTTCAACATATTATTGACATTTCGTCCCGTTGAGGCAAATCTGTTAGCTTAGGGTATTTATGGGCCATGGAACGACAATGATGATTAACACTGCCAATTCTGACACAAATTACCTGCTGATGACTGGGGCCACCGGGTTACTGGGTCGTTATCTGATGAAAGATCTGGCTCTGGCGAATGTTCCGTTAGCGGTGGTTGTGCGACCATCTCGCCGATTGTCGGCTGAGTCTCGCATTGAATCGATCATGGATTCCTGGGAAGATCAACTGAATCGTCCCCTGATGCGTCCTGTCGTACTGGCTGGCGAACTTTGTGAAGATGCTCTGGGCATGGAGCCGAACGATATTCGTTGGGCCAGTGAAAATTGTACTGGCATGATCCACAATGCCGCTTCGCTCTCGTTCGTGAGCACAGGGCCTGAAGCTGAGCCTTACCGTTCCAACGTTGGCGGAACGAAAAATGTGCTCCAGTTTTGTCAGGAAGCAGGAATTCGAGAGTTCCACCATGTTTCCACGGCCTATGTCTGTGGGCTACGCAATGGAACGGTTCTGCCTTCCGAACTCGATGTCGGTCAGGAATTTGGCAATCCTTACGAAGAGAGTAAGGTGATGGCTGAAAAAATGGTTCGAGGTTCCGAGTTCATCGACTCGCTGACTGTCTATCGTCCCGGCATTATCGTGGGTGACTCCAAAAATGGTTTTACAAATACCTTCCATGGATTTTACGCAGCAGTTCAACTGATCCATACCATTCTGCGAAATCAGGATCTTGTGGGGGAAACAGGATTTTCTGATGTTTTTCGTACGAGAATCAATCTCGATGGTACAGAAAGTAAAAACTTTGTCCCTGTGGATTGGGTTTCCGGAGTGATGGCTCACATTCTCTCACACGAGAATCTGCATGGAGATACTTACCATCTCACGCCCAGAAATGCTGTGAAGACTCGTACCATCAATGCGGCACTCTGTGCGGCATGTCGGTTCTTCGGCTCGTCGCTGACTGGGGCAGATACTCATTTCGAAGAACACACCGAGTTAGAAGAATTTTTCTACGAACATATCCGCGTCTACAACTCGTACTGGCGAAATGATCCGACATTCGACAGTACGAATACTCAGAAGGCGGCTCCTCACCTGCTTTGTCCGCATATGGATTACGAGATGCTCAAATTCCTTGCTGATCAGGCCATCAAGATGAATTTCACTTTCCGCGAAAAACCAGTTATGCAGAAAGCCGATCGAGCTGTTGTGAATGTGCAGTAAGATATTGTCGGATTGAGATTATTGATTTTCAATCCGATACAGGTCCGTATCCGTGCGTAAATATAAAGCCTTACCCGCGACTGCTGGTGAGGCTTTGATTCGTCCTTCAAGTCGATTTACCTGGACGAGTTCCATTTGAGGATCAGCTTCAATCAGACTGACTTTGCCCTCTTCACTGCAAAAATAGAGTTTGTCATTCGCGTAAATGGGTGAAGCCGAATAAGCTCCAATGAAACGACGTTTGCCCAGAACTTCGCCGGTTTCACAGCTCAGGCAGACGACAATTCCACCCGGGTTGATGGTAAAGATCATATTGTCGACCAGGATTGGTGAAGGGACCGTGCTCACACTGCGATCGTAAGTCCAGTCGATGTTCGTTTCGGTGATATCCCCTCGTCCTTCCGCTCGAATCGCCAGAAGTTGCGTTTCATAAAAGCCAGTGCAGACAAAAACGTGGGTTTCATTGGCTACAGGAGCAGGGACGTTTGAGAAGCCTGTGTATCGAACATGCCAGTGTTCTTGTCCTGTGGAGGGATCGTAAGCATGAACCTGATCGGCTCCAGGACTGATTAAGAGATCGATCCCCTCTCTCGACCAGAGAAATGGTGTCGCAAATGCGCGATGGGTGATGTTATTTTCCCGCAAAGGAGCAGAGCGTTTCGTCTTCCAGCGGATTTCGCCAGATTTTTTATCGAGAGCTGTGACGTACTGCTCATTGGCCCCATCACAGGTGAGAATGATCAAATCTTTATAGCCAACCGGAGAACTTCCTGGCCCTCCCTGATGTTCAATGACAAGATCAGCATTTTTCCAGAGAATTTTTCCAGTGCTGCGTTCAATCGCCGCTGTGCCGAATGTTCCGAAATGGCAATACACATTTTGTTCATCGATGACCGGAGTTGGCGAGGCATAACTGTTATCGTCATGGATCTTTTCCGGATTCGGCAATCGAAACAATTCAATTTCGTGCAGAATCTTTCCTGAAGTCGCTTCCAGTCCAATCGCACGGAGTGATAACGATGGTTCTGTCTCTTCCAGGCGAACAGCTGTCGTGACCCAGATTTGATCACCCCAGACGACAGGAGTGGACCATCCCAGCCCCGGGATTGACTGTTTCCATGAGGTGTTGGTTTCTTCATCAAACTTGAGAGGAATCTCTGCATCGACTGCATATCCTTGCCCTGAAGGGCCTCGAAACTGAGGCCAGTTCGGTTCGGATGCAAACGTGACGGAAACCAAATAGAGACTGGAGACCAGGAGAGCAATTGTCGAATTCCACATGGATACTCCTGTTTGATAGTTGGAAAGACTTCAAATTTTTGCAGCTTACTCTGCTTAATCATCTATTGTAATAACTTAAGTTTTGTAAAACGCCAAAATCAATATGACAGAGTATGACATAATGAAAGCATCTTAACCCGAAGCGCAAGCTTTGAAGTTGCACGTTTTGTTTGATAATACGTTTAATTGGATCAATACACGTGTGCCACGGCTCTGTGAGCCGTGTTTTTCAGTGTTATTACATCAGGAGCGTTGCAAGACAATGAGATCACCCAATGCACGGCTCACAGAGCCGTGGCACCATCAATAAGAGCCTTTTTTCGTGCTTGAATCGTTCAAAGTGGAAACAGTGCAACTTCAAAAAGCGTAAGCGAGGGGACGGCTTCCGATTAACAAGTCGATGAAATTCTGTCATTTCAATCGTGTATGACTTTGCATGCAAAAAGCTGTTTGGAGAAGCGGAAACATTGGTCATTCCCACTTCGCGATCATTGTTTGCATGAACAGGAAGCAGTCGATGATGAATTCCACCCTGGCCCCTCGCTGACGCGTCGGGTTATGATTTACTGAAGTTTTGCAAAACTTCAGTAATAACAGGGAAGTTTATAAAAAAACACTGCTGGCAAGCCAGCAGTGGCACACTCGTTCTCAGTAAATTCAGTATCAATTGTGTTAAGCAGCAGAGCGGGAGCGGGAATCGCTTTGAACATCGTCCAATGCCACATATCGGTTTACCACTTGCCAGAGAGTCTTGGCCAGTTCTTCTGGACTTTCATTTAATGAGCCCTCGAGCTGTTGCAGATCGGAATTGATTTGCATAGTCGAAGGAGCATAGCCGGCTCCGAGAATAATTTTCTCATGAATTTTGGGCGCACTCTGTTCGTTTTCGTAGAAGAGTTCCTCGTACATTTTTTCGCCTGGCCGTAATCCAGTGAAATTGATGTCGATGTCGTCCGGATAACTCAGTCCCGACAGGCTGATCATATCTTTGGCCAGGTCAACAATCTTGACAGGTTCTCCCATATCGAGAATCAGCACATTCCCTGAGGATCCTACTGCGCCAGCCTGAAGTACGAGTTGAACGGCTTCAGGAATTGTCATGAAGTAGCGAACCATATCTTTATGGGTGACCGTCACTGGCCCACCCAGCTCGATTTGTTTTCGGAAGGTCGGTACGACACTCCCCACAGAGTTGAGAACATTGCCAAAGCGAACGGTAATAAATTTTGTCGAAGAGATTTCCGACATCGCCTGCAGATATTTTTCAGCCAGCAACTTGGTTGCCCCCATGACGGACGTTGGCCGCACGGCTTTATCTGTGGAGATTAATACAAAACGTTCTACGTTATGTTTATGAGAGGTATCAACGAGAGCCTTTGTTCCCATGAAGTTATTTCGGATTGCCGCGTAGGGGTTATCCTGCATCAATGGAACATGCTTGTAGGCAGCCGCGTGAAAAACAATTTCCGGCTGATGTCTAGCAAAGGCTCCTTCGAGAGCATCTGAATCGAGGATGCTGCCGGTCAGATAACAAAGCTCGATATTTCCAAAATCGCGGCTTGCAAATTCGCGTTCCATCTTGAACACACCAAACTCGGAGTGATCGAAGAGAATCAGTTTAGATGGTTTGAACCCCATAATCTGACGGCATAATTCACTTCCAATACTTCCTGCTCCGCCAGTCACCAGCACTGTTTTTCCGGTAATCGACTGCCCGATTTTATCGAGGTCCAATTTTGTCGGCGGACGACGTAAAAGGTCATCGATATCCAGTTCTCTGACTGCGAGGCGGAACCGACCTTCAACAATTTCTTCGACGGTAGGAATTTTATGGAGTTGGATATCGGCTTCCTGACAACGATTTAATAAATCACGTATGACTCGACCTGAAGTTGAAGTCGGTACAAGAATGTGCTGAATCGGTGTTGCCGTTTTTGATTCCCAACAATCTTCGAGTGAATACACTTGCTGACCGCCAATGAGTGAGTTTTGACGTTCTCCACTGGAGTTGATGAACCCGACAATACGATATCGGCCCAGTTGCCCATTGCTGGACATGACCATCTTCCAGATACCAATCGCGGATTCGTCGGAACCAAAAATTAATGCTGTTTCTGTCGGTTGATTTCGATTCGTCGAATTTCGTCTGGCCCAAATTATGCGGCAGGCAATCCTGAATCCCAGCATCGCCAGCAAGCTGATCAATCCATCAATCAAAGTGACCGAGCGCGGCAAAGTCATAGGTGATTGCGGAATAAGATAGTGCATTGCCAGCAACAGACTCGTCATAAAGCCGCAGGCTCCACTGATGATGACTCCATCGGAGATTGATACGTGCCTGTAGGACCGATTCCATTCCCGTGTGATGGCTGCAATCGCCAGTTTAGCGGCTATGACAAACGGTAAAGCCCCGGCAAATCGTGCCCATTCCGCATTGCCTAGCGTAAAATCAAATCGCAGGCAGAATGCGAAGAATAAAGAGGCTGTAATCAGGATGGTATAAATTGGCAGAATGATAGCCAGACGATGGCGCATGAGAGGCTCCGTATGCTCTTGAATCGTCCCAGATGGCGTGTCCCCCGTTGACCATTCAAAAAGAATGATCAATACGATTCACCGAATCCGAACCTTGCCGGACTCGATACGCGATATTCCATTCGCGTGGCGGTGTTGTAGCCGTTCCTTGCTATTACGTCCAGATGCGTGATTTTTGATGAATTTGCGATTCTTTAGAAAAATCATGCAAACGAGAGAAGATTTACATAAGTACTCATAACCTGTTATATGGCAAGTGCTTGCAGCTTTTTTTGCCGCTTCGCCACGGTGATCCCGATTATCAGCCAGATTGTAAAACCTGCAATCGAGATCATCAGACCCCAACGAAAACTTCCCGAGCGATAGTTCCACGTGATCCGATGTGAACCTGCAGGAATATCAAGACCACGATACATCCCTTCGATTCGCCTGGACGTTGCAGGCTGTCCATCGATTGTGGCGATCCAGTCGGAATCATAGAGTTCTGTCAGGATCAGCATTTGATCAATGGGTGTTTCGACATGAAGTTCGATTTTTTCAGAAGAATGCAGCACCCAGTCAATCGATGTGCTTTCTGAATTTTCACTCCAGGAAATTCTTCCTCGGCTTCCGAGCAATCTGGATAGATAAATCGGTTCCTGGAATCGTCCCCAGGCTCCATTTAACAACGGATCGATTCCCTGCCATTCCAGTTTCATGAAGGCATTTTGAGGATCTGGCGGTAAGTAGGAGACGATATGCGTAACGCCAGCTCGCTGCATCCATTCAATTTGTTTGCTTGTGAATGTGGCCCAGGGACTTTCAGAACGATCTGATGGAGATTCTGGATATGATAAATCGGGATTGAAATATTCAGCTGGTCCAATCCCCAGATAAACCGGCGTGGCTGAGAAGCCGGTAATCGTCAATAAATTCGGTCCAGGGCCAAAAATTCGGGCCGGAGCAGGTAAGGCGATCAATTGTTGACGAACCGGGCTTTCTTCAATCCGAGTCATCGGTGTCTCGGGCACCATAAAAGCATAAGTAATACGTTGACTGACCCAGGAAAGATCGAGCAGCGTGATTACGCTAATAACGATTGCCAGCAATACCTGCCAACGAGAGGCGATCGAGTCGCGAATCGTTTCCCAACCCCGAGCCGCCCAGAGTGCCGCTGCTAAAGAAGCGACAATGCCGTATCTTCCCGGGCCCCGAAAGAAACTGAAGCCGGGGAAATTCTGCAACAGAGGCAATAACCAGCCTGTTGCATAGATGACCGCCAGCAATCCGAATCCAACCAACCAAAGTAAACGTCGATCGTTATCCGAATGAGATCGAACAATTGAGACTCCACCCAGAATGGCCAGGAAGAAGGGCAGAAATCCGAAGTACAGATGAGCTTCGACGGGATTTGTCGCGGTCGGATAATCGAGAAACTGCTGCGAATTCAGGCGATTGTCCAATTGCTGAGGATCACGATACCAGTACCAGGGGATCACGGCTTGTGAGAGATATCGCGGAGGGATATGTCCATACCCCGGGTCGAAATCAGCTGAGGATGAGGTTACACGCTGGCTGTTTTGTTTCAAAGACCAGGTTGGCAGCAATTGCATACTCGCCATCAAAATTCCCAGAGAAATCGCCAGTGCGGGAAGAATTAGTGTTCTTTTAAATTGTAAAAACCTATAGACATTGGCTGGCTGGGGTCGAGCATCGCTCGCCCCGAGAATTTCTGACTCTCTCGGATTTTCAGTCTGAATAACTGCTGATCGACTCAAGTTTCTCGTTGACCGAAATTCAGCAATCCACTCGCACAAGCTCCATAACGAGAGGCAAATCAAAGTGATAAATGCCAGATGAAAATGCCCCGGCAGCAATTGCAGACAGAGAACACCGGAAAGTCCCCACAGCCACTGGACATTCCGCGATCGAAAATAACGATTCAACATCGCCAGGCTAAGTGGCAGATAAGCACCGGTCAGTATGGCCCATTCGAGACAGCTACGGGGGGCGAACCATCCATAAACGAATACCAATCCCGCAAATAAAGCCCCGAATAATGAAGTTCCCAAATCCCGAGCCAGCCAGACTGTCGCACAGAATGCCAGTAGATAGTGAAACAGGTGATTGACATTATAAGCTGTGTTGACATCCAGGAATCGATACAACAGCAGGTTTGGCGGATAAAAAGCTCCTGTCTGACTTTCCGCGACCAGGGGGTATCCGTGGCCGACGAGCGAATTCCAGAGCGGGATGTCACCCTGTTTGAGAGCTTCTGCGTAAAAGGATTTCTGAGGGAAATAATAGGTGTAAACATCCCCGCCAATCAAACCGCCCCCCAGCCAAAGATCGAGCCAGAACCACATGGTTAAGGCGATACCGACTGCGATCACGATTATCAATGCAGTCGATTTTGAACCTGCAGTTCGGGATTCCGGGGTGATATTCATAATCGTTGACGTGAAAAACTTTTCAGAACGGCATGAGTCCACAACTTTTCAGCAAGGACTGCAAATCGCTATACTGTGTGGCTACCCGCAGGCGGAAATGTTCAAAGGGACTGTCGCGAGTTGATTGAACTTGCTCAGTTTAGAATGTTTTCAACGTTGTATACAGTGACGCATCAGTTTGTCACAGAATCAATATCGGGTTGAGCAAGTTGTAAAGCACGACATTAGAGTGCAACACAGCTATTGGACGACCAAACAAACCCCTGACAGGGGCCGCACTCACGCATGACAATTGAAGAAGGATGCTTAACATGCCCGCAGAGATGACTGTCCACGCGAAATTGACCGACATCGCAAATAACCTCTGGTGGAGCTGGCAGCCGGAAGTGGACGATATCTTTCGCCGCATCGATCCAGCCCGCTACATGGAACTCAGCCACAATCCCGTCCAGCTGCTCAAAGAATATCCACCCGATAAACTCGAAAAACGCTGCCGTGAGGAAGTGCTGCATTCAAAAATCAACTGGGCGTTTCGTCGATTCAAAGAATATCTGGCTTCTCGTGACACTTGGGGAGACACCCATGCGGGCCTCTTGAATTTTCGTCCGGTTGCTTATTTCTCTGCCGAATTCGGGATTCACGAATCGTTGCGGGTTTACTCGGGCGGACTGGGCGTTCTGGCAGGCGATCATTTAAAAAGTGCCTCAGACCTCGGGGTTCCATTGGTCGGTATCGGTCTGTTTTACCATGAAGGTTATTTTTCACAGAGTATCGACGAGAACGGTTGGCAGCAGGAAACATATACGGAAGTCGACCCTGAAACGATGCCGCTGAAGGTTCTCAAGGGACCGGATGGGAAAGAGATTGTCATTTCTGTCGAAACCCGCCATGAAAAAATTCATGCTCGGATCATGCATATAATGGTCGGTCGTATTCGCCTCTATTTGCTCGATGCAAACATTCCTCAAAACTCCAATGAGATTCGCAGTTTGACGGCCCGCTTGTACGGTGGCGACCAGCGAACTCGTATTCGTCAGGAGATGTTACTCGGCATTGGCGGTGTACGAGCCCTGGAAGCAATTGGCATTAATCCGCGTGTCATTCACATGAATGAAGGGCACTCTGCCTTTGCTGGACTTGAGGTTATTCGACATCGGATGCACAAAGATGGCATGACCTTCGATAATGCACTTCGCGAAACCGCAGCTTCAGGTGTCTTTACAACTCACACGCCAGTAGCGGCAGGTCACGATCGTTTCGACGGTGGCCTAATCGACGAACATCTCGGACCGATGGGCGATGCGCTCGGGCTCGATCATCATGGACTGATGGCACTAGGCCGGGTCGATCCGCAAAATCATCATGAAACGTTTTGCATGACGGTTCTCGCCTTTAAAACCTCGCGTCGGGCGAATGCGGTTTCCAATCTGCACGGTGTCGTCTCCCGTAAAATGTGGGCCTGTTTGTGGCCCTGGCGTAGCGAAGAGGAAATTCCGATCGGGCACATTACCAACGGAGTGCATGTGAACTCCTGGCTGGCAACACAGATGCGCGTCATTTACGACCGCGTGCTTCCAGCCGAGTGGTTCCTGAAAACCGGACAACCGGAAGTCTGGGCAGGGTTTGAACAAGTCACGCCCGGTGAATTGTGGGAAACTCATCAGGCTCTCAAAGCTCGTCTGATTGTCTACACCCGCAATCGACTGATGAAACAGGCTGCCCGGAAAAATGCGAGCGACAGTGAGATTGCCGATCTTTCGGAATTGATGGATCCACAGGCGTTGACCATCGGCTTCGCCCGTCGCTTTGCACCTTATAAACGAGCCGACCTGATTCTGCACGATGCCAAACGTCTCGCTCGCATTGCTCACGACGCCAACCGACCGGTGCAGTTCATCTTCTGCGGGAAAGCTCACCCGGCTGATGAAATTGGGAAATCAATCTTGCAGAAAATTGTCAAACTCTCTGAGACGGACGAGTTCCGTGGCAAGATTGCTTTCCTCGAAGACTACGACATTAACTTCACCCGCCATCTGGTGCAGGGGGTTGATGTCTGGTTGAATAATCCACGTCGTCCACTGGAAGCTTCTGGAACCAGTGGTCAGAAAGTTGTTCTCAATGGTGGATTGAACTTCTCCGTGCTGGATGGCTGGTGGGCGGAAGCTTACGACGAAATGAACGGGTTTGCCATTGGCGATGGTCATATCCATGCCAACGATGAAATCCAGGATCAGCGAGATGCCGAAAGCCTGATTGATGTGCTGGAAAATCAGATCGTCAAAATCTTCTACGAACGAGATACCGACGACCTGCCTCAGCATTGGATCACCCGCATGAAGCATTCCGTCAAAACCCTCGGCTGGCGATACAATGCCGACCGCATGGTGATGGACTATGTCACCGGAACCTACATCCCAGCTGCCGGGGGCGAATCGGCTGAAATGCGCATGATGCCGTAACGATCTGAGCTACTTTTACAAGCACGAAGCGCAAGCGAGTGAGTCCATACCAATGTGACTCACTCGCTTTTTATTTTCTATTCGATCGTTTGCTCATGCAAAATTTCTGGAACGAGTAATTGCCCAGTCGTAAAAGATAGCTGCCAGAGTCATCAGTAAGCCAATAACCAGCAACCAGGAAAAGGGGTTATCGACATGAATTCCCAGGGCTGGGCCGCGAATACTGGGAGGACGTTCGCCGGGCAGCAGTTGAGTTAAGTCAGATTCTTCCCGGTCAAAGAAATTCACTGCGAATTCCCCGATTTGATTGTCACCATCGAGCACCTGATACAACCCGACTTCGGATCGAGGGGGAATTTCCATGTTCTCCATGCGGACGAGTGTTTTCTCGGAATCCCCATGCTTGAGGATCAATTGTTCTTCTTTCTCCAGGCTGTCCAGCGGAAGTGTAAAGGGGATCGATTCATCGAGATGGAAATTCCAGCGACGAAAACCGGGACGGGAAATCCGGCATTGTTCGATCAGGTTGGTCCAGAAAATCGGCCAGTCCGGGCTTTCGGTCAGATTGGTTGAGCCGAGATCGATATTGAGCAGGTAAGCATTCGAAGAGGTATCGATTCGTTGTCCGAAGAGCATTGTTGAACCCGTACTGATGATCGGTGAGAGCTCTTCAGGTGCGTTTTGAATGCCACCCCAGACGACACCACCAAGGACAACTCCGTTCATCAGGGGATGATGTTTTTCGATGAGGTAAGGGCCGATCACCGTCTTGCCGTTTTCGGTAACGGTGGATGGATTCAGTGGGCCGATTCCCAGCCACCAGAGGGAACGATCGCCGACAGGATCTTCTGCTGCTTGAGAGATAATCAAATCGGAATCAGGCGGATCGCCCAGTTGAACATTCGGTAAGACCCCCAGAATTTTCTTGATCGGTTCGAAAGCGGAATGATTCGAGGGCAATGTCACGGCGACCGTTACCAATCGGACTTCCGGTTCGATCAAAAGAATCTCATGATCGATTGGCAGGGGATCGTTCTCGGCTTGAGCTTTGAAGCGAATCTGAGAAAGTCCTCCCGGGACTGCCCACTGCATCGCTTTTTCTGTATTGGAGGGGAGGGTGATTGGCTCATCGATTAGTTTACTGGAACCTGCGGTCGCAGAGAGTTGAACAGTTTCTTCTTCAGCCCCCAGGTTAGCGATGCGCGTAAACAATGTTCCCTCGCCAGTGTCGGCATCGAACAACCAGCGAGCGGCAGTGATGGCGACGTTGTTCATTTTTCGACCGACAGAAACAGTCTCCATTCGCTCAGGCACAATTTCACTCTCACCGGGCAGGCGGTCTGTCAGAAAAGCAATCCGGCCTTCCTGTTCACCGGCTAATTGAGCCGCCAGATCCCAGGCAGGGCCGAAATCGTGCTGGGTCGATTGTGGTTGCCAGTCCTCCATCGCGACCAGCATTTCCGGCCAACTGGCACGAGGACCGGCTATCAATGTGGGACGAATGCCGGATAATAATACGGAAACAACGCCTCCGCGTCCTAATGACGATTCCTGTCCTTTAAGCCATTCAACGGCCCGATCCCGGGAGGATATTCCACTCGCTCGCGCAGACATTGAAGCCGAATCATCGAGAACAACAACGAGATGCGGCTTCGTAATAGTGGAGGCATCGCGCGGATCAGCCAGCAGCAGAGCAATTAAAAGAGCGGCCAGCAATTCTAAAAGCAGCGAACGGGTTATCGGCAGCTGTTCCCGTTTTCTGCCGGGAGAGTCTTTACGAGTTTCCTGAGTCCACAAATGCAGTCCGGCAATTTGTAGAGGAGGAAAGCGTCGGTGATACAGGTGAATCACCGCAATTGTTGGCAAGGCCAGCAAGCCGAGTAAGCCTAGAGGATTTGCAAAATACATCAATTCCCCTTTCCACAGATTGGAGAAAAGGGAAGGGCTGGCAGTATGATGCGAAACCGGGTACGTTCCTGATGAATTGTCAGAATAGAGTCCGTATGTTGCATGTGGCCGTTGGATATTCTGAATATGAGTTGTGTGATAAAGAGTTGATAATGAATGATCAGATTGAATCGAGTTCAGAAGAGATTCGCCCTGCCCGGACAAGTGCTGAACAGCACGAGGCATTGGAACTTCTGGTTCGCGATTCCGGTTCCTTTCAACTGGATCGGGATGTCTCTTTAATTCTCGATCAGGCCGAAGCGGGTGAGTTTGACTTAGCAAACCTAATGGTAGCCTGCTCGCCCCGTGACGAACAAAACTCCTCTCCTCACATTCTTGGATCAATTCTGCTGATTGTCCAGCCAGATGGAACAGGTTTGGTCTGGCCGCCCTCAGTCTCATCAAAAAAAGTGATTCCGGAAAAGCGAAAAGAGCTGCGATATCGACTGCTGGATCAGACTGCTAAAATCGCTCAATCGCAACAATGTTCGCATATGCAATGTTCTGTCAGTGCCGAACAGGAACTGGATATCGAAGCCTTCCAGAAATGCGGCTTTCAGGAGTTGGGAAACATGTTATTCCTGATGAGAACGTTTGATTTGATTTCAGAGCAACGTAAATCTCTCAAGAATAAACCCTTAAAACTGATTCCTTATCAGAAAGTCATTGATGATTCGCAACTGGCAAACTTGATTGAACGGACTTACGAAGACTCCCAGGATTTTCCTGAACTTCAGGGACAACGAACAGGAGATCAGGCGATCCGATCGCATCGGACGCAAGGGAAATATCATCCGGAGTGGTGGCTGGTTATTGAACAGAATGGGGTCGCGGTGGGAATCCTTTTCTTTGCCGAACACACAGAACTGGAACAGGTTGAGTTGATCTACATCGGCATCATAAAAAAATATCGAAATCAGGGTTTTGCGAAAGGAGCATTAGCTCAGGCAATCCGCAAGTTCAAACGCGAGAAACAATCCCTTTTCCTGGGAGTTGATGCCCGAAATCTTGCTGCAGTAAAGCTTTACGAATCTCTCGGATTTGAGAGAATTTCCAGACAACGGATCTTTTTCCACTCGCTGAACAATCCTGAAAAATGAAATCAGCACGTTATGGACAAAACTTTGAGGTCTACTTCTGCGACCGGAAAAGTTGCAATCTCATGCTGTTCAAGAGTTTTGGAAGAGTCGAAAAAAAGTTTGAGCTTCGCGAAATCTTTATCAGATTTTTACGTTTGACACACGGATTCAGATCGATACGATCGACGCCACTGAGAGAGCAAGAACTGAAGTTCATACCCACCTTTGAGAGCGATGTTTTCAGAAAATATTTTTTGAGAAACATCCAGTAATCCAAGGATGTGGAATAGATTTTTGACTCACTCGAATTTTTTAAGCTGACCAACCCTTTCTGACAATTTAGTAACCCGTTATAACTCCCTGACGACCAACCGAAGCAGCCCTGCCAGTTCGCCATTACGGCGTAATCTGAGGGTTGACGTTTTGCGTGTTGGGAATCGAATCCTGGGAAATAGACTTATCGAACGAGTCTATCAGGATCACCCGCTGTACAAGGATGTGATTAAATCACAGTGCTCCCTTAAGATCTGATCTCCCCTGCAGGCAGGCCGAATATCATCTGGTTTGATATTCGCAAAGTTGATGGTCAGGACAACCAACGGATAGCTGGGGAAGCAAGATGCCACCCGAATGGAGTCATTCGAGCAATGAAGGTTCGACCCAATCGAATTCAGATCATCAGCATTACGCTGAGAAATTCCTTCAGAGTTTGCAACAACTCATTGGAGAACAACGCTACCAGAAGTGGTTTCAAAACCGCAGCACGGTTACCATTCATGGTGACGTGTTAGTGGTGGGAGTCGCCAGTCCCTTTCTCACCCAATGGATGTCGAGAGAGTTTCAGCAACCTGCAACGGAGGTCGCCCGGGAATGTCTGGGGCTGGCTGCACAGGTTCGTTTTGAAGTCGATGCGGCAGCGGCAGAACAGTTGAGTGCGTTTCAGTCTCAAGTTTCATCTTCAGCGGAAGTGAAGTCCGTGGTAACGACACTACCTCATTGTGTGAATGGAGTATCGAACAATGGTTCGCCCGTTGCTGCTCCAACTCCGATACCTGCTGTCGATAAGAATCAGAAGATCCGCGGCCGGTTGGCTCCGCGCCGGCGTCGGTTTGCCAGCCTGAACGATTTCGTCACCGGTCCAGGTAATCATGTCCCGCATGCGATGGCAAAAGTCGTCGCCGAACATCCCGGCGAACAGTATAACCCACTCTATTTTTATGGCGGAGTGGGAATCGGCAAAACGCATCTGCTCGAAGGGATTCATCGGGAAGTCCGACAGAACTATCCCGACTGGCAAGTGATGTCGCTGACTGCTGAAGCATTTGGGAACTATTACACGAAAGCGCTTTACGAAAAATCTCTCCCGGCTTTCCGTAAAAAGTTTCGTGAGGTTGATGTCTTGATTGTCGATGACATCGATTTTCTGGATGCCAAAAAAGGCTTTCAGGAAGAGTTCTGTCATACCATTCAGGAACTGATTTCTTACGGTCGGCAAGTCGTGCTGGCAGCGGATCGGCATCCTCGCATGCTCACTCACCTGCGGCCCGAACTGAGTACCCGATTTCTCTCAGGACTGGTCACACGATTAGAGTCTCCCGATCTGGAAGCTCGTCGTGAGATTGTCCGACGTCATACCACTAAACTCTCTCTGCCGGTCACAGATGATGCAATCGATTTCGTTGCGACGAAGTTTTCACGCAATGTTCGCGAGCTGATTGGAGCGATCAATTGCCTGCAGACTTATCATCACATGACTAAACGAATGGTGGGTATTACTGCCTCCCGCGAAATCCTACGCGATCTCGAACGGGATTGTCTGAAGATTGTGCGGACTTCGGATATTCAACATGCCGTCTGCAATTTGTTCGGCGTCCAGCCGGAAGATTTGATTTCGGCGAAACGTTCCCGCAATCTTTCTCAGCCAAGAATGCTGGCCATGTATTTGTCACGGCAATGGACGCAGGCTGCTTATCATGAAATCGGCAAGCAGTATGGCGGCCGCAATCATAGCACGGTCATGTCGGCGGAAAAGCGAATGAAGCAGATGCTCGAACGAAATGAATCGATCCAGATTTCCACTCGGAAATGGTCTGCTCAGGAAATTGTTTCGACTCTCGAAGAACAATTGCAGGTTGGGTAGAGTTTTGAACCACAGATGGACACGGATTTTCACGGATGTTTGAAGTCGACGTTATCCATTCCAACTATGGTTATTGTATTTCCGGGGAATGCTTAGCCCTGTTCAAACGGAAATTGAATTTTAATTCTCGATATGCCGTAAGCAGATTCAGCCTACCTACTGCCTGACCTACAGTCGAATAGATTTTGAACCGCAGATGGACGCAGATAAACGCAGATATTGAAAATCCGTGCTTATCCGTGTCCATCCGTGGTTCTTTTTTATTCTCTCATTCAGTCGATTTCCCCTCGCCAGATCTTTATGGCTTGCCTGTCAATTTGCTGATCTCTCACGAGCAACGTCGATAACGTCTGACGAAGTTCCGTCGAGACCATGTTCCACATATCGGAAAAGCGGAGAGGAAAGCCCGGGTTGAGCATTTTTGTTTCGACGACTTGCAGCAGGAACAGAGATCGGTCACCTATTTCCCAACTCCGTTCGACCTGACAATCGAATGCACAGATTGCGTCTGAAAGAACAGGGGCTCCTGTTTTGATTGTCTGAGTCGAGGTTGATTTGAACTTATCCGTCTGGGATCCCGATGGAACTCCAAATTGTTCCACCCAATTGGACTGTTCCCGACTGAAAAGATGCAGCACGCAGGAACCGGATTCCTCAATCAGCCGACAGGTTTCGTGCTGATGAGCCAGTCCGATCACAAACCGCGGACAATCCGGCACAATCGATGCCTTCTTGACAAACGTTGCAATCAAACCACTGCGGCGATTCTCAGTGGCAGAAGTAATCAACCAGAGTTGAGGATCGACTAATGCAAAAGGGTCATCTGAAATCGGTTTATCGTCAGAATTCATACAATCCCTACTCACTGAAAAATCAATTCGTAACGAACACACAGGCAAGGCAAAATATCATCAAATGATCAAAGTCTCTCCTGCGCATGTCTTAAATGTGAACTATGGTTAAAGCGTTGAGCAGTAGGCGACATAGACACTAAACCAAGAGTGTGCCTCATCGTGTCGAACTTCTGCAAGCATAACAATGGAATCATGCACAATTACAACGGTGATGGAGACTGTCGATGGCCCCTGTAAAACCTCCTCAAGCACGCACAAGCCGCAACGGCGTTTTTTCCCAGGACGATTTTGAAACACTCAAACGACTGATACACGGCAAACTGGTCGATAAGCTCGATTTGTCTCGTCTGGGAGATTTGGAAGGGGATACGCTCCGACGAGAAATCCGTCTTGTTGTCGAGCATTTATGCGATACCGAAAATCCTTTGCTGAACCGTTCCGAACGCGAACGTCTGATTGATGAAGTTCTTGATGAGACCTTCGGTTTCGGCCCCCTTGAAATCCTGATGAAGATGGATGACGTGGCCGACATTATGATCAACGGGCCCAAGAATGTCTTTCTGGAAAAGAACGGACGGATTGTCAAATCGGATGTGACGTTTCGAGACAACGCCCACCTGTTACAAATTCTGGACCGAATTGTTTCGCGAGTCGGACGACGTGTCGATGAAAGTACGCCGATGGTCGATGCCCGGCTGCCGGATGGATCTCGTTTGAATGCCGTCATTCCGCCGCTGGCTCTTGATGGTCCATCGCTGACGATTCGAAAGTTTGGGGCCAACCCGCTGACTCTGGAATCTCTGCTCAAATTCGGAGCCTTCACACCTGAAATGGCGATGTTCCTGGAAGGAGCGACCAAAGCTCGATTGAACACAGTTATCTCCGGTGGTACCGGTTCCGGTAAAACGACATTGCTGAATACACTGTCGAGTTTCATACAGCCTGACCATCGTATCATCACGATTGAAGACGCAGCCGAGCTTCAACTTCAGCAGGATCATGTTCTGCGACTCGAAACACGTCCCGCCAATATCGAAGGGAAGGGCCGCGTCTCTGCGACCGACCTGGTGAAAAACGCCCTGCGAATGCGGCCGGATCGAATCATTATCGGGGAATGTCGAGGAGCGGAAACTCTCGACATGCTCCAGGCGATGAACACGGGTCACGAAGGTTCGCTGACAACAATTCACGCCAACAATCCTCGCGATGCCGTCTCTCGTATGGAAACGATGATTTCGATGGGTGGAATCGAACTGCCGATGAAAGCGATTCGTCAGCAATTCAGTGCAGCCGTCGATTTGATTATTCAGTCGAACCGTCTGCAGGGTGGCCCTCGAAAAGTGACTCATATCACCGAAGTGCTCAACATGGAGCAGGAGACGATCATCATGCAGGATATTTTCCTGTTCGTGCAGGATGGGATTAAAGAAGACGGCCGCGCGTACGGTCACTTTGAATCGACAGGGGTTCGTCCTCACTGTATGGATCGCATGGAAGCAGCTGGCGTTCGTTTGCCGAGTAATCTGTTTTCAGCCCGAGTACTGGGCTAGATAAGACAGTTCGTAGGTCAGGCTGTACCTGACGAAATTTGAGGTCAATGTTCAATCATGTCAGGCACAGCCTGACCTACAGGTGTTGATGAATTCACTTTGGTAACAAATTAAAAAACCTTCGTTCCAGAATAATTGTTTCGCAGGAACTGGCTGAAGCAACTGCCTTGGCCGATCAAAAAATTTCAGGTGTCACATGGATCCACTCTTTATTTCGATAATTGCCTTTGTCGCTGTTGTTGCAATTATTGTTGCCATCATGCTGGTGATGAATGACTTCAGCAATACCGAAGTTGAAGATCGTCTCCAGGTTCTTACCGGACACAAAAACAGCGTGGAAGAAGGGAAAGACGAGAAAATCCTGAAGAAGCAGATGCTCAAGGATGGCGTCGGCGGGATGTCGAAAGCATTCAATAATCTGATTTTCAAATTCGGAAATCTGCCTCTGTTATTCGAGCAGGCTCATTCCCCGATTGGGATTGAAGTTTTTGCGATCATTTCGATTGTGTTTGCAGCCGTTGGTGTTGTTGGAGGAATGGCGGCTCATGCTCCGACACCTTTATTGCCAGTCTGTGCTTTGTTCGCAGGAATTCTGCCCTACATGTGGATTCTTCGTCGACGGAAAAAACGCTTTGCCCGCTTTGGTGCTCAGTTACCGGATGCACTGGAGTTGATTGCCCGGGCGTTGCGATCTGGGCATAGTCTGGCTTCTGGAATTCAGGTGGTCGTTCATGAAATGCCTGAGCCGATCTCTGAAGAATTCGGGATGGCTTACGAAGAACAGAATCTGGGAATTCCGATCGACAAAGCCCTCAAAAATGTCTTTCGTCGTGTGCCGAATCTGGACTTCAAATTCTTCGTGACAGCCGTCGCCATTCAGAGACAGGCTGGGGGCGATCTGGCGGAGATTCTCGACAAAATTGGACATATTGTCCGCGAGCGTTTCCGTATTATGGGACAGGTTCAGGCATTGACCGGGGAAGGACGTATCAGTGGTGTTGTGTTGATGGCACTGCCGATCGTGTTGTTCTTCGTGATGTACTACCTGAATGCCGAATACATGATGCTGCTCTTCACCGAAGAGTTAGGTCGCAAGATGATTGCCGGAGCCGTCTTCCTGCAGATTCTGGGTGCGATCACGATTAAGAAGATTATTGAAATCAAGATTTGAGTTGTTTTCAGGTAGGACAGTACACGTAGGTTGGGTTAGCGAAGCGTAACCCAACCTACGAACTAAAAAAGCCAGGCAAGATGCCTGTCCTGCAAATAATATTTATAGAAGTTCAATTTCGAGGTTCCGACAATGGATATGGTCACAATTCTGCCGTACGCAATTTTTGGCGGCATCTCGGCTTTGATCTGGTTTGCCGTCAGCCATTTCAGCGAAAAGGACGATCGCGTTTCCGAACGTCTGATGGATATTCGCGATCCCGGTCGTCGTAACAAAGAACAGCAGGAAAAGTCCGAAGGCGTTTCCGGGATGATCGGCAAGGCTGCTCCGACTTTGTCGAAAGCCTTGAAGCCGAAAACAGAACTGGAAGAAAGCGTTCTGAAAGTCCGCATGGCCAATGCCGGATTTAACTCCCCGACAGCTCCGCAGGTTTTTCTTTCGATCAAACTGCTTTCGATGATCCTGGGTGTGATTATCGGTGCGACTTTTGGTTTCATCAGTTGGGGTAATACTCAAAGTGGCTGGTCTGCCTTTGCTGTTGGGGCAGGGCTTGGATTTTATATTCCAGAACTGGTCATGGGTTATCTGCGTATGAAACGTAAGAGTAATATCTTCCTGACAATGCCGGATGCTCTCGACCTGCTGGTTGTGTGCGTCGAGTCTGGACTGGGACTTGATGCCGGCATGCGACGGGTTTCTGAAGAACTCGAAGACACCGCTCCCGATATCTGTTCAGAATTCAATCTGGCAAATTTTCAGTTGCAAATGGGTCGTCCTCGTCGGGAAGTTCTGCATGATTTGGGCATTCGCACAGGCGTCGACGATATGAAAGCCCTGGCTGCAATTCTGATTCAAGCCGACCGCTTTGGCTCCTCAATCGCTCAGGCATTACGGGTGCAATCCGACAGTATGCGTGTGAAACGTATGCAGATGGCGGAAGAAAAAGCCCAGAAAACAGCCGTGCAAATGATCTTTCCTCTGGTGTTGTTCATCTTCCCGGGAATCTTCGTGGTGCTGGTCGGACCAGCGGCGATTTCGATGATGGACAGCCTGCTGGCGATGTAAACGATTGCGGTTACACGCTCTGTAACGATTGAGGAATCAGAAAAAACATGCGATCAGGCTGATCTGAAGGGAATTTCCTGTTAAGATCATTGTGAGATTGCACAATGAATGAAGATTCTCCTTCACTTATTGAGAGCATCTTCATTCGTTTTTCTTTATTGCCATTCCGTCGTTGAATTTAACTGTATTCTCAGCATTATGATCTCATCGATATCTACCTGTCCGAAATGCAAAACCCTCATTCTGGATGACACATTAATCTGTCCCCAGTGTCACCATGTATTGCAGGAAGGCGCCGACCACGTCGCGGATGTCTATACCTCCTCGGACGATCGTTACGACGGTTCCAATGAAATTGCCTGTCGCGACTGTAAAGCGATGAACCGCAAAGGGCTGGTTCGCTGCTGGCAATGCGGTGCCTTTATGCAGGAGGACATGGAAAAAGTCTATCAGGAAATGCTCCTGAGGCCGGCTGCCATCATTGAAGAGGATGACGTTCAAGTCCAGGAGATTACGGCAAAAACTCAACCGTCTGACATCACGGAGATTCCGTCGATCGGTGACGACGAAGAGGATGACTTCGAGCTTGATGTCAGTTTTGACATGGTCGAAGCCGAAGAAAATTGGTTTCCTGATTCCCATCACGATGCTCCCGCATTCGATGATGACGAAGAAGAAGTCGAGTCTACTGCTGTTGCCCAGAAAGAGCCTGAAGTCGAGGAAGAGGAAGACTTGCTCAAACTGGCAGAAAAAGAGGAAAAAGAGCTTTCCCGACAGAAATCACGCAAGAAGAAAGCGGCTCCTAAGAATACATTTCTCATCCAGGGACCTTGTGGCGACTGCAAAATCCGTGTGCAGCGATACCATCAGGGAGAAATCGGGCAATGTCCCAAATGTACCCTCCCGTTTCTGGTCCCAATTATCGATAAGCCGAAAGACAAGAAAGCCGAAAAGCAATCGAAGAAGGAACCACTGCCAGAAAATCTCAAAATTGAAGGCGTTCGCTGGCATGAAATCGCCATCGCCAAATTCAAGCCCAAAGCGAATGCACTCAAAGGCAAAGGGGAAACTCCCGATTTGATTCGCTGGAAGGAAGATTTGATTTTCGTCTGGCCCAAACAAAAAGGAGTTAAAGGAAAACCTGCAGAACAAGCCGAAATCGTTCGACAGAATGTCGCCGATTATCTTCAGACTGGAAGGCCGCTGCAGGCACTACCGACAGATCGCTTCGAGGTGATTACTAAAGGACAACTCTCACAACTGTTCCTGGTTCAGCCTCCTTATGACAATAACTTTACCAACGGCGAACAGGTGTTTGGACCGGGCGTGTTCGCCATCGAACTGCCTCCTGCTCCCGTAGTGGCATCAGAAACGCCGCATCCTTCATTGACTCAAACCAAGCCAGGCAAAAAGCCCAAGAAACCGAAAAAGCCTGCTCCCCCAAAAGAACCGCCTACGCGATGTGTCGAGTTGACCCTCTCCCAATATCGAAAATTGCAGGGCTGGGTCTCTGAAATCATTGAGCAGGATGATTTCCTCAGGATGGACGGTATTCCCTTTCAGACGGATACCATCAAGCATACCTGTGCTTTGGGTGAGCATGAATTTGAATCGCTGGTCTCGCCTGAATTCTATCAGGCCGATCCTGTATTGCCGGTTGTCGAAGTTGGCTGGCTTTGTCAGTGCGGCGAAGTTGCGATTTGTGAAGAGCACCGCGCCGAACAGAAATTCGGTGGGAAAAAACCTGCTGGTCTCGTGAAAGCCAAATGTCCTAAGTGTGAGCAGAAATTTGGTAAGAATCCACTCTTCCATCTGAAATCTGTCGTGGCACCCGAACCAGAAAAAACAGACGAAGAGAAAGCTGAAGAGGGTAAAACCGCAAAAGGGAAATCAGAAGAGGGAGCAGGCAAAGAGAAAGCCAAGTCGAAGTTCAGTCTCGGAAGTTTACTGAAGAAGAAACCCAAAGACGAACAGACCGCGAAATCCTCTGATCAAAAAATTTCGAAGAAAGAAAAAGCAAAAGCTTCGAAAGTGGCCACTGCTGAAGCGGATACGACGGAAGCAAAGAGCAAAACGGAGGAAAAACCAAAGAAGCCGATGTTTGGTGGTCTCTTCAAAGGGAAAGCCAAAAAAGAGAAGGCCGCAAACGAAAAACCTGCTCCGCCAGATCCCAAAGCAGCAGACAATACTTCAGCTTCTCCTGAGATCGATACAAAATCCTCATAATTCAGGAACTGGACAAAGAGATATTGACGGAATCGGTTGTGATGAGTAGCTTTAATTGAGTTACTTAAAAAAATGAACTTCACAGCGAACTGGATTCCAAGTCATTATCATGACCTTCAAGGAATTCCAGTCGAGAGCGGTTCCAGCACGGCTGGCTTGTAGAGTCTGCCGAAACAGAGACTAACGCATTAAAAATAGCGAAAGCGAAATCACTTCGAAGCGTTGGTAACACAGGACGTGTCCGATTATGCACACCGGGTTCGAGTCGCCGCTTGTTCTCCAGGCACCGGCGAAACTCAATCTTTTTCTGAAAATTCTGGGGAAAAGATCAGACGGATTTCACGAAATCGAGACACTCATGCAGACACTCGATCTGCACGATACGCTTCGGTTCCTGCCATCCTCAAGCGGGAAAATCTCACTAGAGATAGAGCACGTTTCTCCACATCAGGCTGCTCGGGAAGTTCTCCCAACCGATCATCGCAACTTAATTGTACGTGCAGCTTTGCTACTTAAAGAACGGACGAATTGTTTAGAGGGTGTCGATATTCTACTTCGCAAGCGGATTCCTTCGCAGGCTGGACTCGGAGGTGGTTCTTCCGATGCCGCAACGACATTGCTGGCCCTCAATCAACTCTGGAAACTGCAGCTTAGTCCACAAGAGTTGATTCAAATGGCAGCCGAGTTGGGAAGTGATATTCCTTTTTTCGTCTCCCGGCAAAGTCTGGCAGTCGGATATGGACGGGGAGAGCAATTGCATACGGTTCCAGGCAAACCGATTTCATATGTTCTTGTGAAACCAGATTCAGGATTGTCAACAGCGGAAGTTTACGCAAACTGCAAAGTTTCTCCATTCCCACATTCTTCTAAAGAATTACTAAATGCTCTGCACGGATCGGACTTGTCACGTGTAAAATACCATTTACATAACAGTTTGCAGGAACCGGCAGAACAACTCAACGAGGATGTTCAAACGGTATTATCCGCAATGCAGCAGCAGAATTTTTTAGCAACCATGATGAGCGGAAGTGGAACTGCCTGTTTTGGAATTTGTCGAAATCGACGCGAAGCAAATTTTGCAGCCGCGAAGCTGCAGGGTTTGTCAGTGGGAACTGTCATTGTCGCTCACAGCCGTGTTTAGCAACTTCGAGGAGTAGACTGACTATGGAGATTACTGAAGTTCGCATCAAACTGATGGAGGATTCCGGGGAAAGGCTGTGTGCATTTTGCTCAATCACACTCGATTCCTGCTTCGTCATTCGCGATCTAAAGATTATTCAGGGATCGAAAGGGGTTTTTGTGGCGATGCCGAGCCGCAAACTTACCGACCGCTGCCCGAAGTGTCATTTCAAAAATCATCTGCGCGCGACGTTCTGCAATCAGTGTGGCGTCCGCCTGCGCCCTGAAAGAGCCGTCAAAGATGATGATGGCCGTGCCAAACTCTATGCCGATATTGCACATCCGATCAACTCGGAGTGCCGCGATTTGATTCAGCAGACTGTCATCACGGCTTATGAAGAAGAGTTGATTCAGTCGCAAAACGAAGGTTACATCTGCTCTTATGATGACTACGGCGAAAACGCCTTTGCCTCTCTCGATGAACAGGAAGACCTGCATCATCACGAATCGTCTTCTCAGAAACCCGATTCACCTTCAACTGGAAATCCATCCTCCCGAATTACTCTCGAAACGGAAGATGGTAAAGTTCATCGAGTCGATCCAGAGTCCAAACCGGAATCGAATTCATCGAACAACAAAGACCGGTCAGCTAGAAATACACCACAGAATAACCGACCATCGAGTGACCCGTTTGGTGATGGGATTATTGATAGTTAATTAAGGGGAGCCTGGTCAGTAATGACTGAGGTGAAGTATTTGAAGTTGCGCCTTATTAACTGCGGGTTGTTTTAGACAAGTAAAACTATTATTTGCTGTACCACGGCTCAGTGAGCCGTGTTTATGCGGGTTGTACTTTCATGAGGTGTGTTAGGAGATAAGACTGTCGATGACACGGCTCACAGAGCCGTGGCACAAAATTAATAATAATCTGATAAAGCCCATGCCATCACTGGCACCGCTCGACTACTGTTAATTCAGCTCTGCTGCTATCTTCTCAACCACCGCTTTCCAATCGCCCCATCGAGGTTGTCGATAAAGTTGCATCGAAGGATACCAGGGGGAATCTTCCCGGTTCAAATGCCAGCGCCAGTCTGGGGTATGAGGTAACATATTCCAGACGGGACGCTGCATCGCTCCTGCGAGATGACAGATGGCCGTATCGACCGTAATCAGTAAGTCAATTTCTTGGAGGATCGCAGCAGTGTCTGCGAAGTCTTTTACCTTATCTTTCGCAGAGATGATTTCACCCGGCCATGTTTTCAACTCATCGTCATCGGCATCCATTTGCAGGCTGACCCAGCGAATATCAGGGATTTCGCTGAGTGGAAATAGCGTTTCGAGAGACATCGTGCGAACGTGATCCTGTGCCTGAGCAGCATTCCCCCGCCAGCATAAGCCGATCGTTTTCTGGCCTTTCACCGATGAGCTTTCCAGCCAATCAGCAATCGGTTGATTTCTGGGAGGTTGCAAATAAGAGTTTTGCATTCCGACATCATCGATACCCAAAACGAGCTGAGCAGCAGCACTCATCAGAGGAAACATGCAATCGGCTTGAGGCAACGGTTCATCTTCGGAAACAATAATATCTGCCAGGGGCAACCCATCCAGACGACTCGCATTGAGTAATCTCAACATTTCCGGTGGAGCCCGGAAAATGGTGACGGCATCGGAACGCTCTCGAATTATCGGCAGGAAACGAGCGAACATCAATAAGTCGCCAAATCCCTGATCGCAGACAATCAGTAATCTCTGACCAGAGATTTTCTCTCCCGTCCAGCGATTTAACCCATTCAATTCTTCCGGCTGAGGGATCAGGCTCAAGCGACGTTCATAATCGACCCAGCCTGCCTGATAGTTCTCAGTCAACAGGAGTGTACTTCCCCGATTGAAGGTCGCCAGTGGCAAATCGGGATTCAGTTCAATCGATTTGGAGAAAGCCGACAACGCCTTCTCTATGCGATGGGCAGAGCGATAGGCGACTCCCAGATTATTGGCGATTTCCGCGGAGTGGGGAGCCTTGTCCTGAGCCTCAAGACCGGCTGCAATCGCCTTGTCGATTTCGCCAATATGTTCGTAGAGATAACTCAGATTGGCAAGAATCGAAATATTCTCCGGCTGTCGAGCTTGAACTTCCTCGCTCAAACGAGTGGCTTCCACATAATTGTGCAGTTGAGCCTGGACAAACGCGGCTTGTGTTTTCCATTCCATCTCGATCTCAGATGACAGATCTTTCTGCAACAAAGTCTCAATTTCCTGAGCCGCCTCGGTCCATTGTTCTGTTGAAATGAGAGCCTGAATCCAATCCTGACGACAGGCCAGATCCTCCGGCAATAAGCGGACCGCTTCGCGATAGCATTTCTCGGCTTCGCGAACATGCTTCATTTCGAAGAGCAGTTTTCCCAGATTCTGCCACCCCTGCGGATAATTCTGGTCCGCTTTCAGCGAAGCCTGAAATGCTTTGACGGCTTCCTGACGCTGATTGAGCGTTTGATAAGCGACTCCCAGATTATTATGTAGGTCGGTCGATTCCGGATGTCGCTCTGCTATCGGCTTTAGATGCTCCACTGCCAGGGCGGCATCTCCTTTCTGCAGCAGCAGAGTTCCGAGCAGATAGCCGACATTATCATCCTGTTGGGAGTCCAATAGCTGCCGATAAAGCGACTCGGCTGCTTGAAAATTTCCCTGCTGATGGTCATTGGTCGCTTGGGCAAGTTGTTGTTCGCGAGTGGATTCCGGGGGTGTCATGGAAGATTTCTTCTCACTATGTATGATGGCTGCTGAAGATCGATTCTCCAACAATAAGTAGGACAGGCTTCCAGCCTGTCTAAATGTCGGTTATCGCAAAACGAGAATCAATATCGATACCAGACAGGCTGGAAGCCTGTCCTACGGGATGATCCTTGATCACCGTACTCAATAGTTATTGTCAAATTTCTCGCACATCATAACTCATTCAGGATTTCCAACAACATGCTGAAGTCTGCTCGCCAAATTCATTGGACAATCTTTTGCTGTCTCGTTTTATTGGCAGGCTGTCAGGATCCTGCTGCTGAAAACAACGCTTCAAAGGACTCAGAGACGACCCAGGCTCCGATGCCTGTCGCAAAAGCGATTGATGGAGAGCCCGAGATTTCCGTGGCAACTTTGCGGAAAAAGCTGGGAGCCAATGACCAGGCGGAATTTACGAAAGCGGGCGGCAAAGTGATTGCGGTCAATCTGGCTCAATCAGGCGTGACAGATATCGCAGCTCTGGAAGGACTGCCCGTTAAATATCTCAATCTGATGCAGTTACCGATTGAGTCGATTGCAGCTCTGGAAGGGATGCCTCTTGAGGAATTGTATCTGCTGGGAACGAAAGTCTCCGATATCACACCAATCAAGGATGCTCCTTTACGAGTCCTTGATTTGACGAGTACTCCCATTGAAAATCTGCAAAACCTCAAAGGCCTGAAATTGCAGGAACTCTATCTGGAAAGCACAAAAGTCACGGATTTATCTCCTCTGAAAGGAATGCCATTGCAGAAATTGCGGATGGAACATACTCCAGTCGTCGATATTTCCCCACTCGAAGGGATGCAACTGGATCAACTTGGCTTATTTGATACTCAAGTGACGGACATCTCAGCCATTCGTGGTATGCCTCTCGAAACCTTGTGGCTGACGGAGACGCAGGTTCAGGACATTTCCGTCCTGAAGGGAAATCCGGTGATGAGTCTTGATATTGAAAAGACTCCCATTACTGATTTGAGCCCGCTTTCAGGAAATTCAAATCTCAAACGACTCAATATCGCGGATTCTGCCGTGACTGATTTGACACCTTTAAAGGGTCTGAAACTGGAACGATTGATCTTCACTCCCGAAAAGATTGAAAAGGGAATGGACGTCGTCATGACGATGCCGAGCATTCAGCAGATTGGACGAACATTCGATACTGTCACTCAGCCTGCCGTGTTCTGGTCTTCTTTGCCTCAGCCGACTCCTCCTGCTGGAACAACGGACTAATATGGTGGCACACAGAATTCGTCAGGCACAGCCTGACCTACAACACTCCCAGAATTGAAGAACATTATGCCTCAACGAAAACGCCCGGTTCGCTCTCAGGTTCGTAAACAACGTCAAAAACAGCCACCTTCGATTCCCCGCACGATCCGACATGCAATTCATCTGATCGTTGAACGCTATCGCACAACCGGTCAACTCGTGCGGGATCAGGTACTGGAATTGTTTCTTAATGATGAAATTCGACCTCAGGCAGTCGCCTGGTCGGAACGATTAATCTTACGGCAAAGAACCATCGACCGCGTTCTCAAAGAGTGCGTCAGTCGTCCCGTCGATCAGGTTCAGGCTCCCTTATGGACGATTTTGAGAATGGGAGCCAACGAATTATTGTTTGGGCCAGCCGACTCTCAGCACGCTGCGATCTCGGAGACTGTTGAACTTTGTCGCCTGCTCACTCATCCGGAATGGACGGGATTTGTAAATGGCGTCCTCCGTGGAGTTCAACGTTTGCTGACAGAGGAAGTGACCAGTGAACTCTCCGCGAATGCATATCCGTTCGAAAATCATGAATACCGTGTATTGAACAAAGAGATTTTTCCCGATCTGGAAACTCACTTTCCCAACTACATGGGATTCGCATTCAGTTTGCCAGAATCACTAATTCGTGAATGGCATCGACGATACCCGCGCGAAGAATTTATCGAATTGTGCTGGTCGACATTGGAGGCTCCGCCGATGCACGTCCGCCTCAATCGGATTGCCGTCGATCCAGCCCGGTGGATAGAACGATGTCGCGAAGCAGAGATCGCTGTCTCGACAACTGATGTATCGGAATCGATTCGCATCGATCAAAAAGTCCGGCTCAGTAATCTCCCCGGTTTTGAAGCTGGCGAGTTTGTTGTTCAGGATATTACTGCGACCCATGCGGCAAAATTGTTGAACCCGTATCCGGGACAACGGGTTCTCGATTTGTGTGCTGGTCCGGGGACGAAAACGACTCAATTAGCAGAACTGATGCTCGATCGAGGCGAATTGCTTGCGACAGAAGTCAGTCCACGTCGTATCGAGCAGATTGAAGAGAATGCGGAGCGTTTACAGATATCGTGCATCAAGACCTTATTGATTGATCGAGAAGATCCGTATATTTCCGAGGAACCTTTCGATGCCATCTTAATCGACGCTCCATGTAGCAATACCGCCGTGTTAGGGAAACGAGCCGAGGCTCGCTGGCGATATTCGATCACCGAATTGCATCTGCTCAACGACATTCAGATGCAACTTCTCGACACAGCTGCAGAATTACTGGCGGAAGAGGGGCGAATGGTGTATTCGACCTGCAGCATCGAGCCGAAAGAGAATGAGCAGCTGGTTTCCCGCTGGCTGGAGGATCATCCGGAATTTACTTGCACCGAGATGAAATCAATACTCCCCAATACAAATCGCGATGGCGGATTCTGTGCCCGAATTGAACGTATCGAGGTGATTCAGGACAAGATGGAAGAATAATGTGATCGCTAGCCGCTCAAAAATTTCGGATAGATCGTTGAGCGATCAATCTGGCTTGTCAACAGCCCAAATTTGTATAAAGGAAAGAATATCAATCTTCTTCAAATTCAGTTCCAATTGGGATAGGCAGAAATTGAAGATTTTTTCACGCAATTTTTCACAGTAAAACAGGGGGTGTTAAGGCTGAGGAAAACATTTACTACTGGGCTTCCAGTTGAACTGGCACGGTCGTTGCAACTTGCTCCAATCGTAACGACAACTTTCAACTGGGAGACCTTGATAATGCGAACTCTGACCACACAAGAGAAAAAAAATTCTTCAAATGGCTGTAACGTGGCTCCTTATGTGCCTACACCAGAAGAAATTCGAGCCGAGTGCAGTGAAATTCAGAAATCCTGGAGCGAAGAGGAAATGATGCGACGTCAGCGCGTCACAAGACCGACTAAATTTGCCAAGCAAGTTTACCGTATCCATTTAGATTCACTGGAAATGGAAACAAGTTCCTAGTCCAGATTAAGACAGATTGCCAGGTTTTATCCCAGTTGCAATCATGAACCTGAAAAGAGCCTTGATTGAATTTGATCAAGGCTCTTTTTTATTCTTCCTTCATTTATTGATAATCGTTGTAATCCGGATAGCCCCGAAAGATTCTTTCGGGGCGGCGCAGCCGCAAGCAGCCTGCTGCAGAACTCAACATCAAACTGAATACCTCTTATGGACTTCGTCCACCCAGACAGCGGAGCTATCTGGGCTATCCTGATGTTTGAAACGTCTCTTTTCGTCAGGAAGCTCTTCGAAGCAGGGTCAGTAAACTGATTTCCGGACGAGCCCCAATCCGCAGGGGATGTTTACCTGAGACGCCGCGAGAGACGTGTAGTGTTGTCGGTGGTTCATAAAATACGCCATCGGCGTAATGCACGCCATATCGACTTGGCGAATAAACCGGTCCCAGGAGCGGCAATTTGATCTGGCCTCCATGATTGTGGCCAGAAAGCATGAAATCGATCTGATGCTGTCGCGCCCAGTTGATGTTGTCGGGTGTGTGGCTGAGCAACATGCGGAAGATCCGCTCATCGACCTGATTAAATTGAGGAGCATTCCCCATCCAGGGACGTTCATCACCGGCGATCGCAATTTGTCCGGATTCCTTTGTAATGAATTCAGCCTTTTCTCCGCAGAGTTGCCAGCCGATGTCTGCCATTCTATCTCGGATGGGATCGCAATCGAGATGCCAGTCATGATTTCCCAGGATATAATAACATCCCAGAGGAGCATGCAATTGACCAAATGTGGTGTCGATCCATTCGATTTTTTCCGGTCGATCGAGCAGATCGCCTGTAAAGACGATTAAGTCAGGACTCCACTGCTGCGCCTTTTCAAAAACGAGTTCGTAAAAAGGGCGATCAATTGTGCCCAGAAAATGGACATCACTTATATGGAGTAATTTCGTACCGTAAAACTCTGCAGGCAGTCGATCGAACGTAAACGTTTTCTCGTTGAACTCTGGTGAAAAGGCCTGATTGCCGGGAACTCGCAGTAACTTTTGATAGGGACCTTCTCCGCGTGATTTTTGTCCGAGAAGCTGCTCGGTATGAACGATTTCCCGATGGTCAACAGAAAAACCGGGCGGCTTGCTTCTCAGAATTCTTTTCAGCAGCGTTGAACTGAGCATGATCAACCCGGCTCCAGATAGCAGCCAGGGAGCTAATAGCCAGTTTTCATTTTGCTGAGGAAGAGCGATGCCTGCAATTTCATGATGCGATGTCATAGAGACGCGGATCAGACTGAATAACAGGGCGAAGGGAACAGTGAGCATCCCAATGTCGTGCACGATTCGATATTGGTCGAGTCTGTCTGAGGGAATCGGTAAGCTGTAAATTCGATTTGTGTACGAAGTCCAGAACCAGGAATTTCCCAGCACTCCCAGAAACAACAGTCCGATTGCAGTCAAAATTTCCATGGTCAGGTTCACGATGGCCAGAAACATCTGGTCTGAGAGGCTTCAATTTTGCAAACTGAAAGCAGAATTCATTTCAAGCAAAAAGGCAAACATCCTGCCTTTTCAGAACTCGGATCGTATCAGTGCCGGAAATATTCAACAAGATGGCTTTGAGCCAGTATTTAATGCTGTTTTTATAGTGTTTGATTAGCGAGAAGGGTTCTCGTACCAGATAACACCCAGGTTATCCCGTTCTTCGCAGGTGAGCAGATCCAGATCGCCGTCGGCATCCAGGTCGACCATTTCGATCAGATCATATTTGATCCCTTGTTCTGATCCGGAAATTTCCTGAAATACTGGCTCTGAGATTTGACTGGCAGCATTCTCAAGCTTGAATCCCGAGAGCCAGTAGACCCCATGCTTTTTTTCAGCATGTTCACAGGTTGCGATCAGATCGAGTTGATGATCCAGATCGACATCCACCAACCTCGCACATTTGGCGGTTCCGACATTCTCTGGGTACAGCAAGGAGACGGTTTTGAATGTTGGTGACTTAGAAGATTTTGATTGTGGAGGGACATTCAAATAGATTTCAAATGAGCCATTTTTTACCGGGCAGACAAAATCGATCAGGCCATCATGGTTCGCATCGCAGGTTGTCAAAAACATGACTTCTTGTCCCTGTCCACCGATCGCGATTTCCTGCCAGCTGGCAGGGTCGGCACGATCTCCTGGATTAATGCGGCACCAGCAGCCGCGCCGCGGGCCTTTGCGGTCGGAATAGTAGATGTCCAGATCGCCATCCAGATCGATGTCAACTTGATCGAGTGTCATGATCCAGCCGGCTGATCCGATGGGATGCCAGTTCGCATCTGCTGGATTTTCTGCGTTGGGATCATACCAGCCGATTTGACCATGTGGATCTTTCGAACCACAGAGCAGTTCCCAATTTAAATCCTCATCGAATTGAGCAGCTTGTCCGAACATCCAGCGGGTTTTCTTTTGCGAATCGACAATGGTCTGAGTCTCCCAGGCAGAGGATTTCAGTAATTGAGCAGGGCCAATCGGACACAAATGCACGAAGAGTGTCTGCTGATTTCCTTCACAGCAACTGACGATATCGAGCTTGCCGTCGCCGTTCACATCTGCGAAAAACGCATCTTCGGGAGATTTGACTTTCCCGACGGTCACCGCTGGCCAGGGTTGTTTCACGAGTGAACGATCGGGCTGAATGTAGAGGCGAATCTGTCCACCTTCCTCCCATCCTGTTGCAATATCAAGCAGACGATCTCCATTCACATCGGCCAGTTTCACACCATCTGCACCACGCGAGGTATTGTCGATGACGTGCATTTTCCATGGTTCTGCTGAGACTGCAGATGCGAGAGATAGAGAAAGCCATGTGAACAGAAAAACGTGTCGCAGATCGATATTCACAAGAAGCTCCTTGGCTCATCACAGAGTTATTGCTTGCACACTTTCGCATCGTCGTGGGAATCCGTATTGTAACAGAGTTGATTCATATGATTGTAGCTCCGCACCAAATCCTCGATTTTTTTATACAGCAGGTTTTTCATGTCTCTCCTTCATTCTCGAAGAACTGTTCTCAAGCAAATGGCAGTCGCTGGCCTGATGCCTTTTGTCTCACTCGAACAAATCTTCGCTGCTCCAGCCGAAAAGCTGCCGCCCGTTCGCACGATCACGAAAGGCCCTAAACATCATTGGTTCGGTTATTACGACAAACTGGAATTCGATCCAACAAATCGATACGTCCTCTCCAATGAAGTCGAGTTTGAACATCGGACCCCGAATGCAGACGACCGCATCGCAGTTGGCATGGTCGATACCCAAAATAATGACGAATGGATTCCCCTCGGCAAAAGTGATTCCTGGGGCTGGCAGCAGGGATGCATGCTGCAGTGGCGACCGGGATCAAATTCGGAAGTTGTCTGGAACGATCGGGAAGGGGACCAGCATGTCTGCCGCGTGAAAGATATCCGAACGGGAGCGACTCGAACTTTACCACGGCCGATTTACTCGCTCGGTCCCGATGGCAAATGGGCCATCACTGCAGATTTTTCCCGCATTCAACGGATGCGTCCCGGCTATGGCTATGTCGGTCTGGAAGATCCTTGCCGAACCGAGAGAGCACCGGAAGAATCTGGTGTCTGGCGAATGGACATGACTACCGGCGACACGCAATTGATCTTCTCACTGGCTGATGCGGCTGCCATTCCTTTTCAAGGCAAATCGCTGCAGGAAAAATGGAACTACTTCAATCATCTGCTGGTCAGCCCGGACAGTTCGCGGTTCATCGTGCTGCATCGCTGGCGGGAAAGCACAGGCGAAGGGACAGACGCAGAGCCGACAGGTCGGTTTGATACGCGGATGTTTACAGCCGACATCGATGGAACGAACCGCTACATTCTTGATCCTTCGGGTTACACGTCACACTTTATCTGGAGAGATCCCAATCACGTTTGTGCCTGGACGAAACCGGAAGGAAAAGACTCGAAATTTTATCTGTTCAAAGACCAGACTGATCAGGTGGAAGTTGTTGCTCCCGATATTATGAAGGTCAATGGGCACAACACCTATCTCCCGGTTGCCAATGGCGACTGGATCCTGAACGATACCTATCCTCAAGGCAGTGAGCGATTGCAGACACCGTACCTGTATCATGTTCCCAGTGGACGCCGATTCGATTTGGGCCATTTCCCGCTGCCTTCACAATACAAAGGAGAATGGCGATGCGATCTGCATCCCCGTTCCAGTAACGATGGCAAAACAATCGCGATTGATTCGCCTCATACCGGAGCAGGCCGCCAGGTGCATTTGATTGATGTCAGCGAAATTGTTGGTTGAAAAGTGAATCGACTTCGTAAAGATAAATAGTTAGGACATGCATCTTGTCTGTCTGAGCTACAAGTTTGATTAAGTTTGTAGGGTGCGTCCTGACGCACCGTAATGGAATCTCGAATACAATTTACATCATGGCTATAAACAATAACGGTAAACTGGAACACCTTTGTTGAGCAGTCATCTCGATAGCATGGTGCGTCAAGACGCATCCTACAAAACTTTGTGCCCAAAAATTGAAAGTAATTCCGAGTGAAGACAAACCCAGTAAAGCGTGCGTTAAAAGAAGGCAAACCTCAGGTGGGGACGTGGTTGTCTCTGGAAAGTATTTTTGCGACCCGCTTCATGGCACGTGTTGGCTTTCCGTGGCTGACGGTTGATATTGAGCATTCGCCAGTCAGCTGGGAGACGGCTGCCCACATGTTTGCCGCAATTGCCGATGCCGGTTGCGTCCCCCTGGCCCGCGTTCCACGTGGCGATCACGATCACATCAAGCGTGTCCTCGATGCCGGGGCAATGGGGATTGTGGTTCCGATGGTCAATACGGTCGAACAGGCCAAAGCCGCGATTGCAGCTGCCAAGTATCCTCCTGTGGGAGATCGTTCTGTTGGCGGAGCAATCCATGCTTTGAATTTCAACGCTGCCGCAGGGGATTATTTCAAGCACGCGAACGATGAAATCCTCGTGGTTCTGCAGACCGAATCGCCCGAAGGTGTCGAAAATGCAGAAGAGATTTATTCACTTCCCGGAGTCGATGCGATTTTTGTGGGGCCGAACGATCTGAAATTTCAGATGCGAAACTTCACGGAAGATGGTAGTGATCCAACTCCCGAAGAATTCGAAGCGATGCTGCAGCGGGTTCTTGCTGCTGGTAAAAAAACGGGCACACCGGTCGGAATTCATACGATGACTGTCGAAGACTGCCAGCGGCGTATCGATGAGGGCTGGCAGTTCCTCGCAATGGCCAGCGAACTCAAAATGATGGTCAATGAGGCCAGCCGAGTAGTTAAAGAATTGGGACTGGCAGCTGAGTCGGATCTGGCGAAATATTAATTTTTTAAGCGGACCATCCCGACTGGATTCAATTACAAAGGAATAAAAACATGAGTGTTTCTACTAAAGTTGAGTTACTTCCCGAAGTCGCAGCATTTCTGGACCAAAGTCCGTTTGCGGGTTTTGTTGGCGGCCGCGAATTTCCGGCTGCATCTGGAGAATTGATTGCCACGATCGATCCCGGCTCTGGAGATAAAATCGCAGAGATTCACGATCTGGATGCTTCGGAGATCGACAAGGCCGTCGACATTGCCAATGAAGCCTTCCCGGCCTGGTCAGGATTATCTCAGAAAGAGCGGAGCAGCATCCTGCTGAAACTGGCTGATGCGGTGGAAGAGCGAAAACCAATCCTGGCACAAATTGAAGCCCTCGATGCTGGCAAGATCGAGGCTCAGGCGGCTGGCGATATTCAGAACTTTGTCGATACCCTCCGATACTTTGTCGGCTTAGCCGATCAAGTCCAGCTGCGAACAAAACTGGATGTGCCGGGACATGATGCCTGGACGTTCAAGCAACCCTGGGGAGCGTGTGCGTTTATCTTCCCCTGGAACTTTCCGTTTCTGCTGATCGGCTGGGGAATTTCTCCCGCTCTGGCTGCGGGAAACACGGTCATTATTAAGCCCGCGGAAGATACTTCGCTCTCGGCTATCTACCTGGCTCATCTTGCCAAAGAAGTCGGTGTGCCTGATGGCGTGATTAATGTCGTCACCGGACGCGGTGCGACTGCTGGTTCTGCCTTATCCAACAATACCAAAATCAAACGGATGTCATTCACCGGCTCTCCCGAAGTGGGACAACTGGTGGGAGAGGCCTGCGGACGAAATCTGGTTCCAGTCAAACTGGAACTGGGGGGCAAAGGAGCGGCGGTTGTCTTTGATGATGTCGACGTGAAGTCAACGGCAGAAGCTCTTGTCGGTGCCATCACCTTCCACACCGGTCAGGTCTGTTGCGATGCTACTCGCTGGTTGATTCATCAGGACATTTACGATGAATTTGTCGGCTACTGCAAAGATCTGATGCAGGGAATTAAAATCGGACATCCTCTCGATCCCAACAGTCAAATGGGGCCAGTCGTCAATCCGAAACAACGCGAACGTGTACTCGGCTATCAGACAAAGGGAAAAGCAGGTGGGGCAGAATGTCTCTGTGGCGGAGGACCTGCAGAAGTTGAAGGCTACGAGGGCAATTATGTCAAACCGACTTTGCTGGCTGGTTCTCTCGATAATGTCGCTGCACGCGAAGAAATCTTTGGCCCGGTTGCTTATCTCTCGACCTTCAAAACCGAAGAGGAAGCAATCGCTAAGGCTAACGATACCGATTACGGTTTAGCCAACAGTGTCTGGACTAAAGATAACGAACGCGCCAACCGGGTCGCCGAGGCCATGACAGCCGGGAACAGTTGGATCAACGCCCACAACGTGTTTGCCCATGGAGTTCCTTATGGTGGAGTCAACAAGAGTGGAATGGGAGGCGGCGTGCTTTCCATCGAAACTCTGATGGACTACTACCGCAGCACTTCCGTTGTTCGCCCACTTTAGTCACTGTAGTGCTCTTTCGAGCTATAAATGTCGCCCTCAAATCGCT
>DEML01000030.1:205407-230978 GCA_002359185.1 Planctomycetaceae bacterium UBA2671
TAAATGTCGCCCTCAAATCGCTATTCCGCAGGCAGTTTGCTTGCTCCAGATCTCTGAACATACACGACATTTAGCGATAGTTGGAATAGTAGGGTGCGTCCTGACGCACCTTCGTTTTTATGATGATCATGAAACAAATCGTTGTCACTCCCTTCCGTAGTAGACAACTCCTGTAAGTGAGATGAATTCGAAACTTGATTATGGTGCGTCAGGACGCATCCTACGGTCTTCCCGATAGACAGTGAGATAATATGAATCAGCCTCGCAACGTCGTCCATCCTCGTGATGAAATCATGCGAACAATGGATCGCATCTATCGATACCGTATGACAACGACATCCGGTGGTAATCTCTCGATCCGCGATTCTTCGGGAAACATCTGGATCACACCCGCTCGCGTTGATAAGGGAAATCTCACTCGGAACGATATCGTTTGTGTGCATCCCGATGGCTCGATCGAAGGGCTTCATCCTGCGTCGTCCGAGTTCCCATTTCACAAGGCGATCTACGAAGCACGGCCCGATATCCATGCCGTTGTGCATGCTCATCCGGTTGCACTGGTCGCGTTCAGCATTTCCCGGCAGACCCCAAATACACGGCTGTTCCATCAGGCACATAGTGTTTGCGGAAAGGTCGGATTTGCACCGTATGCCTGCCCGGGCAGCGAGGCTCTTGGTCAGAGTATAGCCAGGATGTTCGCACAATCCTGTGATAGTGTCATTCTGGAAAATCATGGCGTGGTTGTTGGGGGAAGTGATCTTGCTCGGACCTTTGAACGGTTTGAAGCGTTCGAGTTCGCGGGCAAAACGCTCGTCAAAGCGAATCAACTGGGAGAGGTGCGATATCTGACAGATCAGCAGCTCGAACAGGCGGCTCAACGAGGTGTCGATTTTGAATCGTATGATCCCGGAGTCGCCTCCGCGAAGGAGCAGGAACTGCGCCGACAGCTCTGCGATTTCGTCAGACGCGGTTGTCGTCAACGGTTGTTAATCAGCACGGAAGGGAGTTTTTCCGCGCGCGTCGATGGAGAATCGTTTCTGATCACGCCAACGCAGAAAGATCGTGAACTGTTACGCGCGGAAGATTTTGTGCTGGTTGATGGTGATCGTCGTGAAGTCGGTAAACTGGCCAGTCGAGCGGCTCGCGCGCATCAAAAAATCTATCAAAAACATCCCCACGTGCAGGCGATCGTCTTTGCTCATCCCGTCAACGCAACAGCTTTCAGCTCGACTGACGTTCCTCTCAATGTTCGCACGATTCCAGAAAGTTACGTCTTTTTGCGAGATGTCCAACGCGCAGAATACGGCGTTCAATACGGAAGCGATGGAGGTATCGCCGGATACGTTTCTGCCAGCAATCCGGCAGCCATCCTGGAAAACGATGGCGTGCTCGTCACCGGTTCAAGCGTGCTCGATGTCTTTGACCGCCTGGAAGTATTGGAATCCACGGCAGAAGCGGTGATCGATGCCCAGGCGATCGGCAAAGTTTCAGTCATGCCCGACAGTGTGATCGAGGAATTGCGTGAAGCATTTCATCTCAAGTAAGATTCCACATGAATTATTAATAACGCCAGAGGAGAATTGTTTAGACCGACAGGGCTCCGAACCTTCGAGTGGCATGACAGATCGAGAGAGTTTGTTAGCATCATCGAAGAGACCGAACAGAGGTCAGGGTTTCTGACTGCTGCCACGGATGGACAGAATGGCATCTATTGAAGTCCCGTGCTCCTGATGGTCTTCCATCAATTATTGTTACGTTATTCCCATAAATCAGAGTTAAAGAAAATAATGTCCCGGAAAAAAATTCTCATTACCGGCGGAGCGGGGTTCGTCGGCAGTCATCTGGCAGACTATCTGGTTAAGAGAGGCTCTCAGATAACCATTCTCGATGACCTCTCAACGGGAAGTTTCGCCAATATCAGCCAGCTGGATCAAAACGATTCCGTTGAAATCATTATCGATACCGTGCTGAATGAATCGCTGGTTGAAGATCTGATTCGGTCTCATGATTACGTGTATCATCTTGCTTCAGCGGTCGGCGTCAAACTGATTATCGAACAGCCAGTCAAAACCATTGAAACCATAGTTGGCGGCACGGAAATCGTGCTGCGCTATGCGTCTCGGTATCGCAAACCGGTACTCCTGACCAGTACCAGCGAAGTGTACGGAAAAGGGACGCAAATCCCGTTTCGGGAAGATGATGATGTCGTAACCGGTTCGACCAGTAAACATCGCTGGGCTTATGCCTGTTCAAAAGCATTGGACGAGTTCCTGGCACTGGCCCACTGGCGGGAAACTCGTCTTCCCGTCGCGATCGTTCGCATGTTCAACACAGTGGGGCCTCGCCAAACCGGCAAATACGGCATGGTTGTCCCCCGATTTGTCCAGGCAGCGATGAAGAACGAACCGATCACAATTTATGGAGACGGAAACCAGTCTCGCTGTTTTGGGCATGTGCATGATGTCACCGAAGCACTCGTCAAGATATTGGAAACGCCCAACTGTTATGGTAAGGTGATCAACGTCGGGTATGATCAGGAAATCACGATCAAAGATCTGGCGGAAACGATTGTCTCAAAACTTGGAAGCAGTAGCCCCATCGAATATCTCTCTTACGAAAATGCCTACGGCGACGGATTCGAAGATATGCAACGGCGAGTTCCTTCCATCGAACGATTGCAGCAACTGACCGGACATGAAATGAAACGCGATCTGAACACGATCATTGCCGATGTCCATGAATATTTTCTGAATCTGAAGACACTTTAGGTCGGTGTTTCGTGGATCGATCAGGATGAGGGACATCGTTTTTGGTGCGTTCCCACAGTCATCTCTCATTTGAAGACAGAACTTCCCGGCGTTATTGAACAATTCTCACACGAAAGAACCAATATGCTTTGGAAACTGACTCTGCCACGGAAAGCTCAAAACGAGTATTCCCGATATTTACTACACAGAATAACTATACTCCTGCTGGCTGCATGGACATTGTATCCAACAATTGGTTCTGTAAATACAGCATATTCTGAAGTAAAAAAGAGTGTCCCTAATATCGTCCTCGTCATGGCCGACGACATGGGCTGGGGGCAAACCGGCTACTACAACCATCCTGTATTGAAGACACCCAATCTCGACGCGATGGCGGCCAACGGCTTGCGATTCGATCGCTTCTATGCCGGGGCTCCTGTCTGTTCGCCGACGCGAGCGAGCGTTCTGACTGGCCGTTCCAACATGCGGACTGGCGTGGAAAGTCATGGCTACGCATTGCGACTGCAGGAAAAAACGGTCGCCCAGGCGCTGAAAGCTGCGGGTTACTCGACGGGCCATTTCGGGAAATGGCATCTGGATGGTTACCGTGGACCGGGTGTTCCCATTCTGGCTGATGATCCCTACTCTCCGGGCGTGTTCGGGTTTGACGAATGGCTCTCAGTGACAAACTTTTTCGATTACGATCCAATTCTGAGCCGGAAGGGAGAGTTCGAAGAATTCCAGGGGGACTCCTCGGAAATCGTCGTGGCCGAAGCTCTCAAGTTTATCAATAAGCAAGCCAGAGCAGATCAACCCTCTTTCACGGTCATCTGGTACGGCACCCCTCATAGTCCATTCAAAGCCGCGGCTGAAGACGTGGCTGCGTTTCAGGATCTCGATAAGGAATCGCGAAATCATTACGGGGAACTGGTCGCGATGGATCGCAGTCTCGGGTCGCTGCGAGCTGGCTTGAAGAAGGCGGGTATTGCTGAGAACACTTTGCTCTGGTTCTGCAGTGACAACGGCGGCTTGCCAAAGATTACTCCCGATACCGTCGGTGGATTACGCGGCAACAAAGGGACAGTCTACGAGGGTGGACTCCGCGTCCCCTGTGTCATTGAATGGCCAGCTGGAATCTCAAAGTCACGTGTGACCGAATTCCCAGCCTGCACAATGGATATTTTTCCGACCATCGCAGAACTGCTCGATCTTCCCAAAAACGTTTTCATTGAACCTGTTGACGGCATGAGCCTGACCAAACTCTTCGAGCAGGATTTCTCGCAGCGGGAAAAGCCGATCGGCTTTCAATGCCTCGGCAACTCCGCTCTACTCGACAACAATCACAAAATCATCTATCTAGGCAGGAATAAAAAACAGCCACAACCGGTGATTGAATATTACAATCTCGAAGAGGATCCGCATGAGGATCACAATCTCTATTCTGCAGACGCGAAAGAATCGCAGGTGATGAAACAGAAGATGGATCGCTGGATTGAATCGGTCGAAAAGAGCATTGCCGGGAAGGATTATCCCGCAGGCAATGTCGATCCCCCCACACCAGAACCCCGCAGCTGGAATGAAACCGAAGAGTATCAACCTTATTTCAAGGACTGGAAAGATCGTTGGGAATATCAGTCTCGATTCAAGAACTGATTGACGGTGTCAATGTTATCATCGACTGGGTGGCACGTCACAGAGCAAAGTGATTGGCATGGTGATTGCAGACAATCACAACCTTCGTGCTCTTCTTGCCCTTTATCAAAACTCACTTTCCTTCTCTCTGGGGAGCAGTATTCTTTCCTTCTCCCTGGGGAGAAGGTGGCCAATGGCCGGATCAGGGGATCTCTTCGACGTTCTTACTGCAATCAACAACGATTTCCCCCTCACCCTAACCCTCTCCCAGAGGGAGAGGGGACAAACATCAACTGATTTCTATTGATGGTCCTGTGAAAGTCCAAATGGGAAAGTTATGTATAAACAACAAAGCGATTCTCAAGGTCGTGCCACCCTCTCAATCACCTATTTCTTCGACTTCAACGATTCCAGATAAGCGAGCAACTCAGCGAACTGCTCAGCAGTCAGGTTGTTGACCATCCCTTTGGGCATCATCGATTGTTCCTGCTTCTTACGGAAATCGATTTCATTGATGAGGAGTTCCACCGAGACACCATCATTTTTGCGAATCATGATTGACTCTGCCGATTCGCTGGTCACGAAGCCGACATGCTGCTTGCCGTCAGCCATGACGAAGATGTAGGTATCAAAGCCCTGAGCGATTTTTGCGGAAGGTTTGAGGATGGACTCAATCAACTCGGGTCGTTTATAACGCTTACCGATATCCATCAGGTGAGGTCCTTTGGGTGTTTCCCCTTCCTGAACGGTATGGCAGGCATTGCAGGATTGCGAGATAAACAGCTTCTTCCCGACATTTCCTTTCTTGACGGTGGGCAGTTCATCGAGACGTTTAACCACCTCTTCGTACTCCAGATTTCCAATCTGGTCTTTATTGTTCGGATCAAACTGAGGCACTGCGATCGGTTTGTTTTCTGTTAGCATCTCCGCATCGGATTCTGTCCACTCCGGTAGGCCATCGATGCTAACTTTATGTAAGACAAGTTGTTCTTTCAGAAATCCATCCTGAACAGACTCGGAAGCATGTTCATAATAATCTCGAACGGCCTTGGCAATGGCGGGAGTTGCTGACCATTCGGTGCGATCAAAGTAAGGGCCGCTGTGATCGGGCCGCGTTCCCCACCAGCCGCCATCGTAATCGCCTTCACGGAAATAGAGACGAATCAACAGAGCGACCAACTCCTGTTGAGCCTCTGCCTGTTCGGTCTCTTTTAACTTCTCGATTAACTGCTCCACAATCTCAGGCTGATGGAAATACTTCAACGCCCACAAGGCTCCTTCACGGAAGGAACCATCCAGTGCTTCGACACAAACATCACCTGCATCAAGGGCGACCAGGGTGCGGACTGCCAGATGCGGAATGACGCGGCCAGGGTCGGCCTGCTTATGCTGATCGCGATTGGCCGGTGGAAGTTCGCCCGTTGTGCGTGACGTCAAAGGCAAAACCTGACGGGCGACAGTTTCTTTATCGGAGACGTTTATTCGTGCCAGTGAAATCAATGCCTGAGCCTGAACCCGTGGATTGGAATCCTTGAGTGCATCGACAAAAACAGCGACTGGCAGATTTGCGTTTTGTGAGGGAATATCGGTCAATGCTTTGAGTGCAAATTCACGAATCGATTCATCCTTCGTTAATTCAACAAGTGTTGCTGTCGATTTTTCGCCGTTCAATTGCTTCAGTGTGAAGATCGCAGCGACACGGGAGGCGGTCTGAGCGAGACGGTCAGATGCCAGTACAGTTAACAAGGTAGTCGCTTCTGGGCTGATCCCCCGTCGCAATATTTCCTGCTGAGCGTGCAGGCGATAGACACTGCTGTCGACTCGCAACTGATCAACGAGTTGATCGAGTTCGAGTGACTGCAAATCCGGAAACGGTTTCGGCAGAAAGTTCTTCGGTCGAATTTGGGCAACGTATCCGATATTCGGGCCATCGTAAGCAAAGCGGCCGTTCTTCCAGCTTCCCACATACATCAACCCGCTGCCATCGACATCCAGATCGGTTGGTCGTGGAATGTTGAGAAAGACATCCTGATGGGGATCGAAGGTTGGGCCATTAGCGGGTAGACGATGAATGTAAACTTCACTGCGTCCCCAGTCACAGGTGTAGAGTGCATCGCGAAAACCTTCCGGCCAGAGGCTCTCGTGCAGATACATGCCGCCACAGCCGGAACCTCCGCCGTAATCGGCCAGAGGAGGCATCGTCTCGGGAGCGAAATTCGCATACCAGGAAGGATAGCCGTATTCTGCTCCCTGCAGAATGTGTGTTACTCGAATGTCCCAGCCCCCGCCATCATTCGTATTGTCGCGAGTGAAAACATTCATATAGGGATCGATGCAGACATCGAGAATGTTTCGCAGTCCCCAGGCGAAGAATTCCATTTCGGTGCCATCAGGGCGAATGCGGATGATTCCGCCCCCGCGTCGATTCAAAGTCGTGCCATCTTTTCCGACCGCTTTTACAACTCCATAATCTCCCACTGCAATGTAAATCCAGCCATCGATTCCCATACGAATTCCATTCGTCGTATGATCGGCTCCCCGCTGACCAACTTGGTCGGTACTGATCCCTTCAATCAAAACTTCGCTGCGATCGGCTTTGCCATCGAGGTCGTCATCGTGATACAGAGTCAACTTTGGTGGATGCAGCACCCACAGTTTTCCCTGATCGTAAATCAATCCGCGTGGATGATCGACTTTGGCGAACTCGATAATCTCATCGGCTTTACCATCGCCATCACGGTCTGCACATCGCAGAATTTTTCCACGGCCTTCTTCTTTACCGAGCGATCCCATTTCATCGACGCCAACGAAAACTTCTCCCGTCGGTGCACAGGAAAGACAAACCGGGTAATTCACTTCCGGGGGAAGGCCGAAGGCTCGTACTTCAAACTCAGCAGGAGCTTTGACATCGGAGACAGATACGATTTTTTCATCCGAGACTTTCGGCAACTCGGGAAGATCGCCCGCATAAGCTTCGAATTCCCAGAAGCTGCCCCAGCCTCCGCTTTTGCTGCCAAGATAGGTCACTTTTAGATAGCGAGTTTCAGGAGAATCGACCTTGTGACCACAAACTTTGCGTGTCTCCTGATTCTTGGATTCATCGACAATCGTTTTCCATTCATTGCCATCGGCTGAGGCTTCAATTTTGTACTGATAGGCAGTATTGCCTTCCCAGTGAATGCGAACCGATTTCACATCCTCCGGCTTTTCCAGATCAACCTGCCACCACTCGTTCGCCTGTCCGCCATTCGGGCAGAAACGTGTTTTCAGATTTCCATCGACCGCATTCTTCGCAAAATTGTTTTTCGATGTTTCCTCAGACTTCGCTTTTGTATTCCGCCCAAACGCCAGATTCCCGGCTCCACAGCAGGCTTGGAGATCCGGCTGTTCTGATTCCTGTTCGAGTGGAGCTTCAACGAGAGCGAGGATTTTGTCATTGGTTTCTTCATCGGTTTCTCGAATGGGCTGATCTTCCCGACCAACTGCCCACAGCAAGCCGCGGGTGAGCATATCGAGATAATGCGGATCAGCCATCGTGATGTTGTAATGGCCGATGGTCGTCGCAAAGACGCGAGCTTTCTGATACTGATTCGTCCAGATGCAAATTTGCGGTTCGTTGTCGGATTGTCGTTTTGCATGAGCGAGTGGGGTCGCCGTGTCGAACAGTTTGACAGAGTGATACAACTCGCCTTTCGGGGCCAGCCACTCCGAACCGAAATCTTTCATGATGGAATGTTCGGGCTCCAGATTTTCGACTCGAAACGAGTAATGCGGGCCATGTCCGGGAGACTGCACACCGCAGAATTCAAACCAGCGATCATCCCCCGTACGGTAACAGTGCATGGCACAGTGAATCAAAATGGCGGGCGTCCCATTCTGATGCGGCTTCAAAATTCGATCAGTCCATTCCTTATCCTTCACGCCAGCAAAGCATTCGTTGTGGACGATAATGTCGAAACCATCGGCCCAGTTGTCGTCTTCGTAGACGGGGATTTTGGTATCGGTGGTGGAGCCCCCCTGATGCACGATCGTCCATTCGACATCCGCGCGAGCAGAAACGCCCTGGGCAATAATGTTCTGCTGACGAGCATAATCGTGACAGCAACCGCCGGTAATCAGCAAGGCTTTAATTGGCTTCTCAGCCGCATCGATCCGTGAATTATGAGTGACAGTTAGAAAGGCAACACAGAGCAGGCATAAAGCAGATCGCAGCATAGGGGTATCCGTGATTCAGCAGGGAAATTGATTTTTAGGCAGGCGAACTCCCAGAAGTGAGTTCACTCACAAATCATAACTGCATGAGCTATCGGAATACACGCATGAGATTCAGATTTTGCGAAACCTGAATAAGAAATTGCTTACACAAATACGATACACTAGCGAGTGAGTAAGTCCTATTTAATCGTTGGAGCACCACGCCCATCACTACATTCTGGGACGTGCCACCCGCCAACTATTTCACCAGCTGGCCGATTTCTTCCTGTGTGAACGGCTGAGCGAGTCGGGCTCCCAGTTGCGAAACAATGCGAGCGGCTGCATGAGAAGCCAAATGTCCGGATTGTTGCCAGGTCAGTCCGTTGGTAATGCCAAAGAGGATTCCCGCGGCGTACATATCGCCGGCTCCAGTCGTGTCGATCGCTTTGACGGGGACGCCTTCAATCGGAATCACCTTTTTCTCGTGCATCAGAATAGAACCGTCTGCTCCGAGTGTCATCGCAACATTTTCTGCGTGATGATGGATCTCATGCGCACAATCGACGGGATCATTTTTACCAGTCAGGGCACGAGCTTCATCGAGATTGCAGAACAACAGGTCAACCGGTCCGTGAATCAATTCCCAGAATTCGTCTCGAAACAGATCGATCAGGAACGGGTCGGAAACGGTGAATGCAACTTTAACGTTATTCTTTTTCGCCAGCTCAATCGCCTTCATCGCAGCCGCTTTGGTCGACTCGCCCGTGAAGAGATAACCTTCGATATAGACGTATTGCGACTTGGCGATTTCGCTCTCTTCAATGTCGTCTGGCCCCAGTTCTGAAGAGACTCCGAGATGCGTGAGCATCGTTCGCTGAGCATCGGGGGTAATCAAAATTACACAGGTTCCGCTTTGTCCGGAAGTCGCTGGAACCTCGATCCGTATGCCGACATTTCGCATATCGTTCAGAAAGAATTGACCGATGTCATCGTCAGCCGTCTTGCCTGCGTAGGCTCCTTTGCCGCCGAAATCGGCGATGCCCATCATCGTGTTGGCAGCCGATCCCCCGGCACAGCGGCTGAATTGATCAGCATTCAGGGACGCGATCACCTTCTGCTGGATTGCTTCTTCAACAAGCGTCATGCCCCCTTTGGGATAAGCTAATTCCGTAAGGAATTCATCGCTGACATGAGCCTGAATATCGACGAGTGAGTTACCGACACCGTAAACGTTATACATTGCAATAAATTTCTGTTGTTGTAGCGAATTGGAACGATAGTCTTACTGGGGGCTTCGCTACGCTTCGACCCCAGCCACCCATGTCGATTTATATTGGGTTGCAAGCACGAAGCGCAAGCGAGTGAGTCTTTGCTATGATTGACACACTCGCTTGCGCTTCGTGCTTGTAGGGAAATCTCTATTTACAGGAACTCATGTCAGGCAGAGCTTGAACTACGGTCGAGCTTTGACAAGCTCTCAACTAACCATCAACAGGTTCGCTGCGAGGATAGGAGCCCAGGATTCGCAATGCGACTGCCTTTTTCTGCAGAGCACTGAGTGTCTTCTTGATCTTGGCGTCCTTCTCGTGACCTTCGAAATCGAGGAAGAACAGATAGCCTGATTCTGCACCCCGTAATGGGAAAGACTCGATCCAGGTCAGATTGACACGATTCGTCTTGAAGGCATTCAAGGCATCCGAAAGTGAACCCGGTGCATGAGGGATCTGCAGCAGAACGGAAGTGCGGTCATGACCAGTCGGCTTGGCTTCGACATCGCCGATGACGGCAAAACGAGTAATATTGTTCGGATTATCTTCAATATTATCGGCGACAATTTCCAGATCATACTGCACCGCGGCCTGTCGAGAAGCGACCGCTCCTGCTCCCGGTTTATCCCGTGCCAGTTGAGCAGCGGTCGAAGTGCTGGTGACTTCAATCAGATCGGCCTGAGGCATATTGCGCGAAAGCCAGTCTCGACATTGCGAAAGTGCCTGGGGTTTACTGTAAATCTCATTGATCTCACTGCGAGGTGAGCGGGACAGCAAATTGTGATGAACCGCAATCTGCAATTCCCCGCAGATTTTCAGCGGCAAACGCTGAAACATATCGAGCGTATCAACGATTCGGCCATCTGTGCTGTTTTCGATCGGCACAATTCCGAATTCGGTGTGCCCGCGGTTCACTTCTTCGAAAACGGAGGCAATCGTATTAACGGCAACCAGATCGGCATGACCGCCAAAGCGCTCCAAAGCCGCAAAGTGGGTGAAGCTGTATAAAGGTCCGAGATAGGCGACCCGCTGACGTTTGATCTTCTGTTTGGTCGCACTGAGAACTTCCCGGAAAATCGCCCGCAAAGCACTGTCTGGCAAAGGCCCTTTGTTCAACTCTGCCAATTTGGCCCATAACTGATCATCGGCATGGGGATCAAATAAGGCTTCCCGGGTAATCGGCTCTTTTTGCAGCAGGCTGAGAGCTAGTTCCGATCGCTTATTGAGCAGATCGACCACTTCCTTGTCGATACGTCGAATCTGCACATCAGCAGAAGCATTTCGGGTCGAGGGGCTCTTGGAAGCCGCTGTCGTCCCGGAACTCGTGGAACGTTTTTTGGCAGCTGGCGTGCTCTTTTTTGCCTTGGCAGTTGATGCACTACCAGATTTTGCGGCTGCCGATTTTGAGGACGACCCCTTACCTGCACTACTTTTTTTCGCCATGACTCTGTTCCGCTGGAGTAGATTTCAAGTTGCTCTTCGATTTGCGGCTCATACCCTCCATGACCCTATTAAGCGACTATTTTGTAACCGTACGACTATCGTAAGTCAAGGATGCAAAACTATCCAAATGAACCTAATCCTTTGACAATGAACGATTTCCGTCAATTCCAAGATTCAATCGAATTTCGTAAAAAATCAAACAAGGGGTGCCAAAATGGCACTAATCTCATCTGGCGGGACCGAGCTGGGGCGGTGCCGTAATGGCAGTCTCCTGGGTAAATAAATTTTTGGGTTCCGTAACAGATTGATATGCAGTGAGATACGCTATTTTTGGCCTGAGTAGTCATCCAATTGGTACACCTGTTGCTACATATGACTTCAGGCCCTCTATCATGCCAATCTGTCTGGTGAGAAAGCTGAGGGCTCAAGATCAATATAACATTTGAATAACTCTCTGCGCGGGTCGCAGAGCAATCAATGGACATAACACAGACAAACTCCTGAAAGGATAATTATCATGGCGTTAGATGGTGAAAAAATTATCGGAATCGACCTCGGAACAACCAACTCGGTTGTTGCAGTGATGGAAGGTGGCGAAGCGAAGGTCGTCACAAATCTGGAAGGGAACCGGATTACACCGAGTGTGGTCGCGTTTACTGAAAAGGGCGAAGTTCTGGTTGGTGAACCTGCCAAGCGTCAGGCGGTGACCAATCCGAAGAATACGATTTACTCTGTGAAGCGATTCATGGGGCGTCGTCACAATGAAGTGGCTTCCGAAGAAAAAACGGTTCCCTACGAAATCGTGGGGGGAGCGAGCGATTACGTCAAGATCAAATCGAATGGCAAGGAATACACGCCGCCGGAAATTTCTGCCAAGGTGCTTCAAAAGCTGAAAGAAGCGGCTGAAAGTTATCTTGGGCACAAAGTAAATAAAGCTGTCGTGACTGTGCCGGCATATTTCAATGATGCTCAGCGTCAGGCGACCAAGGATGCCGGTCAGATTGCGGGGTTGGAAATTGAACGTATCGTGAACGAGCCAACCGCAGCTGCTCTGGCCTACGGTTTGGAAAAGAAGAAGGATGAAAAAATCGCCGTCTTCGACCTGGGGGGTGGTACATTCGATGTCTCAATTCTCGAAGTTGATGCCGAGTTGGTACAGGTTCTCAGTACAAACGGAGATACGCACCTCGGTGGTGATGACTTCGATGAAGTGTTGATTGATCATATTGCCGACAAATTCCAAGCTGACGAAGGTGTCGACCTCCGCAAAGAGCCAATGGCACTGCAACGCTTGCGTGAAGCAGCAGAGAAGGCGAAGAAGGAATTGTCATCGTCACAATCGACGGATATCAACCTGCCGTTTATCGCAGTCGAGGGTGGAAATCCAAAGCACTTGCAGATGACGATTTCCCGTTCAGAATTTGAACGACTTGTGGACGATCTGGTCGAACGATGTCGTAAACCTGTGCTGAATGCCCTGGCCGATGCCGATCTCAAACCTGGCGATATTGATGAAGTGGTCCTGGTTGGGGGGTCGACTCGAATTCCCAAGGTTCAGGAACTGGTCAAAAAACTGTTCGGCAAGGAGCCCCACAAAGGCGTAAACCCTGATGAAGTCGTTGCCATTGGTGCCGCGATTCAAGGGGCCATTATTGCCGGAGCCGGTGAGTACAAAGATATCCTCCTGCTGGACGTGACTCCGCTTTCCCTCGGAATTGAAACTGAAGGGGGCGTATTAACGAAGCTGATCGAACGGAATACGACCATTCCTTTCGAGAAGAAGGAAACGTTCTCAACGGCTGCTGATAACCAAACCGCTGTGACGGTACGTGTTTTCCAGGGTGAACGCCCAATGGCGAACGATAACCGGATGCTGGGCGAGTTCAACCTTGATGGAATTCCACCTGCACCACGCGGCGTGCCTCAGGTTGAGGTGACATTCGATATCGATAAGAACGGGATTCTACATGTCAAAGCTGCCGACAAAGCGACTGGCAAAGAGCAGTCTGTGACGATCGACAACTCGAGTGGACTTTCCGAAGAAGAGATCAGCAAGATGCAGAAGGATGCCGAAGCTCACGCAGATGAAGATAAGAAGAAGCGTGAACTGGCCGAAGCTCGGAACCAGGCTTCAACAATGGCCTACGAAACAGAAAAACTGATCAAAGAACATGCCGACAAACTCGATGAGGGTTCCAAGACGGCTCTCGAATCGTCGATTGAAAAAGTCCGCGAAGCCGAAAAAGGCGACGATGTGGCCAAGATCAAATCAGCGATCGAAGAGTTGACGCAAGCCTCACATGCTCTTTCCAAAGCGATGTACGAATCGCAGGCGAAGGAGTCAGCTACTGCTGGAGCCGATGGGGCACCGCCCGAAGCGACTGCAACGGAAGACGAAGGCGAGGTAATTGACGCCGAGTTCGAGAAGAAAGAGTAATCACGAGATCCAGCCCCGGGGCGATCTCCGGGGCTTTTTTTACGTCTGGACATAACTGTAATTTCCTTTTGTCCCCTCTCCCTTGAGGGAGAGGGTTAGGGTGAGGGGGAAGCGTTGGCAGATCATCGACTTTGTTTTCAAGTCGTGTCCAAGTTCCATTTGTGAACAAGAAAATATCAAGCTAGGCCCTTTCAGGGCTTGGATTAAGGTCTCAAATAACGGTAACGCACTCCGTTGTCGTGCTTTAAAACATCATCAACCCAAATTATCAGGATGGAAGACGCACTAGATTCACCACTGTTGGGCAAGCCAGCAGTGGCACACATCAAACGGCATGTTGAGATAGTCAGAGTCGACAGGGCTAAAGCATCTTCACCCGAAGCGTCAGCGAGGGGAAAATGTTGATTGCTTATCGACATCATTCGAAATGCGATCAATTGTGTCATGATGAGATGGCTGTCGATTTTGTATTCCACACTGGCCCCTCGCTGACGCGTCGGGTTATAATTAAATCCACCACCGTGATCAGGAGAATGCATCATGGCTTTTAAATTTGATAAACTGACCGTTAAGGCTCAGGAAGCTGTGCAGCAGGCGCAACGACTGGCTGAAGAACGCAATCATCAGCAACTGCAGCCGCTGCATTTATTGATGGCTCTTCTCGAAGAGACTGAGGGAGTCATCAAACCGCTATTGCAAAAGATTGGTGTCAATCAACAGCAGTTGACCAGTATGGTCGATGGCGAGTTGAAACGATTTCCTTCTGTTTCGGGAAGTGAAACACAAGCTTCTGCGACGCGGGCGATGATGGACACGCTTGAGAAAGCCCAAACCATCGCTGATCAAATGCAGGATCAGTATGTTTCGACAGAACACCTGTTTCTGGCATTGGTCGAGCGGGACGATCAGCCGAAGCGTTTGCTGGAACTTAATGGCGTTAAAAAGGACGATGTCCTCGCGGCTCTGCAATCGGTTCGTGGCGGACAATCCGTGACTGATCAGAATCCAGAAGACAAATACCAGTCGCTCGAACGTTACGGGAAAGATCTCGTCGCGCTGGCGAAGCGGGGCAAGATCGATCCGGTCATTGGTCGCGATAATGAAATCCGCCGCGTTGTGCAGGTCCTTTCCCGCCGTCGGAAAAATAATCCCGTTCTCATCGGAGAGCCTGGGGTTGGAAAAACGGCGATTGTCGAAGGACTGGCTCATCGGATTGTATTGGGCGATGTGCCTCAGGTGCTGAAGGACAAACGCGTTGTTGCACTTGATATGGGGGCTCTTGTAGCGGGTGCCAAATTCCGCGGCGAGTTTGAAGACCGTCTCAAAGCGGTGCTGAAAGAAGTCGAGCAATCCAACGGGAAGGTGATTCTCTTTATCGATGAATTGCACACAGTTGTCGGAGCAGGGGCTTCGGAAGGGGCGATGGATGCGTCGAACCTGTTGAAACCGGCGCTTGCACGTGGGGAAGTGCATTGCGTCGGTGCAACGACTCTCGAAGAGTATCGCAAGTACATCGAAAAAGATGCTGCTCTGGAACGCAGGTTTCAGCCGGTCAAGGTGAATGAGCCAAGCGTGGAAGATACGATTGCCATTCTTCGCGGCCTTAAGGAACGATACGAAAAGCATCACAATATCAAAATTCGCGACTCTGCTCTCGAAGCCGCCGCGACGTTGTCGGATCGTTATATCAATGATCGATTCCTGCCCGATAAAGCCATCGACCTGGTCGATGAAGCCGCTTCACGTGTTTCGCTCGAACTGCATAGCGTTCCCACGGAAATCGATGTTCTTCAACGCCGGTTGACTCGACTCGAACTGGCTGCCCGCCAACTGGCCGAAGAACAGGAAGAGCATGCGGCGAAAGAGCGGGATGAAATTCAGGAAGAGATGGAAAGTGTCAAACGGCAACTGGCTGAGTTGAATGAGCAATGGGAAGCCGAGAAGCTGGGCCTGGGCGATGTCAAAGGGACACGTCAAGCTCTCGAACAGGCGGAACTCGAGTACTCTCAACTCGAAGCCGCGGTCCGTGAAAAACAGTCTTCCGGACAGGTTGTTTCGGAACAGGATTATCAGAAACTGTTCGAGCTGGATAACAAACTGAAAAAGCTGCGTTCTCAATTGGAGCAGGAAGAAGCGGCAGCTGAGAAATCGACTTCTACTGAGACGAAAGCCAAACTGTTGCGAACAGAAGTGGGCCCCGAAGAGATTGCGAATATCGTGAGCTCATGGACCGGCGTGCCGGTTTCTCGCATGTTGCAGACGGAACGGGAAAAACTGCTGAGTATGGAAAGTGCGATTCATCGCCGGATGATCAATCAGACTGAAGCGGTCGCGGCGGTGTCGAATGCGGTTCGTCGTTCTCGTTCTGGTTTGCAGGATAAGAATCGGCCGATCGGCTCGTTCATTTTTCTGGGACCAACCGGTGTCGGGAAAACCGAACTGTGCAAAGCACTCGCGGAGTTCCTATTTGATGATGAACGCAACATGATTCGCATCGACATGAGCGAATTCATGGAACAGCATTCCGTCGCTCGATTAATTGGCGCTCCTCCAGGTTATGTCGGCTACGAAGAAGGGGGCCGCTTAACCGAAGCCGTTCGTCGTCAGCCTTATTCCGTGATTTTGCTCGATGAAGTCGAAAAAGCTCATCGGGATGTCTTCAATGTTCTCTTACAACTATTGGATGATGGCCGCCTGACCGACGGCCAGGGGCGAACAGTCGATTTCACGAATACGATTGTCGTCATGACCTCCAATATCGGTTCACAGCAGATTATGGAATATGCAGGTCAACTCGACGATAGCACAATTCAACAGATGGCCCTGGAGCAACTGCGACAGCATTTTCTGCCGGAATTCTTGAATCGTGTTGATGAAGTCATCGTGTTTCATCCGCTCGATCGATCTGTTATCCGTCAGATTGTCGATCTGCAGATCAACCGTCTGCAGAAGCAACTGGCCGAGCATGATTATCAACTCGAAGTCACGGAAAATTCGAGAGCGTTACTTGCTGAAGAAGGTTACGAACCTCAATACGGGGCTCGTCCTTTAAAGCGGGTGATTCAGAATCGTCTGCAGAACTCGCTGGCCAATGCGATTCTTTCCGGAGAATTCCCGGAAGGAACGACCATAATCATCGATGAGCAGAACGGCGAGTTTACGTTTGAGAGTAAGTCTTAGTTGTAGGTTGGGTTAGCGGAGCGTAACCCAACAGAAAAGGCGCAAGGGTGGCTGGGGTCGGAGTGAAACGGATCCCCCAGTTGATAATCCACTGGGGGCTTCACTGCATTTCGACCCCAGCCACCCGGTGTTAATCACTCATCGGGATCAGGTGAATTGAGGAGGCTTTAATCATGGCAATCACCTGGCTGTCGATCTCAAGATGTAATTCCTGAGCGGCCGCTGGCGTGATGAGTGATGTCAATTCAAGGCTACAATTCACTCCGCATTTCAGGCCCACACGAACGAGCGGGCCTTCGGGTGTGATCCACTTGACAATCGCAGGCAGATGATTTCTGCTGCTCAGGGTTCCGGCTTCGCCTTTGCTTAATGTGACATGCTCTCCTTTGATGCAGACGTGCACTTTTCGTGAGGAAGATTCGGTATCGACGGCCAGCAATTTTACGCCCTGAATTTCGATGGTCACCATTCCGTCTTTACGTTCGATGACTTCGCCGACTTCAACCGTTTCGATACCAACAATCTGCGCGACTTCTGCTCCGTTTGGGCGAGAGAAGATTTCTTCAACAGGACCACATTGCAATGGTTTGCCCGCAGCCATCACAATCATTTGATCGGCCAGCGAAATCGCCTCTGTTCGATCGTGTGTCACGAGGACAACGGGAATTGCAAATTGACTGAGCAGCTTTCGCATTTGCAGCCGGAGTTCATCCCGCATGGTCGAATCCAATGCGGAGAGTGGTTCGTCCAATAACAGGAGTCGTGGTTTTCGCACGAGCGCTCGTGCCAGTGCGACTCGCTGCTGTTGACCTCCTGAGATTTGATGGGGCAAGCGATCTCCCAGGCCAGTCAGATGAAATCGCTCCAGGAATTCGCCGACAATTTGCTTTCGCTTTTGCTTCTCCAGACGTAACCCGTAGCCGACATTTTGACTCACCGTCAAATGAGGGAATAAGGCATAGTCCTGAAAGCAGAAGCCGACATTCCGTTTTTGTGGTGGCAGGCAAATCGATTTCTTCTCATCGAACCAAAGGTCCTCTTCACATTGGATGGAGCCAGCTTCGGGTCGAATCAAACCGGCCAGACTGCGGAGGATGGTCGTTTTGCCACAACCGGACGGGCCGAACAGAACGGTAATTGAAAACTCATTTGCTGGCTGCGTAAAGTCAGCGGTGATGATCGTGCCGCCGGGATATCGCTTTTCAAAATGAGCTTTGAGCAGCGCCGTCATCTCGGGCCTCCCCGTCGGGACAACAGATGCACACAGCTGAGTACGATCATTGAAAACAAAACTAGCCAGAAGGAGGTTCGACCGGCTGAGGCATAATCGAGAGCCTGAACATCATCGTAAATGGAAATTGAGATTGTGCGTGTGACGCCGGGGATGTTTCCGCCGATCATCAGCACAACGCCAAACTCGCCGATGCAATGAGCGAATGTCAGAATTAAACCCGAAAGAATCCCCGGCCGGCTGAGGGGAAAGGTAATTCGCCAGAACGTTTGCCAGTTCGATTCGCCCAGACACCATGAGGCTTCGATCAGCTTTCGATCCATCCGTTCAAAGGCAGCAACAAAAGGGCGAACAGCAAAGGGGAGGTTATACAAAACCGACCCCAACAGAATGCCAGTAAAAGAGAATGCCAATCGGCTGCCGAAAGTTCTTTCGTAAGCATTGCCCAACCAGCCGTTTGGCCCTGTGGCAATTAACAGATAGAAACCGAGTACTGTTGGGGGAAGAATTAATGGCAGAGTGACGATTGCTTCAATCAAGAATCGTCCTCTCCAGTTCGTTGTTGCCAACCAGTAGGCGAGAGGTAATCCGAAGGCGAACAGAATTGATGTCGTACAGAGTGCGAGCTTGAGAGTGAGTCCGATTGCGATCCAGTCCATCAGTTCGCCTCGGGTATGGAATAGCCAAAGCGTGTCAGGATTTCCTGGCCATTTGGGCCGAGAACAAACTCACGGAAATGCCGGGCGGCTGCGGGATGTGGACTTGTCTTGAGAATTCCCCCTGCCTGTATAATTTGAGAATAAGTGTCGGTGGGGATCTTCCAGTACTGTCCACGATCATTTCGTTCTGGCACACGAACCAGTGAGAATGCCAGCACGCCGACATCAGCCGCTTTCGATTCTATGAAGTGAGCGGTCTGGGAAATGTTTTCTCCGAGAACGAGTTTGTCTTTGATTTGATCGTATAACTGAAAATGCTGCATCGCTTCGACAGCAGCCAAGCCGTATGGAGCGAGGCGGGGATTGGCGATGGCGATCTTTTTCACGGCAGGATCGAGCAAAATCTGTATCCCGGAGGTTTTAAGATCGAGCGGAGAGCCTTCCGGCACCCAGAGGACAATCTGTCCGGAGGCATATGGAAAATAATCCGTTTCGGCAATGAAACCCTGCTCGACAAGTTTTCGCGGATACTTGGTATCTGCAGAAAAGAAGATGTCGTAGGGAGCTAGCTGTGAGAGTTGAGAAAAGAAATTCCCAGAGGATCCATAAGAGATCTCTAACGAGATGTCCGGTTGGTTTTCTTCAAATATCTTTTCAATTTCTGTCATGGCGTACTGAAGGTTTGCAGCGGCAGCGACTTTGAGAACGAGGGTATCCGGCTCAGAAGTTTGCTCAGTATAGGAATCTGCACATCCTGCGATGAACGTGAGCAGAATCAGCAACCATTGAAATTTCATCAAATCCAACCATTAATAATGAACTTAAGAGAGCCGAGTCAGCATACATATTGTCAGGTACAGTCTGACCTCAAGTTGAGACACTTATTAAAACCTTTGTTACTGCATATAATTCACTTATAAAAACTCAACAGACGAAATCTTAACGGGAACTCCTGAAACATTCATGCAGCGTCAACCTACGAGCCGTCAGAAATTTGATGAATATCGAGCCGATTTTCTTGATAAGGAAGTCCGTAATTCGAAGATGTCCGGCAAAAAGCGGGAGCGATCCTCACGAAAGCTGATTGCCGATTTCTTTGGACTGTTGCGCGGTCATTATGCGGCCATCACACTTTCGCTCGGCACATTAACCATTGCGACTGTTCTCGCATTACTGCCACCTGTCGGTATAAAATTTGTCGTCGATTACGTCCTCGGTGACAAATCGATGCCAGCTGCATTTCCGAGTTGGATTCCGCGTGAACCCTGGCCCTTGCTCATGACAATTACTCTCGGCGTGCTCGGAATCTCGCTGATCAAAACTCTATTGCACGTCTGGGGACGCTGGCATGCGACGCGGGTGACTAAGCTGGTGCAGATGTCAGTTCGTAAGAAAGTTTACGATCATGCAATTCGACTTCCGCTGCATCGAATACATGAGCTCCGCTCGGGAGGTGCAGCCAGTATTCTGAGGCAGGATGCAGGAAGTGTCGGCGATCTCGTTTTTGGGATGTTATACAATCCGTGGCGAGCCTTCATTCAATTGCTCGGCAGTCTACTGGTATTAGCGTGGGTCGACTGGAAACTGTTGATCGGGGCATCACTGTTGATTCCGGTCGTGTATGTGACCCACAAAACCTGGATCAGTCGGATTCGCCCACAGTTCCGTAAAGTGCGTGCGCAGCGGGAAGAAGTGGATAGTCAGGCGACGGAATCGTTTGGAGGCATTCGCATTGTTCGCGGATTCAGCCAGCAACGAGCGGAAACGAATCGGCTCATGCGGGGCAATCACCTGATGGGGCGTCAGGAATTGTACGCCTGGTGGTGGATGCGGCTCATCGAAATTGTCTGGGAAACGATCATCCCTCTCGCCTCTGCTGGACTGCTGTTGTATGGCGGGTATCAGGTCTTGCAGGGTACGCTCTCACTGGGCGATTTGATGATGTTTCTCGTTTATCTGCTGATGCTCCTCGATCCTCTCGCGGTTCTCGCTCAAAGTGCGGCGACCTTCCAGAACAGTCTTTCCGGTCTGGATCGCGTTCTTGATCTACTGGAAGAAACGCAGGAGATGGAGAGTGATCGTGAAACGCGGCATCTCGATCTGGAAACCTGCCAAGGCAAAATCACTTTTGAGAATGTCAACTTCAGTTATCCGGCTGCCGATCAACCAGCTTTGATTGATTGCTCGATTGAAATCCAACCGGGTGAAACCATTGCACTTGTGGGTCCGAGTGGAGCCGGGAAAACAACCTTCTGTAATCTCGTCGCTCGATTTTACGATCCGACTTCCGGTTCCATGAAAATTGATGGAGTTGACCTGCGTGACCTCGAAGTTGAAAGTTATCGGCGTTTAGTCGGCATCGTTGAACAGGATGTCTTTCTGTTTGATGGCAGTGTCGCTGCCAACATCGGCTACGGAGATCGCGCAGCTTCTCTGGACGACATCAAGCGAGCAGCAAGAATTGCGAACGCAGCTGAATTCATTGAGCAACTTCCGAAGCAGTACGAGACCATCATCGGCGAACGGGGCGTCAAATTGAGTGGAGGTCAACGGCAGCGACTGGCAATTGCCCGAGCAGTTCTGGCCGATCCGCGTATTCTGATCCTTGATGAAGCGACCAGTAATCTCGATACCGAAAGCGAACGGCTCATCCAATCGAGCATGGTCTCGCTGATGGAAAACCGAACCTGCTTCGTGATTGCCCATCGTCTGAGCACAATCATTCATGCCGATCGAATCATCGTTTTGCGAGCCGGGCGAATTCTGGAGGTTGGAACGCATGCCGAACTGATGGCTGAAGATGGGGTTTATCGGGAAATGGTGCGGAAGCAAACCTCAGAAGAACGGATCCCTGATCAGGAAGTTTCAAATTCTGTGTAACAATTTCTGATTATACAAGCACGAAACGCAAGCGAGTGAGTGAGTTCAAATGCGTGATGACTCACTCGCTTGCGCTTCGTGCTTGTATTTGCGATAAATTGCCGCAGGGGAATATTCTACTTCTCTTTGTATAGATTTATTTGATATGATTGATGAATCACCAATCCTCATTCCCGCAAAGCTGAGGCGATGCTCATGCCCCATCTGCAATTCCAATTATTTCTGAAACAACTCTGCATTTCTTATGTGCTTCTGATCGGATTCAGTTCTTCAGTTCACGCTCAACTGGAATTTGAATCCCCTCCCATTGATTACCTGAAGGCTCCTGCTCATAATCCTGTCGCTCGTTTGCAGGAGGATCTCAAAGCCGGTCGGGTTGAGCTGGATTACTCCGAAGAGCAGGGCTATCTGCCTGCTTTGCTCAAGGCGTTAAATATTTCCCCAGAATCGCAGGTGCTCGTTTTTTCGCAGACCAGTTTTCAACTGAGAAAAATCACGCCGCAGAAACCGCGGGCCATTTATTTCAATGACGAAACTTACGTCGGCTGGGTTCAGCAGAGTGACTTACTCGAAATTTCGACGGCTGATCCGAGTCTCGGAGCCGTTTTTTATTCGCTCGAACATACCCCGGCTACTCAACCGAAACTTATTCGTGATCAGGGACATTGCCTGACCTGCCACGCATCTTCCCGAACCAAAAATATTCCCGGACATCTGGTTCGCTCTGTTTTTGTGGATCGCCGTGGGCAACCCTTGCTCTCAGCCGGAACTTTTACGACCGAACATTCCAGCCCTTTTTCCGAACGCTGGGGAGGCTGGTACGTGACGGGTACGCATGGCTCGATGAGGCACATGGGAAATGTGACTGTCAGCGATCCCGATGCTCTCGAAAAGATTGATCGTGAAGCAGGGGCCAATCTCGTTTCGCTCGATTCCCTTTTTGAAACTTCGGCTTATCTAACGCCGCATAGTGATGTTGTCGCGCTGATGGTTCTCGAACATCAAAGCACGATGCACAATCATTTCACATTTGCCCAGATGGACTCCCGCCTGGCTGATCATTACGACGGCATCATGAACAAGGCTCTCGAACGACCAGCCGGGTATCAAAGTGAAAGCACCGTCAGGCGATTTCAGGCGGCGACGGAAAAAATCGTCCAGTACATGCTCTTCTGCGACGAATTCAAACTCGAATCTCCCGTCGCAGGCACATCCGGCTTTGCCGATTATTTTTCTGCCCTTGGTCCAACAGATTCTCAAGGCCGTTCGCTCCGCGATTTTGATTTGAAAACCCGTCTGTTCAAGTATCCGTGCAGTTACCTCATCTATGCAGATTCGTTTCAGCAATTACCACAGCCCGTTGTAGATCAGGTGCTGAGCCGTCTGGAGGAGATTCTGACAGCCGAAACTGTTGAAGCAGAGTTCGCTCATTTGAGTGATGAGGATCGCAAAGCGATTCACGAGATTCTCAGTGAGACCCTGCCGCAATGGAAAACGTCGCGTTGATAAATGATATTGAAATACAATTCATTTGCATGACAGAAAGGTATTGATTCCACAGTTGCAACTGTCACAATGATAGAAGGAGAGTAGTCTCCGACAATCAATACAAATCTCCCATTTGGGTTCAACAGGAGTCGCTAATCATGAATCAGAAATGTAACACCGAATCGACCAATCAACGATTCTCACAAGCTGTCGAACGTTTTCGCACGGAACTGGATCGTTTAACCGACATGGCCTGGACGCGAGGCGAAGAAGTGCTTGGGCAGTTCCGCAATCAGGATTCGACATCATGCGACTGGTCGCCGGCTGTCGATATCGTTGAAACCAACGATACGATTGTCGTGTTCATGAATTTGCCCGGACTGAGTGCCAACGATGTGGAACTGACATTAATCGGCAACACACTCGAAGTGACCGCCGATTTGAACTCGCTTACCTTGCAGGATCATGATCGTGTGATTAAACGAGAACGACCTACCGGACATCTCAAACGGGTGGTGACACTGCCCTGCCCGGTCGAAAACGACTCCGCTTCTGCCCAGACCGAAAAGGGTGTGTTCAAAGTTGAAATGCAGAAATCGGTTGATAACCGCATTCGCAAAGTCCCTATCACCCAGGTCGACGAACCTGCTCATCAAACACAGAATATGTAGGACAACTCTGCTAAGTAAACAGGCTGGAAGGCACGTCCGAGAGGATAGGCTTCCAGCCTGTTTTCGTTTGCGATACGGCTTGATTGAGTGATAAAGTTCAGCGGACATCAAAATTAAGGTGCTAACGGATTGCCTCTTTGAAGTGAAGCCGTTGCCGAATTGTTCTGGAAAGATCGAATTGTCTGCGGACAAACGATATGATGCCCATCAATTTTTGCTTCATTATTCAATGACAGACGAATCTATGATCGATAACTCATCAGCACAGAACTCATCGGAAGAGAATTTAGCACTATCGCCACCTCTGGAACCTCGCAGACGGTCGCGTAAGGAGTTCTATAGCATTTGGGGATCGTCGATTGCTGTCACTATTGTTGGTTTTACGATTGCGTGGCTATTTGTTGAGCCCGCTCCCGGAAATCATTTGAAAATCGCAGCCGGTCCCAGTGATGGGAATTATTACGCGACAGCAAAAAAATATGCAGACGTATTCCAGGAAGCGGGCATCCATCTGGAAATTATTGAAACTGCAGGGACGATTGAAAACTATCGTCTGCTTCAGGACGTCAACGACATTAACCTGGCGATTGTCCAGGGAGGAGCTGTCCCGAAGACGCTGGAAAAAACGTCTCTGGAAGCAATCGCCAGTCTGAATTTCGAACCGCTGTGGATCTTTCTTCAGGCTGAGAGTGAAATTACGGAAATCCGTGAGTTGAAAGGAAAGCGAATCAGCATTGGTCTGCCCGATAGTGGGACCGAAACGCTGATGCTCCGCCTTCTGGAAATTAATGGCCTGATTGCTCCCGTTGAAGAGTCAGATGCATCAATAGACTCCACTCCAGAGGAGACGATCGAGTTATTCCGGGAATCCACTGCAACAGCGATTGCAAAACTACGTGCTGGTGAGCGGGATGCCGTTTGCATGGTTCGCTCGGCTTCCAATCCGGTCATTCGTCAGCTCTTTGAAACACCGGAGCTTTCCGCAATGCCCTTTCCCTTGAATAAAACTTATCGGCTGCTGTTTCCTGCCCTCTCGGATATTCAGCTTCAGGAAGGAATTCTGGATCTGAAAAATCATCAGCCTGCTCAAAATCTCAAACTGATTGCCCCCGCTGCCAACCTGGTCTGTACCCCGGAATTGCACGATGCTTTTGTGCCGTTACTGCTCAAAGCGGCCACGCTGACCAGCAATGAAGGAAACCTGATTGTTCCGTCTCGGGAGTTTCCGTCATTGGGATATATAGAATTTGAGCCTCATGCAGGAGCCGTCGATTATTTTCAGTCGGGGGAATCGTTCCTGTATCGCTATCTCCCTTTCTGGCTGGCATCATTCTTGAACCGCATGAAAATTATGGCGGTTCCTTTGCTCACGCTTGCCATACCTTTATTCAAAATGGCACCTCCTGCTTACCGCTGGCGAATTCGCTCACGAATTTATCGCTGGTATCGTTTACTTCGCGAAATCGATCAGGAAAATCTTCGCGACCAAACCACCGTAAACCAGCAGAGATATCTGGAAAAGCTCGATCGAATTGCCTGCGAACTCAGTGAAGTCGATGTCCCGCTTTCTTACATGGAAGAGTTCTACAATTTACACCTGCACATCGATCTGATCCGTCGTCGCGTATTGGGAGTGACGGATTTGAGTCAGAATTCCGGCACGAACTCCTGAAAACAGAGTTTGCGTTCCCATCCAAACTCGCTTATCCTATATGGGTGCGAGCCGAGCCATTACTGGCTC
>DEML01000030.1:231144-253656 GCA_002359185.1 Planctomycetaceae bacterium UBA2671
ACACACTCGCTTGCGCTTCGTGCTTGTAAAAACTAAAACTGTTGATTTGACTCAAATTATTTACGAAAGCTTTTCCATGTCACAATTCAATCGTCGTCAATTTCTGCAGAGCAGTCTGGCTGCCGGGGCTTTTGTTTCTTTATCTTCTGTGTCGTCCTCAAAAGCGATGGCTGCCAATGAGGAAGTGAATATCGCCGTGATCGGCTGTGGCGGACGTGGCGGAGAGCATTTGAATCAGTTCAGTTCACTCTCGGGCGTGAATGTCGCCGGACTGGTCGATCCCGATGAAAGTCGGACAGGTTCTGCCCAGCGAAAATTCCCGAAAGCAAAACGCTATACCGACATCCGCAAGATGCTTGAAGATCCTTCAATTGATGCCGTCACGATTGCTTCCTGTAATCACTGGCACTGCCTGGCTGCCATCTGGGCGATGGAAGCTGGTAAAGATGTGTATGTCGAAAAACCGCTGTCTCACAGTCAGTGGGAAGGCCGTCAGGTCGTCAACGCGGCTCGTAAGTACGACAAAGTCGTGCAGATCGGTACTCAGCAGCGTTCTTCACCGATTCAGGACGAAGCGAAAAAACTGCTGCATGAAGAAAAAGCTCTCGGAAAAATTCTTAGCGTGCAGGTTTGCCGCTACGGCATCCGAGGCTCCATCGGCAAGCGATCGACTCCGCTGGAAGTCCCCTCCAGTGTCGATTACGACCTCTGGCTCGGACCCGCAGCCGATCAGGTTCTCTACCGTGACAAATTCCATTACGACTGGCACTGGGACTGGAATACCGGCTCCGGCGAAATGGGCAACTGGGGCGTGCATGTGCTCGACGATGTCCGCAATGTCGTCTTCCGAGATTCCGTCAAATTGCCCACACGGATTCTCGCTGGCGGTGGACGGGTTGTCTGGAATGATGCCGGGAATACGCCAAACGTGCACTTCGCGTACTTCGATACCGGCGAAATTCCAACCTTTATCGGCCTGAGCAACCTGCCAGCCGAGCCCGGTTCCAAGAAGGGCCTGAACTACCGCGGGGTGACCTCAGGCTATCTCGTGCAGTGCGAAGGGGGCTACTACTCTGGACGTCGTGGCGGAGGAGATGCCTATGATAATCAAGGCAAGAAAATGCGTTCTCTGAAAGGATCCTCAGGAACTTCTCACGCTCAGAATTTTATTGATGCGGTTCGTGCTCAGGACAATTCGAATCTGAAAGCGGAAGTGGCCGTCGGTCACGATTCCACCGGCTGGTGCAACCTGGCCAACATCGGCTTCCAGGTTGGTGGTCAGTACAAGCCGGACGCCTTCGAAGAAATTGTCACACCAAACGAGGGTGCAAAACGCATCTGGTCTGATCTACAGGCTCAAATGGAATCGCATCTGGCAGCCCACGGCTACAAACTGAGCGACTCGGAAATCCGTGTCAGCCCAATGCTGAGCCACGATCCCGAAACCGAACGCTTCACTGGACCGCATGCTGAAGGAGCGAACGCTCTTCTCAAACGAGCGTACCGCCCCGGTTTTGAAGTGCCCGAAATTGCTTAAGGAAACGTGTAAACTTTATTGATGACTATGATCGGCGTCCGGGTAGGTTCCTTCCCGGACGTCGTTTGCATAGTTCTGTACGCACTTCGTCACGATTTCATGCAGATTGGCGTAATGCTTGAGAAACTTCGGTTTGAAGCCCTCGGTCAGGCCCAGCATATCGTTAAGGACGAGGACCTGACCATCACACTCGGGCCCGGCTCCGATGCCAATCGTCGGAATCTGCAGTTCTTTGGTGATTCGAGCCGAGATCGGACTGGAAATCATTTCGAGCACGATTCCAAAAGCCCCGGCTGCCTCAGCGGCTTTGGCATCTGCGAGCAACAGATCTTCATCCCGCTGAATCTTGCCCATTGAGCCGACCGCGCGAATGGATTGCGGTTTGAAGCCAACATGAGCCATCACGGGAATATCGGCATTTGTCAAAGCGGCAATCGTATTTGCCTGAGAAACGCCCCCCTCTAGTTTGACGGCGGCTGCTCCCGTTTCTTTCAGGATGCGGCCAGCATTCGCAATCGCCTGTTCTGGGCTGATTTGATAGCTCAAAAAAGGGAGATCGACAATCACCAGAGCATTCTGAGTTCCACGAACAACCATCTTCCCATGGTAGATCATCTCCTCGATTGTAACGGGCAATGTCGTAGAATTTCCCTGCACGACCATGCCGAGCGTATCTCCAACAAGAATCGCATCGACTCCAGCCGCATCGACAATGCTTGCCCAGGTAAAATCATAGGCGGTCAGCATCGCCAGCTTTCGCCCTTTCTGTTTGGCAGCAGAGAACTTGGGAACGGTCATGGCACTCATCGACTCACCTTAACTTCCAGCAATAATTCGACAGATGGTTAAATTCTGTCTGACGGACTTCATTATTCGTATCAATTTCTCGCAAGCAACCACTGAACGGAAGGCCATACAAGTGTCTCATCTCGATACATGTTGCAAAATTGAACAGTCGCATTGAACGATAATGCAACGAATCAATATATACGCTCTCGGGCTCTGACAATCCATCTCTGACGTAACCTGCTACCTACAATCGCCTTATGCCAATTAAAACGGAAATAAGCAATTGGCACATATCTTGCGGTTAATAGAATTCACCTTGAGGCAGGAGTTGGCCCGCACTTGCTTCGATGGTGGACATAGACGTGATCGGTGGTGTAACCGGTCACGTCTTTTTTTTGCGCTAAGCAAAACCCCGTGTGGCAAAACTACTCTCTGGTCAGTTTTTCGAAGCGAGTTTTGAGGTCTTTCGTGACGGGCCCCGGTTTTCCGTCGCCAATCAGGCGACCATCGAGTTCAACGACCGCGATCACTTCAGCGGCACTGCCCGTCAGGAAACATTCATCGGACACATACAGTTCGTGCCGTGTCATTGTCGTTTCCAGAACTTCCATCTTCGCTTCACGAGCCAGTCGCAAAACTGCCCGGCGAGTGATTCCATCAAGAATACCGGCATCGGTAGAAGGAGTTTTCAAAACTCCATTCTTAACAATGAAGATATTGTCGCCCGTGCACTCCGCCACTTCTCCCTTATGATTCAACATCACCGCTTCGAGACAACCTGCATCCGAACCTTCAATTTTAGCGAGAATGTTATTCAGATAATTGAGCGATTTGATCCGCGGGCTCAGTGCCTGGGGATGGTTTCGAATTGTGCTCGCAGTGATAATTTTCAAGCCATGCTCGTACAATTCTTCAGGATACAGGCTGATTTTATCGGCAATAATAATCACCTGAGGATCGCTCGTGCGGCGAATATCCAGCCCCAGCGAGCCGGAACCACGGGTAATCACCAGGCGAATATATCCATCAACGAGTTCGTTAGCGGCTACGGTCTCCTCAACCGCTTTGGTCATTTCAGCCGGGGAAAGCGGGATCGTCAATCGAATGGCGTGAGCACTTTCATACAGTCGCTCGATATGCTCCTGAAGCAGAAACACCTTCCGATTGTAGATGCGGATCCCTTCAAAGATTCCGTCTCCATACAGGAGGCCGTGATCAAAAACGCTGATTTTTGCTTCATCTTTGGAAACGAGTTGACCGTTCAGATAAATCTTCATGAGCTGCTTCTTACGAAAAAAAGCACGAGGTCCGGTGGTGTCACCACTTACATTGATGGGTGATTCCTACAATTCCGCACACTCGCTGGTGTGCTCGAACAGGATTGATCACTCACACAATAAAAGGGTCACTGCACCTGCTTCGTGCCAATACTGCATCGCAGTTTCTGTATTGGTTACGGAATTGTTGGACTATTGACTCATCTGGCAATTCTGGCTGTCAGTCTGTTTAGAAGTCAAATCATCGAAAGTCACTAAGAAGCGACTCGATCGCGTATGTTTTCGACCTGACCTTTCGACAACCTCACAATCCGCTGGCCTTTGCGGGCAATTGCCTCATCGTGAGTGACCATCATGATGGTAAGTTGACGCTCAGAATTCAATCGCTCCAGCAGTTCAATAATCCCTTTCCCCGTATCGACATCCAAATTTCCCGTAGGTTCGTCAGCCAGGAGAATTTCCGGCTCGGAAATCAGAGAGCGGGCAATGGCGGCTCGCTGCAACTCGCCACCCGACATTTGACTCGGTTTGTGCTTAATTCGATGCTCCAGACCAACCTGGGCGATCAATTCCCGGGCCTGATCCTGCAATTCGCTCCGTTTTTTCCAGTATTCCCACATCGAATAGCGGATCATCAGGGGAGCTAGCACATTTTCGAGGACATTCAGTTCGGGCAGCAGGTGATAAAACTGAAAAACAAAGCCAAAGACACGATTTCGCAATTGATCCCGAGTTTTCGCAGGCAGATGGTCAATCCGCTTACCATCCAGTCGAATCTCGCCAATGTCCGGAGTATCGAGCAGACCTGCCAGATGCAGCAGCGTGCTTTTTCCAGAACCCGAACGACCGATGATCGAAAGAAATTCGCCTTTGCGAACCTCCAGATTTACGCCTCGCAGCACATTCACCGCTTCGGGCCCTTTTCGATAACTTTTATCGAGAGCGACAGCCGACAAGTGGACCGGTGGAGTCGGAAGAATTTCGTTCATTCGATGGACCTGAATTTGAAAACACTCGTAGGTCAGGCTGTGCCTGACGAAAATGGACGTCACTTCTTACATCATGTCAGGCAGTGCCTGACCTACAACTACTCGCGTCGTAACGACTCGACCGGATGCATTCGAGCGGCTCGGCGAGCCGGGAAGACACTGGCCAGAACGGCAATTAACATTGCCCCCAAGGCTACCGAGATCACCATGGAAGGTTGGACCGAAGTCGGAATTTCCGGGAAGTAGTATATGGTTTCATCAAACACTTTCCGGCCTGTGATAAACGTGATCGCATCCTCGATTTGATTGATGTAATGCACGAACGTCAGTCCCAGTAACACACCGACTCCACTGCCAACGACTCCCAGGGCAAGTCCGTAAGAGAGGAAGATCGACATGATGCCACCCGAACCGGCTCCCAATGCTTTCAGGATGCCGATGTCGCGGGTTTTTTCGACGACAATCATGTAGAAGATCGCCAGAATTCCAAAACCAGCCACGGCAATAATCAGAAAGAGCAGCACATTTAAGATGGCTGATTCCACTTCCACAGCGGCCAGCAATGGCCCCTGCTTCTGCTCCCAGGTTTTGACGACAAACTGATCAGGAGGAAAGGCCGACTTCAATCGTTCGACAACAACCTCGGCATCTTTGTAATCCTTAAGTTTGATATGCAGTGATGTGATCGCTCGCTTACCGGTCGCCGGGGAGAGCATGCCGCGCACATTTTGAAGTTCTTCGAGATTACAGAAGACCAGATTGCTGTCGTATTCGGTCATTCCGCTTTTGAAAACATCGACAATCGTGGCCTGGAAGGCGGCATGTGAAGGAGGACGACCAGCGGTGACGGTGCTGATTTTGACATCGTCTCCGGGACGAGCCATCATCATTGTTTTCATCAATCCGGTTTCCGGATCGCGATACGGATAACTGACCAGGCCTGCTCCGACATAAACTCGGCCATCCATCATTTCATAAGGGTCAGCCGGAGCCTGTTCGGCGGCTTGTCCATCAAAAAACGGATCGGCAAACGGATCTTCTGGAAGGGCAGCGGTCTGGACTTCTTGCTGAGGTTCAATCGAGGCTGTCTGTTTCGGCGTTTTCTCCGATTCCAAAGCTGCCAGTTGACTTTCATACCATTTTTGACGATCGATTTTCTCGTGACGATATTCCTCGGCTTCCGGCGAAAGTTTCCAGTTGGGGATTTCTTCATCGGGTCGCAAAGCAGGTCGAGCGATTTCTCCATTTTCGTAGACCGGATTAAAACTGTCCAGGAATGATCGCAGTGGGCCGACCTTCGCCTTCCCTTCCGGCTCAATTCCAATCAGCGTAACCGGTTTGGTAATCCACTGTCCGGCAAAGTTGAAGTTCAACATGCCGTAGACTTCGACAGTCGGTGTGACTGCTTCGATGTATCCATCAGCCACTTCCCGGGCGATACGGATCTGTAAATCGGGATCGGAAACGCCGTCGTAACTGTGAGATTCGATCACGACATCGGCCAGCAATCCGTGAATCCGATCCCGCATCTGGGTGCCGAAGCCGGACATCACGCTGTTGACCACAATCATTGTGGCGACGCCGAGCATCACACTGATAATGCTGGCTAAAGCAATATAGCGGGTTCGCAAATACCGCTGACATAAAAGCATTTTATACATCTCGCCAGTCCCTTGGCTGAGGAATCATTTTCGTGTCCCGGTCCTCCAGACCGCATCAGAAGGGCCGTTTTCCTGAAAACAACACAAATTCACTCCAAATCCAAGCGAATTTGCCCCGTTGCAACTTCTGAATCAACCAGAATACGCAACAATCCCTTCCCGATCCCGAAACTATATCGATTCGTCAACTTTCAGCCAAGCCCAAGTCAAAAGACTGAAATTTCAGCTTCTCCCAGCGGTGGGTGGCACGCCCAGAACGAAGAGATGGACGTGGAATCGTAGCTGCAACCATCGTATACCATGCCCTTCACTTCGTTCCAGCTTGTTCATACATCACTTGTTCTGTTTTCCCCGTTAGTTGATAAGGGATTTGCGCCCTGGTTTAGTAGTTTTTTACTGCCGGTTTAGCAGGGAAGCGAATAGAATGGATACTGGGATTGCTGCGGAATTGTGGGGAGTGGACCTGGGGGGAATAACGCTTGAATGTCAGGAGTTTGAAACTGATCGAAGACAAGGAAAGTTTTCGCAAGTTAGAAGGCTATCGGAACGCCTGCAAGTTGTCGGCCCCCGAGTGAAAAGATGTGTATAAACAACAGTACTTCGTTCTGAGACGTGCCACTCTGACTTTGTTTGAAGGAATCTGATTGATGAAACAGCGCATCGGAAATTGTATTCTCGAACTGGCAATTGGCGACATCACTGCCGAACAAACCGATGCAATCGTCAATGCGGCTAACTCAGAACTGGCGGGCGGTGGTGGAGTCGATGGTGCGATTCATGCCGCGGCTGGCCCATCGATTATGCAGCAGACGCGCAAACAATTTCCGGAGGGTTGCCCGACAGGATCGGCTGTGGCCACCAATGGCGGCCAATTGAATGTGAAATACATCTTCCATACCGTCGGCCCGATCTGGCGTGGCGGCCGCCTCGGCGAAGAAGCCGACCTCCGTTCGGCTTATCGATCCTGCCTGCAACTCGCGATCGATTTCAAGTGTGAGAGTCTCTCTTTTCCGGCGATTTCGACCGGCGTCTACGGCTATCCTCTGGATTTGGCAACAGAAGCTTCACTCGATGAAATCAAAATTTTCCTGATCAATAACGAGGCTCCTAAACGAATTCGGTGTGTCTTGTTTAACGAGGGAATCTATGGAGCTTATGCGAGAGTTCTCGAATCCTGGTCTTAAGCCTGTAATGATCGCTGGGTTTCATTTCGTGTGATCAGAGTGGTTCTCTCTCACTGAAAATGTTATGACTTTCATGGAGATTGATGTGTCATGATGGATTTACAGCAAGGTGCCTGTCGCGATGAATGATGACTTTGAGAAAGTCCATGAATTCAAGTTTCACTGGCTCAATCAAAATGGTCAGCCGACGTCGATGTTTCGCAAGAAAGGAAGCATCGAAGGGGAGACGATCACGCTGGAAGAATCGAAAATACCGATTGCGGCGATCTTCCAGACATTGATTCGCGACAAAACGATGGTCATCACGATCGCCACCGTTGACCCTGCCAATCCCTATACTTCACTTCTCCTGCAACTTCCGTCTGTGAAAGTTGCGAATGAATTGAAAACCTCGATTGATATTATTCGCTCGGCGATCTGGGCGAAGCAGCATCGCGAGGATCTTCAGAAAAAAGGACTCGGACATACTTTTCGAGCGGGGCAATGTCCCCATTGTGATGCCGTCCTCATACTGAGCGATATGCCGGAAACGCCTCAGCTGTATTGCCATTTTTGCGATTCACTTTCGACAGTCGATCCAACGCTTGAACCGATTCGTCAGGAAAAAGATTTACGAATCTGCGAAGAGTGCGGCATGTACAGCAAGCCTCAGAAATTCACAATCTTCTACTTCTATTTTCTGCTCGTCGTGTATGGCTTCTGGCAGAAATCAACATGGCGATGCCCTCCCTGTATGCGGGGTGATGCCTGGAAAATGGTGTTTGGCAATCTGCTGTTCGTTCTCGGATTCCCCTGGGCTGTCTATCAACTGTTTCGTTCTTATGGAGGAGCCTCAGTGGGTGGGGTATATCGAGGATTGGATACGGGGAATATCCGCGCCCGCAAAGGGAATTTGACAGGAGCCTTGGAGAATTACCGTGAAATTCTATCTAAAGTCCCAGTCTCTGCAGGCGTCAAATACAATCTGGGAATCGCATTGCTGGCGCAGAAGAATCCGAAACAGGCCGCAGAATCGTTTGAACTCGCACTAGCCGACTGCAGCAATTATGCCCCCGCTTACGGTCAACTTGTTGCCCTGTATGAACAACTGGGAGAGACCGAAAAACAAAAATCACTGCAGGCAATGTGGGAAGCAGAAGAAGAGGAGAATATGCCGGAAGTCGCAGTATAGTGATGAATTCTTACTTAATCGTATATGTTCGATAATAAGTTTGTGGATTTTCTTAAGCGAATGCCATTGTTTTTCATTGACGCACTGGTATTTGTCGATGTATGATAACTGTTCATTAGGTATTTCTGCCTATCTGATTATTTCAATCATTTGAATCGCTGTGGCTCTCACAGTAATCATTCTCATCTCTCTTATCTGCAGGAGGATACAAGCATGAATTTGCACCCTCACGTCAAATCATCACCGCCGAGTCGCTCAGCCTTTACGCTGATTGAACTGCTCGTGGTCATCGCGATCATTGCCATACTGGTGGCCCTGTTATTGCCAGCTGTCCAGCAGGCACGAGAAGCCGCTCGCCGCAGTTCCTGCAAAAATAATCTGAAACAACTCGGGCTCGCCTTACAGAATTACCACGATACCTATACCGTACTCCCTATGGGCCGTGGAGGTCCAGGACATCAATCTGGAGATCGTTGGTCGGGACGCGTTCACCTGCTTCCCTATGTTGAGCAGTCCTCTTTGTATGATGCCTGGATGGCTCGTGCAACTGCGACGGGTTACCCTTCCATTCGACCCTGGGAAGAATGGCAGATCAATGGAATCGTTGTGACTGGACAATACATTCCCACTTACAACTGCCCTTCAGATACTTATCAGAAAGACCAGTTCGGTGGTCAGGGTGGTGCGAATTACATGTTCAACGGTGGGGACAATGGCGATCGCCTCGACGATGCCGATGGTCGTGGAACGTTCACGCGCAACAGTGTGTATCGAATGCGTGATATTCTGGATGGTACGAGTAACACAATTGCCATGGGAGAAGCACAGCGACCACGCGGTGGAGGTTCCTTGGGAGATGTCGCTCGACCAAGTGGCAACTTTGACTCCATTGTACGAACGAATCCTTCTGGCTGTCTGGCATTCTACGATAAAGCAGCGGGAGCCTATGTGAATCCAATTCCTGGTGGATCTTTGATTGGTGGAGATCAGAAACAAGGCTATCGCTATGGGGATGGTGGATCAGTATTTAGCTTCATTACGACTGTACTTCCTCCGAACTCTCCAAGCTGTATGCGTTCAAACAACGACAACGGAGATGCACTATTAAGTGCAGGCAGTAAGCATTCCGGCGGTGCACAGTTCGTTCTCTGCGATGGCAGCGTCCGTTTCATCAGCGAGAACATTGATACTGGCGACTTAACGGCTGCTCCTCCCGGAGGAACTTCAGCTGCGAAATCTCCCTACGGCGTTTATGGTGCCCTGGGAACTCGTTCTGCAAACGAAGTCATTGGCGAATTTTAATTTTGATCGCTTCTTTTTCGCCTGAATAAATTTGATGACTCCGGTTTCCATGAAATCGGAGTCATTTTCAAATGTAAGTTTATCAGCAGGGACATCTAATCTGCTGAAAGCCACAAATGGTTCCATTGACATTTTAGGAAACTTTGATGTAATAAAATAATTTTTCGTATTTACACTGTGCCTGGCACAGCATCCTTTTCGTTTTTTGAGGGAGTTAACACTAGTGAACTACAGTTCTTTTGTCAAATCATCACCACCTCGGCGAACAGCTTTTACGCTGATTGAGCTGCTCGTTGTCATCGCGATCATTGCGATACTGGTGGCTCTGCTGTTACCAGCAGTTCAGCAGGCGCGAGAAGCCGCTCGCCGCAGTTCCTGCAAGAATAATCTGAAGCAACTCGGACTGGCGATCCAGAACTACCACGATACATACACGGTGATGCCAATGGGACGCGGAGGCCCGGGCCATCAATCAGGAGATCGCTGGTCAGGTCGTGTTCACCTGCTGCCATACGTCGAGCAGGCCGCACTGTATGATGCCTGGATTGCTCAGGCAACCAATCCTGCCTCCCCAACAATTGCCCCCTGGAATGAATGGACCGTCAACGGCATTGTTGTCACCGGAGCTTACATTCCCACTTACAATTGCCCTTCTGACACCTATCAGAAAGACCAGTTCGGAGGTCAGGGTGGTGCGAACTACATGTTCAACGGTGGAGACAACGGCGACCGCCTTGATGATGCCGATGGTCGCGGAACATTCACCCGGAATGCCTGCTACAAATTGCGCGATGTCCTCGATGGCACAAGTAACACCATTGCGATGGGAGAAGCCCAGCGACCACGTGGAGGTGGCTCTTTAGGGGACGTCGCCAGACCATCTGCTGCTGATGGATTTAATAACATCGTGCGTGTGAATCCCTCGGAGTGCCTGACCTTATTTGACAAAGCGGCAGGAACTTATGTGAATCCGATCCCCAGTGGACAACTCATTGGTGGAGATCAGAAACAGGGCTATCGATATGGTGATGGCGGACCTCCGTTTAACTTCATCACGCCTGTTCTGCCACCAAACTCTCCCAGCTGTATGCGATCCAATAACGACAGTGGCGATGGCCTGATGAGTGCTGGTAGTAAACACTCAGGCGGTGCACAGTTCGTCCTCTGTGATGGCAGCGTTCGCTTCATTAGCGAAAATATTGATACCGGTAATCTCTCGGCTGCACCTCCGGGAGGAACCTCTGGTGCAAAATCTCCATATGGAGTTTATGGAGCATTAGGAACACGATCTGGTAATGAAGTGATTGGCGAATTCTAGAATTTGCAATCCCTCTTTACTGATCTATCATGAATCAAAGCCCCCGGATGATAACTCATTCGGGGGCTTTTTTTGTAATATATCTGTTGTGAATAATAGACGTGTTTCGAGCTTTGAGCCGAATTAATTTCAATAACCTACCTGCTGCGCCCCAGTTTTCGCAGGATCAGAATGAACAGGATCGCCCCGACAGTAGCCGTGACCAGTCGTCCCAGTAAGTTGTAAGATGCTAAGCCGAGCAATCCGAAAACCAGTCCACCGAGAACCGCGCCCACTACCCCGATCACGAGATTCATCAGCAGTCCGGAACTGCTCCCCTTCATGATTTTGCTGGCTAACCAACCCGCCGCAAGACCAATCAGAATTGTGTAGAGTAAACCGAGCATTGAGTCGCCTTTAATCGATGATGTTCACTGATGGAATTATACTTCAAAATCAGAGTTCTGTTCAAATTGCAATTGTGAAAATGAATTTACTCGGGCAGAACAACAATCTGATTGGCGATCTTCTTAACGCCTGGTTCCAGTCGCACAAACGCCTCAGCCAGTTGCTTGTCTCGCGGCGAATTCACAACCCCATTCAAGACCAGCGAACCTGTTTCATCGAAATTGACGGAGACGCCCGAAAACTGCGGCTTATTGAGCATCCGAAACGACAATTGTCGATCCACGGGAATCATCCGCGAGCGTGAGAATTGTGTTCGCGGGACATCAAAAGCAATTCGCAATACAGGGCGGACTTTGCTTTGTTTTGTCGGCTGTCCACCATCGACATTGCTGCCGTTGCGTTGTTGAAAGTTCGGCCCCTGCTGGCTGAGTCGTTGCGTCCCGGCTTGTTCTTCGCCGACAAATCGGCCCATGTTATCGCTTTGGCCGACGAGTCCTTCATTAAACTCCCGTTCGATACTCTCAGAAGATCCCGCCTCCGTATTCACTCCTTCGGTGGCCGTGGCTCCTCCTGTCGGACCTGCCCCTGTTCCACCACCAGCGACACCACGCCCGGCTGCTCCTCCGGTTTGACCCTGATTTTGCGATTGATTTTGCGTCTGAGCATACACGGCGGACTGATTCATCATCAGCAGGCCTGCCATCAACGTGAATATGAATCTCAGCATAATCAGTATCCCCTGGTATTAATTAGACAGTCACAGCACTGGCATTGCCTGATGAAATGTGCTTACCAACCTGTTTGTCGTCAGGCACAGCCTGACCTACGACTGTTGATGAATTCCATCTCCCGTTTCTTATTGCAGCAGAATTGTTTCGACTTTCAATGTGGAAGTCTGTTTTTCTGGTCTTTTCCAGGAATTATTGAAGGGATGCTGATCCTGAAAGAGCGTTTTCGCCTCCGAGGCTGTTTCTTCGATCACCTGCGTGGAAAGACTTTGCTGTGCGAAGGGATGCCGAGATGTTTCTTGAGGAACCGGAGTTGAGAATTGCTGGCTTGTCTCTGCGGACTTCCGGGCAGGTGTCGCTACATTCCAGCTTGTCAGTTCAAATTCCGATTTCTCGGGCGTTTTGTTGCCATCGAATTGAGAATACAACGCTTCATCTATTCCCATGTCGGAATGGGGAACGGGTGAAGGGTATTCAGGATTGGATGTTCTATTCGCCAGCTGTCCTTTTCCTTTTGTCGATGTCGGAATCGTAGTGACCTTCATTGTCGAACCGGATTGAACGGCTTCAGGAACAATCGTTTCATTCGTCACCACTGTTTTCGGAAGTGGCGGCATCGTTCGACCATTGAGGAGAATATCTGCAGGATCTGACAACGTGACTTCAGCACTCTTAGCTGTGTGCTTCACACGTAACGAACAGACCGCTCGATGATCCCCCGGTTTGGGATAAGGAATAAAAACCTGATAGGCATACCCAATATTGGTCTTTGTGCAGTACGCATTCCAGGAGCCTTCATCAAACTCGTAGATGTGAATCGGCTTACGCTGTTCTTCGGGCGTTCCCTGATCATCAAACACATACACTTTCACACTACCCGTTACTTTAACAGGAGCCTCGTTGCCATGTGTGAAGAAAAAGACCTGGCCGGCAAAACCGCGGGCAGGCATCCCTTGCGGGTCGCGCCCTTCGCCGGGTTGCCACAAACCCATAATGTTTGAGACGGTCTCGGCTGGTTCGTCAGCCGCCCAGAACGTCAAAGCCGACATATTCACCGCCGCACATCCACTGAACATGACGATCAGAAATGCCGGTGCGAGTTTGTAAGTCGAGATCATCTTATAAGACATGGGAACTCTCATTCCAATCAGACGATTAGATCCGTTAGACGAGCCGAGTCTGTAATGACTCGGCTTGTATTGTCATTGCTTAACCGCAATCACCGGTCAATTCTTCAACCGAACTTGCCCTTTGGTATTTTGTGAATCCTGCTTTTTGGTGAGCGGGTATCGTTTCCAGGGGATCCCCGAAGGAGCTTTCTGGTAGACTTCCTCGTTGGACATTGGCTGGAGTTGACCCGGTGCAACCAGTGTGCGCGGAACATTCTCTTGCATTTCCTGGACGGATTCTTCCCGGGATGAGTCCAGATCGTCGGATTCAATTTCCAGTGGTCGCGGTGCCAGTTCCGGGGACATTTTGCGACCTGGAATCATTTCCGATTCCATGGGAGGAAGTGGCGAATCAAACGCATGAGGATCTGGAATACCGAAGATCGGGCCGTGAAGTTCCTCGAACTCCTGACGGAAGAAGTGAATCCGTCCCGCTTCAACTTCCTTGATCATTTCATTGGTTTCGTCGCCATGAATGATTCGTGGCGTCAAGAAGATCAATAGCTCTGTGCGGATATTGGATTCCGAATCATAACGGAACAAACGGCCAACAACCGGTAAATCTCCCAGCCAGGGAACTTTGCGAATAGTGGTGTCTTCAGTTTTCGAAATCATGCCGCCCAGCACAATCGTCTGCCCATCACCCACACCAACCGTAGCCCGGGCGACAGAGATATTCTTAATTGGCGAAGTGATTGTGTTTCCGTTCGTGGCATCCACAAAAATGGGCACCCCTCCCGGTTGATAGGCACTTCGCTCGGCCACAACTTCCATCACAATCTGACCATCCGGCTTCACGCGCGGCGTGACCGATAGAATAATCCCCGCTTCATCATATTCAATATTCGGATTAGCAACACCGTTGGCGGTAATATTCACCCCATTAATAATGGGAACTTCCTGCCCGACCTGAATTTGAGCCAGTTGACTGTCCACAGTACGAATTTGCGGACGGCTCAGAACCTGCACACTTCGCTGCTGAGCCAGTGCTCGAATCAAAACACTGACCGACTCTGAACTGGCCGAAAGAACAAGTCCCCCAAAGCCGAGATCACCATTCACACGACCGACTCCAAAGTTCGAAAGCCCCTGCCCTGCGACAAGATTTGGTTGAGAGGCAGGTCCGGTATTGTTTCCCAGATTCGGGAAGATCGACGGATTATTAAAGAGAAATCCGGGAGCCCCTTCCTGTGAGACGATTTGCTGCGTCGTTGTTTGAATGTTCTGATTCGTTTGCGTATTCGTGACCGTTAACAGGTTATTGATCACACTGCGGTCGAACAGAATCGAATCCTGAAAGCCGAGTTCAACTCCGAATTCATCCAGATTGTTCAGTTCGACTTCAACAAGCATGGCCTGAATAATCACTTGAGCGGGATCGCAATCGAGTTGCTCGACCACCGCCATGATCTCTGCGAAATACTCGGGCGTCGCACTGATCAACAGATTATTACTGAGTGGTTCGGGGACAATAATCACTTCCCGTTCAAGCAATTCAAACGAACTGACCAGAGCAGGATCGACCGAGGCGAGTTCCCGTTGCGATTCCAGAAACAGATTGATCGCCTCGGCTGCATCTGCCGCGGGCACGTTTCGCATTTCGATGACTTGATTGATTCGCTTTTTCGGAGCCGCACCGTCGAGGCGTAGCAAAATTGCCTCCACAACGGTCAACGCATCTCGTCCACCAATCGCCAGAATGCTGTTACTGCGAACATCGACAGAAAACCGCAACGGCAACAATGTGCTTCCTTGATCACTCGTTCCCGCAAGATTCACACCGACAGGGCTGTCCGCATCGTTCTCATTGAACAATTCTTGCAGCAATGTCAGCGAAGCCGCGGCGTCGGCGTGCGTCAGCGTGAAGACTTTCACTTCCGCTTCGGCATCAGAAGGCTGATCGAGTGATTGAATCAAAGCGATAATCAAAGGCAGAGAACGTTCGGGAGCAATCACAGCCAGGCTGTTTGTGCGGGGATCTGCAGAGATGCGAACATCCGACAGAATTCCCGATCGCACCAATTCCACCTGAGTGCCGGAACCTGCCAGGAATTCGAGTACAAATGATTTCGGCTGAGTGTTATTGAGCTGCTGATTTCCCTGCTGAGTCGACTGCCGTGGATTCAACGCTTCATCGAGAGCAGTGTTAATGAACTCAGCGAGTTCTTCTGCAATCGCATTTTTCAACGGGACAATCTGCATCCGTGAAATTGCATGCGATTCATCTTTATCGAGGTCGTGAATCAGTTTGCTGATTTCTTTCAGATCACGAGGATCGGCTTGCACGATCAGCGAGTTCGTTCGAGTATCCGCTGTAATCCGCACACGCGTTCCCAGACCCGGACGAGCTTCGTAAAACTCTTCAATCACAGTGACCGCTTCGGCTGCTCCTGCATTTTTCAAGCGGAACAACTGGAGTTGAAGTTTCGGATCCACTTCCTGATCGAGCTCATCGATCAATTGTTTGACCGCCTCCATTTCAATCGAAGGGGCGACAATCAAGACCGCATTCGGCTGGACAACCGGAATTAAATTCACCGATCGATTCTGTCGACTCGCACGTTGATCGGTCGATTGAACGGACTCGTAAACACTGTTAAGCAGCGTCGCCAGTCCTTCGCTATTAACCTGTGTCAAATAACGCAGATGAATTTCCGGAGTCGTCCCGGCACTCATCGTTTCAATGGCGCGAACGATCTGCATCACCGATTCCACATCGGCTTCATTACCACGCAAAATCAACAGCCCGAGTTCATTCAATGCTTCAATGCTCACATCTCCGCGAATCTGATCGAGGATCGCATTCAAGTCAGCTGGTGGAGCCTGCTGTGCGGGATTCTGTGGAACCTGGGGAGCGGGATTGACCGGTGACTCTCCATCTTGTTGATTGGCCTGCTGAACCTGCACCAGGATTTTGGGCAACTGTTTGCTGGTCGCTTCGTGAACTTCCTGAGGGGCATACATCACTTCAGTGGACTTATCTTTCTGAGCCGCCCGACTTTTGTCGGCTGCCTGATCCAGAACATCCATCACTTCGACCAGCTTCTCACGCGGAGCCTTCTCAGCGACCAGAATAATTCGATTGGACTGTTGATCGATTCCCATCGTGAACGTTACGGGAAGCGTTTTTCCATCACCTGGGACAGAAACCTTGAAGGCAGGCAACCCGAGTGGACCTTCTTCAATCAACTCGGCATGCTCGCCATAAATATCGTAGACTTGCCGCGCCAGAGCAGTCGCATTGAGAAACTTGGGCTCAATCGCCAATGCTTCCTGAGAACTTTTCGGCTGTGCGGCTGGGATTTCTTCAAATGCAGCTTGTTCGATGTTCTGAACATGACTTTGTTCATTCGCCGCTGTCATCTGATCATTGGAAACGTCATCCGGTTTTTGGGCCGTCCTGGAATCTTTTGTCTCATTGATATAAGGAGAATATCGCTGCCGAAACTGATCATCTTCCAGCACAATCAGAAACTTGCCTTTATCCATAATCCGGAAACCAGTCGTTTCCAGTTCCTGATTGAGAATCTGAATCGCATCAGCCGGCGCATACGGATTGCGATCGTAGCGACTCAAACGCCCTCGAGGAGCTTTGGGCATCACCAGTTGTTGACCGGTATCGCTAGCCAGATCTTTCAGAATACTTGACCAACTTTTACTCACAAATCGCAAATAGACCTCGGGAGTTTTTTCCTCACCGATAACGTGCGCAGGCTGTAACGCGATACATAAAATGACCGACAAACATAGTTTGAGAATCAAGTCCCGCATGGTGGACTCCGTTTTCACCTGAACAGGCAGGTGGGGCAGTTTAGGAAAGGTGGGGGTGTCGATTCGGGAGAATCGGCAGGAAGGTTATCGATGGTATCGGTTGTAACGATATCTCGACTCTAACATAAACACCGCTCCCACTCAGAGAGACCGCAAGTTTTTTAGAAATTCTGAAAGAAATCAGAATTAGAATTGAGCCGTAGGTCAGGAAGTGCCTGAAGAGATTAAAATTCGACGTCCATTTTCGACAGACACAGCCTGACCTGTAGCTTTATGAATTCCCAATCTGGGTTGCACGTCCCAGAACGATTTCATGAACAATAATTGTGTGAGGGATGCGTGTTGGAATTTGCTTCCCATCGCATCGATCTCTGCCCTTCTTGAACATGCCTCCCTCTGAGATTACAATTTCCGATTGCCGCTCCATTCTCATTTGTGAGTGGAAATTTTGACAATTCACTCTCAAGAATGGCCTATCCTCCATTTCTGGTGTTTATACTGTCAAATACGAGGTTAAAGTTCACCTATTCAATTTCAGTAAATTTATCGATCATTAAGACTTCGCATCGCGGTGTCGACGGGGAATACGGACCATGGGTTTGATGCGGTTCGATCTGGGTTCGGACGCCACACTCGAGCATAAAGAACGCTTCGAGCACGCTTTTGTTACCAATTATGATGGAGCTGTTTTTCCGACACGGATCGAGATACATGGACAGCAACTGCATTGTATTCGTCAAAAGTCGGATTCCGGAAAGTTGAATATTTCCTGGCCGGTTTCCGGATTTGGAACTCCAATTCTGCGAACCACTTCGCTCAATGAACGGGACGTTCCCTATATCCTGGCCGTCGAGCTGGCCCGGGGACAGATTTGCGAAATTAAAGATCAGGCTGCCTCCTGGGAACATGCAGGCATGTTATTGCCCGATCAGTATCATGCGCTTTACAAGGATGCCTTTCGCGATTTTGTGCTGGCAACTTTTGAACAGGGAAATTCTGCTCACGCGACGGAAATCGCTAACATGGCATTGGCAAAAATTTGCCATGCAGAAGATATTTTGACGAAGGCCTACGTCACTCAGCGGATGCAGGTTCGTCGACAACGCTTTGCTCATCCTCCCGCTCTGATGGGGTGTGATCTCGGCACGATCCCCGTTTCAGAAATTCCTGATGGCTACCTCAGAGCCTTTCGAGCCGCGACGATTAACCTCGACTGGAAAGCGATCGAAGCCGAAGAAGGCACTTATCTCTGGGACGTGTATGATGAGCAGGTCGAATGGGCGGTCCAGAATAAACTGGTTCTTCGCGGCGGCCCACTCCTGAACTTTCATGAAAGTGGTTTGCCCAACTGGGTCAGCAACTGGAAGCATGATATTCTTAACCTGCAGAGCTTTCTGAGCGATTATGTCGAGACGGTCGTTACGCGATACTCCGGAAAAATTCGCATGTGGGAAGTCGCCTCGCATGTGAATACGGGCGGCTTATATGGTTACACCGAAGATAACATGCTCGCGTTAACTGCGCGGATGATCGATGTGGCCCGTCAGGTGGACGATGACTCTCAGGTCTTCGTTCGCGTCGACCGTCCCTGGGGAGATTATCAGGCCAAAGGAAAACATCGACTCACGCCCTGGCATGTGGCTGATGCATTGCTCCGGTCTGGCATGGGACTGGCGGGAATCAATCTTGAGTTGGCTCTCGGCTATGAACCGGGAGAAAATGATTCCCGTCGACTGCTCCGGTTTTCCAAACTCCTCGACACCTGGGGCACATTCGGCGTCCCTTTGCATATCACACTGAATTGCCCTTCGGCTGCTGGGGATGATCCTCTGGCCCGAGCGAATCTGAAAGTCGATGCCAGCCCGAACTCAGAAGTTGGAACGGCAGACCATCAAGCCGAGTGGACGACAAATCTGCTTTCGATGATCATGGCCAAGCAACCGGTTGTCGGTATCTTCTGGGGAAATTTGAGTGATGCTTATCTCCATCGTTTTGCTCATGCTGGATTACTCGATGCCAATCAGCTTCCCAAACCATTATGGAACAGCCTGACGGGAGAGCCTGGGACTGACACCTGGTATGATATCAGAGCGATTGGTGGTCGGTAGTACAATTTCGCTCCCTTATCTGATCAGGAATCGACATTGATCAACTAAGGGTAAGCCATTGGATATTGATCTAACTCTGATCTAGAAAATAAAGTGAGATTTGCGGATGCGAATTGCGATCGCACAATTGAATCCTCTTGTGGGAGATTTGCAGGGGAACTGTGAAAAGATTCTCGATGCGGCTCAGGCTGCGTCCCGCGCGAATGCCGAACTTCTGATTTGCTCTGAACTGATTGTTTGTGGCTATCCTCCCAAAGATCTCCTGCTCCGATCCGGTTTTGTCACCGCGTGTGATCGAGCTGTCGAAATCCTTGCCAAACAGCTACCTGCTTCTCTGGGAGTATTGGTAGGACATCCCACGCACTGGAATCAACCCGAAGGGTTAAGCGCCAATGCCGCCAGTCTGCTGCATCAGGGAAAAGTTCAGCAGACGATTAGCAAAGGTCTACTGCCGAATTACGATGTCTTCGATGAACGCCGCTATTTTCGACCCGCTCAATCAGTCGAAGTGATGAAGTTCGCAAGCAAAAAACTGGGAGTACACATCTGCGAAGATGCCTGGTTCGGTCAACCGGAAACTTTCTATCACGAACGTCCAGCTTGCGAGTTTGATCCCGTTGCGCGATTGATTGATCAGGGAGCTGAAATACTGATCAATCTCTCTGCCAGTCCTTTTGAAATCGACAAACTGAAGCGACGTCATCAACTGATGGCTGCTCATTCTCGTAAAGGCAACATTCCAACCGTCTTTGTGAATCAGGTCGGTGGAAATGATGATCTTGTCTTTGATGGCGGTAGTTTTGTGCTTGGGCCTCAGGGGGAATTGCTGCATCAGTCTCCTATCTGTGAGGAACTTGTCGAGATTATTGAGCTGGAAGAATTGGCCGGAAAAACGGTCGAAAGAAAACCAGACTCCCGTTCGCAACAACTTTACGATGCCCTGGTTTTCGGTTTGCAGGATTACGGATTGAAGTCCGGGTTTCGCGAGTGTGTGCTGGGACTTTCAGGAGGGATTGATTCGGCGGTCGCGAGCTGTTTGGCCGCTGAGGCTTTCGGGCCGGAGAATGTTCATACATTAATGATGCCCTCTCGTCACAGCAGCGGTCATTCCGTAGCCGACTCCGAATTGCTGGCGAAGAATCTGGGAATCGAAGCGATCGTCGTGCCGATTGACGAGGTCCATCGGGCATACGAACAGACCCCGTTCGTCCAAGAGGATCTAGCCAGTCAACCTGCAGGCTTAGCCGATCAGAATCTGCAGGCACGCATTCGGGGAGCTCTGGTCATGATTCGCAGCAATCGTCATGGATGGTTACCTCTGGCGACCGGAAACAAAAGTGAATTGGCAGTCGGCTACTGCACACTGTATGGCGACATGGCGGGGGGATTTGCAGTCCTGTGTGATGTTTTGAAAAAAGATGTCTATGCCATTGCACGGTACATCAATGAACGGGCGGGACGAGAAATCATTCCTGTCAATATTATTGATAAAGCCCCCAGTGCAGAACTGGCTCCCGACCAGTTTGATCATGACTCCCTCCCTCCTTATCCGGTGCTCGATGGCATTCTCGAATTACTGATTGAACAGGAGCATTCGCTTCAGGATGTTTCTAATCATTATCCTGAAGAAACCGTTCGCTGGGTGCTGCAGAAACTGGATCGGAATGAGTTCAAGCGTCGTCAAATGCCGCCCGGTATCAAACTGACTCGACGTGCATTCGGCAGTGGTCGCCGCATGCCGATGGCTGCCCGCATGACGACTTTCGCTGAACCTCAAGCCGGAGGGCCGGATTCGTGAATGAGGTCTCACAACCCACCTGGCTGCCGGCATTGCGGAATCATGATAAGCGGGCGCTTTCGCAATGCTTTGACGAATACCGCTCGCGATTGCGACAGATTGTAAACTTCCGCCTGAATCCTCGACTTTCCACACGGATGGATACAGACGATGTGTTGCAGGAAGCCTATCTGGCTGCTGCGCAGCGGATCGAGCATTGCGACTCCACCTCGGCTCAGTCGGTTTTCATCTGGTTGCGATTGATTGTTCAGCAGACGATTGTCGATCTGCATCGCAAGCATCTCAAAGCTGCCGGGCGGGATGTGCAACGGGAAGTGCGGGCAGATCGCACCGACCCGGGGACGTCAGGATGCATCGCCAGTCATCTGATTGCCCAGGTCAGTTCGCCGAGCATGTCGATGAAGCGCGACGAAATGAACACCCGGCTCATGCAGGCACTCAATCAAATGGAAGCGACTGACCGAGAAGTCCTCGCCCTGCGTCACTTCGAAGAGCTGACAAATAACGAAGTGGCGGAAACCCTGCAGATCTCCGTCAAAGCAGCCAGCATCCGCTACATCCGCGCCCTCAAAAAATTAAAAACCGCCATGGATTCCCTCACGGAATTCAAAATGGATTGGTAATGCCGACGTAGGTTGAGGTTGGCACGCTCTTCGAATCTGTAGGTCAGGCTGTGCCTGACGAATTGTGCGATCCACCTCAATTGTCGTCAGGCACAGCCTGACCTCCGGCTTTCCGCTTTCTGCCCTCGGCTTTCCACCCCCCTGTCCCCTCCCGTACCGACTTTCCGTTTCTAAGAGTGAGAGGCAGCACAACGCGGCCTCAACAAAACAAAAACAACATCACTCCAAGGAACAAAACCATGTCACGCTTCACACTCACACTGATCGCTCTGGCTGCTCTGACAACCTTCACCACTGCTGCTCAAGCAGGCGGTTGCTCAAAGGGAGGCTACAACAAAGGTTACGGCGGTAATTATGGCGGCCACTACGGCGGCGGAAACTACGGCTACAAAAAAACATATCACAACGACTACAATTACAAGAACGATTACCACTACGAAAAGCCAGTCTACGTCAAGCCAATCGTTCACGAAGTCGTCATCGAAAAGCCAGTTTACCGGGAAGTGATTGTCGAAAAGCCAGTCATCGTTGAAAAACCAGTTTGCGAAGTTCCCCTTCCCTCACTCGGCTTCTTCGGCGTCATCTGCCCTGAAGGAATGCTGATCAAGGAAGTGCACCCGAACAGCGAAGCCTGCCGATTAGGATTGGCTCCCGGCGATGTGATCAAGATGTTCGATGACATCCGCATCATCTGCGAAGA
>DEML01000030.1:253898-288758 GCA_002359185.1 Planctomycetaceae bacterium UBA2671
GTCCGCACAGCGGACCCTACAGAAACGGGCGAGTCTGAAAATGACTCGCCCGTTTTTTTGTCGTGTTCTACTCGCAGTCACTGCCTCTTGGTAGTAATTCCGGGTAAGGATGTGCAAAATATGAAGAGCTGAATAACAACTTGGAACGACAATAAATTGCAGGCGATAAAGGAGCGATATGAATATTGGGATCATCGGGCTTGGTTTTATGGGGATGACTCATTTCGAAGCCGCTAAATCTGTTAAGGCTGTCAAAGTTCACGCCATCTCGACCAGAGACCCCAAGAAGCAGAAGGGAAACTGGTCCTCGATTCAAGGCAACTTCGGCCCCCGGGGCAGCAAAGACGTCGATTTGAGTGATGTCAAAATCTACTCCGATTATCAGGAGTTACTGAAAGATCCCGAAATCGATCTGGTCGATATCTGCCTGCCAATTCCCCAGCACGAAAAAGTCGCGATTGAAGCTCTGAATGCCGGCAAGCATGTGCTGGTTGAAAAGCCTGTCACTGTGGAAGTGGCAGCCGCTCAGCGGATGATTAAGGCGGCTGAGAAAGCCGGGAAGCATTTGATGGTCGCCCATGTGCTCCCCTTCTTTCCCGAATTTCGTTTTCTTGCGGAATGCTTACGACAGAAAAAATATGGAGAACTTCAGGCGCTGAATATCCGTCGCATCATCAGTCCACCAAAGTGGCTGAATCTGCCGGACGATCTGGCTTCACTTGGTGGATTCGGGATCGATTTGCATATCCACGACAATCATTTTATCTCCGCCACCTGTGGCATGCCTGATAAGGTTTTCTCCATCGGCAAGCTGGAAGCGGGGTTTGTGAATCATACGCAGACGAATTACGTTTACGACAAAGGTCCAGTGATCACTTGTGTCAGCGGAGCGATCGCCGCCAGTGGACTCGAGTTCGCACATGGTTATCAGGCATTCTTCGATGAAGCGACGATTGAATTCGATGCCGGGACCTACGGTAAGGAATGGGTGGTGAATCGACCTTTGACCGTTCTCACGAAAACCGGTCGTATCCAGACACCAACCCTTAAGGGGGGCAGCGAATGGTACAGCGCCTTCGCCGAGGAAATGAAAGCGGCTGCTCAAGCTCTTAAAACTGGCGATGTCTCTCCTGATCTTTCCATTGTACATGCCGTCAATGGATTGAAACTTTGTCATGCCGAGCAGAAAAGTATCGAAACGGGAAAAATCGTTTCCGTGAAATAATTGAGCCGCATAATCTCCATTCGACAAGTTACAGGCAGGTCACACTTTGTTGTGCCCTGCCTGTTTTGCATTAACTGCCTGTTTTACGAAAAATTGACGTTCTTTAAAAAAATTATCCAGATTCCAGAAAGTCAGTCTCCTGGAGCGTATTTGCTGGTGACTTAGAGAAAATACGGAGTATTTATGGAGAGATGGGCAACTACTTGCCTGATATTTGTCGGAATCAATTTGGCGGACTCATGTTTAAGGGGTAGATTTGATCTGAGGAAAGCAATCAATTTCGTTCCCTGATTGGAAATTCAGTTTGACGGATTTTCGTCATCGAAATATCCTGTGTACGGGAGGGATGTTAATTGAGGCTGGCTTTCCGCGCGTTTCGTGAAGAAATGTCGCGGAGGGAGCCGTCCGCTTCTCCTCTTCATCATCCATGGGAGATGAATCTAATTTAACGAGTCTATTGGACTCCCGCGATTGATCGCCTCAAGCGGTTTCGTGGAATGGAGTGATTCACAGAGTGAGGAAACCGATGACGAAGCATCCTTTGAAATTCGCGGCTGCCCTGGCCGTCTTAGTAACCTGTTCACAAATGACCGCCTTCGGACAAAGCACCGAGTGGGCTCTGAAAATGTTCGAAGAATCTTCGCACGATTTCGGTGTGGTCGCACGCGGTAGCGATGTTCAGCATCGCATTAAAATCACCAACATCTACCAGGAAGTCGTCCACATTGCCGAAGTGAAAACCTCCTGTGGTTGTACGGCTGCCAAACCCTCTCAGGATACGCTGCAGTCTCTGGAATCGGCCTACATCGAAGTGGTGATGGATACCAAAAAATTCACTCGCCAGAAGGATTCCTCAATCATTATCACGATTGATGCTCCACAACGGGCAGAAGTCCGCATTCCAATTTCCGCTTACATCCGAACCGATGTCGTTCTGGAACCAGGTTCAGTCAACTTCGGCACTGTCGATAAAGGGATGCCAGCAGAACGTGTGATCGATATCTCTTACGCTGGCCGAGCAGACTGGCACATTCGAGATGTCGAAAATCTGCCTGCTTATCTGACCGCCGAACTGCAGGAAGTCTCCCGAACTGCCACCGGAGCCAACTACAAATTAAAAATGATTCTGGCCGACAATGCACCTGTCGGACCATTCCGTGGACTTGTCAATCTGATCACCGACGATGGATCAAACCCCAAAGTCCCAATGCTGGTCGAAGGTGATATCGCTTCGGATATTGTTGTCAATCCGAGCATGGTCTCTCTGGGAATGTTGAAACCAGGCGAGCAGAAAACGGTCAACGTTGTCGTTCGTGGCAAGAAACCATTCCGAATCGGCAAAGTGGAATGCGATTCCGATCTGAACGCCTTCAAAGTCCAGGTTCCTGAAGACGAAAAAATCGTGCACGTACTTCCGCTCACCATCTCGACACCAAACGGAACAGGCACAATTGTCGAAGAGTTCACACTGACAATTGATGGCCGCGACGAACCGGTTACGTTCAAAGCATTCTGCAAAGTTGTCGCCGGAACCTAATCCAGTGTCACAATACTCATAATTGCTGTAAGCAGGGGAAGCGTTATAATCGCTTCCCCTTTTTCATTGATTCCTCTGTTCAGTTTCTCTTTCCAATTTCAATGAACGCATCATTTTTATATTGACTGGACCTACTCACGAGGTAGTTAATAAGTGAATCATTCTTAGATAGAATTATTCTATCGATATTGAATCCTTATTTACTTCAGAATCAACGATCGATGCCTTTCCGATCCCAATCCAATCCGGACTCAGAGTTATTGATCTTAACTCCCGAAATGTGTTCTGCAGATTTCCAAAGAGAGTGGAAACAGCTCGAACAAGAGAGTTTGAGTGGAAATGCTTTTCTCTCTCCCGAATTTGTGCTTTCGCTGGCAGAAGTCAGGTCAGCTCATAACCAGCCGATTATTCTTGCCTGTAGGAATCGACGAGAGAAACGATTGATTGGCCTGGGCGTATTTGATCAGGTCAAAGCGACCAAAGCTCTTCCCCTGCCTCACTGGATCTCCTTCGAATGTCCTCATTCTTTTCGGGGTGGATTACTGGTTGCTGAAAATTCACGTACCGAGTTCTATCAGTTGTTAATCGACTTTCTGACTAAAAAACAGGATGAGTTACTGGGCATCGAATTCCGAAATTTACGACTGAAATCTCAGTGGGCTCAGGAACTACGAGATTATGCGGCAGAGAACGGCGGTTCATTTCGTTTGCTGCCGGAATCTGAGTCTCCTGCAGTCGATTTGAAATTACTCCCTGAAGAAGGCATGCCGGCTCTCTGGTCCACTTCTCGGCGAAAATCAATTCGTAAGAATCAGAATCGATTGAGTAAGCATGGATCGATACAATTTCGGCTCGTCGAAAAACCAAGCGAATACGATACCGCTCTAAATCATTTCCTGCGGCTCGAAGAAGCCAGCTGGAAAGGCAACCTGGGAACTGCGTTACAATCCGATCGAAAAGATCTGGCATTCATCCGTCAACTCATTCAGCATGCCAAAAAATCAGATTATCTCGTGATCAGTCAATTGCTGGCAGGCGAGGATCTCGTTGCCACGGCTTTAAATTTCTCTTCTGGCAAAGAACTCTTCGCCTTCAAAATTGCCTGGGATGAACGATTCGAAAAATGCAGCCCCGGTACCCTGCACGAAGTCGCTCTAGTCGACCATATCATTGACCGAAAACTGCCATACGACCGCATCGACAGTTGCTCGAGTGCAGGATCGTATCTGGAAAAACTCTGGTTGGATCGTGTGGCCATCGGTTCCGGAATGCTCAGTATGAGTATCTTGGCCCGAGGCACCGGAAAAGTAATCTCTCAACTGCAATCTCTCAAACGCTGGGCAACAAATTTAACGCAAACCTCTTCAATTGTGACTGAAGACTCTTAAAATCGTGCGAAAACTATCTCAATCCGAAGCGTCTGCTTAGAAGTTGCCTTATTTCGCCCATATTTCAGTATTGAATCGATTAAACAAGCGCAAGCGAGAGTGTCTTTCTATCGACATACTCGCTTGCGTTTTTTGAAGTTGCACATTTTTAATCATGATCGTTGAAAACAACAAAAATAAGTTGAAATAAGGTGCCACGGCTCTGTGAGCCGTGCATTGGGTGATCTTATTTTCTTCCAACGCTCCTGATGCCTCCACACTGAAAAACACGGCTCACAGAGCCGTGGCACACATACGTGGATCATATTTAATTCTTTAATTAAGCAAAACGAGCAACTTCAAAACTTGCGCTTCGTGCTTGTATCATCCCTCTCATTGATTTCATTTCTGGATTCTCCTGGCCCAAAATGGCCTGGAGACTTGCATCTCAATTAAAAAATCGGTTTGCTGGAGGGATTCACTTTTGCAACTACTGTTCCTCGTTGTGTGCCACTGGCTTTGCCAGTGCCACCCAGATTTATCGAATTCCAAAAATATCTCTGAAACTGAAACGATATGACCCAACCCTCCGTCGATCCCCAGAATTCACCTCTGACCTCTCCGCTTTACAGCGTCATTCTGACTCAGGTCGATGCCGTTTTGCGTCGAGCCGAGGAAGCCTCGCTGCCGCTCGAAGTCGATCCCGCTCGAAGTGACCTGTTCGAACTATTCGTCACCGCTCACGGAGCCGGCTATCTTGAAGAGGATGCCGAGCACGATTTAACAGCCGACGAACTCTGCAAACAACTCGCCAGCCGCTGGGGACTCGATCAGGCCGCTCAAACCTCGGTCGCCAATCAGGAAAAACTCGACGCCCAGAACCTCGCCAAAATGCGCCTCCTCTGGTCCCTCCTCCGCATGTGGATGGAATGGACCTACGCCTGGAGCAGATGGACCGAGTTTCAGCCGGAAGCGAATAAAGTGTAGTGCGAATTCAAGCCGTAGGGTCCGCTGTGCGGACCGAAAATACGCATAGAATTCGCATCACGTGGAATAAGTTCGCACAGTAAATAAGTCCACTGTTTCGATTTCGTCAACCTTATCATACTCCGAGTGATCCTGATCTAGCAAATTAACGTTCAGACTTCATGGAAAATGAAATTGCAAAGTCTGGTTTCAAAATTTGTAGCCTTTTTCTGATTGGGTTTACAATTTTTGTTATTTGTTATGTTCTCTCAATGGGTCCGGTCTACTGGCTGATTGCAAATGGATACTTTGGTAAAGGGGTTACATATTTTCCCTACTACTTATATTTACCGGTATGGTTATTAGTCGATTGCAATTCTCCAGTCGGCTGGCCGAATGAACTCATGACACCTAAAAAGTTCGTGTACTGGTACATATATCTGTTTATTTAAATGCATGTATTAGTGCAGCCTAAAAATCCTCTGCATGATCCTCGACAGGCCGAGCTGTCATCGCACGACGGGTGGCTGGGGTCGAAGCGCAGCGAAGCCCCCAGAATTCTCGACAATTCAAACTTCTCGTGAAAGATATTGTCGCTAGCCAAAAGGAAAATTTTGTCTGATTCTGACATTCAAGGTCGATTTCAACACTGCTGGACAGTACCGTAGGGTCCGCTGTGCGGACCGAAAATACGCATCACGTGGAATAAGTTCGCACAGAAAATCGGTCCACAGTTTCGATTTCGTCAACCTTTTCACACTCCGAGTGATCCTGATGCAGCAAAATAACGTTCAGACTTCATGGAAAATGAAATTGCAAAGTCTGGTTTCAAAATTTGTAGCCGAGCACTCATATGGATTTCGCTATTAATCACCTTCTACGTTCTTTCCATGGGTCCTGTTTACGGGATCATTTATCATGGAGGCTTTGCCAATGATGTCAGTTATTTTCCATACTACTTCTACTTTCCGGTGTGGATAATCATTGATTGCAATTCCCCAGTCGGCTGGCCGGAGGGCTTCATGACTCCAAGAGAAATCGTAAATTGGTACAGAGCACTGTTTATGTCAACATAAGTTGAATTGCAGTCTAAAAATCCTCAGCACGAACCTCGACAGGCCGAGCCGTCATTGCACGAAAGAAGCATCCCAGAATCGCAAGCAATAAAGTGGGAACGGTAAACAGCAATCCTGCCATCATGCCCATCAGGCTGGTCGAGATGCCATCGGCCAGATCAGCAGGCTTGGGAGAGACGGTACTTAGAGCAATCACCTGGAACGCCTCAATGGCTCCATTAAAACAGGCAATCATCCCCAGCAAAAACGGCACTGGCACAAGCGATATAATCGCAGCAGCCGACATCGACCCCCGGCTTCGCATCAGGAGCGTCAGGATCATCGCCAGACTGATCAATGTCGCCAGCGGAATCAGCAGACTGAAAATCCCCAGAGAAGAGAGCATCCACCCGACATAGGATTGTTGTACCATTGCTTCAAGCTTTCAGAATCAGAGGGATAACTTTGTGCATCCACTACCGTAATCGGAAAACCACAACAAATCAAATGATATTGATCACTTCTTCCCACTCCAAAGACCGAGGCGACGACCACGGCTCACCTCGTTAAGCAGCTTTACGCAGCCTCTGTTTATCATCATCCGATAATGCCATCACGAACGGTTTCGTTCGCTGATACTGCACCGCGAGAATCAATGTCGCCATCGCCCAGCAAGTGGCATAAAGAATGCCGAGGGACCAGATGGTATCACTCAGGTAATGCCCCCCCTGAACAATTCGCGAAATGCTCATCAGGCTGCCATAACACAGGCCAGCGGAGAGCAGACTGATTCGCCAGACTCGTTTCCGACAGGCAAACGCAGGAGCGATCAGGAAGAAGCCGATCGAGGCGTGGCCGGATGGGAATGACGAGTTGTGATGAATCTGATCACCAAACCCAAAGGCTGGCTGATACATTTTTGGCCCGCCCAGTTCGGTCACTTCACGAGGACGCGGTCTGCTGAAAAATGGTTTCAGGCTCGCATTGACGAGCAGACCGGGACCGATGATGAGCACCCAGGTCAACAATACAGCCGCCCGTGCCCGGTCATTCCACTGCCAGCGAATACAGGCGACTAATCCAGAGATGGTGGCGATGCCGCCCAGAATCACGCCGGGGAAAACGAAATACTCGTCAATGCTCTGCCAGGGCTCGGCATCCGAGAGTGGCCAGGATTCCGTTTGGACATCATAAAACAGTGACGAGATCGCCAGATCGAGCCCGGTCAATTCCAGGAGCCCGGTGACAATCAATAATGCGATCATCGGGATGATGATTGGAAAACGAGCATGAATAACTCGCGAGGCCCGGCCGTATGTCCGCAGGAATTCTGTATTCATAGTCGATGATGATTGATGAGATAGGTCATACGGATGAAGGGTATTATTGAACAACTTTCGTCTGTGGCTTAGCAGCCACGTTTTCTACCCGAGTAGATTCTGGAAGAGGCGCATGCGAAGTGCGATACACTTCATACTCTCGTTTTCGGCCTCCACCCAGTTCAACTTCAATCGTTCCCAGAGATGTCCAGATCGAAAAGGAATTATTCAGCGAATTCGGGAGTTTGGGGTCCACTTGAGTGATGACAATCGCATCCGTCCGCGCCTTCAGGTTCGGTTTGTCCCACAAGTCATACTGACAAAGCACACCGGCATCGTCCTGTGACCAATGAGGAATCAGCGGGTTCTTCGGCAGATAAAAGGCCAGAGCACTGGTTATATCTCGCCCAGCCGTTGAAATGATGAGCGGGTTTTTACTTCGTTTCAGAGCAGGCTCGTTTTTCGTCAGTTCGTCAAACTCGTGTGCCAGTTGTTTCCAGCCTCGCAGTCGACAAGTGATATCGACCGGACTTCCAGCCAGCGGAGAGTTCGGCACGATCGTAATCGCAGCATAAGTCAATAACGTACAAACGAGCCCTGTTTTCCAGGAGCGGGCGAAAATGACATCGCGTTTCCGGAACACGTTCGTCAAAGTCGAGCGTCCAAAGAAGACAGCCGTCGTGAGAATCACACCAGCCGGATAACATGCCGCCGGCCAGTTCGGTTCGAGTCTTCGTGTCGCACTGAGCGCAAAAATCGCGACCAGTGGCACACCCGAAAAACAGAGCAGATATCGCTCTGCTGCCGTCAATTTCGGAAACTGACGAACAGCCGCGATCAGTGTGAACGCAATCGCAAACCAGAGGACAGGATTGACAACACCGAGTTGTCCCAGAAAGAACTCGCCGAAGCGGGCGAATTGCGTCATCCATGTCGTCGAGTTTTCGGAAAAGTGAGAGGCGGTATGTTCGAGCGTGATCCAGTCGTGCTGCATGTTCCAGAGGATCACAGGCGTCAAAAACGCAAGCGAGGCCAGAGCCGTTAACCAGACGCGAGCAGAGCCCCACATCGCTCGACGCTCGGGCGTGATCAGTAAAAACAGCCCCGCCAGAGGGAAAAATCCGAGCATCGTCTGCTTGGAGAGAATCCCCAGACCAATCATCACAGCTGTAAAAACAGGCCACTTCCAGCCAGCCTGTTCCGTCGAAGTGAGCATCCAGAATCCATACAACGCACCTGCCCAGAAGAACAGAAACGGAGCATCGATCGTCATCAGAAAGCTGAGCGCCGTTTGACCGGGAGTCAACGCCAGTAGAATCATCGAGACAAGCCCCACCCGATGCGAAAACATCCGGGCTCCCAGTTGATACACAAACACCAGGCCAAAAGTTCCCAGCAAAGCAGCCGGTAAACGGACGGCAAATTCGTTATTGCCGAGCAACGATGTCGAAAGCCAGTTCACCCAGGCAATCATCGGCGGCTTGCTGTAATAGCCATAATCGAGACGCCGCGACCAGTCCCAGTAATAGGATTCATCGGCGATCAGATCGACCGGCGAAAACAGAATGAACAGCAGCCGGACGGCCAGCAGACCACCAATCAACCAGACGACAGGACTTTGAGCAATGGAAAACTTCCACTTCTCGATCTGTTGTCGGAGTGCATTGTTAGACGGAGTTTTATTCGATGAAGAGGTCATCATGATATTCGGTTGGGTTAGAAAAGATTGAGTGTGAATGTATAAGTTTGTGAAAATTACGTCTCGACGCGTTCGAGCATCCAGACCGTTAATGGTGTTGCAAAAAATATGGGTATCCAAGCCGCCTGTACCGGCTCGGCGACTTGCAGAGCAGGCAGAAAACGGACGGCATAGGTACTGCCAATAATGGTGAATAGCCAGAAACCGCACTCTCCCGCATTCACGATCATGCCCCGGCTCTCCTTCTGCAGAATGACCGGAATCGCGATGCAGATCATCAAGCCAGTCAGGAACGGTTCGAGCAGTCGGACATGAAAATTGAATTCGAGATCGCGAGCCGTGTTATTATCGATCGCCGGTGAATTGATGCGGTCAATCAATTGAGGAGTACTGAGGAACCCACTCGATTCCTTGGCTTTGTAGATCAGGTCGGGAGTGACATCGCTGACCACAAAAATGTTCTCTTCCTGTTTTGAGCGGAGGACAAATGTTTTGCCGAGATCCGTTAACGGAATTTCGGAGAGTGGTGGATCGGCACTTCGTAATAGCCAGCCAGAAGGTCGTTTCCCCTGCTTCGGATAGAACTCTGCTTGAGCCGCTTTCAGACAGACCATGTCTTGCCCCGCTATTTCCGGCGGAAGCACGAACGCGGCTTGTTCAACCCGGTTCGATTCCGGAAACACGGCCCAGCCATCGATCAGAATTTGCGAAGCGTGATCGTATCGCGGAGCAATAATCTGCAGCGTATCGGCGGAAGATCCCCGTTGAGCATGTAAATGATGAACCGCATTGCCGAGAAACACCTCGCGATTGACCATTTTCAGGCCGACCATCACCCCGGCTCCGAGCAATAATGCGGGAGCCAGAACGCGATATGTCGGAATTCCAGCAGAAAGAAACGGCTTGAGCTGACCGCGGCGCTTGAGCAGCAGCAGGACCGTCAGACCCGACATCGAAATCATCGGGATGGCTGCGGAATCGAAAATGAAGAGCCCAACATGCCCATAATAAGAGCCTACCGCCAGCGCAATCTGCAGCATTCCCCCTTCAGTATGATTCACAAAATCGTCCACGTTATCGAACAGGTCGATGACCGTAAACAATCCCAGAATCACGCAAAGGTAGATCGCATTGACCATCAGAAACTGACGGAACAGTTGGCGCTCAAACGTGGTCAACATGGGGAGAGAACAACATCCTTGCCGTACATCAAAAAGATAGAGATCAGAAAATCCATTTCCTGAACGTGAGATCACTCTCTGCGGAGCCCTCACCTGAACAGGATGTTAACAAAACCCGGAAGGGTCTGGCGAGATCAGTTTTTTGGAGAAAAGACGGACCTCGCAAAAACGCCTAATTCTCCGTAACCTACTTCTCTATAAATACATGCGACGATTATTCTGTCAGGAAAACAGCCGGAACAGATAGTGCACATAAATTCAAAATCGATTTTCGAATCAACGGCCCCCTCACCCGCTTTCCGCTTTCCACATTCCACTTTCAAAAAACCATGTCCCCTCCCTGCCTCGGTTTTCGCTGTAAGAGTATCACCCAAAAGGGAATCAAACAAAAAACAAAACTCAGCCTTACAAGACGGAAGCGAGAGCACGATGAACACTTTCTCAAAGACAAGCGGAATCAAACTGGTCAAAGAAGTCAGCAAATTGCGATCAGGCAAGCAAGCCCCACAAGGCCGCTGTTGCAGCTCTTGCCGTAGCTGCCGAAGCTGTCGCTCATGCCGCAGCTGCAACAGCTGCCGAAGCTGCCGCGGAGGCGGTTGCCGCTAACAAGCATTCTGCTTGACCGGGGGCAGTCGCATGGGTGTCTGGAGACTGAGGTCGCTGTGTTTGCTCCTGCAGTACGCTTTAGATAAAAATAAATGGCATCTATTTCGCCAGTGTGCGTAAACGAATCGAGTGATGTTTGGGACCCTGCCGTCGTATGCGGCAGGGTCTTTTTTGTAGCAGATGCTCGAAATTATGGATCTTCAAGCTTATACACTGATAAGCGATCTTACTCACGTAACGGCTTTCAATGACCGCTGTGAATCGCTACCTTGGGATGAAATTTCAGGTGCTCTCTCGATTAATCTCACATGCCTCGTTCCCGTTCCAATTCCGCTCAGCCGTTGCTGTCCAACCATCAGAAAAGCTGGTTGTGGGGTTCGCTTTGCGTCACGGAAACTCTTGAACATGGTCGCTGGCCGATTTATGAGCTGATTCTGGCTGAGAATGCGAATCAGCCGATTCATCAGCAAATCGAACAAGCAGCGATTTCAGCAAACATTCCAATTGAACGGCAATCCTCCAAACGGCTCGAACAACTCTGCAAATCACGAGACCATCAAGGCGTCCTCGCCTTGATGGGACCATTCCCGTATGGAAATTTCGAGAAACTGCTGACTCAGATTTCGCCACGAAGTCGATTTGTCATTCTCGATTGCATCCAGGACCCCTTCAATTTCGGAGCAATCGTCCGCTCCGCAGCCGCCTTCGGCATGACGGGAATATTGATCGGTCAGAACAATCAGGTCGGTGTCACCAGCCACGTGGCTCGCAGTTCGGTCGGCATGGTCAATCGCATCCCGATCTGTCAATTTGAAAATCTGACGCCAGCGATTCAGGAATTACGTTCAAAAAATACAGCGATCTTCTCAGCCGAACAAAACGGCTCTCTCGATATCCGTCAGATCTTTCAAGTACCGGAGCACTGTCAGCAGCCTCTAGCGATCATCATGGGAAATGAAGCCGAGGGGATTTCAAGCGAGATGAAGTCTCTCTGTACCAACTCGGTCAGAATCCCCATGGCAGCTGGGGTCGAATCTCTGAACGCAGCTGTATCTGCTGGCATTCTGATGTACGAACTTTCGACTTTGCAAAACTCTTAGTCCTGATCTATTCCGTAGATTTTATCAGCATTTCTTACTTATTGAACTGTGGAATCACAACACCCTTGCGAGGTTTTGCAACCGGCTGAGGATTCTCCGGCGTCGGCTGCACCGCGTTGGGGTCGGCATAGTTGAGTGCGGTTTTGAGTTCGGTCAGCGGTTCTTCATCCAGGAAGCGATTAATCAAAGCCTCCGATGCCTCCGCCATTTTGCGAACCTGATTGGCAGCCACGCGATTCCCCAGCTGAAGCAAATCCGTTTCCGCACTCACCCGAATTAGATTGGATTGCGTTAAAAACTGTTCCCTGCTCGGGAGTTCTTCAATCTGCTCGAAGAACTGACGAGGATCGATCTCGCGAGGATTATCAATCAATTGCTTGAGAGCAGCAATGATCGTCGCCCGTTTCGCTGTCACCCGCAGAAGTTCCGTCTTGAGTTGCTCAAAACGGATGGACGCGGCTACGCGGGCCGAATCATCGGGAACCGTTAACGTCAACTCGGGTTGAGTCCCCAGCAGATAAGGAACACGAGCGACAACGACCTCTTCGCTCATCACTTCAAGTTTCAAAAGGGAAGAGCCCAGTTCCTCTGAAAGTTCGGCTGTGTTCAAAATTAAATCCCCATTTCGGTCAGCCACCTGAAGCCGGGCTGGTTTCTCTGCCCCCTCATCTGCTGTTTCTGTCGCGTGCCAGTTTGTCAGATAGACGCGCCCCAATTGAAAATCCTGCACATAGGAACCGCGTCTGCTCAAATGCAGTGAAGTTTCTGCAGCTTGAGGTACAACTCGATAGGCCATCACTTCAACTCGTCTACGGGAACGGGAAATTGGACTTCGGAAAGCCGAATGAATTTCACAAATCACGCGTCCTCGATTGCGTTGCTGCACCTGCAGATAGGTCCAGGAGAGTTTCTGCCGGGTGACGAGTTGTCCCTCACGATCGTAATACAGCAGCAGAACTTCGAGATAATCGCCGGTTTGCAGCAGTGGTAATGAGGCATCGCTCACATTGTATTCGCCCGCCATCAGCGAGCCGTCGACAGAGTCGACCTCAACCGATTCAATCTGCACAACAGCCGCGTAAGATTCGACAATCGCTAACGTCAACTGACTCGATAACAATTCCCGTGAACGAACAGTGCGATTCACTCCCGTCGTCCATTCATTCGTGAGTGCGAGCCAGCGTCGCGAAGAAATTTCCCAGTACCCGGAAACAAATTCGACCTGCAGATCGATCATGGTCGCCCCCATCACTTCCGGCCCTGCCGCGGCTCTCAAGGGAATTCTCACCTCAGGAACCTCCGGCCACATCACTTCCTTCAAAAGCTGAAATCGCCAGTCGAGCGAATCCCCCCAGGTATTAGTAAGATGTCGTTCCAGTTCCTCGGACAAATCGTGCTCAGGGAGATTCACTAGAGCGGCAGGATTCACATACACCAGGATGTCGACTTGAGGCCGAATGAGTGGAAGCGGTTGTTGTTCTGGTTCTGCGGATTGTTCTTTGCCTGAATTCTTCTGTGCCAGAACTGAGTTATGAGGAAGTGTGAAAGTCAACAGAATCAGGCATACAATCAGCATCTGAAGTCGTGAGTCGACTTCTCGCCTGCCGCAGAATTCAGGATCAGACAATCGCAAATGTATCATTTGAAATGGGGTCTCGTATTCAGAAACGTAAGTCAGTAGTCGAAATCAACCAGCCTGACTACTTTGTTATAGTCAGTTTATTTGAGACATTCCAATCGTGTATGATGAGTTCCTGGAAATCATTGCATCAAATACATTGGAAAATTGATATGACACTCAACAAAAAACAGAAAAAACAGATCGACGTCCTCCGGCAGAAAATCCAGAAGCAGCGTCAACTTCTGTCAGCCGCCAAACAGCAAACCGATGATCCCGCCGAGATCGAGCAGTTTCAAAAAGAAATTGCTGATCACGAAGCGGCTATCGAAAAAATCAAATCCGAATAATTACATTACAAATTCTTATGAGTCTTCCCAGTCAACCGACGATCATTGTCGTCCACTACAAAGAGCGACGCAGCAAGTGCACCGTCGAGCCACTCCGCCACCAGCCGGGATTTGAGTTCTGGAAATTTCCAATGAAAGTGCCTCATTCTCCTGCCAACTACGTCCGGCTCGGCATCGATGGCCCACCACTTTCCCGCGAAGACCGCCAGCATGGCTTACTCGTACTCGATGCGACCTGGAAACTCGCTTCCAAAATGGAAGCGGAGTTCGAAGACGTTCCCGTTCGTTCTCTGCCAGTTTGCCAGACGGCCTATCCAAGAAATTCAAAACTCTTCGAAGACCCGACTGCAGGACTCGCAACCATCGAAGCGATCTATCTGGCCTACAAAATCCTCGGCTATCCTCTTGATGGTCTACTGGATGAATACCGCTGGCAGGAAGAATTCCTCCATATCAATGATGAAGTGCTGAATGCGATTTGAAGCCAAGTAGGGCAGGCTCCTGCCCTACAATGCTACAAATCCCCGAATCATAACGATCGCTAAAACCAGTAAACTTCCCCTCTTGCATTTGAATGAGACAATGCTTTACTGAAGAAAGTGCGCTGCCTCTGTGTGCCGATGTCTATACTAAGTCTTGTGACAAGATCTCCTGCTTCTGGCCAGATTATGCAGAAGCAGTTCGTATTCCATCAATTTGAGCTCTCTTTTGACAGATACCTGCACCATTCAGAATTCACAGAAACGGAATGAGCTTCCTACCCAAGACACTCCAAAAGAACGTCTGGAAGTGGAACGCTGCGCCTTCGAAAATGGTCAGTTTCCTGATTCGTATTTAACGACGGAACCCGAGTATCTTCATTTCTGGAATGAACAGCGAACCGGCTACATCGGCTACGTCCAGGATGGTCGCTACATTCACATCGTGGGGGGATTGATTGCTCCTGAAGAGGAAAAAGAAGACCTACTCCGGCAAATCTGCGAGTTCGTCAGTCAGAACAAACTGCACACCAACTTCTTTTCGATTCCCGAACACGATCTCCCTCTCTTCAAAAAGTTCGGCTTTCAGGCGACCAAATTCGGCGAAAATGCCATCCTGGAATTGAAGGGACACACCTGGCAGGGCAAGCCCTATTCATGGGTTCGACGTCAGGTCAGTTTTGTCTCTCGTCAGGGACTTATCGGTCGTGAAATTCTGCTTGAGGAGTTGTCCGTTGATGAACGCAGGCATGCCTTCGAACGCCTCCAGAAAATGAACGAAGCTCAACTCTCGGGCCGCGTCCTCAATCACGAAATAGGCCTGCTCGAAGGCAAACTGTACCCTGATTATTTCTACCGCCGTCGCCTGTTCGTCGCTCATCCCGAGAACGAACCGGACAACTGGCAGGCCTTTGTCGCCTGCACGCCAATGCAAGGCGGACGCGGCTGGGCGACCGAAATGTATCGCAGTACAGATGACAGTGTCCGGGGTGTCATCCCGTTTCTGTTTGTGCATCTGATCGACAAAATGCAGACAGAAGGAGTTGCAGAAGTTTCGTTCTGCATGGTGCCTGCCATCCATTGCGACAAAAAATATCCGGGCGATTCGGCAACCACACGCTTCTTCCTGAGCCTGTGGGAAAAGCGAATGAACTTCCTGTTCAGCGTGCAAGGACTCTATCATTTTAAGAGCCGATTTCGTCCCCGGTTTGAGTCGGTCTATTTGTGCGTCAAACCGAAAATCACGAACCTGTCGACATTCTCATTCGTCAAATGCGTCGGCGTGTTTCAACTGAGCTGGAAAAATCTCTTTCACCTCTGCTGGCCGAGTAAAAAACGGAATCCTGATTAATTCAGGCCACAATAGGACTGCGACTGGATTTCGTAGCACAATTCATACAGCCCGAACCGAAGAACAGGTCTATTCGATTCATTCGCCGTGAATTCAATTTGCAACTGAAGACTCATCAGGTCCCTGTGAACTCCCAACCCCTGTTGGACGATGTTCAAGATACATGCTTTTCCATTTCAGAACGAAATAGCCACAGAGAGTATCTGCAGTCCAGTCATACATTAGAGCCGTTTCCACGAAAGTGTAGTGGATGGTCGCCTGAAAAATAGGCTTCAAACCCACAAAAAGCCGCTACAGTAAACTGTAAACCGCAGTAGTTTGTCCCATGCAACGCGAACAAAAAATCGGGTTTACGATCCTGATCATGATCGTCGGCTTTGCCGGAGCGTTCTGCTTCCGCAAGCCCGACCCGAATCGCAATGCGCTCCCTGATCTGAAACAGGAAGACCTGATCAATCAGCAGATTGCCGAACTGAGAATGCGTCCGTATCTGCCCGAGAGTGAGCCACCGCGATCAGCCGATCGATCTGCTACATACAATCCGTTGCGTGAACAAATTGCTGCCTGGAATACAGAAGGATCACAAAATCCTCCCGGAGAGGTTCCTGCTCCCATCGGCATGTTAACACCTCTGGAAACACCAGCCGATTCTCCGTTCTACGAACAACAACGGACAAATTCACGTCAGGAAAACCGACCCACAAACCAGACGGCAGCCATCAGTCTCCGGAATGATCCTGCTCCCGATGAGAGTTCATCCGCGACAACTCACATCGTTCAGCCGGGTGAAACACTCAGCGGAATTGCGTATCGATACTTCGGATCAGCCAGCAAGTATCTCGATCTGTTCGAAGCCAACCGCGATCAACTTTCCAGCCCGAACGATTTGCGTCCCGGCATCACACTGAAAATCCCCGGCAAAGCCGCTCCCAAATCCCAGGAAGAAATTCGCGAAGCGAATGCAAAATCAAACCCTGAAGTCTCTGCATTCGCTCCTTCGCCATCTTCAGAATCTTCAAGCAAAAACCCAGACGACGAAACTCCTTCGCATCTACTTTTTACGCCCGCTCGACAAAATCCCTTCCAGCACTCCACCGCCGATTCCACAAATCCATACAATGGTCATTCGCAAAACCGCTAAGAAATAATTGACGACGTGTGGCTGGGGTCGAAGCGCAGCCCCCAGAAGAACCAACATTCATGAACCAGAAATCTCTTTATCTCTTCGAACCTTTGCAGTTCAAAAGTATTTTTAAATAATCTTCTTGTGTCCCTTGGCGTCTTGGCGGTTTATTTCTTCCATAGCTGGTGATTGTTTGCGGCTGCGCCGCGCCGTGGAGTCCGGATTACAGTCCCATGCATGATCCGAGTTGCGAACTCGATCCGAATTCCGCATCTCCGATCCCGCTTTCTTCTTCTCTAAAGCGACCGGCACATAAGGCGATTTTCGCAGAATCACCTCCCGAATTTCCCTCAAGGTTCCCTCGCGCCGCCAACGATCAAAATAGGTATAAACCGTCTCCCATTTCGGATAATCGTGAGGCAACATCCGCCACGTACACCCGGTACTCCAACGATAGTTAATCGCATTGACCACTTCGCGAAGTTCCGTCGATCGCTTCCGTCCATGCGAAGGGGAATCGTCAGTCAGACGGGAAATAATCTGCCATCGTGCATTCGAAAGATCGCTTGGATATGGTCGTCGTACAGACATCTCAAACGGCTCCGCGAGTTGAGGAAAACGAATCCTGAAGAAAAGAAAACCAGGCATCCCAGCCGATTTGAATTTGTTTTTTTAACTGTGGCTTATCATTAAATGATTTCCTTCTTAACTAATTTCCATGCGATGCCTGCCGTCCCTCCTGGAGTCGCTCCAGTTCCGGCCGCATCCATCGGCGACATAGCTCCGTCATCGGGATACGATTCCTGGCAGCCTCGTGACGGATCTTTTTCCAATCCGACATCGGCACAAAAATCGAAATCTGTTTCCGCATTTCACTCCGCTGAATTTCCGGGTTCATGGAAAGGTCTCTTCAAAGAATTTGTTCAGGATAAATTGACGATAAACATGTACGACTCAACGCATCTGCGGGCTAAGCTTCGCTCCGACCCCAGCCACCTCAATTATTTTGAAAATCCTTTCGTCCTGCGTTTCGATTTCTCCGCACGCGGATTCAACTTGTCAGCCCCTTTCTCCACCTGAGGTTGCCCAGGCTTCTTCACCGGCCACAGATCACTCGCATCCCAATCCTCAACATCACGTTCCATCGGTTGCACGTCTCGCCACAGACCCAGTTCTTCATCGCCACTTGCCAGCCGACCGTACATAACCATCATTTTCCCCCTTCAGATTTGCTATTGAACTAAATTGAACACAAGTGTACATATATTAGCTCTACTAGAAATGGCCGGTCAATAGTAAATTGACATTAGTACACACAATTGGCAATAATAATATGACAAAATCGCTTCAGCAACCTGAACTCGTGGAGAACTTGGAGATGAATCCAGACGAAACTAATCAAAACGAGACAACTCCAGACTCTCTGATCTGGGAGCGGATCGAGCATTACTGCCTCAAGCATGGCTGGACAATCAGCAGACTGGCGGAAGTGTCGGGGGTTTCGCGGGCCACTCTTTATCAATGGCAAAAGCACAAGGCCTGCAAACCAAGGCACGACACCCTGCATAAACTGGCCAGTGCACTCTCGGTTTCTCCTGCTGTCTTAAAAAGTGAATCCCGAAACGAAGAGTCTTCCACCACGATCGCTTCATCCTCCCCTTTTGAGACTTCGGCTTCTCGTTCAGCCAGACCACAATGGGTTGAAGACGACACCGAATCCCGCAGAACATTTGACCGTCAATCCAACTGGGCGATTCAGGAAGTCTGCCAGAACCATCCCGAACTTTTTGCCGACTGGTCGGACGAACAATGGGACGAACTCTTCAGCACCTTCGGCATTGGCGGCGAACTGAATGAAACCGGCGTGCTGAAACAAGCCGAGGCGATCAATGCCAAACGGGAAACGATCTACCAGTTACAGGTCGTCCTCGAAACCCATCTGGCCGACGCCGCCCGCAACGTCATCCGCTCCCTCTACGATTCCGTCCAATGCGCAAGCATCGACATGACCAACGAGCAGATCCACCAGAGTGGAGACAAAGGGGTAGGTCAGGCACTGCCTGACGACAAACGAGGTGACACACAGATTTCGCTTATAAGCAACTGACTCACAACTCGGAAACGGCGATCTCTCCCTCTCTCCGGCTAGCCGTCTGCTTCCCTTCTCCTTGGTGAGCGATATTCTCTCCTTCTCCCTGGGGAGAAGGTGGCCGAAGGCCGGATGAGGGGATCCTCTCGACGTTCCAATTCCAATCAACAACGGATACCGGGCAGCCCAGAGAATCTCGCAGAGTTCTCTGGGTGGACGAAGTCCACACGAGGCCAACAGTTTGGCCGCGAGTACTACACAAAGAGTAGCTGAGGTCCAAGCGCAGCGAAGCCCCCAGTTCAAACCTCCCTCACCGTCCCATCATCTCCTCAGCTCCCTGATCCAACAATTGCCGAGCCACCGATTTCCCCAGATTCACCGCCCCCTCTTTATGTTCCTCTTCAATGTCTGCACTAAGCGGCAACCCAGCCTCGGCTTCAATGAGCTCACGACCATCTTTACTCAGCACGACGCCGGTCAGCAACAATTCCATACGATCCGCATCCAGACGACAATCAACTCCCACCGGTGCATGACAACCGGCCCGCAAAGTTGCCAGCATCGCCCGTTCGGCCAGCGTCGCCAGGACAGTTTCGGGGTCATTGAGTTGCGAAAGCAGTTCGATCACATCCTCATTATCACGTCGGCACTCCAGCCCCAAGGCTCCCTGCCCAACTGCCGGAAACATATGCGGCGGCTGTAACGCACACGACAATCGCTCTTCCCAGCCGAGTCGAATCAAGCCAGCCGTCGCCAGAATGATCGCATCGTATTCCCCGCTATCAAGCTTCTTGAGCCGGGTGTTCAAGTTGCCGCGAATCTCTCCAAGCTGAAAATCATTACGGAGTCGCAGGAGTTGAGCCTGCCTCCGCAAACTCCCCGTTCCGATACGAGCGTTCTTCGGGAAATTCGTAAAGGGATTCTCTGGATCGATCACAATTTTCGAGTCGACTGGGAGCACAATCGCATCCCATTTCTGCTCCCGATCCGGTACAGCTGCAAGTATTAAATCGGGCTCAAGAACTTCCGTAGGCAAATCCTTCAGACTATGCACCGCAATATCAGCCCGCCCATCAAGCACCGCCCGCTGCACTTCCCGCGTGAAAACGCCCGTTCCACCCAATTGACTCAAAGGCTGCGTCTGATCGACATCCCCCGTCGTCGTCACATCGACCAGCTCGACTTCGAGATCGTCCTGCCCGATGCGCAATAAATGAGAAACATGATGGGCCTGCCACAACGCAAGTTGACTGGCCCGAGTCGCAATTCGAATAAGCTTCATAATAAATCCCGTTGCCAGCTACCTTACATCCGTAGGGTGCGTCCTGACGCACCATGCTGCCGACATGGCTTCGTCATAGAGCTTCTCCCCACATACAAAATCATCCCGGCTCAATCATCACGAATAAGTTGAAATCAACACTCCACTCCGGTGCGTCAGGACGCACCCTACAGCTTCATAATTCAACCAACTCTAGAAGGAGATTACTCATACTTAGAGAATTCATCTCCAAACCACAAATTTGATTTTCCCCAATCTTCAGGATAGTGACCGGATTTAACATATCGATGAAAAGTCGACCAAGGCCAATCCCTAACTTTCTCGACCAACTTATGCTTCACGGGATTCACGTGTATATAATCAACACATCGATTCAAATCGGTCTCATCTCGGCAAGTGTGCTCAAAAAAACGTCTTTGCCAGATGGTTTGTTCCTGTCTTTTCTGCCGACTGCTTGAAGGAACATCCAACGACTTTTTCCACGATTTGGAAAATAGACTTTTAATCTTCTGCCAGCGAGAGGAATAATCAGCATCATTATCAGGCAATTGCCAGATTGCATGAAGATGATCAGGCAACAAGACAAATGCAATGATGTGAAATGGTTGAGACCTTCGCGTTATCTCGATGGATTCCCTCAAACATTTCCTTGCAGACTCACCTGTCAACACAGGTTGGCGGTTAAAAGTCACTACCGTAAAGAAAAATGTATTTCCTTCATAGTTCCTACGATAACGACTCATCAGCATTTTCCTCACTCCGTAGGGTGCGTCCTGACGCACCATGCTGCCGACATAGTTTCGTCACAGAGCTTCTCCCCATATACAAAACCATCCCGGCTCAATCATCACGAATAAGTTGAAATCGACACTCCACTCCGGTGCGTCAGGACGCACCCTACAACTACAACTACAACTACAACTACAACTACAACTAACGAATGTCAGGTAAAGCATACAATCTTAACGATCAAAGATCGCAAGCAAAATTCCGGCAGGCCAACAATCGTTATATTCCTCAATTCCACCAGATGTCGAAGCTTCACTCTGCCTCGTTTCGCAACTTCCACATATTCTTCGATGAGTTTGGCCTATTCTTGAGAAATCATAGACCCAGAAAACACCGTCTGACCATTATCAGGAGTTATCGCATGTCCTCAGATCCGTGGAGCCGTCCCAGCATGGAGGATCTCAAAGAAATCCTGGAACACATCGGAAACCCAACCAGTGAGAACTCCCGGGCCGTCGACCGCCTGGAACTTTCCGTTCCCGCAGAAATTGTGACTTCTCGAGGCAACACCGTCTCAGCCGTCACCCGGGAAATCAGCCGGTTCGGCCTGGGTATGCTGCATCGGGGAGCCATTCAGCCCGGCGAAGTCACAGTCAAAATGGCAAGTGAAAGTCGACAATTTGATTATCGAGTCGAAATTAAATGGTGTATCCCCTGCGAAAAAGGGATGTTTCTGAGCGGCGGAGAGTTTCTGGCGAAAGAGAATACAGAAGCCTGAGGATTTGGAAGATTCTCAGTGACAGTTAATAAAATTGTGAGTCGCTTCAGATGAGTTATTAACACATTATCGACATTGCAGACCGGATGTCGCTCTGCAATTGACCAGGGATTGAATTGTTCAAAAGGTGCCGAATAAAGGAAATATGACGTTTTTTTCCTTAATTTTAAGGCTGTATTGATTGACAAGTCGTTCGAATCGTACTTTACTACGATCTTCCCGTTCAGGGCGATCCTGACTGATGAATCAATTTCAACTTAAGTATAGCACCCCAATTCGGAGGCCCGCATGGCTGCGAAACAAGAAAAGCCGATGTCAAAAACTGAAATCCTGAATTCTCTTGCTGAGTCAACCGGACTGAGCCGCAAGGAAGTCAGCTCAGTATTGGATGGCATGAATGAACTGATCGAGCAGAGTCTCGGCAAAAAAGGCCCAGGTGTCTTTAATATGCCAGGACTGTTCAAAATTCAGGTCACACGCAAACCTGCCACCAAAGCCACAACTCGTGCAAATCCATTCAAACCTGGTGAAATGATGGAAGTTAAGGCCAAACCAGCACGAAATGTGGTCAAAGTTCGACCACTCAAAGGTCTCAAAGACATGGTTTAACCCTGTTTTCCGGGAATCGGATTCATTTTTCCGGAAAATCTGCGGTTGCTGGAATTCGCGTCGAATTTCATTTTCGACGTGATCCAGCCTCGAAACTCCTCATTTCACCAGCCCTCGATTTTATCGGGTGTTTTGTGATCTTTCAGAGGATTAGAGAAATTTTTGATGACCAGACTTGCCAGCAATCACTGTGCCAGTATAATTTCTGCGTCCAAGTTGAGAATCTATTTTGTAAAGATTCCCACTTAGGGTTTTAATGAAATTATTCGACGGAGGAATTGGCAAGATGCTGGTCCTATCACGAAAAAAAAATGAAAGCATCGTGATCGACGATCGGATTGTGATCACGATTGTTGATATACGAGGCGATAAAGTCCGGTTGGGTATTGAAGCTCCGAAAGACATCTCGATTCATCGAAGCGAGGTCTACGACGCCATCAAAGCCCAGGCAAATACTCAAGATGTCGACGAACCTGTCTCTTGAATGTGTGTCTTTCGTTTAAATTCTGGATGGCTTGACTAAAGCTCCGCTATCCCATTTGACGAAACCTAACTTGCAAACCCAAACTTGGCCCCATCGTCTAGTCAGGCCTAGGACACCGGATTTTCAGTCCGATAACGGGGGTTCAAATCCCCCTGGGGTCAATCTCTCTCAAACTTTTGAGAGAGATTTTTTTATGCGCATTTCTCAAATCCTACGGGATTCGTATCAATAGTTGCTTGTTCGAGGGTGGCCCGACCGACTCGGTCAGATTGCAAAGCAAAAAGAAATAGCCGCCATACGGCTCAAATTGCAAAGTCTGATTGGATCACAAAATCCCCCGCACAAGGACGGCATCTTTTTCGATTTCATCGCCCCAACCGAATCGACAAGCACTGGCAACCTGTTCGAGAAATGTAGTTTCAAGTTTAATTGATATTGATGGGTTCAAATCAGAAGTGTACGCTTGTGGGCATTGTGAAGGTTGCGGCATAGCACGTACTCCGATGCGGTATAGTCCCATTGGATCGTCAGCGTTCTCTGGCAAACCAGCAAGGCATTCTTTCATAATTAAGTTTATTTATCCATACTCGACCGAATAAATGCGGTAAAATATTACCGTACTTCGGCGGTCGAATACCTGTTGGCCTGCAATCATGACTGACAAACCGATCTACAAACCAACTATAGCCAGAACCAAGGGTGAGATACGGGATCTCTTGGAGTCTGGTGATATCAGTGATCAGGCAGATGCCATATGGTCAGCCACCTGCACGGTGAATGATTACAAATGGGCGCAAGATATTTGTCACGAATACAGCGAATCAGATAATCCAATCTTGCGCCGCGGCGCGATACTTGGTCTTTCCAATGTTGCCAGAACCTTCGGCAAGCTAGACAAGACTCTAGCCAAGCCTCTACTGCTTAGGGCCCTAGATGATACAGATGAAGGTGTAGTTGATGCGGCAAGATGTGCGATTGAGGATGTGAATCATTTCTTCAGGTGGTCGATCGGCAAGCGTCGGCAGGCCAACAAGGCGATCCAGCGGACCGCGCTTCGCGCGGCCACTGATCTTTGACGTTATCTGGCAAAGACATTTCCTACCTGTGCCTATCCCAGGATTGTCATTCACAATGACCGAAGAACAGACTCGTATCGCCGAATTGATCCGCGACGCCTTTCGGGGCGTAGAGCTTGGTGATGGAGTTGGACTAACAGAAGCAGACGGTCTCGACGACTACGCAGATGCAAAAACCCTCGCTGGTTACCGCTCGAATGACGAAAAGTTCGACTGGTCGAAAATTTCCGCCACCGAACTCAATCGCTACTACTGCAGTTTGTCGTTCTTCGATGCTGAAGGGATGCGATTCCACTTGCCCGCATACCTGATTGCCGATCTCGAAGGCACATTTGAGCAAGATGTCGTATTCCATCTCACCTACTTCGAACACGATGCAATATCTCGATTTTCTTTGCTGTCTGATTTACAACGGACTGCTGTACGAGAATTCCTTCTGATTCGATTGTCAGATCCGAATTGCGAATTCGAACGCCCGATGATCGAAACAGCCCTCAGCAAATATTGGACTACTACCGAAGACACTGCCATATAACAATCCGTTGCACACGGAGTCGCGGGCCGCGCGGTTTGTGAAATCAATGTCGTTTACCGCAGCCCTGTGAGCGGCAACGTTATCTGGCGATATCCCCTCAAATTGAACCACCATGGACCTATATTTGATTATTTACGTCATGATCGGTCTGGGATGTGCCATCCTCGTGGCATTCCTATTCTTCATTGACAACGCGATTGACTTGTTGACCGATTGGTTCTTCACCAGGATTGGTTGGTTATCCGGCCCCGGGCCATTGGTCGTAGTCGCCGAAAGGAATGGGGACGAACTCACCCTCAAAATGCAAAACCAAGGGCAGGCAAAACTCAAGCTCGCTGCCGTGGAGGGGCGTGACCTCAACAATCAGCGACACTTCCCCAAGCCGCGTTTCGCCGAGGACGAGCATAATGGTCTCCCAACATTCGAAGAGGCGATCACAAGCTTTTCTAGAATTGTCCTTAATCCCCAGGAGTCAGAGGTTGTAAAGCTAAAACGGACTGATTTATTGGCCCTCGGCTGCACCTCACTCGCGATCATTGATTCGAATGGCAAATCTTGGCCAGTCCAGGGATTCCACGCAGATGAACTGAACCACGCACGCTAATTCATCAGAGCAGGTAGCGGGTAGCCCAGAGAATCTCGCAGAGTTCTCTAGGTGGCGCAGCCACAGGAAGGAGCGTGTTCAATATCTCAATCTTCCACTGAAGAACTCTCTCGTCGCTTGGCAACACTGTTAGCTGATTCGCGTCAACCTGTGCCCGCCGCGGGCTTTAATTGATGAAATCATTCTTGAATAACCCAGCCCTGATGTGTACGCTTGTAACTGCAATGAGGAATTCGACTTAGTTCAGACACGAATAAAGAATCGTCTCTTTAATCCTCAGGATTCCACAATAATCAGCATGGTCATTTTCCAATGGCTGCAAACTGCAGTGAAAATTTATCGCATGTTGATGGTCAAATATCTGTAAGACATTGAAGGTTACCTTTCCGATAGATCTTATTATTGACTTGGAACACGAATATGACTGATTCGTTCCGCTCCAATTGTGATCCATTTAAGCACCAGCAGCCCGTTGAAATTCCGCTGTCTCCGGAGTGCACAGAAATCGTCGATCGATTGGAAAGGCTTTACGGGGTCAAAGTAACGGTCCCGGCAGATCTTTTTGAGGTCGTTTTTGAACAAAGCCAATACCTGACAATTGTTGAGGGTCAACCTGCCTACGAAAATGCTGCGAACCTGTCAGTAGCCATATTCGAGGAAGAGTTGGGACTCTATCCACGTTCGCTAGTCAAGAATACGAGACTCACACGTGTCGTGCTCTGCGGAGAATTTTTTCGTTCACAAAAGCCAAGTCCTCGTGCCGTGAAAAGAAATTCAAGTCCGACTGAATGGGATCTTCGCCCACTTCACTTTACGCATGAATCATCAGGGGGACTTCCGGATGTAGTTAATGGCCTTCTTTATCTCCCAATTGAAGTCGTGGAAGAAGATCCTGAACACATACGGAAGTTAATTCACCATGAGTTTTATCATTGCGTGCAGTGGCAACAGTTTGGAGTTTCAAGTGATCCTGAATGGGAGGCGACAAATCGGCCAGACTTTGTCTATGGACCGGGAGGAATAGCAGCGAACTACGATTCTGACTCGGATTTCTGGACCAAACCGACAGAGGAATGGGGCAACGGGTTTCTAAATCTCTACTGCATGAGCGCACCTGAAGAGGACCAGGCGGAGTTATTTGCCCATTTAATCACTGAACCAACTCGAGTTGAGACTAGACTCGAAGTTGATGAGATTCTCGGAAGGAAGGTTGAGCGAATGAAAGCAACATTAAAGCAATTCTGCCGAGACATGGACGATCGATTCTGGCAGCGCGTGCGTGATAGTAGATTTCCGTTCGACCTTTAAGAATACCTTGTGAATATTTGTGTAACTGCTAAGCGGGTAACCCAGAGAATCTCGCAGAGTTCTCTGGGTGGCGCAGCCACGGGAGGGAACGTGTTAAAAAATCTCAATCGTCTACTGAGGACCTCTCCTGATTGACAGGTATCGATTCATCAGTCGATAATGTGAAAATGTGTTATACAGAATGTCAAACTTTATTAGACAGAAGTTAATTCTGTCTATCAATTAGTTATGAGGCAATCATCGATACGACACTCTTGAAATCTGTCATGGAATGTAATCGTCTACTATTCGCTATATCTGGACTGCTGCAAGTCTTGGCCGTTGTGTTGGGCTTTGTGGCGCTGGGCATCGTTATGAAAATGAATGGTTACCCGGACGAGTCACTAATTCGTTGGAATCCAGCGGCACGTACGCTTCGTGAGCATGGAGTGTGGTTATTGGCTGTTCCCGTGGCGTGGGTTTGTCTTTCCATTGTGATGTCCTATCGCGATGACCGCACGGATCCCAGTACATTTATCATATTTGTTGGTTTTCTCCTGAGCGCGATATTGCTGCTTCTATTTATCTATGCTGCGATGAACTCCTACAGCCGTCCTCTACTTCTCGATACTGAATTAAGTTCAGAAGTGAGTGGCGCAGCCACAGGAGGGAACGTGTTCAATATCTCAATCGTCTACTGAAGAACTCTCGTCGCTTCGCCACACAGGTAGCTGCTTCGCATCAACCTGTGTCAACCACGGACTAAACCCTAAACCCTAAACCCTAAACCCTAACGCCTAACGCCTAAAAATCATACCACAATCCAAAACCAAACAGTTCCTCATATTCATTCAGAAACGAAAGTTGCAGCGACTGACCGGCATAGTATTGGAATCCTGCGCGGAAGAGGCTTTCTTTCTCATGCCCCCGCCATTGCCATCCAGCCACGAAGTTGATACCGCCGCTGAAATTGACTTCCTGACGAATCAAACTATTGATCGCCATGAAAGGCTGGGGCTTGCCTCGCTCAGAAATACAGACCGGCGAATAATCGACGCCAAACTGAAAATGCCAGGGTTCTGCACCGCCGTTTGTGTTATAGGCAAAATCAGCATCGGCATAGATGCGGACATCCGGGGTCGGAAAGTAACCTCCCCCGAGCACGATGGAATCTCGAAGATAGTCCAGCCGATTGAAACCCGGGTTTTTCAGCAAAAACTCATCACCCAGATGCGAGCTGATGTGATACCACTCCAACTTGGCCTGAAATTGGCCTTTCGTCCAGGTAATCGGGACACCAACTTTAAAATCGACAGCATCAACATCCAGACTTTCCACAAAATTTAATCGAGGGAAAGCTGCTCCCCAAATGTCTAACTGCCAGCCTTCGTTAAATCTTTCTCGTGTCGTTCCATATCGCAATAGCCCGGCTCGCCCTCCAGCTTCCAACTCCCAGATTGCCCCTGTTCCTTTCAGATAGGCAATATTGGAAGCAAATCGAGGCTCGCGAGGGCCTCCCAGATACGATTTATACAGCACTTCAGCCGGCAATAGAGTCCATTCCCAGGGCTCACAGTGATCGCAGTTTCCATTGAGACAATAATCACCTGCGGAATATCCGTGAGAATCCCCAATCACACTGGGAGAATTCATCCACTGTTCCTGAGGCGAAGACTGATATTGCTCTGAAAAATAAGGCCTGTTTCCAGAATCAAATGTATGACCTCCCGGCAACGGCAGAGCAATCGGCGGTTGAGGGACTGAAGAGGGTTCCTGCAGAGTGTCGAATTGCTGGGGAATTCTCTGCTGGGGAAGTTCGAGTGGAGAACTCCGGTTGTCTCGGAGTGAAGGCTCTGGCATCAATTCAGCACCAGCAGACCGTTTCTCCTGAACGCTCGGCGCAGCGGGAGGCAAATCTTCATAAGGAAAGCTGGTCACCTCAGGTTTGTGAAGTTGCCCTGAGGTAATTTCTGGATATGCACAAAGGCAGATCATGCTAATGCTCAGGAACACGAGAGTGCTCCAGCCGCAATCACGATGAAACATCAGAAGCCCTGACAGCAGGAGATCGGTAGGTTAATAAGGAGGGAAAAGGCTTATAACGAATTCTCTTAACAATCGCCTAGCGAGATTTCCTCACAGAGAAATTCTGCCAGATATCAGCCACGATTCCCTATATTTTTGTAAATTCAACAAAATGAGAACCGAAGACTACATATCATGAAATGACAGTGCCGTAGGTCAGGCTGTGCCTGGCGAAATGTGCGTGCTTCCCTGTTTGTCGTCAGGCACAGCCTGACCTACGACAAAATAAAAATACTTGATGCAATTCAGACCAAAAAACCGGGTGCCATGCTCACGCTTGCGTGAGCATGCTTTCGTCCAATTACGACGGGTGGCAGAGTCAGAAGCGCCAGCGGATGTCCCTGGTTATGACTGGTGGCTGGGGTCGAACCGGAGTGACAAAGTTGTAGGGTCCGCTGTGCGGACCATTCCCTTGTGCTTAAAAGTATTAGGGATCAATCGATACCGCATTCTGGTCCGCACAGCGAACCCTACTATTCCAACTATCGCTAAATGTCGTGTACGTTCAGAGATCTGGAGCAGGCAAACTGCCTGCGGAATAGCGATTTGAGGGCGACATTGAAAGCTCGAAAGAGCACTACTAGTCTATCTACCTTTATATGTCGCTTGTCGTGTCCATCTGCGGTTCAATTTTTTAAAAAAGTGTAGGTCAGGCACTGCCTGACGATAAACGGGGTGGCACACACACATTTCCTCTGGCAATGCCTGACCTACAATGCTGAAATTAAATGCCAACAAGGTGGCTGGAGTTGTAGTGAAGCGGAGCCCCCTGAATTTTCAGCTAGAAGCTAGGCAGCATAGGTTGAGATTAACGATCATTTAACCTGAGAAAACTCTATCGGTTAATTACGTTGTTCAGTGCACGATCCGATTGCACGCTAACGATTATTTCGATTGCGCCAATTCCAACGGTCGCTTCGGTCGATCTCTATGATACACATGCTCTTAACACAGCATGCGCAGGGTTATTACTTCTGCAGAGTATCATCGATTTTCTGGATTGGCTGAATTTCATACGATGAGTGGAGCCGCTCGACAATACGTTCGAATTTTCAGCGGCTGTCTGCTGATCTCTTCGATGCTGGCTGGATGTCAAAGCGACTCCACAGCGCGGTTTGTCCCCTCAGCCTTTAAACCAGAAGCTGTTCTAACTACTCAGGAAAGTGGACCAGACTCAAATCCACCAGGTACGGAATCCCTTCGATTTCTGTCCCAGCAGCAACGCAGGGATGAAAATGCTCATCAGAGTCAGGCCGAGGTGAATTCCGTCACTCAGGCTGGAACAGACCCAAACGATATTGAATTGAATACGGCTGAATTCCAATTGATCAGCGATGAGGTTTTCCAGAATGTGGAACCTCTCATCCCGTTTGATGTTCCCTGGCCAAATGAAAAAGATGCAATCAATCAGTTGCCTGCGGATTTAGAACTTCCTTTCGTGCCTGCTGCGGTTGATAACAATCAGAACCCTCGTAAGGTTCGCAAACCAGCTCCTCAACCAGAACTCGCTCCCGATCCCTTTCAATATCCCGCTCCACCCATCCCCCGGCAAAGCGGCCCGGCTTATTTTGATGTCGAAATGATTCCACCCGTCGCTTCAAGCCAGTTGCAAATCGAACAAACCGGTGAGAATATTTCCATCATTGCCCGGGAAGCTCCGCTCAGTGCGGTCGTCACCATGCTTGCCCAGCAGCACGGTTTGAATGTGATTCTCAGCGAAGATCTGGAGATGGGAATCACCCTCTCGCTACAGGACGTTCCCCTGCAGGATGCCCTCGATACCATTCTGGCAACAACAGGTTGCACCTGGGTTTTGCAGAAGAACATCATCCTGATAACGAAAATCAGTAAGGATTCCAATGTCCGCCCTTATATCCAGGGCCGACAAATGCGGGTCATTCCACTCAATTTTGTGTCCGCTTCTGAAGTTGAAAAAGTGGTGACAGGACTCCTCTCGCCACTCGGTCAAATTTTCATACACGAAACCGATCCCCTCGATAAACGCCGCACTCAGGAGCGGATCATTATCGAAGATCTTCCCGAGTATGTTTCCCGCGTCGAGAACTACGTTTTGAATATCGATCGTCCTCCCCGTCAGGTGCTCATCGAAGCCCATGTCATGCAAATTAAACTGGACGATGAATGCCGCCACGGGGTCAATCTCTCCTATATTTCGCAATTGGCAGGGGCAGATATCTCTGTTTCCTCAGGGGGCTTTGCCAACTCCATGGCCAGCCCCGCTTTTCTGCTCGATATCAGTGGAGGAAAAATCGACAACATCGTCGAAGCGATTCAGGATACCAACGATGCCAAAACCCTCGCTTCCCCCAAGGTGCTCATCCTGAATGGTCAGGAAGCCAAAATTCAGATCGGGGAACAGATCGGTTACAAAACGACAACCGTGACCCAAACCAGCACCGTTGAAAATGTCGATTTTCTCGATGTCGGCGTCGTACTGAACGTCACTCCAATTATCAGTGACGACGGCCGCATCCTGATGAAGGTCAAACCGGAAGTCTCAACCGGGTTTGTGAATCCCACAACAGGACTTCCCGATAAGGAAACAACGGAAGTCGATACCACTGTCATGGTGCAGGATGGGCATGGCGTTGTCATCGGGGGTTTGATCAAAGAAATCGATACCGACCGTCAATCAAAAATCCCGATCATTGGAAACCTGAAATACATTGGCTATGCATTTCAACGCCGCACGAAAGTCAAAGAACGAAATGAAATTATCATCACGCTGATTCCCCGTATCGTCCCTTATCAGGGTGACTATCGCTGCATCGATCAGGACCAACTCAATCGTTCAATGACACCGCTGCTCTACGGTCCATTACTGGAAGTCCCTCGTGGAGAACCGGAATTACTCAATTCACGAACCAATCCCGCGAAATTACGAACCCGACAACCATGCCAGGGGGATGCTCTTCAGTATCCACAGCCATACAATTACTAAGCCAGACGATATTACTGGCTCTCGATAACTTTATTATTTGAACTTGATTACGTCAGGAAATAATCATGAGCGATCCACTGGAATTACCTGATTCCTTAAAGAATCTGATGGAACGCAGAGCAGTTCCAACGGGACGACGGGAGAGCGACCGTGACAAAAGCCGTGAATCGAATGAATTCTCAGGTCGAGAAAGACGTGTCGAAAGCAGACGCATGACCGATGCTCCTCTCGAACACATATTAAAAGATGGGGGCAAATTCCAGTGCCCCAGTTGCCATGCAGAATATCTGGTCGTGGGCGCCATCGAACATCACGCCTGTCGCGGCTGCGGACAAACGTTTCGACTCAAGAAAAAGTAAACGCTCGGGAGGACAGGCTTCCAGTCTGTCTTAATGTCAGTTGACACCTGCCAATGGACAGGCAATATGCCTGTCCTACCTGATCAAAGACTAAATCCGAAACTCAATCGTCTTGCCGAGGAGGCTCTGGAGCCTCAAACTTGTCGGCTGTCGGACGCAAATCTTCTTCGACTCGCTTCGTCTCGACAGGCTTCGCCGGAGCTGGCTCGCTGTAAGCCGCTTTCCGCATATCGGTTTCAATCGATGTCATGCCGCGTTTGAATTCGACAAACCCCTGCCCCAGACTCCGAGCCACTTCAGGCAGCCGCTTGCCAAATAACAGCAGGGCAATAAATCCGATAATCAACATTTCGGTCCAACCGGGTGAAAACATGGTCTCTCTCCCGAGATTATGCGTTTCTCAACGCGATAAATTTAAAATAATGAATTTAATAAACTAGTGCGTCTTCCATACTGATGATTTGGGTTGAGATGTTATAAAGCACGACAACGGAGTGCGTTACAGTTATTAGAGGCCCAAATCTAAGCCCTGAAAGGGCACTAGCTGTTGGACGATTCCGAAGACTTTTCCGATTTCGATTTCTCAGAATCGTCATCCAGACTCTCTTCGATACTTGTCGACATCCCTTTTTTGAACTCGGTAATACTTTTACCGACAGAAAACATCGCTGTAGGAAGTCGTTTGCCGAAAAGTAACAGGATGATCAGCAGCAGAATAATTAATTCAATACCACCCGGCATTCCGGGGATAAAACCTAAACAGGTCATGATCAATTCTCCAATTTTCACCTGAAATTGAGGGAAATCCGCTCTCATTGAGCAGTGATATTCTTAGAGTCCGGGGTGGACTACGTTGAGGACAGTGACAGTTACAATTCCGCTAAAAGGACATCCGTCAGGAAGCGATTCGAGTTCCTGATCGTATTTCGAATTGAACCGAGGCTTGAAAAAAGAGTCTTTCACACTCAAGCTGCGGGGAGTTTTCAACCCACAAAATTCAATTCCGTCTTGCGAAACCGATCTGCGAGCATTGCAGGGAAATTATTGATTTTCAATAACTCAAAATGCTCAAGCTGGCCACCCGGCTTGTCCCACAGGGGAGTAGGAAGGTAGAGCGGTAGAGAAATTATGACTATCCCACAAGCCAATGTCAATCATTGAGTTCCATAATCCATCGACTTATTGCGTTAATCTCTTGGAACCAAATGACTTGGGAGTCTGTAACGGTTCCCGTAACCTTATCAAAAAGACCCGTTTTATCATCGAGTTCCTGGGGCAATATGTTCGATAATTAGTAATAGCATCCTGAAGAACGACAAAAGTCCTTCTGGAAACAGTGAACATTGATGCCGTCACAATTTCCATTACTGATGATACAGCAAGACGTTATCACAATTCGGCGAACGTTGACCGTCGGATGATTCAGAAACCGCACCCATGCCAGAGACAAATTCTCAAACCGAAATCGACCCCAAAGACATGGTCAATCGGGTCCGTCGCATCCTTCCGTTGACGGTGAAAGTCTCTGTACGCGTTGCCGAAAAGAAAATCGATGTCGGACAACTCGCCAATCTCTGCCCCGGCACCCTCATCATGTTTCAGAAATCGTGCGACGACCTGCTCGATCTCTACGTCAACAATCAGCACTACGCCCAAGGGGAAGCCGTCAAAATCGGCGAAAAATTCGGCCTGAAAATCAACGAAGTCGGCGTAAAACCTCAACGCCCTCCCGGCGTGTTCACGCTGTGATGCTCAATCTACCGCTAACGATTGTTTAACGTGTGCCACTGCTGGCTTGCCCAGCAGTATTTCAATCGACTTAGAATTTCAACAACAGTAGGGTCCGCTGTGCGGACCATTCCCTTGATCTTACAACAGTTTAGTAATCAATCGATACCGCAATCAGGTCCGCACAGCGGACCCTACTACACTGACTCTGCCAGTGAATTTTAACGTCAGTATGTGTCTCAATCTGCACTGGCTCTGCCAGTGGCACACACTCTGAAGTTTATGGCTACAACTAATGTGTACCGTAAGTTCTTTCTCAACTCTTGCGTGCATAGCTGCATTTTTGCGACAATGAGCCATCATCCAATCGCTCAACACAATTGCCGTGGGGTCATCACACGTGTCGCAAAAAGCAGTCGTCTTACTCAGTGGAGGACTCGATTCCACAACCACACTCGCCATCGCTGCAGACCAGGGCTTCGAACTCTATGCCCTCTCGTTCGATTACGGACAACGCCATCAGTTCGAACTCGAAGCCGCCAAAATCCTGGCAGAGAAATGGAACGTCACACAGCATGTCATCATTCCTCTGAACCTCGCTGCATTTGGAGGCTCTGCTCTCACCTCAGAAATTGAAGTCCCCAAGCATCGCTCGCAAACAGAAATGAATGAAGGCATCCCAGTCACCTATGTCCCTGCACGCAACACGGTATTCCTTTCCGTTGCCATGGGCTGGGCAGAATCCCTCGATGCCAGCGACATTTTCATTGGCGTGAATGCCGTCGACTACAGCGGCTATCCCGATTGCCGTCCCGAGTTCATCAAATCCTTCGAACAGCTGGCCAACCTCGCAACCAAATCCGGCGTGGAAGGGACCCGCACCTGGAAAATCCACGCCCCGTTAATCCAACTGACCAAAGCCGAAATCATCCGCAAAGGGACCGAACTCGGCGTCGACTACGGCTCAACCCACACCTGTTACGATCCCGACTCTCTGGGCCGCGCCTGCGGACAATGCGACGCCTGCATCCTCCGCCTCCAGGGCTTCGCCGAAGCCGGCCTAACTGACACAGCCACCTATCAACCTCAGTAGACCAAATCAACACAAGTGAGACACGACTCTGTGAGCCGTGTTTTGCACAGCAATAGGATGCGTCCTGACGCACAAAAATCGAATTCCAAATTCATTTAGATTCAATTAGATTGCAAAGCGGCGCATAATGCGAGTAGCCAGCCAAAAATCACCTCGAAGGCAAGGTGCGTCAGGACGCACCCTA
>DEML01000030.1:288799-312523 GCA_002359185.1 Planctomycetaceae bacterium UBA2671
CTACTATTCCAACTATCGCTAAAAGTCGTGTACGTTCAGAGATTTGGAGCAGGCAAACTGCCTGCAGAACAGCGATTTGAGGGCGACATATAATGCTCGAAAGAGCACTACAAATACCGAACGGAATCCCATCATGACCATAAATCAACTCCCGTTGACCATCCTCATTCTGCTCACACTCACGACAATCAGCTGTGCAGCGGAACCTCCTAAGAATCCGCAAGCAATAAATACCTCCGGCGAAGATTGGCCCGTCTTCCTCGGCCCTTCCGGCATCGGTCTTTCCTCGGAGACAGGTCTCATCAAGGAATGGCCTGCTGCAGGCCCGCCGCAACTCTGGCAGGCTGAAGTCGGCACCGGATACAGTGCCCCTTCCGTTCGCGAAAATCGCGTCGTCTGCCATCATCGCATTGGCGATGAGGAAATCGTGCAATGCTTCGATGTCACCAATGGCAAAACACTCTGGAAGCACGCGAACCCCTCAAATTTCTCCGACCCCTACGGCTACAACAACGGCCCCCGTTGTTCGCCGTTACTCACAGAAACTCTCTGCTACACCTTCGGAGCTGAAGGTCGATTGCTCTGTTTGAATCTTGAAGATGGCAAACTGATCTGGGAACGCAAAACTCACGAAGACTTCAACGTCCCCACCGCCTTCTTCGGCGTCGGAGCGACTCCCATTCTCGAAGACGGCAAACTGATTGTCCTCGTCGGCGGCCAGCCCAATTCCGGCGTTGTTGCCTTCGATGCCCAAACAGGCAAAACGCTCTGGGAAAGTTGCGGCAAAAACACTTGGGAGGGAGTTGCCACCGGCTGGCGACGGCAGGAAAATTATGAATGGACCGGCGAAGAAATGATCGTCTCCTACTCTTCACCCATCGCCGCCACCATTCACGGCAAACGACAAATCCTCTGCCTGCTCCGCCACGGACTCGTCTCGCTCGATCCCGCCACCGGAGCAGAAAATTTTCATTACTGGTTCCGCGCACAGGTTCACGAATCCGTCAATGCCGCCCGTCCGGTCATCATCGGCAATCGCATTCTCCTGACAGCAGCCTATCAGACAGGAGCCGCTTATCTGGAGGTAACCGAAGATAGCAAAAGCGTGAAAGAAATCTGGCGCGATACCGAAAACCTGCTCTGCCACTGGTCCACACCCATCCCCGTCGGCAAGTACATCTACGGCTTCAGCGGCCGTCACGAAAACGGCTCCACACTTCGCTGCCTCGAACTGGAAACGGGCAAAGTCGTCTGGGAAACCACCGGCTGGGAAGGCCCGCTCGATCACCTCTCCCCCGCATCAAGCAGCAGCGTCAAAAACTCGAAGACGAACACCATCGACCCCTGGCCCTACTACGGCCGCGGCTCAAAAATCTGGATCGACGGCCAATTCATAATCATCGGAGAACGAGGCACCGTCGCCCTCATCGAAGCCACCCCCGACCACTTCCACGAACTCAACCGCTTCAAACCCAACCAACTTAACTACCCCGCCTGGACCGCCCCTGTATTGAGCCGGGGACGATTGTTTTTGAGAAGCGAAACAGCACTGATGTGTTACGATTTGCGGAATCCTGAGCAGTAGAAAGTAGGTTGGGTTAGCCAAGCGTAACCCAACAAAACCATGAGTTCTAATTATATATTAACTAATCGTTGGGTTACACGTTCCGCTAACCCAACCTACGGAACTGCGGAATCAATGAATTGTCGTTTGTAACCGCCGCCGTCCAAGCGTTCTTCAATGGCCAACCCAGCCCAAATCTACACGAATTGGCGTGAACGGTTACGAGCCATAGAATGCCAGAGAAATGGAGAATCGCCAAATGGTATAAGATGATTATTGTGACTTGCCAAAACAGTGCTACTTGCGGAAGATAATAGTAAAGGAGATTTATATGAATCTTACAGGTGAACAGATACAGGCACTTGCGGAAGGCTTGACCATTCCCTTGGTTGTAGAAGGCCGGGAGTATGTGATGGTCAGTCGAGAGGTTTACGAACGTGTGAAGCAAGTTCTAGAGGATGATCCACGGAGCACCTACCCCGCTGCGATGAAGGCGTGGGATGCGGAGGGAAGCCCGGAAGATGAAACCCTGTATCAAGATGTCGAATGAGCGTCTCTATGGTCATGCGTGGGGAGGTTGTTGTCGTCGATTTTTCGATCACGTATCCAAAAGCGGGAAAACGCCCTGCGTTGGTCATCCAAAGTGATCAGAACAACTTGAGGATGCAGAATACGATAGTTGCCCAGATCACGACGAACATTTCACGGGCACATCTAATGACACAACTGCTCATCGACGAGCAGCATGTGGACTGGAAACAATCAGGTTTGCGGGCGCCGTCCGTGGTGAATTGTGCAAGCCTTGTAACCATAACCAAGTCGGATGTTGTGGTGCAGATCGGCCACCTGTCCGAGGAAACGATGCAACAGATCGACGAGTGTTTGAAAGATGCCTTAGGCATGAAGTGACCATCGAGACAATGGCAAAATTGTCATAGCGCGAAAGGGGGAAGCGTTTGAGTACCAGCGACCAAGATCCTGCATCTATGAAAGAGCCTAAGAAGAAAGACCGCAATTGGACGGCAATTCGCAAATGGGTTCCTGAAGTATCTGCGGTAGCTGCAAATGCCGCAGTCTAGTTCTCATGGTGGATCTATCGATCAACAGAAGAATAGCGACAGGCGTCAGATAATAGAGAACAACGGGCACTTTTTTTGACACACTACAACTTGACAGCCCCAGTCTGCGCCGGGGTCGATTATTCCTGAGAAGCGAAACCGCACTGATGTGTTACGATTTGCGAAAGCCCAACAGACAAAACTAGTTCTTTTAATGTTGCTCCTGAAATTTCCATTGCAAAGCAATAAAATGACACGAACTGTACTAGTTAGTCTATTAATTCTAGCAATTGGTGGATGCACAAAACCGAACATGGAAAATTCAGATATGGACGAAGTTGCACAATGGCATCAACCAGAAGATTCAACTCCTCAAGAACAATGTCCATGTTGCGATTACATTACATTAACGGAGCGAGGCTTATATGAAATATGCCCCGTTTGTTTCTGGGAAGATGATGGACAAGACATTAATAAACTCGATCAGCCATCATATCCAAACAGCGGGATTACTCTCCGCGAGGGACGCAACAATTTTAAAGAATTTGGTGCTTGCGAAAAACACATGGTTGAACATGTCTTAAATTCGCAGGAGAGAAGCAAATTTTCTCATCGTCCAAGAAATCCAAATTAAATAAACTTATGCATATCGAGTTCATGATTCACTCATAGATATAGATTGTACAACGTTATACTCTGCTAATATAATCTGTGAAATCGAAGTCATTCGGAAAAACTTCTATGCCATTAGGATTCGAATATCGCTGCGATGCATGTGATTATGAATGGATGCTATTTTCTACAGGGTTGTCGATCGGACCGACACAATGGGGTTTTCGTAAATTTACCTGCTTCAGTTGCCAGACATTTCTTTCAATTTCAAAAACCATTGACCGGAATTCCTGGAAAGTCTGGCTGGAAAATAATCAGTCTTCTCTCATAAACAATACATTATTAAATGAACTCAAAGTTGAGATTGATCGAAGGCTGGATAATGCTCGTGGTTTGACTCCTGTGAAACTTGACTTCAATTCAATGCGGTGCCCAACATGTCAAAAAGATGATCTGCTTGAACTCCCATTCGGCGAACATCCCATGCGATGTCCCCAATGCCTTACATTATCGGGAAATTCAATAAACAATGATCGCCTCTCAATCTATCGCTTTGAATAGGAATCCGAATCTTAGAGAGATCTATTTTTGCCTCATCCTCTACAGAACTTCCACCAAATTCTCGTGTCCTGCCCTTGTTAGAATCCACCCTATTTGCCATTCACTCCAGAATGCTTCCAGTAAGGATGAGTTTTCTAGAAATTCCGGCTATATTCTGGTCATCCGATCCTAAAATATCGGGATGATGTGATTCGAAACCAACTCCGTTATTGTAGATGAAATAAAACCAACCAATGTCGCAGCCTGCCCAATTGAAGTTTTTGACTGAAGATCAAGTCCGCCAAATCGCCACCAGCCACGATTTGCCTCTGTATGTCTATTCCAAAAGCAAACTCGATGAAAATGCCCGCAAGCTGACTTCCTGGCAGGCGCCTTATGGCGTCACGCTTCGATTTGCCATGAAAGCGAATCCGTTTCCCGAGGTCATCGCTCAAATTTATTCGCACGGAATCGGCATCGATGCCAGCTCCGGCTACGAAGCTGAAGTCGCAATGCAGGCGGGTGTGAAACCAACTGACATTCAAATCACTTCGCAGCAGATGCCGGAGAATCTTGAGGAACTGATCAAGCAGGGTGTGAAGTTCAATGCCTGTTCGCTGCATCAACTGGAAACGTACGGCAAAATTGCTCCCGGCTCCTCAGTCGGAGTGCGGATCAATCCCGGTAAGGGAACTGGTGAAGGACTCAATAATCGACTCACCACAGCCGGGGTCGCGGCCAGTTTCGGCATCTGGCACGAATATATCGATCAGGTTCATGATCTGGCCAAAACGTACGACCTGACCATCGTAATGGTGCACACTCACGCTGGTACGGGAGGCGATCCCGACAAGTGGCTCGAAGTGACAACGCGAAATATGGAAATTGTCGAGAAGTTTCCGACCGCGACCAAAACCAGCATCGGCGGCGGCTTCAAAGTCGGACGGATGCCGGGAGAAAAGTCGGCTCAGATCGATGTGATCTCTCCGCCAATCGCAAAATTACTGGAGGAGTTTTACGAAAGAACCGGCCGCAAGATTCATCTGGAAGTCGAGCCGGGCTCGTTTCTGGTCGTCAATATTGGTGCCCTCATCACCGAAGTCATCGACATTAAAGACACCGGCAGCGAAGGCTACAACTTCATCCTGATCAACGCAGGCATGACCGAAATCCTCCGCCCGTCACTCTACGGAGCCCAGCACCCTCTCGTCGTCGTTCCCAAAAAAGAAAGACCCGCTGGTGAAGTGGTCGATTACGCAGTCAGTGGCCATTGCTGCGAAAGCGGCGACATGCTGACCGTCGCCGCGGGCGATCCGGAACGTCTCGAACCAAGATCACTGCAAAAAGCAGAACTCGGCGATTATCTCATCGTCGAAGACGTCGGAGCCTACTGCGCAGGCATGCGGGCAGGTTCATACAACTCATTTCCACTGACGAAAGAAATCATGGTCGATTAACCCAGTAGGGTCCGCTGCGCGGTTCATTCCCTTTGACAACATCTTAACCCGAAGCGTGAGCGAGGGGACGGCTACTGATTACCAATGCGGCGAAATTCTGATATTTCAATCGTGTATGACATTGCATGAAAAGAGCTGTTCAGCTAGACGGAAACATTGATTGATTCCCGCTTCCCAATAATCGTTTCCATGGACAGGATTCAGTCGATACTGAATTCTATCCTGGTCCCTCGCTAACGCGTCGAGTTAATTTTTACTGAAGTTTAAGAATCAATCGATCCCGCAATCTGGTCCGCACAGCGGACCCTACGAGTTGCAACATGAGGATCCTCAATGATCAAATTTCTGATGCCAATTCTTTTCATCACTTGCACGGCAATTGCCAATGCCGAACAGCCAGCGGACTCGGCTAAGTTGATTGTCGATACCAATTTCGAAGGCGCTTCCGCTCGTGTCCTTGAGATCGATCATCAAAAAGGCCACATCCGCATCATGCCCGATGGCAATCCTGAACGGGGTTGGCCGGTCTGGTGGTATTGTCGCGTTGCAGGCCTGGCTCCTGATCAGGAAATTCAGATCACAGTGCATCCATCCATTCGTCCACTCCCAGCCGGACATCCCGGCGGCGGCAAACCGCTGGCGGGATCCTGGGCGATGCCTGCTCAGGCGAGTTGGTCTGCTGATGGCAATCGTTGGCAGAAAACATCGCCCGGCAAACGTGAAGAGGGAGCAATCACCTATTCGCTGACATCACCCGGTCACCAACTCTGGATCGCCTGGGGACCACCCGCAACGCCCTCAATGACGAACAACTGGATGGATGAAATTGCTGAGAAGAATTCCTCTGTCAACAAGTTCAAACTGACAACAACACGAGAAGGACGCGAAGTCAACGGCATTCGAATCATGTCCCCTGAGGGAAAGTCGGACAAGCGTCCGGTCCTCTGGTTTCAAGCCCGGCAGCATGCCTGGGAAAGTGGTTCAAGTTGGGTTGCCCGGGGAATCGGCGACTGGCTGACCGGCGACTCTGAAGATGCCCGGTGGATTCGAAACAACATGGAAACGTACATCGTTCCGATTATGGATGTTGATCGTGCAGCCACCGGAGATGGCGGAAAAGAAGCAGATCCTCACGACCATAATCGCGACTGGTCAGATAAGCCTCATTATCCCGAAGTGGCAGCCGCCCAGAAACGGATTCTCGATTGGAGTCACGAGAATCGACTGGCAGTATTTATCGATCTGCACAACCCTGCTCCCGGAAATAAGACTGCCTACTTCTACATTTCTCCCGATGAAGCCATCACTCCCGAACGTCGGCCACACCGCAGTCTATTTCTGGATACGATCCATCAGAATTATTCGGAGCCGATTCCTCTCTCGCGAAATACCCAGTCGACCGGGCCGGGTTATCATCCGCTCTGGAATCGAATCTCCCACACCTGGGTCAATCAGCATTGCAATGAGAACGCGGTAGCCGTCTGCCTGGAGACAGCCTGGAATCTCCCTCAAAGCACAACTGAAGGATATCAGTCTACCGGAGCAGGATTAATGAAGGGCATCGCCAGATTCCTGAAAGAGCATCCGCATTCGGAAATACCAAATACGAAATCGCCAAACTGAATTTTCCTTGATTAAGCAGTAGGGTCCGCTGTGCGGACCAGATTGCGGTCGCGATGATTCTTAATCCACTGGAAGCACAAGGCAATGGTCCGCACAGCGGACCCTACGAGTCGGCCAACGTAAAATGTCCTTTCACTCCGAAATAGATCATCCAATACAACACTGCTGGTGAGAGAAATATTCCTTAGCGATAATCGTCTTCCCGACCAATATATTCGGAAGCGAATTCGTTGAAGATGGTAATCTCGACCCGATCCTGGTTCCGGGAGACTTTGCGTTCCTGCTGATCCTGCGGGGCTGCGAAATAGACCGCCAGTCGCATGTGATCCCGGCGGATCTTATTCTCCAGCAGAATCTGTCGGACCGCTTCACCTCTCTGGTAGCCGAGTTCCAGCATTTGTTCAGAGGTTTGAGGGATCCCATCGACAATGGGGGAATTAAACGCTCGGATCTCCAGCTTCTGAGGCTTCCCGGCAACTTCTCTGGCAATTTTGCGAATTTCAAAGGCCATCGCTGCGGAAATTTCTGCACTGCCGATATCAAATACAATCGGCACACCAGCCAATTGCCCCTCGCCTTCTTCAAGATGTTTGACATGGATATCCCGACCTTCCGGCCCTTTACTTTTCACTCCTCCTTTTCCCTTTTCTGTATCGGCTTGAGAACCAAGCTTCTGTTCATCGAGCGATTCGACGAGCGAATTCATCGGAAAGTTTTTCCCCGGAGGAGCCAGCGGCCCAGAAGCATATCCCATATATTGGCGGGCAGATTCCATAATGGCGCGATATTTCTTATCAGCTGCCACCTCACTCAAGGAGACCAGCATGATAAAAAACGTCAGCAGTAATGACATCATGTCCCCGTAGGTCACAACCCATTCGGGAACTCCTGGTGGACCGTCATCATCCATGATGAGCTTTCCTTGCCCTGTAAAATCTGGAATTGATCAGATATGCCTTGGGAAATTGAATCTTCACTAATTCTATCGACGGGAATGCGGGGTCATTTCCAGTAAAGAACCCAGATGAGAATCGCAATATCGAGATGACTGCTAAAAATTGGAAATTCAGAAAAATCGAAAAAATCGTTAAATTTCCTCAAGCCGGCGTATTGTGAGGTTCGATACAGATAATGATGCATTCCTTGCAGGGCGTCACGGTATAAATTTCGGGTCGAGAAAACTGGAAAGCACGACAACAGAGTGCGTTTCAGCGATTTGACACCCAAAACAAACCCCTGCAGGGGACTTGCAGCCCTTCCCCCCAATCCCCACCTCTGAAGTGTTCACGAATTCAGGTGATTCCCCATTGCCTGAAAGACGCTTCATCAGAACTCACGAGACTGTCATGAGATCGACCTATCCCCCACGAATTCTGCATAATTCATCACTGTTCGCATTCATGTTGATGCTCACCAGCCTGACCGGTTGTTGCAGTATGTCATGTTATGACCCCTGCATATCCACACACGACCCCTGCGGCTATCCCTGCGGCATGGTTCCCTACAACCCCTATTGTGTCGAACTCGCCGTCCCTTCGATCTTCCATCCGATGATGCCAGGCTATTACGATTCCTGTAATTCCTGCTGCAATACCTGTGCCTCGCCACCGGGCCGGTATTATCCCAAACGTCCCCATATGATGACACGCGAAACATTCCGGCCAGATTTGTGTCGACCAACATATCGTCGAAATCGCTGTGTCGAAGACTATTGCGTGGAAGATCATTGCCTCGGCAACAGCGGCTGCGTCGAGATCCCTTCCTGCGTCGCTCCTCCCAGCTGTGCAGTCCCCCCTGGCTGTGCACTGCCTGGTTATCAAGCCAGTGTCGGATATCAGGGAATGCCGCAAACGGCTTCCTATTATGAACCAGCTATGATGGCAAGTGAGCCGAGAAGATTAAACATTGATGTTCCACTCCCCGTCACCGGGCGTTTTCCAGAGGCCGAAAAAGTCGCCTCGATGCCAGCTCAAATGTTGGTCAAACAACCCGAACAGGAAATGGAGTTTCTGCCGCCAATTCATACAGGTAGCGATGCCCCCGCTCCAGTGAGATCAATCGAAAGCGGAACACAATCACAATTGAAATCCCCTCAGAAAAAACCTGTCCGCTCAACTCCTGCTGGCACAGAAGGCGACTCGGGCAACGGTCCTCCCCTGGTTCCACCAGCCGCCTGATTTCGTAAGTACGGGTGCCACTGCTGGCTTGCCCAGCAATGTTTCGTTCAACGACGGGTAACTGGGGTCGGAGCGTAGCGAAGCCCCCAGAATGTTCGCAGTCACAACGGTATCTTCAATTGAAACCGGGTCCTTCCATTTTGAATCAATGTGAGCGACCCTTCACAATCCTGAGCCGCCTGACGTGCCAGCGCCAATCCCAGTCCCACACCTTCTTTCTTCGTCGTGACAAACGGATGAAAGATCTCCTCAGTCAGCTCTTCCGGAACTCCTGGTCCATTATCAGAGATCTCGATCAAAGCAAAACCCGAGTCCACTCCCGTGGAGACACTCACTTCCCCACCCGGACCAGCAGCTTCAATCGCATTCAGAAGCAGATTCAACAGCGCTCCACGGAGAGCATTCGCATCTCTGATTTCCTGATCGATTTCCAGGCGATCACTCGTGAAGCGGGTTTTATGATGCTCGCACATCGGCTGCACCAGCGAAATCACATCATTAAGAATCTGGTCGAGCTGATCCGATTCCGGCTTGTCCGACTCTCCTCTTGTCAGACGCAGCAACGCTTTGATCTGCTCTTCGGTGAGAGTCAATTGGCGGATCGCAACCGCAATCGCTTCATCGTTCCCCGTGGCACAGCGTCGCTGGTGAAGTTGAATCGAAACGCGGGCACCCGTCAGAGAATTTCGTAACTGATGAGCCAGGCCCCCGCTCAACTGAGCCAGCATCGAGGAGCGTTCATTACTACGGACGGACTTCATCGATTGATCAAGCACAACAGACAATTGATTCAAATCCTCAGCCAGATCCTGAAGTTCATCATTAATGGCCGGTTTGGGACTGGCCGAGTAATTCCCTCCTGCCAGTCGCGCGACCTGATGCTGAACCGTTTGAATCCTGCGGGCAATTCGCTGAGAAATCCACAGCGAGGCGAAAATAGTCAGAATTAACAGCAGCCCACCGATGAAAACAGGAGGGAAAATCGCCTGCCAGCGCTCCACCGCCCATTCACTTTCTGGATACAGAACCAGAACCGACTCCGTCCGCACTCCGCTTCGCTTGGAGATGAGCCCGGCAAAATATCGCCGTCCCTGAAATTCGAAGAGCGTCCGCTGCTCCAGAGAATTTCGATCATAAGGAGTGAGGCTTTTTGCACTCAGTCGATGCTCATTTGAGGCCATTTCCACGAGAGTCGTTCCACTGACTTCATCATTCTGATTGAACACCACAAAATCAGCCTCGGAAAATTGCTTCAACTGTTCCAGAATGGCTGGCGTCATTGGATAAGTCGCTGTTTCTAACGTGCTGAGCACATTTTCCATCCGGGCAATAATCTCCTGATCAACCTGCCGGACCGCAAACCAGGCCGACGAAATCGCCACGACGAATACCGTCCCGATCTGAATCATCAAAAACGGGAGCAGAATCTGATTTCGAATCGGCCAACGCATAAATGGATCCTGTTCCCACGTATTTACTATTCGGCAACACCGTCGAGGTGGTTTTTTCGCCATTCCCGGCGATCGATTCACCGTTCCGTCGAATTCGCTTAGAGATAATCAGCAACTTGTGTGCGAATTCTAACGATTATCTCAAAGGTACAGATTTTGCTCTAACGTTTCATAGACTTACTCTATTGGAATGAGTGCTCAAAACACGTACTCTCAGATCAGAAAACGAGGATGTTAGTGAATCTAAAAACTCATAAGGGCTTTACTCTAATCGAGCTGCTCGTCGTCATCGCAATCATTGCCATACTGGTGGCACTCTTGCTCCCTGCCGTCCAACAGGCCCGCGAAGCGGCTCGTCGGACTCAGTGTAAAAATCATCTGAAACAACTTGGACTGGCCCTGCATAATTATGTCGATGTGAACACAGTCTTGCCACCAGGAGCATCAGTCGACTTATCTGTCACATCGACTGCCAACAATGGTTCATGGGGAGTCCACGGTCGCATTCTCCCCTATCTCGAGCAAGGCAGCCTGTATGATCAGGTCGATCTTTCGATCGCCTGGGATTTCCAAACTCCCATCGATGGCCTCAAAATCCCCATCTACGCCTGCCCCAGCGATCCTAAAAGCGATCAGGCACGCGACCCCGGCAGTGGAAAAGTCACCTTATACCCCACCTCCTACGGCTTCAACTACGGCACCTGGTTTGTCTTCAACCCGACAAATTCTCAAGGTGGAGACGGACTCTTCTATCCAAACAGCAAACTCTCATTTCGCGATGCCGTCGACGGCAGTTCCAATACCCTGCTCGCCTCTGAAGTCAAAGGCTGGACTCCCTACACCCGTAATGGTGGTCCCTCAACAACCGTCCGACCGGATACGGTTCCTCAGGCAGAAACTATTGTTGCTTCCGGCACCGACTTCAAAACCAACACCGGACACACCGAATGGCCAGATGGCCGCGTTCATCACACCGGCGTCACCACAACGCTCACTCCGAATTCCAACGTCACCTATTCCAATGGCGGAACCCTGTATGAAGAAGTCGACTTCAATTCCTGGCAGGAAGGCAAAGACGGCTCTGCTGGCTCGCCCACTTATGCCGTCATCACCGCACGAAGTTATCATCAGGGAACCGTCAACGCGGTCCTGCTCGATGGCTCCGTTCGAAGCATCAGCGAAAATATCGACCTCTCCATCTGGCGCGGCATCGGCACCCGAGCCGGCGGAGAAGTCCTCGGTGAGTTCTAATACTGAAGGGTGGCTTCAAATATTGAAGGGTAGCCCAGATAGCTCCGCTATCTGGGTGGACGAAGTCCACAAGAGGTCTTCAGTTTGATGAAGTACACCAAATCAGACTAAATCTACCTATACCACGTTCCAATTTTAAACCGTCGGGTGGCTGGGGTCGAAGCGAAGCGAAGCCCCCAGATGAGTTCACTCCAAACCCACAAAACCAATAAATCTCTCTACCCTCCTGCAATGACCTCTCGAATTCCTTCTCGCCGTACCGTAAAATAAACGGATTGTTCGCAAATCATTCCAACTGAAAAGAATAATAAGATGAAAACGATGTTCCTCTGTGCAATGTCACTGGCCCTGGCCAGTTCCTTGAATTTCCAATCCGTATCCGCAGCAGATAAATACCGAGTCGGACCAGATGCCGATCAAATCAAGTCGACCCGTCAGGCGGGCATCGATTATCTGATCAAATCCCAGAATGCAGACGGCAGCTGGAGTAACCCGAAAATCCTCGGCATCTCAGCATTAGTCACAACTTCCCTTCTGGAAAATGGTCTGTCCCCGGAGAATCCCACTGTCGACAAAGCCTTGAATTATCTGACTCAGTTCAAGCAGGACAACGGCGGGATCTATCATCCCGACACTAAACATCGCAACTATGAAACTTCAATCATTCTCATGTGTCTGGTGGAAGCCAACCGTGATGGCAAATACGACGAGCTGATCGCCAAAGCTCAAAAATTCCTCAAAGGCCTGCAATGGGATGAAGACGAAGGTCTCAAAGAAGACGATCCCGCCTACGGCGGAGCCGGTTATGGTTCTCACTCCCGCCCCGACCTGTCCAACACCCAGTTCATGCTCGAAGCCCTCCAGAAATCGGGACTCTCAGTCGACGACCCCGCTTTCCAGAAAGCCATCACCTTCGTATCCCGAACGCAGAATCTCGATTCCGAATTCAACAACACACCCTTTGCCACCCGCATTGACGATGGAGGCTTCTATTACACTCCAGCAGCTGGAGGCTCATCGCAGGCAGGCACAACCGCAGCAGGTGGATTGCGTTCCTATGCCAGCATGACCTATGCCGGCTTGAAAAGTTTCATCTATGCCGGTATGTCCAAAGACGATCCCCGCGTCGTCGCCGCCACCAAATGGGTGAAAGACCATTATTCCGTTGATGAAAACCCAGGCATGGGCCAGCAGGGACTGTTCTACTACTACCAGGTCTTCGCCAAAACACTCGGCTTACTCGGCATCGAAAAACTTGAAACCACTGACGGCGAAATGCACGACTGGAGAAGCGACCTGTTCAACAAATTGTCCTCAGGTCAAAAACCCGACGGCAGCTGGACCAACGAAGCCGACCGCTGGTACGAAGGCGACCCCGCCCTCGTCACCGCCTACTCATTACTGGCACTCGCTTACTGCGATCCCATTCCAACCCTTGGAAATTAAGCAAAGGGTGGCGGGGGCGCTCCGCTTCTGCGGAAGCCCCCGAAGGGACTACGCAACCGCAAAAAGCCAGTAAGACCCATTATCACCACCGGGTGGCTGGGGTCGAAGCGAAGCGTAGCCCCCAGAATGGGAACCAGTTTTCCCGAATAATAATAAGACTTCAAAGCTCCGTCTTCCCCTCACACCCCGGCACGTCAACCACATATCTGGGCACAGCATAGCCGGAGAGTTTTTTTCGGAGTCCAGCCATAATCTCCCGCCCGCGTTCAACAGACACTTCAAAATGAGCCGCCCCTCGCACCCGATCCAGCTGATTCAGGTAATAAGGCATCGCTCCCACATTCACTAACCGCGTACACAAATCAACCTGTGCCTCGACAGAATCATTAACGCCCCGAAGCAGAACCGCCTGATTCAAAACCGGAATCCCCGCTTGAACTAGTTTGCGTAATGCCTCGGCACAGTCCTCAACAATTTCGTTTCCATGATTCGCGTGCACCACGAAAATCGGTTGTAACCTGCTCTGACCCAAAGACTTCAGTAAACCCTCCGTCACCCGAATCGGCAGCACAATCGGCAATCGGGAATGAATACGGATTCTCTGTAAATGCGGAATCACTGCCAGTTTTTCAATCATCACCCCCAGCCGACGATCATTCAGCGTTAAGGGATCCCCGCCGCTCAAAATCACTTCATCGACCTCAGGCCGCTTCCAAATCTCCTCAAATACCGGCTCCCAAGACTCCAGCGAACGCGGAGCCTCCGAATAGGGAAAATGTCTGCGAAAACAATACCGGCAATTCACCGCGCAGCTGCCGGAAGTGATTAACAGCACACGATTTACATACTTATGAACCATCCCCGATACTGGCGAGGAATTCAAATCAGCCACTGGATCACTGAGAAAACCGGGAACGTCCACATTTTCGTCTTCAACAGGCAGAACCTGTTTCAAGAGAGGATCATTCGGATCTCCGATTTTCATTCGTCGAATAAACGATTCCGGCACCAGAAAAGGGAAATCAGCCGTCCTAAATGGAGATACCTTCCCGATCAAACCCAGTCGGGCGAGCAATTTGTCGGGATCACGACACGCATTCGCCAGCTCCAACTGCCAGTTTGACTCAGAATCAGCCGTTTCCGGCGAAATTGTTCGCTGTTCCTGTAGAATCGCCGATCGAGCGGTCTTGTTCATTGTCGAGCCGTCTTTTATTATCTCGCCAGAGTGTAACATCGCAAAAGCATCTTAACCCAAAGCGTAAGCGAGGGGACGGCTTCCGATTAATATTTCAGTTTCATTCTGATTAACAAGTGTGTGCCACGGCTCTGTGTGCCGTGTTTTTCAGCGTTGTATCATCAGGAGCGTTGAAAAATAATAGGATCCACAATACATGGCTCTCAGAGCAGTGGCACGATTTGTAAAACTTCAGTAATAGTTCAGGTGAGTGATGTTGAAAAGCACGCCCACGAAGTGCATTAAACTGATATCTCGCCTGTATAGATCCCGCTAGAGTGACACCTTTACAAACCACCCCGACACCAACAATTCTTAACCAATTCCGAGCGAAAGAGACACCGATGCCGCAGATTAATACCGCCGACTTCAAAAAAGGCGTCAAAATCATCATCGAAGGAGATCCCTACGATATCCTGGAATGCAACTTCGTGAAACCGGGAAAAGGTCAGGCCCTGTACAAAACGCGACTGCGAAACCTGCTCAAAGGAACCATTCTCGACCGCACCTACAAAAGCGGCGACAGCATGGAAGAAGCCGATATCCGCCGGGGTCGAGGCTCTTATTCCTATCGCGATGGAAATAGTTACTACTTTCTGGATAATGAAACCTTCGAGCAATACGCCCTGCCAGCAGAAAGCATCGATCGATATATGCAGTTCCTCATGGAAGGGACCGAAGTCGAGTTGATGTTCTGGAACAATCAGCTGATTTCAATGGTTCCTCCCCAACATGTGGTTCTCGAAGTCACCTACACCGAACCAGCCGCCCGCGGCAATACGGCGACTAACGTCACCAAAGGGGCAACGGTCGAAACCGGAGTCGAAGTTCAAGTCCCGGCTTTCATCGAAGCCGGCAACAAAGTCAAAGTCGATGTCGAATCAGGATCATACGTCGAACGCGTCAACATTTAAGCGTGTCAGTACGAAAAGCTGTAGGTCAGGCACTGCCTGACGAAATTCGACGTTTATAGTTAATCATGTCAGGCAGTGCCTGACCTACATGCTTGAACAGGACGTTCACGAAACGGAGACAGGGATGTGGATTTATCTGCTGTACGGCTTGATTAGCGTAATGGCCTTGAAATCATTACTCGCGTTGATGTCGCAGCACAAGAAATATCACACCTATCTGTTGAAACAGGAACTTGCTAAACAGGAAGCTGAACTGGCAGAACAAGCCGCAGCCGAGAAGCTGGAGGCTCAACTCGACGCCGCATCCAGCAAACTCGAAAAACGTGCCGCCTGATTATTAATCGAATATGAAAGTCCCCTCTCCCCCGAGGAGAGGAATAGGGTGAGGGGAATTGAGTGTGGTTTGGAATAAGAAAGTCAAACGAATCCCCTCATCCGACCTTCGGCCACCTTCTCCCCAAGGAGAAGGAAAGAAAGCCGCTCCCCAGGGAGAAGGAAATAGAACCGCTTTCACAGGAAAAAGACTTGGTTCCACAACTCAAGCACAAACCATCTTAACCCGAAGCGTCAGCGAGGGGACGGCGTCTCTTGTCATTTGATGAAATACATAGCCTGATCCCGGCAAGTGTGCGAAACTAAACACAAAGAAAAATCTCATGAGTCACTCCGAACCGAACAACAAACTGTTTATCGAAACCGTCGGCTGTCAAATGAACGTCCTCGACAGCGAGCTCGTTGTCGCCGCTCTTCGTCAGGACGGTTACGAACTGACCGGCAACATGAAAGAGGCCGACACCATCCTGTTCAACACCTGCTCTGTCCGCGAACATGCCGAGCAGAAAATCTACAGTCAGCTCGGACGACTTAAATACAGCAAAGAGACTCGCCCCAATCTTGTTATTGGAGTCATGGGCTGCATGGCTCAGAAAGATCAAAAACTGATTTTCCAACGCGCCCCTCAGGTCGACATGATTGTCGGCACCGGACAACTGGCAGAGATTCCCGAACTGATCAAAGAATCCCGCAAAAAACGCAGCCGTCAAATGGCAATCAGCCTCAGCCGTCGCGGGGGCTCCCGTACAGAAGTGGCCGACAGCTTCCAGAGTTACGACCCACTCCGCGATCCCACCATGCGTCCCAGCCCGCATCAGGCTTATGTTCGCATCATGATCGGCTGTGACAAGTTCTGCACTTACTGTGTCGTCCCCACAACTCGAGGCCCGGAACAAAGCCGCGCTCCTTCTGCTTTGGCCAGAGAAACACAAGCCCTTGCCGAACAGGGCGTCAAAGAAGTCACACTCCTCGGACAAACCGTCAACAGTTACAAGCATGTCGAAGACGGCAAAGAATACCGCATGGCTGACTTGCTGGAACTACTTCATAAAACCGAAGGCATTCAGCGAATCAAATTTGTCACCAATTACCCAAAAGACATGACAAACGACCTGCTCTACGCGATTCGCGATCTGCCGAAAGTCGCTCATTATCTGCACGTCCCTTTGCAGCACGGTTGCGATGAAGTCCTCAAAAAAATGAAGCGGGGCTACACCGTCGGCGAATATCGCGACATGATGCACCGCATCCGCGAAATCATTCCCAACTGTGCCGTCTCCAGCGACTTCATCGTCGGCTTCTGTGGCGAAACCGAAGAAGCTCATCAGAAAACGATGGACGCCGTCCGCGAGTTCCGCTTCAAAAACAGCTTCATCTTCAAATACTCCGAACGAGCCGGCACCAAAGCCGCCGACAACTATCCGGATGACATCGAGGACAAGGTCAAAAAACGCCGTAATAACGAAATGCTTGATCTGCAGAACGCAATCAGTGCCGAAGACAACGCCGACTTCATCGGCCGCTCTGTCGAAGTCCTCGTCGAAGGCCCGAGCAAAAGTGCGGTAAAAGCTGAACAGAACCGCCCGACCAACTCCAGCACAAATCAACTGGTCGGACGCAGTCGCTGCGATCGCATCGTCGTCTTCGATGGCAATCCCCGCCTTGCCGGTTCCATCGCCAACGTCCAGATTCATGATTGCACACCAACAACCCTCATGGGCGACATCATCACCCGCACCATCCAACACGGCTCCTCAACCCTGCTCCCAATCCTCCAGGGATAAAAAGTAGGTCAGGCTGTGCCTGACGAAATGTGCCGAATGGAATGTAACTTCTGTAGATCACATCTGTGCCACGGCTCTGTGAGCCGTATTTTACTGCGTTATGACTTCAGGAACGCGGGAATGAAATAACATCACGCAATACACGGCTCATAGAGCCGTGGCACGTTTACTTAACGTATTTTTTTATTTTCAACTAACATTTTTATTGTGTACCGTGTACCACTGCTGGCTTGCCCAGCAGTGTTTAATTCGACTGGGTGGCTGGGGTGGTAGCGAAGCGAAGCCCCCAGTTCTCTCGTTCCCAAGGAGGACCTTGGGAACAAGTTGAATCATGGTTCTTCTCCCTTCACTGGAGAATAATTCAACCATTTGTTCCAATGGTTCCATGACTGAGGAACAAGATAATTCGACCTCCGAACACCCGGAAACCGAACCTCTCGAAACCCCCATCCGGTTTCTTGAAGGGGTCGGCCCGCATCGTGCCAAACTGCTCAAGAATCTCGATGTCGAAACCGTTCGCGATCTCCTCTGGCTCATCCCCCGCGACATCGTTGATCTCTCTCATCTCTCACTCGTCAACGACCTGACCGACGATCGGATTCACACCATCCGCGGACAGATTATCGATTCCGATTCCCGCGCTATTTCCCGCGGCCGCACAATGACCGCCGCTCTCATGCGCGTCGACGATGGACTCGTCCGCGGCATGTGGTTCAATCAGCCCTGGATGCTCCGGCAACTTCAGTCCGAGCGTTTTCTGCTCTGGTCTGCCAAGCCGAAGTTTCGCGATAATCGCTGGGAAATGTCGCATCCCCGCATGCAATGGCTCGAAGAAGACGACGAAAACTCCCGCGGCGAAGTCCTCACAAAATATCGTCTCACCGAAGGCATCACGCTCGACTTATTACGAGGCTACATCCGCACCGCTCTCGAGTTCGTCAAAGGGACACTGGCAGATGATCTCCCTGAACGACTACGCAAACACTATAAGCTGCCGCATCTGGAAGAGGCGATTTCCAATCTTCATCGCCCACCAACCGTCGAAGATTTCTACGCCGCTCGCAGACGACTCGTCTTCGACGAACAGCTCGATTTCCAGATCGGCATGGCTCTCCGCAGACGTCTCCGCCAAACCACCGAACGATCACCGGAAATTATTGTCACCCCAAAAATCAACGCGCGTATCAGACGACTCTTCGATTTCACATTCACCGATGGCCAGGAGCAGGCCATCACCGAAATTGTCGACGACCTCAAAGAATCCCGCCCGATGCACCGCCTCCTGCAGGCTGATGTTGGAGCCGGTAAAACGCTCGTCGCCCTCTACGCCATGCTCGCAACGGTTGCTGCTGGGTACCAGGCGGTACTGATGGCACCGACAGAACTACTCGCCCAACAACACTGGAACACCATCCACGAGGCATTACTGCACAGTCGTGTGAAACGCTGCCTGTTAACGGGCAGCCTCAAACCAGCCGAGCGTCGTGATCGTCTCGCAAAAATCGCCTCCGGCGAAATGCAGATGATCTTCGGCACCCAAGCCGTCATTCAGAACGACGTCCAATATAGTCAACTCGGGTTGGCTGTCATCGACGAACAACACAAATTTGGCGTCGTCCAACGAGGACGTTTTCAAGCCCGCGAAATGGTCCCTCACGTTCTCGTCATGACGGCCACTCCCATCCCCCGCAGCCTCTGCCTCACTCAATATGGCGACCTCGACCTCTCCACAATGACCGACCTGCCTCCCGGTCGTCAACCGATAGTCACTTCTCTCGTCCAGACACCCAAAGTCGAAGCGAAAGCCTGGCAGTTTGTCATCGAGAAACTCCGCGAAGGTCGGCAGGCTTACATCGTCTGCCCTTACATCGATTCCCCCGATCCCGAAGCTCCTGCTGGAGCATTACAAATCTTCGATCAATTGCAGCACAACCAACTCCGAGACTTTCAACTCGGGTTGATTCACGGCCAGATGGATCGAGCAGAACAGCAGGTGGTGATGTCCCGCTTCCGTGATCGTCAACTCGATGCCATCGTCGCGACCACTGTCGTCGAAGTTGGCGTCGATGTCCCCAACGCCACGTTGATGATCATCCAGGACGCCCAGCAGTTCGGCCTCTCCCAACTTCACCAGTTACGCGGACGCATCGGACGAGGCTCCTTCCGAGGCTTTTGCTTTCTCTTTAGCAAAGCCGCCAATGAAGACTCACTGCAACGTCTTCAAGCCGTCGAACGCTCGAACAACGGCTTCGAAATCGCCGAAGCCGACTTCGCCCTGCGTGGCCCCGGCAACGTCCTCGGCACCGAACAACACGGCAGCCAGCCATTCCGTGTGACCGACTTTTCCCGCGACGAAAAAATCCTCCTCGAAACCAGCCGTGCCGCCTCCAGAATGGTCCAGGCCGGCACCATCGACGAACCCGACTTCGCCCCTCTCAAACGCCGCGTACTGGAACGCTTCGGCGATCAACTCGGGTTGACTCGAACAGGCTGAGGCTTCATTTTACTTCCAATGAGGGTGGCAGGGGCGCTCTCGCAGAGAAGCCCCCCCGAGGCGTCGTACCGATTAATCTGAGTTCGATTTTCCTACCGCCTTCAACGTCGCTCCCGCAAGTCGGTACACCGTCCACTCTTCCATCGCCACCGCTCCCATCGATTTGTAAAACTCAATCGATGGCTCATTCCAATCAAGCACCGACCATTCCATCCGGCCACAGTTTCGTTCGACAGCGACTTCAGCCACCTTCTTAAATAACGCTTTCCCAATGCCCTGCTTCCGGAATTCAGGCTGCACAAACAGATCTTCCAGATACAAACCCCGTCGTCCCAGAAATGTAGAGTAGTTGAAAAAGTAGAGCGCAAAACCAACACTTTTATTCTCGACTTCAGCCAGCAGACATTCCGCGTCAGGACGATCTCCAAATAACGAATCCCGGATCAACTCCGACGTCGCCACCACTTCAGCCTCCATCTTTTCGTAGACCGCCAATTCACGTATCAGAGAAAGAATTGTGCCGCAGTCGTCAGGAATTGCTGGTCGTATCATTGCTCTCATTATCTATTCCTGCTTTCCATAACCTTAAACTCTCCATCGGTGCCACGGCTCTGTGAGACGTGTGAAATGCAGGTCGAATTGACAACGCACGGCTCACAGAGCCGTGGCACCACCTAAGATATCTCTGTCTAATTATTCGACCTGTCAAACCAGGCAATCTATTCCGATTAAAGTTTCTGTAACGGTTATGACGATCATAACCAATGGACAGCGGCGCGGACATTGTCGGTTCCATTCAAAGGAGAACAGAACCACTTTGTAAAGTTGCTTAACAGGGGAAACGGCCATGCGTCCTCAGACGCGGATTCTCATTCTGATCATCTCCGGACTCCTCAGCGGATTCTCCGGCTGTGCCATCGTGCAGGTCGGCGTTTCCAATCCTGCCCCGAATCTCTCTCGAATTGCGATCGCCCCCTTCGTCAACCTCTCCCCGGAACGCAGTGTCGACGGACGTCGATTTGCCGAAGCCTACTATACCGAACTCCAAAAAACGCCTGGTTTTCAGGTCATTCCCGTGGGCGTCGTCGAAACCGCGATGGTCGAACATCAAATCAATCTCGACTCGCCAGAAGACATGCTCAAACTGGTCGAAATTCTCGATGCCGACAGCATCTGCTTCGGAGCCATCACCGAATACTCGCCCTATTATCCCCCACGTCTCGGAATGCAGATTTCCTGGTACACCCCCGGTATCCCCGAGTTCCAGCCAGGTATTGCGGTCGATCCACAACAACGTAAGAAAATCGAACTGGAATGCCGAGAGGCGGAAGCCGATTCGTCATCCTGGAATCGACGAATCAAAAAAGCCTGGAACGATGTCACCTGTTCCACGGCTCAACTAAACCCCTTCCGAAACAAGGCCGAAATCAGAGCCCAAAATGCCGATGGCGAAATCGATCCACTTCAAGCCGAGTGGGATCGCGCCCTGCAGAAAGCACTGCAGCTCAATTACGAACAGAACCCACCCCTCAGCCTGCCAGTTCATATCGGCCCCGAGTTCGAGTCTCCCTCTCAAGTGGCTGCATTACAACCACAATCGATGCCAACAGCCGAGATAGAGAAATATCTGTCTTCAGAAATGCATCAGGAAATAGAAGTCTACGAAGATCCCTTCGCCTACGGCTCCTCACAACCCTATATGTCCTACACACGAGTGTTCGACGGAGCCGATGCCGACTTCACCGCCAGATTGCGAAACTATCTCGAACTGAGCGGCGACCAGCGCAGCGGCGGCTGGACAGGACATCTGCATCGCAGTGAAGACTTCATCCGCTTCTGCATGCACCGCATGATTCTCGAAATGCTCCAACTCCACGGCGGCGAAGCCCGCAAACGATTTGTGTTTACATCGAGAAAATATAAATAGTTAATAGTCGTTAGTTAATAGTGAATAGTAAATTTTTACTCTAACCTCTCATCACTAACCTCTCCCCTCTTTTGGTAGCTTATACCGGTTGCTCGAAAAGTTCTTCAGGATGGCGGAATCATGTCCGATAAGAGTTACGGACAGGATTAAATAGCCTGAGAACATAATTTCGCGATTCCCTTTCGTCATCACAGGGACAGTTTTGACGTCTGGAAAAGATTCCAGCGGAATCGCGCGAGAACAAATTCGAGCGGGGGGTACCAGGGATGGGGGAAGAAATTAATGTATTGGCACTTGTCAAAGATGGTCACCGATACATCTTCCTCTACGATGAATCCAGCCATGATGAACTGCTGCAGACATTAGGCAGAAACGCCGCCGACCCGGACCTCAATTTTTCCTGGTACGACGCAGCCGTCATGAGCCAACGCGTCCGTGCCCTCCGCCGTGATAAGCTGAAAGAAACCACTCAACAGGAATCCTTCTACCGAAAATCGGCATAATCAAAATCCGTAGGGTGCGTCCTGACGCACCATGCTGCCGACATGGCTTCCACATCGAGTTTCTCTCCATGTACGAAACCATCACATATCATGTATCACAGATAACTTAATATCGACACTCAACTCCGGTGCGTCAGGACGCCCCCTACTGGACTGCTGGTTTGCCCAGCAGTGTAAAACAGGGTGATGGATTTCAGAATACGCTACACTGGCAGAGCCAGTGCCACACTATATATCTCGATCATCGCAGGCTAAGGATGGCTCGATTGTCGTTTCTGTTTAACGACTCCAAGAGTTCATTATGGAAGCAGCCTTCGATGGTTTTCTGAGATATCTGCGCGTCGAGAGGAATGCCTCCGAACTGACACGGAAATCTTACGCCGAAGATTTTGCATCCTTCCTCGACTACTGCCAGGACCGCCTCGGCTCTGTCCCCCGACCAGCTGAAGCCGATATCCCCTGCCTGCGTGGATATCTCACCTACCTGCACGAATGCGGCTACCAGCGCACGACGATCGCTCGCCGTCTGGCCTGTCTGCGCAGTCTCTTCCGCTATTGTTGCCGCGAACAGATGTGTTCATCCAATCCCGCGAAAACATTGCGAACACCGCGCGTCGGAAGAAAACTGCCGCACTATTTGACGTCACGAGAAGTCGCAACACTCCTCGAAGCCCCTCCTGCCAACGAAGCCGCTGGCTTGAGAGACCGGGCAATTCTCGAAACACTTTACACTGCTGGACTCCGTGTTGCCGAGCTAGTCTCCTTGAATATCGCCGATTGGGATCGCGATGCGAACATCATTCGTGTCCGCGGAAAAGGCAAAAAGGAACGCATTGCACCGATTGGAAGTTATGCCGACAAAGCACTATCGCGTTGGTTGGATGTTCGCGAAAATGGACCCAGGTCCACTGCAGATGACCAGCAGGCTCTCTTCCTCAATAAGTTCGGCTGCCGCCTGACGACGCGCAGCATCGGCCGTATGATTGAAAAATATCTCAAGCAAACAGGCCTGTCCGAGAAGACTTCGCCCCATACGTTGCGACACAGTTTCGCCACCCACCTGCTCGATGGCGGAGCCGACTTACGCAGCGTCCAGGAATTACTCGGCCATAAAAGCCTGACAACAACCCAAATCTACACCCACGTCAGCGCCGCCCGACTTCGCGATACTTACGAAAAAGCACACCCCCACGCGAAGTAATGTTGAGTGGCCAGTGGCTAGTGGCCAGAGGCGAGTGTGAAACTGTGTGGCACGTCCCAGAACGAAGTGATGGGCGTGGTGATCCGCGAACTCATGAATGCCCCTCACCTCTCAACTGTTTCACGTGAAACTAATCGGGTGGCCCAGATAGCTCC
>DEML01000030.1:312657-318457 GCA_002359185.1 Planctomycetaceae bacterium UBA2671
TGGACGAAGTCCACAAGAGGCTTGCCGTTTGATGATGAGATTATATGAACGCGGGTCACAAGTAACACACTAGCCACTGGCCTCTCGACACTGGCCCCTTCAACCCGTTTCACGTGAAACGACTATTTCACAACTTGCCTCACAACAACACCATGCTCAGCCAGATACGATTTTGCTTCATCAATCGTGTATTCACCATAATGAAAAATGCTGGCTGCCAGAGCCGCATCAGCTTTGCCTTCGGTCAATGCTACCCGCATATGCTCAGGAGATCCACAACCGCCACTAGCCACAACCGGGATATTAACTGCTTCAGAAACAGCTGAGGTGATTTCAATATCGAACCCATCCTTGGTTCCGTCGGCATCCATCGAAGTCAGTACAATCTCTCCTGCTCCAAGTTTTTCAACCTGCTTCGCCCAGGCAACCGCTTCCAGTCCCGTCGGCTTGCGACCGCCATTGATATGCACATCCCAGAATTCCTGGCCATCTTTTTGAATTCGTTTCGGATCAATATTCACAACGATACACTGACTTCCAAACCGCAAAGCAGCCTCGCGAATAAAATCGGGATCGTTGACTGCAGCCGAATTGATCGAAACTTTATCGCAACCCGAGTTGAGCAAAGTCCGAATATCGTCCAACGTACGAATGCCACCACCAACCGTCAACGGCATGAAAATGACTTCCGAGGTCCGCTTAACCACATCGAGAATAATCTCCCGCTGTTCATGACTGGCGGTAATATCCAAAAAAACGAGCTCATCAGCTCCCTCAGCTTCATAGCGAGAAGCGATTTCAACGGGGTCACCAGCATCCTGAAGGTTGAGAAAATTCACACCTTTCACAACGCGACCGGCATGGACATCAAGACACGGGATAATTCGTTTTGCAAGCATTTTATAGGTGAGGGATTAGAGGTGAGTGGTGGGAGTGTCTGAATATTGGAGCCTACACTAATTTCAACTCAATTGCTTCGGCTAATGCCTCTTTGAGATTTTTGATAAGTTCTTCGCGAGTAAGGCTCTGACAATTCACGCCTGAGACTTCCTCGATCCATCCAATCCACCAGTTACCGTCCTTTCGGATGACAACAGTGTAATCATTTAAATTTGACATTTTATACGTCATAAGAATTCTATCATAATGCTGCTCTTCAAGCGACATTAACCGCGGAGTACAATTTACCTCGAGCAGTCAACAAAAGATTAAATTAGAGAACCACCAAAGCGAAGATAAAAAAGACTGCCATGACGACAATCGTAATCAGCAAAACGACTAAAAATGTACCAAGTTGTACTAAGCAGGCACGGAGAAATGAAAGCTCGAACTGGGCTCCTATCAATAGTGATTGAAGACAAAATATGATTGGAAATCCATACAATCCACTAAAATCAGGTTCTCCTCGCTCTGGTAAGCTCCCGTAAAACGCCAGGCGAAATAAGATATGATGAACATTAGAGATTATGGCCATCAAAAAAATGACCCAATAGGCATGACCAAAACCAACATCCAGACTTGCGAACCACTTGAGTGATGCTCGAAGAATTACAGCCGCGATAGGAATTCCAATAAGGAATGCCACTGCCAGTACAAATAATATAATACCGAACAATGAGGCTGGAGTGAGGGGCTTTGCCTGAGCGAAAAGCAGCATACAGTCATTCATTTTTGGTTCTCTGTTTACCAATTGCGAGCAGCATCACGCACCTAGATTGCGGCGGATCACATAGATGATTAACTCAAATAACATCACGCCCCCAATCACCAGGGAGGCGAGTTGAGAGGAGACAGGAGCACCAAAATCCCTCGATTTTTTCGACTTCTTTTTTTTCGAACTGGATTTCCCGCGGGAGCGTCGAGCAGGAGGGAAGTCATCGGAGATCGGAGCATAGTCCTTGTGATTATCGATAGAGTTCAGTGCGTCGGCGAATTCATCCTCTTCATTTTTGCGTCGACGAGGCCGAGGAACCTTCAAAATTGTATCGCATCCGGGGCATTGAATTTGCTTTCCAGCAGCCGAATCTTTCGCCTTAAGAGGTCGAAAACAATGCTTACATTGCATGCGAATTGACATGAGAACCTCTCAAATTGACATTGATTTATGCAACGCGAGAAAGGTATCGTTTGTATACAGTTCCGTCAAGTTCGTACACGAATTACAAATTGAAAATCGAGTTGATGAACTCTGTATATGTGATTCGTGGCGCAAAAAACAAAGCAGCACTAAAACGAATTAGTGCTGCTTGAGGTGTCAATTGATACTTTAATGTGAATATCTATTACGAAATCGTGCCACCATACTGAGCGGTATGACCCAGGATTTCTTCGATTCGAAGTAACTGATTGTACTTCGCGATACGATCCGTTCGGCTGGCAGACCCGGTTTTGATTTGACCAGTTCCCAGAGCAACAGCCAGATCGGCGATGGTTGTGTCTTCGGTTTCGCCGGAACGATGGCTCATGACCGCGGTATATTTGTTGCGATATGCCAGGTTGACCGCTTCGATGGTTTCGGTCAGTGTGCCGATCTGGTTCACTTTGACGAGGATACTGTTGGCAATATTCTCATCAATTCCGCGTTGCAATCTCTTGGAATTGGTCACGAACAGGTCGTCGCCGACGAGCTGACATTTGTCGCCAACGGCTTCGGTCAGTTGCTTCCAGCCATCCCAGTCGTCTTCGCCGCAGCCATCTTCGACCGAGCAAATCGGATATTTATTGACCCAGCTGGCCAGCAATTCGACGAATCCAGCGGAGTCGTAACTGTTGCCTTCAAGGTTGTATTGCTTTTTCTTGTCGTCATAAAATTCAGAAGCGGCACAGTCGAGAGCGATTTTGATCTGCTCGCCAGGCTTGTATCCAGCCTTTTCGATGGCGGTCAAAATGACCTCAATCGCTTCCTGAGAGTTCGGCAGATCTGGAGCAAAACCCCCTTCATCACCGACGGCTGTGCTCATCCCTTTGTCGGCGAGCACTTTTTTCAGAGCATGGAAAATTTCTGCACCGGCTCGCAATGCGTCCGAAAAGCAGGAGAAGCCGAGGGGCATGACCATGAATTCCTGGATACCGATCCCGTTGTTAGCGTGCTCGCCACCATTGATGATGTTCATCATCGGAGCCGGCAGAACAGTCGCGGCTGGTCCGCCGATATAGCGAAACAGTGGCAAATCGCAAGCTCGGGCAGCAGCGTGAGCAGCAGCCATTGAGCAGGCCAGAATCGCGTTAGCTCCGAGTCGAGATTTGTTTTCGGTGCCGTCGGCATCGATCATCGCTTTGTCCAGAGCGACCTGTTCAGTCACATCCATATCGTAAAGCAGATCGGCAATTTCGCCGTTCACATTCTGAACAGCATTCAAAACACTCTTGCCGAGATAGACAGATTTGTCGCCATCCCGCAACTCGCAGGCTTCATGAGTTCCGGTACTGGCTCCACTTGGAACAGCGGCCCTGCCGAGGGTGCCGTCTTCGAGTTCGATATCGACCTCAACGGTTGGATTTCCACGGCTATCCAAAATTTGACGTGCGAAGACTCCAGAAATTGCCAATCCCATGATTGTGACCTCTTTATGATTTTGTTGAATGTTGAGGGTTTATTGTTGAGGGTTTTAGAATTGCCGAAGCCAGTAATACCTGACCTGCAATGCACCCCTATTTCGTACGCGAATCGATTGCGTTTTACCACGCTTTGCCCGAAACATCCACGCAATGTGAGCGGAAATCGGGAAATCCAGCTGATTCCAACGTATGTCTTAATGTTGATTATTGTCGGAGTTTGTTGCGAAATATCGAACAATCAGCCAGGTTCCAACGGCGATCACCCCCAGAGCCGGGGCGATGTGCATCGGTTCTGTCAGGTAATGCCAAATGGCCGATTGCGTCTCCGGCTGACCGTGACCAGGGTGTGCCCAGGCGGTTTGCGGCACCATTCCGATCAGAAAAGTGAATGTCAGCAGGTTCAGGATTTGAGTGATTTTGTTTCGCATAATCAATTCAGGAGCGGTTTAAAGAGTTATTTGATCGAGAAATCAGACTAGGTGGCTGGGGTCGAACGACAGTGAGCCCCCAGAATACTCGACGAATCTGGGGGCTTCGCTTCGCTACGACCCCAGCCACCCTTGTTCATTATTCCTCAGAAATCTGATACAACTTCTGCTCTGTAATATACCGCTCAACCGGTCTGGGTGTAAGGAAACGGACGGAGAGATTTTTGGAAGCTCGATCCCGCAGCATGCTGGCAGAGATTTCAATGCCCGGCATTTGAATAATCTGCACCGATTTTCTCACGGAATCCGGCAGTTGCAGGCACATCTCATCAATCTCGGCTTCGCTCATTTGCCCTCGATTGACCGCCGAGATGGTAGCCAATTCGGCGATTTTCTCGGGGTCGCGCCAGGTGGGAAAGTCATTCAGAGAGTCGGCTCCGATCAGAAAAAAGAGCTCATCCTCCGGAAATTCTGCTCGGAGTTCGGTCAGCGTATCGACTGAATAGCAGACTTCCTCCTTCTTAATTTCGCGGGGATCGACCACAAATTCGGGGATTCCAGCCGTCGCAAAGTCGAGCATATATTGCCGTTGCTTTGCGGATGTCGTCTTTTCGTTCGTCTTATGCGGCGAACAAAACGTGGGCAGAAAGCGGATTTGATCCAGCTGACATTCGACCAGACAGGTCTCCGCCAGAATCAAATGCCCCAGATGTACGGGATCAAACGTCCCACCAAAGATACCAATTCGCATCGCAACCTCGCTGGAAAATCATAATTGTTTCACGTGAAACTGTGATCAATTTTCCGGGGAGGTCAAGGTAGTCGCTGGTTATTAGTGAATTGTTAATAGTAGTTTGGAAGGAAGTCTTTGTGAAATGACCGTGAAAATCAAATAAATCCGTCGGTGCATTTCGAGTGGAATTCCACAACTATTCACTATTAACTAGCGACTATTCACTATAAAAAACAGCACGGCGAGTCCCCTCAATGCTCCCAGCATCTCTCGCCGTGCTGATATCAAGCTCGAACTCGCGAGGAGCCGAGCGATGTTTTCGTGTTGAATACCTGAAACATAGGTCGGGAATCTACTGAGTCAAATGTTTCTGGCTGGAAATTGAAAACCGATTTGGGTTGGGTGGCGCGTAAAAAAAGAGCGATCTCCCGATTCAGGAAACCGCTCTTTTTATGTTGATCCGTCTTCTTGACGGGAGTCGGGGTGACACGATTCGAACGTGCGACTTCCTGCTCCCAAAGCAGGCGCTCTAGCCAAGCTGAGCTACACCCCGAGGTGTTCGCGAATTCTAGGCACTTCCCCCATGCGGGTCAATCCGATCTCACGAGAATCTTTTTGGATTTTTTCAGTGCCTGTCTGTGAGACACGGGGCATGTTAATAAGTTCGCGGAAAATGGCCAGTGTTGAGAGGCCAGTGCCCAGTGGGTTCCTACGCGAATTCTGCCGGAGCCATGCTTGCATCGCGTAGCAGGGCAAGCATGAATTGCAGAAAATCGGTAGGACAGGCTTCCAGCCTGTCTGTGAAACAGCTCACGCTTTTTCTGGGGGCTCCGCTTCGCTGTGACCCCAGCCACCCGGGAGGTTATTTCTCAATTAAGCCCTGTAGGGCAGGCTCCTGCCTGCCTTTCCTGGATGTTGATTAAGATGGTTCTCCGTAATCTTCCCTCGTTTTTGAAAATATGATTGGTGGATGATTTTTGCCCTCCTGTCATCATGGTAGTAGGAAGGCAGACAGGAGCCTGCCCTACTTGGCTGACGCACAAGGATTGTGGGAATATCCGAGTCATGACTGACTCGGCTC
>DEML01000030.1:318592-366353 GCA_002359185.1 Planctomycetaceae bacterium UBA2671
GGCTCGCCTGTGGAGAGTTTCATCGCAATAGATTGACCATTCCAATCGACTCCAGAATCAGCCAGCCGACGAATAATCCGTAGGCGCCGAGCATGATCAGAGCATCTCGTCTGCGGAGGTTCATCTGGTTTCGCATCAGTACAAACACGAGCAGAGTACTTCCCGCCAGGCAGCCGAGGAGAGGAACCGAGCGTCCGAAATTAAAAAGCGAGGCTCCCGCAATCAAGACTCCAATTGGAACCGCGACCAGCAAATCGAACGTATTGCTGCCGAGCACATTGGCGAGCGAAGTCGTGTCCTCCCCTTCTCTGCTCGTCTTCAGACTGATGAATAAATCGGGCAAACTGGATCCTGCTGCGATAATTGTCAGCCCCCACAAAAAGCTGGGCGTCTCAAAAATCTCTCCCAGACGGATGGCCGAACGAACCAGAAGTTCTACTCCAAGAGCGAGGACAATCAGACAGACGACCAGCATGCCCCACGCTCGTTTAATATTGACCGGCTCTGTCGTCGGCTTTTCCTGACTCGAATCCTGCGAGTCCTGCCATTGAATATAGAGATATAACAGATACGCTAATAATGGAAGAAGTGCCAGGCTGCGACTGACGTATCCCGAATGCGAAGCATTTTCACTGGGATGAAAAACGACTCCGCAGGCGAGTGCTAATGAGAAGATGGCAATCGCCAGAAGATAAAATAACATCTCCTTGTAAACGATATCCCGATCGGCGATGAGCTTTCCTGAAGCGAGCGTGCAGACGCCGGGGATCACGAGGATGTTGAAAATCGCCGAGCCGATAATGGCGGCTACGCCCAGTTCAAACTCCCCATGCCAGACCGTCGAAATAACAACGCTTGAAAGTTCCGGAAAGCTGGAAGCGACCGCAGTAATCACTCCACCGCGCACCACATCGGGTAAATCATAGTGGGACGAAAGTTGCTCGCTGAGCACTTCCAGCCGCGAACTGCAAACCCAGATCAGGCCGGTCGCCAGTCCGGCGATCAGCAATGCGATCAATGTAGGAGTGATCATTTAATGCCAAGAAGTTAATTGGAATATTGACGGGGCGAGCGGTTTGACCCGACAGACTAAATCCGGTGCCACGGCTCACAGAGCCGTATTTCTTTTCCAAAGTCAATAATCAATTTCACGGCTCACAGAGCCGTGGCACATCCAATTTCGATTGGTTTCATTCAGGCTAACACAAACGGTATGCATTGATAGGCAATCTCTCACGCAAATCTTCGGTAAGAAAAAATGAGACCGGGTATAAGGTGTCGGTCAGGCAGTTCCTGACCGACAAACCACTCTAACCTCTCACCACTAATCTCTAAACTCTCTTCCGTTTCACGTGAAACGGAAGTAATTGTCAACATGACAAAACAGCGAACGCTCTTGTCAGATTTCGGAACTCAATTTAGAGTCCGGTCAATCGGTAGTTTAACAGGAGCTCGCCGTCCTTTTTTCGCCACTAGCGGTAGGTTTGAAGCGATGGATCAACATAACGAATTCGATCAAAACAATTCTTCGATGGATCATGGTCAGTCTCACGAAGGACACAATCCAGAGAATCACGATCAGAGCGAAGCCCCTCAGCAGCAGGTGGTTCCCAAGCGTCGGCTCGGTCGCGGACTCGATGCCCTGCTCGGCGGAGGCGGTCCTTCGAATGAGCCTTTTCAAAATTCAGACTCAGCTCCAACTGTCAGTGAAGCGGGTATTATCACCGACCTGCCACTCGATCGGATTCAACGGAACCCGAAACAGCCTCGTAAGCATTTCGAGAAAAGTGATCTCGACGAACTGGCCAGCAGTGTCGGCAAGCACGGCATCCTGCAACCGGTCCTGGTTCGTGAGTATGGTGAGAACTACGAACTGATTGCGGGCGAACGTCGCTGGCTGGCCGCTCGACAGGCCGGGTTGCAGAACATTCCGTGTCGGGTCGTGGATGTCATCGATAAGATCGCCTGCGAATTTTCCTTTGAGGAAAACCTGAAACGGAAAGATCTCAACGATCTCGAAAAGGCTCAGGCGTTTCGGGATTATATCGATCACTTCGAAAGCTCGGTTGAAGAACTCGGCAAACAATTGAGCATGAGCCGCTCGGCTGTTTCCAACACCCTCCGCCTGCTCGACCTGCCTGTGCCGATCAAGAATGCGCTTCAGGAACAGAAACTGACAGCAGGTCACGCCCGGGCAATTCTGTCTCTCAAAGACGAACAACAGCAACTCGACCTGTCCGATCGAATCCAGAAAGAGCAACTCTCGGTGCGAAAAGCCGAGGCAGCCGTCAAGGAACTTCTGGGCAAGCCAGACACGGTTCCGATGACAAAGCCGGAAGACAAACCCGAGAAGCCCGAGTTGACCAATCACCTCAAGTCGATCGAGGAACAACTCCGTAACAGCTTCGGCGTGAAAGTCGAGTTGAAATTAAAAACCGCCGACTCCGGCCAGGTCGTGCTGCACTTTGCCAACCAGAACGACTTCGAACGGATTCTCGAATCGTTGCAGTCAGTTCAGTCGCGAGCTGCTTGATCGATACGGAATTCAAATAATAACTGGGGTGGTGAAGTGATTCTGACCCCCTACAATAAAATATCTGAGGTTAATCAACCCGGAGCCGTCAGGCCCGGGTTTTTTTGTGGATGGTTGTCGATTCTGTTTTCTGCCCTTCCCCATACTCATGCAGACCATTGAGGGAAACCATGAATAAACTCCGCCGTGAATCACTCAAGCCGGTTATCGATTTTCTGGATAAGATCGTTCAGCCTCTCGTCTGTTACAGTGTGTTCATGCTGGCGTTGGAGTGTCATCTTTATCCGGAAGCGGACAGCCATGAGAGTCATCCGTTCTTCCTCTGGTCGGAACGGGGCGTCGCTTTGATTCTCACGCTCGAATATCTCTTCCGCTGGATTCGGAATTCCGGACGAGGATTTTATCCGCTGACAACCTTCGGCCTGATCGATCTGGTCGCGATCCTCCCCTTCTGGATTGGTTTCGTGCCGGGCATCAAAGAACATCTGCAATTGATTCGGACGTTACGCGTTTTAAGAATGCTGAAGTTCTTCCGCTACAATCGCGGGCTGCAGGTGATGGCTCTTGGTTTCTATCGCGCTTACTTCAACCTCCGTCCTTTGATGCTGACGGCTGTCATGGTCATACTCCTGACGATGTTTGCGTTGTATGAAATTGAAGGCCCCGAACAGGAAGAGTTTCGCGATTTGCTGAACATCGCCTGGTTCCTGGAAGTGACGGGGACAACCGTCGGTTATGGAGATCTTTATCCACAATCGATTCCAGGTCGAGTCATTGTGATGATCTTCATGATTGCCGGACTGGCAATTTTCATGGCCTGCTTCAGTGCGATCACCTCCGCGTTTGATGAGGTTTTCGAACAGGCGAATGATCCGGATTTTAATCCGCTGGAACATTTTCCGAAAATCCGCAAGCAACAGGAGCGTCTCGAAGAGCTGACCAAAGACGTCGGCACGACGACGGCTGATGATGAAGCCGCCGAGGAGGAGATGGAGGAGGAGAAAGAACTGGAAGAGGTGAGATCGTAGAGAATCCTCTTCTGGGGGCTTCGCTCCGCTCCGACCCCAGCCACCCGGGTTCTATTAGCATTAGCCGGGTGGCCCCCGAATGATTCTATCGGGGGCGCAGCCGTAAGAGGTCTGCTGGAGAATTCAACATCAAACTGAAGACCTCATGTGGACTTCGTCCACCCAGATAGCGGAGCTATCTGGGTTACCCATTTGCTATCCTGCTGTATGGGGAAATCTCTGCGGGATTTGTTTTCGGAGGGGTGAGCGGGTAGGATGGCAAAATCACGTTTTGACATTTTGCCCACGCTCACGGAAGCACAGATTCTCACATGGATGTTCCCATACTTCATCAGCAATTGACGCCGGTTCAAATTGAGGCGGTTGAGCATTTCAGTGGGCCGATGCTGGTTCTCGCGGGGCCCGGTTCCGGGAAGACTCGGGTCGTCACGCATCGTGTTGCCCGGCTGATTGAAAAGGGAGTCAAGCCCTGGAACATTCTGGCGATCACGTTTACGAATAAAGCAGCTGCCGAGATGTCCGAGCGACTCAAGACGCTGACGAACAGTCAGAATCTGTGGGTCAGTACCTTCCATCGATTTTGCGCGCATGTTCTGCGGCAGCGAGCCGGGGTGGTCGGGTTGCAGCCGAACTTTACGATTCTCGACACAGCCGATCAGAAGCAGGCGATCCGGCAGGTCCTCAGCGAACTCGATTATGATGCCGCCCATTACCCGCCCGGAAAAATTCTGGCGATGATCAGCAATGCCAAAAACGACATGATCACCGCGCCGATGTTCGTGCAGCAGTTCGAAGATTCGGTCGCCGATCATTTCACCGCGGTCGTCGCCAAGGTGTATCCGGCTTATCAGAAGTATCTGCTCAGTTCGAATGCGGTCGACTTTGACGACCTCTTGTTGCATGTCGTGCATCTGTTTGAAGAGAACGATGAAATCCGTTCACAGTACGATGATCGTTATCAGTACGTGCTCGTCGATGAGTATCAGGATACAAACGAAGCTCAGTATCGAATCGTGCGGGCGCTCTCTCAGAACTCGCGAAATCTCTCCGTGACCGGCGATCCCGATCAATCGATTTACGGTTGGCGCGGCGCGAAGATCGACAATATTCTGAAATTCGAGCAGGATTATCAGGACACGAAAATCATCAAGCTGGAGCAGAATTTCCGAAGCTCGAAACTGATCCTCGCCGCAGCCGACAGTTTGATCTCACATAACCGACTTCGCAAAGCGAAGGAACTGACGACCGAGAATGCCGAAGGGGAACCGGTCGAGTTGCTGCACTTCCCGGATAGCCCGGTCGAAGCCGACAGCATCGCCCGGCATATTCGGCAGACGGTCGAATCGGGAGAGAGGGACTGGTCGGACTTCGCAATTTTCTATCGCGTGAATTCGATTTCGCGGCAACTCGAACTGGCACTCGGGCGGCATCATGTGCCGTATCAGGTCGCCGCTGGAGTTGCGTTTTATCAGCGGGCGGAAGTTCGGGATCTGCTCGCTTATCTCGATCTGATCAATAATCCGCAAAACCGAGCCGCCTTTGTGCGGGTGGTGAATGTACCTCTGCGCGGAATCGGGAAGACGAGTCAGTCCCGGTTGATGAACTTCGCCGAAGACAAAGGGCTCACATATATCGAAGCGGCTCTTCAGGCAGATCAGGTTCCCAAGATGCCGAAACGGGCGGCGGCATCGCTCAAGGCATTCGCCCGGATGATGGAGAATTTCTCGCTGGCTGATTCCGGTTCGGTGGCTCAATTGATTGAAGATGTTGTTGAGAAAACGGGATACACCCGGCCCTGGTCGTCGAGTCAGAACGAGCAGGATATGCAGCGGCTGGCCAACGTGGATGAACTGGTCTCGGCTGCTCGAAATCATGATACGATTTACGATGCCGATACATCGCTGGAAGGATTCCTGGAAACAACCAGTCTGGTGTCGGACCTGGATGCTCTCGAAGGAGATTCCGAAAAGGGCAAAGTGACGCTGATGACTCTTCATGCGGCGAAGGGTCTCGAGTTTCCGGTTGTCTATATTATTGGAGTCGAGCAGAATTTGTTGCCGCATGAGCGATCGTTGCGGGAAGGAAACCCCCGGGAGTACGAGGAAGAACGTCGGTTGTTATTTGTTGGAATGACGCGAGCCGAAGAACGACTGTATTTAACGGCGAGCAGCTATCGTGATTTGCATGGGCGCTCGATGCCGACGATCCCGAGCGACTTCCTTTCAGAAATCGATCTTGTCCAAACCGATGGTACAACACTCACGAGCGATTTTCCGGAGACGGCTTATCGACCGACTTCACTTGTCTCGAGTGATCTTTCCGACGAAGATGTCAAAGCGATTCGAGCGGCTTTGAATCGGACTGACAAACCCCAATTGACGACTGCGGCTGCGTTGTTGGCCGGGAACAATTCTGCTGCTTCACTGCCGTTCAACTTTCCAATCGGCTCGTCGGTTAGGCATCCACGATATGGATTAGGGACAGTCACAGCCGCTGGCGGATTCGGACATCGCCGAACGGTGACGGTCGAATTTGAGGAAGAGAATCGGAGTGAAACATTTATTGTGAGTAAGTGTCCGTTACAACGGATTGGAAATCGGTGAGAATGCGGGGTGGACGTGCCATCCAATTCACAAAATTTGGTATAACATCGAGTGGTGCCACGGCTCTGTGAGCCGTGCGAATTGAGTTTGACGTCGATACGAAATATACGGCTCACAGAGTCGTGGCACGACGTCTAAAGTTAATATGAGTTGGGTTACGCGTTCCACTAACCCTACTTGCGAAAACGACTGATAACCTTAGAAAAGTTGACAACCATGAAGATTGAGATTTTTGCTACCGAACAGGAAATGGGACAGGCAGCCGCGGAAGCGGGAGCTGAGAAAATTCGTCAGGCTCTGGCCGAACGGGGAGAAGCTCGGATTATTGTCGCGACCGGAGCTTCGCAATTTACGGTGCTCGGCGCACTGGTGAAACAACCCGATATCGACTGGTCGAAGGTGACAGGATTTCATCTCGATGAATATCTTGGACTGCCCATGTCTCACCCGGCTTCCTTTCGAGGTTATCTGAAAGAACGATTTGTCGATCAGGTTTCACTGAAAGCGTTTCATTATCTGGATGGCGAAACGGATCCTCAGGAAGAATGTGAGCGGGTGGGCAAGTTGCTGACTGAAGCTCCGATTGATGTTGCGTTTGTCGGGATCGGAGAAAATGGTCACCTGGCGTTTAACGATCCCCCTGCTGATTTTGATACCGAGCAGCCGTATCTGGTGGTTGATCTGGATGAGGCCTGCCGACGCCAGCAACATGGCGAAGGCTGGTTCCCGACAATGGACGATGTGCCGACTCAAGCATTGAGCATGTCTGTCAAACAGATTCTGAAAACGAGCACCATCATCTGCAGCGTTCCGGATGAACGGAAAGCGGAAGCGGTTAAGAATTCTGTTGAAGGGAAAGTGACTCCGGATGTGCCTGCTTCCATTTTGCAGACGCATGGAGATACGACACTGTTTCTGGATCAGGCGGCAGCGAGTTTGTTGAAGAGTTAGGAAGAGTATGTTTTCTAATCGTAGATTGTTGGGTGGCCCCGAAAGATTCTTTCGGGGCGGCGCAGCCGTAGGAGTAATTCAGAATACTCGATGAATGGGGACACCAACACTTTTATTGAATTCGTACCAGCGAGCAGAACTCCATCTCCATTCTGAGGGCTTTGATACCAGTCCTGTACGGACTGGATTGAGATGCATGTATTCTAATTTCTCAATCAGCTTCGATTCAGAAAAAATTGAAAATTCGTAATATTTGGGTATCCAAATTCGTTTCAACTCTTGTGCTTTTTGAAAATAAACTGGTCGATGAATTCGATACCAGTTTCGAATCGCATGGCTGGAAAGTCGCTTCCAGTGTTGCATGAATGAGCTGAGATTCTTCGTCTCCTCTAACCATAACATCGCATGAACATGATCAGGCATGATCACAAAGCCCACCCATTTTGCTGATAATCGTGACAGTTGTGAATTCAGTTGCCCAAGTAAGATTCTCTTAGGTTGATCTTCTTCGAACAGGTCGCGTCTTTGGTCACAGGAGAAGGTTACGAAATGTATATAGTGTTGATCATGAAATTGTTGACGTTTGTCCGACATGGAATCAAACTACCGTTTCGTCAATGTGTATTTCTCTAACGGCTGCGCCGCCCCGAAAGAATCTTTCGGGGCCACCCAAGTCTATTGGAAAATTTCAGAGTCCTATAAGTAGTCACATCTAATCATGCTTGCCCTGCTGCGCGATGCAAGCATGGCACCGACCGTCTGTTAACTCAACCGTTTGCCTCGGCTAGTTTGTTGGGGGTTCTTTTCGGTAAGGGGGCGAGTTGTTCTTCGAGGATGCCCTGGGATTTTTTCCAGACGATGAGGCCTTCGATGATCATCCAGACTTGCATGATCATCACGACGACGCCAAAGCCGAACAGAACATATTTTTCGAGAGGGAGATCGGACCAGAGCCAGCCGCTGGCGGGGTTGAACATTTGCCAGAGCATGGCCCAGGCGGGCATCAATAACATGAGGCACATCGGGATGGCGACGAAGGCGACTTTTTTGCCTCGACGCCAGAGGTAGAAAAAGGTGACCATCAATGCGAGACCGGCCAGGAGTTGATTGGTCGCTCCGAAGAGTGGCCAGAGAATCAGTCCGCCGGTGCCATAAGCTCCGCTTGGCCCGGGAAGCATCGCAACAGTAAATCCGAAGAAGACTGCGACTCCGGTAGCGACATACATATTGGTCAGCGGTTTGATGTTGAGTGTGGTGCCGAGTTCCTGAATGACATAGCGTTGCAGACGAGTTGCGGTATCGAGTGTTGTCGCGGCAAAACAGGCGACGAGGACGGCGACGATTCCAATGCCCAAAGCAATTGGAATTCCGATTGCTGAGAGGAAGTTGGCTCCGCCATCGACGAAGGCTCCGACTTTGGCAGCCAGACTGAAACCAGCCCAGCCGAGTTCGGGATTGTATCGCGAATTCCACGCGGCCAGTTGTGTGAGATGCTCTCCGGTTGCGGTCGTCACTCCCATCCCCAGACCAGCGGTGCAGCAGAGGATGACAAGAACAGCGAGTGCACCTTCGAGGAGCATGCCGCCGTAGCCGACGGTTTGGGCGTCGGTTTCTTTGGCGATCTGTTTGCTGGTAGTGCCGCTGCTGACCAGACAGTGAAAACCGCTGCAGGCTCCGCAGGCGATGGTGATAAAGAGGAACGGCATGATCGGCGGTGCATCAGCCGGGACGTTTTGAGAGATCATGGGAGCACTGGCGAACAGATCCGTTTGCTGAGTCAAGCCTGCGACGAAGACACCACCGATCAACAAGACGAGGGCGACAATGAGTTGATGAGAGTTGACATAATCGCGAGGCTGGAGCAGCATCCAGACGGGTAAAACCGAGGCGAAGTAGCAGTAGATCATCAGGAGGACCGTCCAGAAAATGACGGGATTTCCCCAGGCAGCTGGCAGGGTGATGGGGAGATAATAAACACCAATGGCGACCGCTGCGTAGAGAATTGCCAGGGCCATTAATGAGGGAATCAATAAACTGCCGGTTCGATTGTGAGACCAGAATCCAATCGCGATGGCGACCGGCATCGCCAGCCAGACGGAGAGGACGGACTCGGGATAGATTTTGAAGATGACGGCAATCACTAATCCGAAAATCGCCAGGACAACGGTCAACGCAAAAAAGAGAATTAAGAGGAACAGAACGCGGGCGCGTTTGGAAATGAGACGGCCTGCGACTTCGCCGACGGTTTGTCCGCGATTACGCAGGGAGATGACCAAGGCACCGAAGTCGTGGACGGCTCCGATAAAAATTGAGCCGAAGACGACCCACAATAGAGCAGGCAACCAGCCCCAGAAAACGGCGATCGCAGGACCGACAATCGGTCCGGTGCCGGCGATGCTGGTGAAGTGGTGTCCGAAGATGACACTTTTTTTGGTCGGAACAAAGTCGATATCATCCCGCATTTCCTCGCTCGGCATGAGCGTTTGGTCGTCGAGTTGGAAGATCCGTTTGGAGAGATATCGTCCGTATGTATTGTAGGCAATGATAAAACCAGCCATCGAAGCGACAGCGACAAATAACGTCCACATAATGAGCACCTGGGGTGAGTTGTTAAGGAGTGTGCAATGCAATTTTTGAGTCTTGCATGAACCCATCATTCTGCACAAAGCGGGGATGACTTCCAAGTCTGCGTTGAATCAATTTGTGCTGATGGGGATAATTTGTAGATGACAAACCGATATTGTAAACATATCTGATGTCAGATTAAGAAATCTACGTCGCTTGAAACGCAATTGCACACATATGCGTTAGTATACATCCATGCACAATTAAGAGCGGGCTTCCAAATTGAATTCCTGTACATATTGGATGCTCACACAACTGATAGCATGACACCCGGCAAAGTCGGTCGGTCTCTCTGCATCTATCTGGTTATGGAGCTCAGCACTGTGGTATCATAAGAATCGGCTTTTGAAATACCGAAGGCGTGCGATGGGAGTAACTGACCTCTTGCGGTTGCGCCACATGGTTAATTGCTTCGCATCAACTGGGGGCAGCCTTGCAATGGAGAAATGATATGTCTAAAAGATCAAGACGCTCAACCTTAGCTTTTACAATAGTATCAATTACTTTAATAATATATTTTCACAACCCATCAAACTGCTTGAGCCAGACCAAGAATTACGTTGGAACCAACATTACTTGTGTTGATGTTATAATTGAATTTGATGGAAATAGTAGAATACGATCAGATGGCTATATTTATTACAATCCATCAAGTGACTCAGCATTTATACTTGCAGTGATAACTTCGAAAATGCACGGTACAATATTTTACAATAAAGTAAGTATTACATTGTCTGGATTCCCAGGGACAGAAAGCACCAGCCTATTTATAGAAAAGGGTGGCGACATGCATGACACCCTGCTTTTCGATTTGAATAAAGCGTCAGACACTCCATTGAAACCCGCTATAGATTACATTAAATCTCATGAGAGAGCCAATCCTTTTTCAGATAGCAGAGATTACAGTGACGCAGAGAATAAGCATATTTCTGACAAGGAAAACACACCAACAACTAAACACTCAAGCCCCTTTGAAGGACCTCGAAAAAGGCTCCCACGAATAAAAGTAAAACTTAAGAATATATTTATTAAATAGCATTTGTCCATAAACTATCCAGCAAGCATGCGTTATTCAATATAATATTAATACCTGCTTGCGTGAACTCTACACACATATTAACAATAGCTAATTTTCCCTGCTAAATACTGTTTACAGCCATGCTGCCCCGAAAGAATCTTTCGCACCCACTTTCTGGGGGCTTCGCTGCGCTACGACCCCAGCCACCCAGTCGACAAAGCCGTAATGGTTCAGGTGGCAAAGCCTGATTTGATCACTAAATAGCCTGTACGATGAAGACATCTTGTCGATTTCATCGACCCAACCGAAGCGGCTGGGCCACCCGTGTTTTAATTGATCCTATTTCTTTTCAAGGGTGACCTTTCGATTATCATCGAAATAACCAGCATCAATTTCTTCGGTGTGAGGTTTATAACCATCCTTAATTACACTAAACGTCAATTTTAGTGAACTTGAGGGCTGATGAGTTATGGCGACATCAAATTCCCCATCTGCTTCTGTTGTGCATTCTGATACAAACTGGTTTTCTTCAGTGAAATCAGGATCATTAGTTTTCAACTTTACTTGAGCATTTTCAATAAGTGTACCAGTTCCGTCTGCAACGGTTCCAGCAATTTTTGTACGTCCCTCGCATCCTGTAATTACGGACACAGTAATAAGTAAAATGTAAAAATGTCTTTTCATTGTTATTACAATTTCACTCCTCTATTCATGCATTATTAAATACTTCACGGGTGGTCCGACCGGCACTATCGATTGGGTCGCAGAGCGACAAGATGATCCCACCCCGCAGTTTCTAATTTTGGTAGGCACCCAACAATCCACACTACACAAATACCTCATATGGCTTCGACACCCAGAGAACTCTTCGAGATTCTCTGGGCTACCCTTCTCCTTATAACCCATCCGTGAAAATCTGTGTGCATCCGTGGTTCAAATAATTTGATCCAAGAGCCGGTTACGACTTCCGAATAAACTCCGAGGCATAGGCTCGTACGTGTTGTCCGTTGAGGACGTGGAACATGCGGAGTTGTTGGATGGTTTGCTGGCTGAATTTGTTGAGGGGGACGTGGATGATTTTTTTGCCGGAGCGTTGGGCCAGTTTTTTCCAGGCGATGCCGGGGGGCTTTTCGCTGAGCAGGGCGATGTGTTTTTCCCGACTGTGATGGGCTCCGGCGACGATTAGGCGTTCTTCGAGGGTGTCGACGAAATCGAAACGGCTGTCGCGCCAGATGTCGCGGATGGGGCGAGGCGGGAACAGGAACATTGCGCCGCCGTAACGTCCCAGGGCGATCCCGGGGCCGACCATCTCTTCGAGATAGTTGGAGGCATAAAAGGAGAGAGTCGATTCATCGTAATGTTCGGCATGCCAGGTGATTCGCTGGGGATAATCGCGTGGGTCAGCCGGGGAATCGAACAGCATGACAACGCAATCGAGTCCGCCGCGGGTTGGGGGGACTTCTTTGACGTAGAGGTCGCCGGTGTGCCAGTTGCGGAGCGTTTCCCGGATATCGAGGCCATCTTTCAGGCTGGTCGTGAACTTCTCGGTCTTTGCCAGATCGTTCCCGAGCATCGATAAGGCCTGATCTTTCACATGCGAACGGAAATTTTCGATTGCGTTGTCTTCGGGTGGCCAGCTGCAGTGGGCGTAGTGGTTCCAGCTGGTCAGCCATTCTTTCTGCTGATGTTTTTGTGGACGCGATTGCAGATTGCACGAACGCCAGCTGATCGGATGCCCCGGCAGGCGGGTTTTCATGGTGACGACATCGCCATCGGGAAGTCGAGCCTGGTCGATGCCCATTGAGATATGAGGGGTATCGTTGGGTGGAGAGAACCCATATTCACGTGCGACCTCGGCCAGGATGATCGCAAACTGATCGCCGAAGACTTGCTGAGCGGCGATAACGAGGGTGTACAGATCGGGTGTCAAACGGCGTTCGATGAGCGATAAATTGCGGATATATCGAAAATAGACTCCGAGCAATTTGGGGGTAATGGGCCGGGCACGTTTTTTGAACTCTTCGACATACACATCACGAGAGCGGAGCAGCAATTGCTTGATGCCATCGACGCTCAGGTTTTCATCGTTATCCAGTTCAAAACGGGCCGCTTCGTAAAGGCTGGTAATATAGGGTAATTCGCCCAGGGCAAAGATGAGCGATTTCTGAGCCACGGTCGCCGAGTGAACAGGAGTCGGTGGAGGACTTTCGAGCGAATCGGTTGGTTCCTGATTATCGTAGGCGGCTTTGATCAGCATCCATTCTGAAAAAGAGCATAGGCAGAGAATCGATTTTTGGGTCTGTTCGAGTTCTCGCAAGCGTTCTGCCATATGACGAATACGATACCGCAATTGCGGGGACTGGGGGGATGAGAGAACTGGGGTGGTAGCCGAAGTGAAAGCTTCGGCATGCAGTCGTTTGACGGCATAAGGGTCGGGAAGTGAAGTATGGATCACTTCGAACTGGCTCACTTCGGGATCGATAAAGGCCCGCGGAATATGTTCCTGCATCGCAATTCGAATCGCAGCGATGACCGGTTGGCAGGGATCGATCGGCACATAGGTAGCCGATTCGTCATCGAAGTCATCATCATCGTCCTCTTCATCCAAGAAGGAGTCGGGTTGCCATTCGGTGGTTTCAAAACTGGCCTGTTCATTTTGCCAGACCACGCTGATGACCGGGAGTTGATGAACGGCTGTTTCAACAGAGGCCTGAAATGGCTCCGGCAGGGGAATAGCCAGACAGTCAAACTTTTCGGACAGCAAAATCCGGCGAACTTCAATGGCATAGTCGCCACTGCCGTGAACAACAGGGAGTAATTGAATGCGTTCACTGAGTTTTAACAGACTGGTCGAAGGATCCATAAAGCTTACGGTTTTCTAAAAAATGAGCCGTGTTTGAACCGCATTATTGTACGAAATCTCCCCCAGGGGAGGAGCTAAAATCAATTACAACCGTGTGAATTCCTAGAATTCGTATCAATTCGATAACCAATACAACCGATACCTAAACCGTGGTCTTGTTCTGTAACGGATTACAGAGAAGCCCAATAATCTCAAAATGCGGGCACTCATCGGGGCGGATTCAATTTCTGATGAGTCTTTTGACAGCATTTTAAGAATGAGAGATACATATCATAGAGACTCCGGCATCTCCCGTAGTTCTCTGATTGATATCATCTGATCGATTGCCAAAGGGGGACACCTGGGCAATTAATTTGATTGATTTTATTAACTCCAGGGAAGGAGCGACCTCGGATGGCGGATTCATCGAGGTATTCAGGACAACAGACAACCGGTTTGCGAATTTTGAAATTTGCTCTCTGTGGTCTATTTCTGTCATGTACTGCAAATTCATTCGGGCAAAATGCACCTCAGCCCGGTTTGGATGCACGTATTGTCAGTATGCCGAAAGTCGAGCGTAAGCTCGAAATTATTCAAAACCGCAGTCAGTTGATCAAAACTCGCAAGCGGGTGACACGGATGGCGATTGCCGATCCGTCCGTCATCGATATTGCTCCTTTTGAAGACAATGAATTTGCCATCATTGGAGCAGCTCTGGGCACAACCACATTAACATTGTGGTTCGAGGGTGATGACGATCCTCTGATCTATGAGATTACTACAATTCGCGATCCGAATATCGAAGAACAGGTTCGCATCGACTACGGCAAGCTCGAACGCAAGTTGGCGATTCTGTTTCCAAACAGCAAAGTCTACCTGATTCCTCTGCACGAAAAACTCGTTGTCAAAGGGGAAGCTCGCGACGCAGCCGAAGCCGCTCGAATTTTACAGATTATCCGCGGAGAATTCATCGACGACTTCGGTGGACTCGGCGGACCAGGTGGAGCCGGTGGTCGGGGAAATGATTTTGGAGGACGAGGAGGCGGACCCGCAGGTCGAGATAATGACGACCTATTTTCGAGTTTTATCGTGAATATGCTGCAGGTGCCAGGTGAATTCCAGGTGATGTTGCACGTTACAATTGCCGAGTTGAATCGCTCTCAATTACGACGCATGGGGGTCAATCTCAATGTGTTGATTAACGATGGGAGCACAGCCCTCACATCGGCCATCTCTGGTGGAGTACCTACTCTGACGGGTATTTTCAGCAATGGCGATGTCAGTGTTCTAATTAGTGCGCTGGCATCCAACGGAACCGCGAAAATTCTTTCACGGCCTTCTTTAACAACATTAAGCGGACATCCGGCTACTTTTCTGGCCGGGGGTGAATTTGCAGTTCCGACAATTGTTGGGATAGGCGGAGCCCAGGGGCAAACGACTCAATTCCGAGGCTTCGGAACATCGATGGTTGTTGTGCCAACCGTCGTCGATGGAGATCTTTTTCGTTTACGCATTTCTCCTGAGTTTTCCAAGATTGACCCGAATGCAACCGTGGGCGGTATTCCCGGTTTGAGTTCTCGTCGTGTGAATACGACTGTGGAACTTCGCGAAGGACAAACCATTGTTCTGGGCGGATTGCTTTCACGTCAGCAAAGTACGGAAGTGACTCGAATTCCCTATCTCGGAGAAATCCCACTGATTGGACCTTTATTGTTCAACAGCAAGCGGGCTAACGAAGATGAACTGGAACTGATTGTTCTGGTGACTCCGGAACTTGTCCGGCCAATGGATCCTGATGAAGTTCCACCAGTTCCCGGGTTCAATGTCACTCATCCGAACGATCCTGAACTGTATCGCTATGCGATGACCGAAGGGGCTCCCGATAACGAAGTCTATCAGCTGGCCCCTTACGGAAACCATGTTGGCGAACCAACTCCTGTTGGATTCAACATCTACAATCCGTCACCAGCAACGCCGCAATATGGACCGATTCCTCAGGCCAACCAGCCAAGTGGAGTTCCATCACCGGCTCCCTGGATGAATCAGAATTCTCGCTATCAGGGAAACAATAACGGACTTCCTGGTGTCGAAATGCAACAGGGCTTCGACATGCAACAGGGTCAGGGGTACGACAATGGCATGTATAATCAGTATCCCACTGAACAGCAGATTTATGATCAGGGGATGATGCAACAACAGCCGATGATGAATCAGCCGACTCAGAATTATCAGGGGCATCCTATGCAGGGATATCAGAATAATTCTCCTATGATGCCGGTTCCCGATTCAGGGGCTCAGTCGTATCGAAGTGGAAATCCGACCGCTTCTATGAATCCGGCTGGAAGTCCGAACTACAACACACAAATGTTCAATCAGCAATACACGGCTCCTGTTTCCAATACTCAATACATTCAAACTCCACAGTACCAGCAGCGTTAAACTGGTCGGGTTAGATGTGACGAATTTGGGGATGTGAGGAACATTTCACTTCGAAACGGTAATTAGTATTTGATGGAACGACGATATCGTTCAAAGGCAAAGCGGTTTTCAATTGAATTGAAGCCGTATGACATGCATAAAGATTTCAAAACGACGCTTGATCGTCGCTTCAGTTATTCTCGGGGGGGAATATGACCCGTTCATCCTGGACAATGTTTTCCACAGCTTTGGTACTCGGAACCAGTCTGATGACTGGCTGTGCCGGCTGGCGTGGCGATTCGTCATGCGAGACTTGCGAAGTAACCAGCTGTGACGTCTGTCCTACCGGTTGCGAAACATGCGAAGTTTGTGACGATGGTCGTTCCTCCTGGTGGGGCGGTGGCGGAGGTTATTCCTGGTCGACAGCGAGCGCCAGATTCTGGGGCCGATTCCGCAGCCATGCCATTCCCGAAGTTCTGCCTTTAGGCGTTGTAGTTCGATCACACTATCAGGCAATGGAAACCAACGCCGAAGCCGTCGATTTCATTCTGTACGATCGGGATTTCGTTCTTGAAACAGCTGAGCTGACATCAGATGGAAAAGACAAAGTTCTTGAAATTGCTGCTCGGATGCGATCAGCTCCGTTTCCAGTCCTGATCGAACGTTCCGAAAACAATTCCAATCCCGAACTCGATGCCTATCGACGCGATCTGATCGCTCAAATCCTGACCGATCTCGGTAATCCCGATGGTCAGCAACGAACGATCGTCGCCACACCTTATGGGCCTGGTTACAACTCGATTGAGTCCGAACGAGACTGGTATCAGCATATCGGCGGAGGCGGCAATAACAATAATAACTTCGGGAACAATGGATTTGGCGGCGGCTTTGGTGGCGGTGGAGCAGGCGGCGGATTCTTTTAAGCCAGCTGACTTCACTTGAAGTCCTTGCAATTATCAAAAGCGGCACTTTCCAAAGTGCCGCTTTTTTTATGCCTCGAACTTCAGCACGATTTGGCTAGAATCTCCAGGTATAATAAAAAGATTTCCGTCGATTCCGTCAGGCACAGCCTGACCTACAGAACTTTCCATTATGGCTAATAGATCCCTGGCTGCTTGCCTGAATGATTTGAAACGCGGCCAGCATCTGGTCGAAATCGATGAACCGATCGATCCTCACCTGCAGATGGCTGAAATCCAGCGGCGTGTTTATCAGGCTCAAGGCCCGGCTCTCCTCTTTAACAATGTGCGTGGTTGTCGTTTTCCCATGGTCGGAAATCTGTTCGGCACGATGGATCGAACCCGTTATCTGTTCCGACATACTCTCGGAAACGTCCGTCAACTCGTCGCACTTAAAATCGATCCAAATGCCGGTTTCAGAGCTCCACTCAAATCCCTCAAAGCGATTCCAACCGCAATCAGGATGCTGCCGAAGAAAGTCCGTCGCGGGCCCATCCTGAAGCATCAAATCAAAATCACGGATCTGCCTCAGCTGGTTTCCTGGCCGAAGGATGGCGGAGCGTTTGTCACACTCCCACAGGTTTATTCGGAAGATGTTGCCAAGCCTGGTTTGATGGGATCAAATTTGGGAATGTATCGCGTGCAACTTTCCGGAAATGATTACGCACCGAATCAGCAAATTGGATTGCACTACCAGATCCACCGCAGTATCGGAGTGCACCATTCTCATGCATTAGCTGAAGGAAAACCGTTTCGCGTCAACATCTTTGTCGGCGGACATCCTGCCATGACACTGGCCGCGGTGATGCCATTGCCGGAAGGGATGTCGGAACTGATGTTTGGAGGAGCGCTGGCCGGGCATCGAATTCCGATGATCACCTCGCAGGATCGAGCCGCAATTTACGCCGAGGCGGATTTCTGTATCGTCGGCACCATTGATCCTGAACGGCAATTACCCGAAGGCCCCTTCGGAGATCATCTTGGTTATTACAGCCTCAAGCATGATTTTCCTGTCCTGAATGTTGAAGCGGTTTATCACCGTCCCGGTGCGATCTGGCCCTTTACTGTAGTCGGGCGACCTCCTCAGGAAGACACGGCTTTCGGTGAAATCATTCATGAAATCACCGGTCCAATTATTCCGACGGTTATCGCTGGTGTCCACGAAATCCATGCTGTCGATGCCGCGGGCGTGCATCCATTATTGCTTGCGATCGGCAGCGAACGTTATGTCCCCTATGCGAAAGAACGACGCCCTCAGGAGCTTCTGACATGTGCGAATGCGATTCTCGGTCAGGGGCAACTCTCGCTGGCGAAGTATCTCATCATCGCCGCTCATGAAGATGATCCCTCTTTGAACTGCCACGATATCTCGAAGTTCCTGCAGCACGTTTTACGACGAGCAGACTGGAATCGGGATCTGCATTTTCAGACACGAACCACCATCGACACGCTCGACTACTCAGGCTCTGGCTTCAATGAAGGTTCTAAACTGGTGATCGCCGCGGCGGGTCCCCCGAAATTTGAATTGCAGTCGGAATTGACTGGCGATCTGAATCTGCCCCATGAAATTCAATCGGCTCAACTGGTCATGCCTGGTATCCTGGCAGTTTCCGGGTTGGCTTTTCAGGGCGATGAAGAAACTCGCGGTTTACAGCCTCTGCTGGATTTCCCGATCTCACATCCCGTCAATCAGTTCCGACTGATCATTGTTGTCGATGATGCCGAGTTCACAGCAGCGACACTCAACAATTTCCTGTGGACGACATTCACACGCAGCAATCCCGCCGCCGACATTTTTGGAATCGGTTCTTTCACCGAACAAAAGCACTGGGGATGCAGGGGAGCATTAATCATTGATGCCCGCATCAAACCGCATCATGCCCCACCCTTGATCGAAGACCCGGAAGTGACCCGCAGCGTCGATGCTCTGGCCGCAAAAGGTGGCTCACTGCATGGGGTTATTTAACGCTCAACTGGCTAAGTAACTAATGTTTTTCATTAAAGTCAGATAGCCCAGATAGCTCCGCTATCTGGGTGGACGAATTCCACAAGAGGCTTCACTTCGAAGGATGATTTTCTTGCCGTCCTCTTGCGGCTGCGCCGCCCCGAAAGAATCTTTCGGTAAGAATCTTTCGGTAAGAATCTTTCGGGGCTAACCTGATCGCTATTTATATTAGCATGCGAATCACAAGTTATTAATTCGATTTCTTCCACAGTCCCAAACGGGCACATTCTCCAGCAGATCCACTTGAGCACAGTAAGTCACATCGTCCTGCATCGAAAGTTGCTGCAGATTTTGTCCTCCCTGAGACTCCAGCAGCCTCAGCAGAATTCCCTCCTTGTGCTGAATCGACATGTGATACAGATTCAGACAGAGCCGCGTCGCATCATTCATTGCGAATGACTCACCATGTGAAATCAATCCCCCTGCGAGCGCTCCGGCGAACAGGCAATCTTCCAGGGTGATCTTCCCATCAGTTCCCGCACAAACCAGATGAACCGGCTCTGCCTCCTTCTGGAGCCAGTTCACGATGGCAGATCGATTCAGAAAACATCCAATCGCCACTCGGTCAGCTGTCTGACATCGATGCAATGCCCGTGTCCCATTTGTTGTGCTGAATATCAAGGTCCGCCCTGCCATAATATCTTCTGTATAATCTCGTGGAGAATTTCCGAGATCGAACCCATCAATCTTAACTCCCTGCCGTTCGCCTCCCATCAACACTTTGTCAGCGTGGAAATCTTTACGAGTCAGTTGAGCGGTTTCAATATGCTCACAGGGAATTACGGCAGAGGCTCCTGCATCCAAAGCAGTGCAAATTGTGCTCGAAGCCCGCAGGATATCAATGACTACTGCGCTGCCAGTCATTTTCTGATTTGAGGGAATCAAATCGGGCAGAAGATAAGTTGTGAGTTGTCGAGTTTGAGTCGTTTGATCAATAGACATAATTAACGAGCGTTATCCTGAGAGTTACTGAATTTGTTGTTCTCACTATTCTCACACGTGATCTGATAAAATGCACGCGAAGTAGAATTGATCACTTATTCGAACATCGATGTAAAGGATTGAAATTGCCGTCTGGAGACAATGCCCCAGCTTCTTTACGAAACTCTGCAGAACTGCCGTCAATTTCTGTATGCCCTGCAACTTTTGACGATACCTCTGAACGATCCTCAGTATCCGAGAAGAATTGCCCCGTCATTCCGAGAAAGATCAGCAGAACAATTGCTCCCAGTAATCGGGCCGTCAGCCACCGCGATTTTGAATCGGAGATGAGATTTACAGCTTCCTGTTTCTGAGTTCTGGGGGCTCTCTCATTTGTCGTTAACATCGGAATCAGAACCGTCGATTCCATTGTCGCCTGCCCCTTAACGGTCTCCTTGGCGGCATAATCCACACGAGTCGATTTCAGATTCACTTCGCTATGATTGAGGTTGTCAAACTGTTCCCAATCAGAATCCCGAATAACACCTGGAAACAAAACCGTTTCCTGATTCTGCTGATTCTTGATCAGTTGTTCGAGCGTTTGAATCACTTCCTGCATACTTTGAAATCGATTCTCTGGATCCTTCGCCACCATGCTTTGATAGATCTCGCAAAGAGGATGCCCCACCTCTTCCGGCAAATCAGGAATTGGTTGATCTCGATGTGCAAACAGCTTTTCAACCAGTGTCGTTCCAGAATACATGGTTGTTCCAGTCAGCAGATAAAACAGGGTGGAGCCGAGAGAATAGATGTCACTTCGGGCATCAGCCGTGTGAGTATTCATCGCCTGTTCGGGAGCCATGAAATCAACTGTGCCCATCATGCTGCCGGTTTCCGTTAAACAGGCTTCCGGCATCGAGTCCTGATCCAGTCGGGCGAGTCCAAGATCCAGAATCTTCAGTTGACCTTCTCGACTCAACAAAAGATTCTGAGGCTTGATATCGCGATGGATGACACCTTCCCGATGCGCGTAGTCCAGTCCACGAGCAGCCTGGAGAATACAGTTCATCGCTTCGGAGACGGACATCGCTCCATTCTTCTTGACCAGTGCCGCCAGATCCACCCCTGCCACATATTCCATCACCAGAAAGGAAGTTCCGTCCGATTCATCCGCATCAAAAGCGGTCACAATATTCGGATGGGACAACCGACTGAGAGCTCGAATCTCCCGTTGGAAACGCAGTCGCATTTCCTCATCCTGCACATACTTCGGCGCCAGAACCTTCAACGCCACTTCACGCTGCATCCGGCGATGTTCGGCTAGATAAACTTCCCCCATCCCTCCCGCACCCAGCGGCTTCTTCAGCAGATAATTCCCCAGCACTAACTGATGCGCTACATCCTGAAGCAACGTTTTCGCCTGAAATGTAGTCAACTCCCGCGACTGGATCAGCTGTTTCAAACAAACCGTCACAGGCACATCATCGAAAAGCAACTCTTTTTCCAGTTCACGAATCCGCTCTTCGTCAAGAAGTTCAAATCGACGCAATTGTTTCAGCAATCGCACCTGTTGTGCACAGTCTGAAATATGAAGTTGGGCAGACATGGGAAGCAACCTCAGTTTGAATAGCAGTTGACAGTCATCGACCTGAGAATTCCCTGGTCAATGGATTACAAAAGTAACGCACGATCAGCCGCATTCTTCCCAAAATCGCTCAGAAAATGTCGAATAATTGTGCGAACATCCCCGAAAGTGCAGCAAAATCGAACAATTGAACGGGTTCCTGCGATCCGCATCACTGATATCCCCACCACTCGACACCTGTATGATTGATTTGTATTCATGAGACGGGATAATTGATTTTGAATCTCACAAACTCAAATAATGATCGTCTGATTGTCTTCCGCCATGCCCGAACAACCCGCTTCACAAACCCGGACACAGGTTGAAGAAATTCTCATCTTCCCCGATGGCAGAGCTGTGAAAGTTTCTGGAGGAGGTACACCTCCGCCAACTCAACGCCCTCCGTTCCGCCGATCTGGTCCGACACGCAAACAATATCTCTGGTCGCTCGGACTTTTTCTGGTCACCTGTTACACCACCTGGTCTGTGGGTGATAGCCGTTATTCCGATGGCCTCGGCTACATGCTCCCCGTCATGGCTATCCTGCTGGCTCACGAGATGGGTCACTACATCGCCTCTCTCATTTATCGCGTCCCTGCTACGCCACCATTTTTTATTCCGATGCCCTATTCGCCTCTGGGCACCTTTGGAGCAGTCATTGTGAAACAGGGAGGCCGCGAGGATCGCAAAGCGCTCTTCGATATCGCAATCGCCGGCCCTTTGGCTGGCCTCGTTCTGGCGATACCCGTCTGCATCTACGGAGCGGCGACTGCGATGGCGGTTCCTGTTGATCAAATCCCCTCAGGTGATTTCCAATTCATAGCTCCCCCACTTATGAAGTGGATTGTCTGGGCTGTTCGTGGTGACTGGCCTGCCGGCATGGTTCTGGAAAGCGCCATCCTGGATGCCGGGTGGGTTGGGATTTTCATCACCGCTCTCAACCTCATTCCCATCGGCCAACTCGATGGAGGCCATATTCTCTACACGCTACTCGGACGCAAAGCTCATTACGTTGCCGGAGCACTCATCGCGGGGGCACTGGCTTACATGTTTATCACGGGGAATCTCACGTTTATGCTGATGCTCTTCCTCATCATTATGATGGGCCCCTATCACCCACCCACTTCCAACGACCACGTCCCACTCGGTTGGTTCCGCATTGCCCTCGGCTGCATTACGCTTCCATTCATTTTTATTGGATTCACTCCCACGCCCATCGTTATTGGCGGCTGATTCCTTTTTGAGTCAGTCATGTCCTGACTCGCTTCTGAAATGATTTGCATGAAACGAAATCTTCTCTACTCACTAAGAGTACTCGTGCTCATCATCCTGGCATTGCCTGAACAGGTTTTTGCTCAAACGGAGAAAGAGTCTCCAACTCCCGTGTCAGTCGATTGTGTGCAAAGACACATCGAAACTCTCGCCAGTGACGAGTTTGCAGGCCGGAGTGGGCCGACCGCATTGAAGTCAGCCGAGTATGTGGCTGCTCAATTTGAAAAACTGAAACTGAAGCCAGTCTTTACAGAAGATTCTTTTCTGCAACCCATACCCGGCCCTGTCGATGAAGCAGGCCTTGCGACAACTGCCGGTTGGAATGTGACAGGTTGCTGGACACCTGCTGGTGCTAAATTCCCTGATGAATATCTGATTATCGCCGCCCATCACGATCATCTCGGCTCCCGAAAATCTGGCATTTATTACGGAGCCGACGACAATGCTTCCGGGGTAGCGATGGTTATCGAAGTGGCCAGATCGCTGATTCTCTCCGACATCAAAATGGATCGCTCGGTGCTGTTTGTCAGTTTCGATCTCGAAGAACATCTGCTGTTCGGTTCCCGCTGGTGGACTGCTCACCCGCCGGTTCCTCTGGAAAACGTCAAGTTTGTCGTTGTCGCCGATATGCTGGGCCGTTCGTTGGGCGACCTCCCGATCAAATCTGTGTTTTTGTGTGGAGCAGAACATGGATTGGGAGTGCGAAATATTTTAAGTGATATCCCATTTGCAGACTCCGTCAAACCAGTGCTATTAAGTGATGATTTCGTTGGTTTACGCAGCGATTATGGACCATTTCGAGATCGGAGAATTCCGTTCCTGTTCGCCTCGACGGGGCAGTCCCGCGACTATCACACGATGGAGGACATAGCCGCTAAAATCGACTTTGAGCAGGTCGCTGCGATTTCCACCGGTCTGGCTCGATTGCTGATTGCGATTGGCAACAAGGAGAATGCCCCGGAATGGATCGAATCTCCCGAGATTGCTCCTTCGGAAGTAAAAGCGATTCTGGAGATCTGCAAACAGATCGATGAACACGCTCAAGAGTGGAAGCTGACATCGATTCAGAAATTCTTCGTGGATCAGACTCGCTCCCGAGCCGAGAGAATTCTCTCTCAAAAAACAATCACCGCAGAAGATCAACGCTGGTTGACACGCACGACACAGATGTTGCTGTTCACCGTGTTTTGAGAGGCTTGAGTGGCCTGCGGGAGATGATATTTCGTAATTCTACAATAGCATGCTCACGCAAGCGTGAGCATGGCACCCAACAGAGAAAAAGTCAGCTCGATCTTATGATCGGGCTGACTTTTCACTTCCGGCATCGATGTGATTAACTATCGCCACGATTTTTCTTCTCGGCTTTCGCCTTGCGTTTTTCTTTGAGCGATTGAGTGGATTTCTTCTTGGCTTCTTTGCCGCCCTTGTCTTTACTGCCGCGATCTCCCATGGGAGTCTCTCCTGATAAAATGCAGCTTGAATTTTGTTGAACAATGTATTCAACATTATGATTATTATACACAGAATGATTCATAAATGAAATAACATCAGGGGAGATATTACAAGCAATAATTCCCCTTTCTCGACGGCAGTTTGCGACACTGGTCAAGCTGCGAGGGCTCGTTGTACAATATGATCAGCTACGAATTTTGTCCCCAGATATTATGCGTATTACTGCTTGAGTTCTCTGAGAGAATACTGGGGACTAGTGAACGGGATTATCAAAACAAAGAAAGCTCTCTGTGCAGTCTCTTCAGGATGTCGGAAACACAATTTCGCAAGTTCAGCAAAGTGTTGATGCGTTGGCAAAGGAAGCTGCGCAGTTGGATCTTCCGGCTGTTTCGACAACGGAGTGGTATCAGCTGATCACTCAGAAGCTGATTCCCCAACTCTCCGACAGTACATTTCTGGTTGTAGCCGTCGTAGGCGGGACGAACATCGGCAAGAGTGTCATCTTTAATCATCTGTGTGGCTCGAAAGTTTCTGCGACCAGTCCGCTCGCTTCCGGGACAAAACACCCGACCTGCCTGGCTCCTCCGCGGTTTGCGAATGAAAATTCTCTTGAAACGATTTTCAGCGAATTTGATCTCCGTCATTCCGATGATGCCAACGATGCTCTTCAGGCAACCGATGACGATGTTTTGTTCTGGCGGGAATCGAAAACGGCGCCCGAAAACCTGCTGCTGCTCGATACCCCCGATATCGACTCCGATGCCCAGATCAACTGGAGCCGAGCCGACAAAGTCCGTCGTTCTGCTGATGTGCTGATCGCCGTGCTCACCCAGCAGAAGTATAACGATGCAGCCGTCAAGAAATTCTTTCGCTGTGCGGCTGAGGAAGACAAATCGATTCTGGTCGTTTTTAATCAGTTACTCATTCCCGATGACGATGATTACTGGCCGATCTGGCTGAAAACATTCTGCGAAGAAACCGGAATTTCACCCGAGTATGTGTATGTTGCACCTCACGATCGCCGAGCGGCTGAGCAGAATGAATTGCCATTTTATCATCGTCAGTGGCCCATCACTGAGGAAACGGTCCACGAGCAGACGGCTCGCGATCTGATGGTCGATTTATCGGAATTGCGATTCGAGGAAATCAAACTGAAATCATTAGCGGGCGCTGTGACCGCTCTTTCCGATTCACAGGCAGGCATCCCCGCTTATCTGGCTGAAATTCGCAGACGCTCCGGCATTTATGGAGATGCCTGGAAACGTCTGGCCGAACGGCTGCAGGAAATTTCCGTTACCTGGCCAGCGGTCCCGAATCCGATTGTGATTCAGGAAGTTCGCAACTGGTGGAAGGAACATCGCACAGGCTGGGAAGCCTCCGTTCATGGATTTTACGATGCCCTCGGGCGAGGAATCATGTGGCCGATTCGTCAGTTGCAACATCGTGATCCCGAGGCCGAGCCGCAGTGGATTACGAATTATCGGCAACAGGAGTGGCGAACAATTCAACAGCAACTGGTCGCAATTTACGATCGACTCGAATCGCTTGCTCAACATGGACATCCCGTGCTCGCGTCAAGACTCAATCAATTGATGGCTGGCCAAACTCGGGAAAACACACTGGCTGCCATCAAGGAAGAACATCAGCATGCCCGATTTGAAGCAGAACTTGAGGCGTTAGTCCGCTTGCAAATGCAGTCCTTTCGTGAAGATCGTAAAGACTGGTTCAAAATCCTGCAACGACTCGACACCGCAGCCGCAGCTGCTCGACCGGCAGTGACAGTCGCTTTATTTGCCACCGGATTTGGGCCCGTCGGCAATGCGATGATGCCTATGATGACCGACACGGCATTGCAAGCAGCACTGCATGTGGCTGGCGATGTCACTGCTGGCACGGTGACCGCAGCAGTCGGCGAAACGGCCATCAGTTCGAGCACCTCGACCGGCATGCGATACCTGGAAGCCTGGTTTCATCAGTTTCATCAGAGTTTTGTGAAAGTCCGCCAGATCTGGCTGATCCAGCAATTGCAGAAACACCTGTGGGGCTCGTTTCTGGACGATCTGCAAAATGCGGCTGATGTTCCGAAAACGGAAGAGTTCAAAGCTGTAGAGCAAGAGCTTATCACACTGAGAGATCTGTCTTTTCAGACCAGTTAATTTTTACTGGACGCAGGAACTTCGAAGGAGAAAAAGCAGGTGAATCGAGCTATCATCCCCCTGCTCTCTCCTTTTCTCTTCAGAAATCAGCGATTAGTCTTTTGTTCAGGTAAATGTGTACCGGTTGCCGCCTGTCATTTTTTGCGGGGCATCTTCAATGAAGTACATATTGGTGTGGACGCCAAAAGCTTTAGCTTTGCTGAGGACAAAATGACGGTTGGAGAAGACGTCACAGGAGACACGAGCCGTTTTGGATTTGGTATCATCCTGAAGTTCGACAAGACTTAAATAATCGTTGTCCTTGTCTTTCTTAAACAGAATTGCTCCCTTCCACCAGGAGACTCCTGAGCCGAGTACCAATTTGATTTCAATCTCGTCTGAGGGACAGACATTTTTTGTTTCGACAACACTGATGTTATCACCATCCTTCATATCGTTGCCGACATCGGCATACTTAATTGTATGCACAGCGTGGTCGGCGGCCTGAGTCATTTGCCCCAGTGTCAGGAACATTACTGCACCCAATGTGCCAAAAATTGCTGAGCGTAACATGGTTTTGAAGTTAAGGTTCGTGTTCATCGTGTTCTCCAACGTAAAGATTTAAAATTGTGGTTTGCGGCGTCATAGGCAAACAGTTTTTTTGGGAAATCAAACATCTGATTTCTCTGTTCAAAAAGCTTTACGGAACAGAAACGGCGATCTGCGCTTCGACTTTTTATTTCTTCAAAATATTTAAAAACAGAGTCAACAAGGCCAAGTCGACAATTTCACTTTTTTGGCCAAAGCGGACCAATCGACTTGGTTCGACTTTCATAAGTTGGTTAAGATAAAATTTATTACACACTCACAACGCTCAACTGAGGATCCCGTTTGATGTCTCAAGTCAACATGTTGCAATATCTCTCAAAAACAATATTCTCACTTTGTATTCTCGCCACTGTGATGCTCTACCTGGGTTGCTCGAAATCAGAAACGCCAAGGGCAGTTCCGGCACAAACAAATACAACTGCCCCTGAAGTGAATGAAAGCTCAAATGTCTCTCAGCTCGAAGCTCCCCCAAAAAACTCGGAGAGCCAATCCCATGAATTGCCGGTTATCACATTCGGGAATGACACCCCCAGTACATCATCTGCCCACGGGGAGATGAAATCTGGCGAAAAGCAGAATGAAACTCTTGAAGCCGACAAGCGAGCCGATGTGGTGATTGCGGCTCTGAAAGATCTGCAGATTCTGCTCGGGACCTGGCGGGGAATTACGCAGAAGAATTTTGATGGCTCAAAGGCCCTCGATGAAACGAACTGGGTCTGGGATTTCAAAACGAATCCGAAACAACCAGCACTTGTCATGTCTTCTGAAGCGAGTCCATATTATCGTCTTGCGAGCATGACCTACCTGCCGGAATCGGAGCAGTATCAACTGCAGTTGACAGGCGATGAGGGTCAGACTTCAACTCTTATTGGCGAATTCACCAGTGAGATCAAAGACGAACCGGGCGATGACGATAAGCCTCAACGCACTTATAAACTTGAGTTCACGGAGAAAGAACCCGAGGATAAAACCAAGCGGCTGGTATTCAATCAGCAGAACAATAATCGCTATCTGCTCGAAGTGTATGAGCAACGGGGCGGGAACGATCGCTTCTTTCGTGTCGACACAGTGTCCACGCAACGCGAAGGAACTTCGATGGCCTTAATCGATGAAGGTTATGGCGAGCGAACCTGTATCATTTCGGGTGGTTTGGGAACGATTACAGTCAGCTATCAGGGGAAATCCTATTATGTCTGCTGTACGGGTTGCAAAGCGGCGTTTGAAGAAGAGCCTGAACGTTGGATCGCCCGGTTTGAAGAACAGTCCAAATCGATGAATTGAAGGTCTTGTCTTTTCAGATCATCAGTTTATAAATGAATTGTGCCGTTTCTACGAAAGTGTAGCGGGCAGTCGCCTGGAAGATAGGCTTCAAACCCACAAAAAGCCGCTACAGTAAACTACAAACCGCAGTAGAAAACCGAATAAAAGAAAATTATCGACACCACATTGGTGCCGATGAACCACTCTACATAACAACAACAGGAGAGATCATGACTGAATTCAAACGGCAAGTATTACCAGAAGAGAAAAACGCTCAAGTGGCCGAAACGCTGCAGGATCGACTGGTCGATCTGATCGACCTTGCCTTACAACTCAAGCAGGCTCACTGGTGTGTTGTGGGAAACAACTTCAGAGCGGTGCATTTGCAGTTGGATGAAATTATCAATGATGTTCGACTGGGCTCTGATGAAGTCGCCGAGCGGATGTCGACACTCGGTGTCGCTCCAGATGGTCGTGCGATTCAGGTTGCCGAAGGAACCTCGCTGGCACTGATGGATAAAGAATTTGCCTCTGCGGCTTCAACTGTTTCCCTGGTAGCGGATCGATTGCAGACAACAGTTCGCGGACTTCGAGAATCCATTGAATTGCTGGGCGATCTCGACCCGATCAGTGAAGATCTTCTCATCAGTATGACAGCCGGGCTCGAAAAACATCTGTGGATGGTGCAGTCTCAGGAAGTTTGATTGATCATCAAAAGTTCAGAATAAAGCGAAAACGACTCTTTCCAAAGTACATATTTGAAAGAGTCGTTTTTATTTCCGTGAAAGATTTTACCAATATTTCTCGAAGTGGATATTTCCCGGATTCTTTGGCTGATCGAGAGTAAAACCCTGCGAGACGAGCAGTTCGACCATGCCGGGATTTGGTGGATATTCCAGTTCGCCATCCTCGCCTTTTCGGGGAATTCCAATCATGTCGGGATTACCACAGAGAAAAACATGCGTTTTCTGTGGATCTGCATGCCAACCAAATTCTCGTTCGAAATTCTCGGGGCGGATAATATCCTGCAGATACTGCTTACCGACAAAATCTGGACGCGATTGATCCATGTTTTCCGCTTCACGGGTCGTGTAAAGCTGATAGCGATAGTTCTCGTAACGTTCATTCAAAATTGCCTGCTCGCTCAGATAGCCGGCATCCTGACGATAACGGACACATGTCATCGAGGCGATCTTTCCCTGATGCCCCCGCTTCAAAAGCTCGGCTGCCATGGCATTGTGGGGAGCTTCCCCGGTTCCGGTTCCCGCGAAAATCACGTTATCTTCTGGTCCCACAGGATCGAGCGTGTAACTTCCGACTACATGATGACTCATGTTGAGCCGATCACCTTTTCGCAGGGCAAACAGTCGTGGAGTGAGTGGCGGCCGTTTTGGGCTTTCATGATCGGGACGCGGCACGAGTGTGATATAAAACTCGAGATCGACACAATCCTGGCAAGTGACTAATTCATGCTGTTCATTGAGCAGTGGGCAGGATATTGAGTAAGCCCGCTTGATCAATTTGTTAAGAGTCGCCTCATCTTCAATTTCGGTGGGATGATCAAAGCGATCTTCCCAGGCTCCCAATGCGAGCACCGTATATTGACCAGGCTGATACTCGAACCGACCTTCATCGGAATGGATTCGGATGCGCATCAGCATTTCATGAATGCGATTCACACTGACAACTGTGGCGTTGTAGTGCTGTTCACGCAGTTTGTCGAAACTGCTCGATGAGATCTGATGGGTTGTTGTGGTTGCCATAGGAATTCCCGAAAAATCGGCACCTGAATTAATGTCTATTTGTAACTATTATAGAACACAGAAAATCGAATGGAAGCATAACATCAAAGTTTGATTATGCGAACCCCAAAATTTCTGCTGGCGTTTCGTTTATTGAGGATCGTACCCATTGAGCAAACCGGGGCACCCTTTCCATTTTCTCTGTTCGTCTTACAATTTGAAGAGCGTTCTCCTTAAATGAATTTATTCCGTTCAAATATTCTGACATCTTTGAACATCACGAAATCGGGGGCGATCGATCAGTACGAATTCACCGCCAACACCGTCTCATCATCCTACTGCCAGAAAAATATTTCTTCGCGGGCTCGCTATCATTCTGCCCACAGTGCTCACCCTGGTGATCCTCATCTGGCTGGGCAGTCTGCTCTATAATTACATAGTTAAGCCGACGAATACCTTCGTGAAATTTACAGCGGCTCAGTTTGTAGATCATTCGGTCCCGCTAACCGGGCTGGTCGAATTGCCGAATGGACCCTCACTCCCATTTTGCCGGGAAGATTATCGTGTCCGTCCTGAAATTCGGGACCAGTATCTGTCCAGGCTGATCGAAATGCGGGATGTGGACGCTCAGCCGTTAACTGAAGAGCAGCGGCATAATGCACTGAGTCTGGATGATGTCTATGTTCCGGTCGGGCAGGTGGCATTTCAGTATCAAGATTACCTGCTTGTCGCTCGAAAAATCCCCCCTGGAGATATGCCTCAGTCCCGAGTTCCATTCAACATGGAATTGATTTCGGTGAAGCATTTTCCAGGCATGTTTCCATTGAGTCTCATCGCCGTATTACTGCTGGTGTTGCTCATTTATATTCTTGGAAGAATGGTCACCGTTCGCATTGGACACTGGATTGTCCATAAATTCGAATCGCTGATTATCAGCCGCTTGCCTGTCGTCCGGACCGTTTACGGTTCTGTTAAGCAGGTGACCGATTTTCTGTTTTCCGAGAATCAGATCGAAGTTCGCAAGGTCGTCGCTTTTGAATACCCCCGTAAGGGCATCTGGACACTGGGCTTTGTGACCGGAGAAAGCATGATCGATATCGCGGTGGCAGCGGGCGAACCTTGCGTTTCAATTCTGGTTCCGACCTCACCGATGCCGATGACCGGCTATGCGATGTCCGTTCCGAAAAGCGAAGTCGTTGATCTGGATCTGTCGGTTGATCAGGCGTTTCAGTACATCGTATCGTGCGGCGTTCTCGTCCCGCCGCAGCAGCAATCCACCATCGAAAGGCTCCAAGCTCGCTTGAAGCCAGAACAGGCCAGCGATTCCTTCGAAGAGATTTCATCGTCCTGAATTGCGTTCAAATTTTGAGCGATTATCGAATGTCAAAGGTGTAGTTCAGGCACTGTCTGACGACAAACGAGGTGGTACACACATTTCGTCAGGCAATGCCTGACCTACTGGTCTGAGAGTGCGATCCAATGATATCTTGAATTGTGATCGCAATTTGATGATTATCGAATCACCGTAATCTGTCCACCGATCGGAATTTTCGGCCAGAGGGCGCCGGTCTGTTCGATTCGCATGGGAATAGCAGGACCGTTTGGGTTTTGGTGTTCGTCCTCTTTACTGGTGGCAATCGCCATATGAGTGACAACTCCAGTGCGGGTTTCCCCATTGGGAAAGCGGCAGCGGACTGGCATTTCGACTTGAAAATTATGAGAGTGCGAAGTCGGCACATCAGCAACGGCATAGGCCTCATCGAGCAAAAACAGCTCTGCGAGCACTTCCCCCGCTTTGACATATTCGCCGGGTCGTCGTCGAATATTCGCAATCGTTCCAACACTGGCGGCTCGAACCTTCTGCAGAGAAAGTTGCAATTCCAGATTCTCTAGTTCCGCTTTCGATTGCTCGTACCGCAGTTCGATTTCGGAGAGCCCAACTGCCTGTTGAACGCGTTCCCGCATTTCCTCTTTTTGTTTCTGCAGTTTTTCCAGTCGAGTCGAACAGATTTCGAGTTGTGCGTCAGCCGCTTCAATCGAATTGAGTGCAGACTCTTCTTTAAGCATACAGTTGATCAACTTGTCATCCAACTCATCTCCCGATTGAGTTTTGGAATTCACAGTGGACTTGTTCTTTTCAAAACTTTCCCGTTGATCTCTCCAGGCCATGCGTTCGAGTTCGTAATAATACTTCTTCTGAAGTAGTTCGGCTGTTTGCAGTTCTGCCTGGTAGATGTCGCTTTCGACCGTACTCAAATGCTCGTGCAGTTTGACATCAACTTCCGCTTTCAATGTGGCCAGACGGGCAGAGAGTCGTTCGACTTCCTGATGCTGGATCTGCAATTGCCGATTCAGATTCTGTCCACCGATATTGCACAACAGAGCCTGTGGATCGACAACCTGCCCCTCAGTCACTTCCCAGTTCTGCAGAATGCCATCGACTGGAGCACGAATCGTCATCGAGTCGACTTCAATCCGACCGACATAATTCTGATTCGCAGTCGCATACAAAAGTCGGTTCGTCGCCACACCTGCTCCGATAGCCAGAACGGCAATCAGCAGGAGACGCATTGGCGGACAGGCCGCTTCAGGAATATCGAAATTTTGATTGTCTGTACGGTGTGCTGCCATGAGAATCTGCCAAATTCTACTGCAATTTGCAGTTTACTGTAGCGGCTCGATTTAGTTTTGACTCTATGTTTCCAGTCAAACACCCGCTACACATTCGTAGTGTCGGCTCTATTGCTTAATCGGCTTGGATAGTCAGAGAATTTTCCACCAGATCTGTTATCCGGAAATGTGATTACCCTGCGCGCAATGGCGTAGAAGATTGTCGGTTAATCTAATTATCGGCGTTATGACGGAAGGGATTGACTCGAATCTTTTCGAGCCGGAATGGTTTCACAGACTGATCTGGCCAACTGCAAAATAGTGAACATAATTCAATTGACCAGTAGTGTGCCGTTATGTACACTTTTGTGCTGTATGAATCAGTTGATGAAATCGCCCCACAATAATGAAGTGTCTGAATTGATTCCATGAAATGACGTAAACAGTTTGACTGTTTGCATTTAGGCGAATGGTCAACTGGAAGTCGGCCCCTCGCTGACGCGTCGGGTTGAGATGCGAATTATCCAGTTAAGAAAGGTTTAAAGATGTGGGGGACTGGTGAGTGGATGTCAGCTGCGGATGTCGTTTCAATGCAGATTCTGGACAGGGCGGGGTACACCAACGGGGCGGTGGACGCTGCTGTTTTGACTCGTCGGCTGGGATTTGACATTGTCTACGATCGTCAGCAGGCTTCGCGGGGGCGACTCAAACAGTTTGGACGACGGCGATCGATTTTCATCAAACCGGACCAGCGCCCCGAACGGATCCACTGGGCGATCTGTCATGAACTGGGGGAATGTTTTGCCCATCATGTCTTTCAATATGTAGGAGCCCAGCCTGATGAGTGTGGACCAGGAATGCGGGAACAGGTTGCCAATTTCATGGCTGCGCGACTCCTGCTTCCCGGACAGACATTTTTCGAAGATGCCCGGGCCTGCCGGGAATCGTTGCCGGTTTTGAAGACTCGCTATCAAACCGCCAGCCACGAATTGATCGCCATGCGTCTGCTCGATCAGGAATCTTCACGTTGTCTGACAATTGTCGATCAGGGGAGAATTACGAAAAGGCGGGCAAATCATTTTACCTGCGAACGATCGTTCTTGCCGATCGAGCAGAAATGCTGGCAGACTTCGCATGACGATTGCCGAGATTTCGAACTAACCGATGAAGTCCTGCGGATTCATTGCTGGGCAATCCACGAACCGCACTGGAAACGGGAAATCGTTATGACGATGCCGGTGAATGAGTATCAGGCTGACCGTTGTGAAGAGATTCATCCCCTTGAGAGTAGCACATAAGTGTCAGATAACCACAATCAATCTTTGCCTTTGATTTTCCGGATATCTTCAGCAGTCGGTGGACGTTGTGGTTCTGTCTGTTCAATATCTTTGAGACGTTTGAGTTTCATACGGACTTTGGGCTGCTCTTTATGAAATGTCAGCGCGTATAACTCGGCAAAGATTTCAGTTGTCTGACGGCGAAGGAGACTGAGCACGATCGTTAATGCGAAGATCATGCCTGCGATGATCAGCAGGGGAGTGGTCATGTCATCGGCAAAAGGAGTGGCGATGGCGAGGCAGGTCACGATACCACCTATCAGCACGAGGGTTGTCGCCATCAAAGGTGCTCGCGATTTCTCTACCCGAAATGATCGCCGTACCATAATGCTATCCCGTGTCATTCACACGAACAATTAAAATCGATAGTGGGTGGCGTGGGCGTTCCGCTTTTGCGGAACCCCCGAAAGTACAACGAATCGGGGGCTTCTCGTCGAGTGCGCCCGCCACTCTTGATCGACTGATTTTAATCAATTAATTCCAAGAGTTCTGGTTGATGGATTATATTGCAGAAGAAAATCAATGAAACACCTTGCCGGTGATTAACTGATACGCTTCTGCATATTTCTGACGCGTATTGATAACGACTTCTTCGGGCAATTCGGGGGGAGGGGAGTTGCGATCCCAATCGGTTTGCAGCAGCCAGTTGCGGACGTACTGTTTATCGAAAGAAACTTGTGTGCGTCCCGGCTCATAATCGTCGGCTGGCCAGTAGCGGGAACTGTCAGGTGTCAGGACCTCATCGATCAGAATGATTTCCTCCTCATTTTCTCCCGGTGCGAAAATGCCGAATTCAAATTTCGTATCCGCCAGGATCAAGCCTCGTTCACGGGCAAAGTTGGAGGCCCGTTCATAAAGGTCGAGACTTTTGGAGCAGATGGCATTAGCGGTGTGTTCACCGATTTCTGAAATCACCTCTTCAAACGAGATCGGCATATCGTGACCACTCGCGGCTTTTGTTGAGGGCGTGAAAATGGGAGCGGGAAGACGATCACTTTCCCTTAACCCCGCAGGCAGAGGAACGCCGCTGACGAGTCCCGTTTTCTGATAGTCCACCCATCCAGAACCGGAAAGATATCCCCGCACGACACATTCAATCGGAATCACATTTGTCTTTTTAACAACCATACTCCGACCCGCAAACTGATTGAGATCAGTGCCTACGGGAAGTGGTAAAATCGTTGGATCCGTAGATAGCAGATGATGTGGACCACCAAGCAGTTCAAACCAGAACAGACTCAATTGCGTCAAAATTCGGCCTTTGTCCGGGATGCCCGTCGGCAAAATCCAGTCAAATGCACTGATGCGATCGGTAGCGACCAGCAAGAGTCGATCACCGAAATCGTAAACATCACGAACTTTGCCCTGATGCTTCGGAATTCCAGGGAGGTCCGTTTCGAGAATCGCTGTCATAATTAACCCTGAGTAGCCTATCTATTAACTAACTGAAGTTTTGCAAAACGCCAACCAGGAGTAAATTCCAGATCTGCTGGAGGTGTCACCAGATTTATTGTCCTTGCGATGGGCCTAAAACCCTCGCCTTCAGGCGAATCCTTCAGGTTCTTTTCATCGTGGGGTCAAATTTGTCCAAGGACAATAAAATAAACATCTGGCATGTGAGCGAAAGGACTTCAGTCCGAAGCTCACGGCCAAAAAACCTATCGGCTTCAGCCGATAGTAATTCAGTTCGGCCAGAGAGAGCATACAAGTCACAGAGTTATTAAAGAAGAAGTCTCTTGAATTTTCTCTGAGAACTTTGTGCTACTATAGCCTTTTCCATGAAAAGGTAGCGGGTGATTGACTGGAAATAGAGGGTTCAAACCATCAATAAGCCGCTCCAGGAATCTGCAAACTGCAGTAACGATACAGAATTTTGTTGCTTGCGCAAATTTTCAGGCAGCTAATTCGCTGAGTTTTCGAGAATTGGACACTCTGGCAGCCAGCAGAACGGTGATGCTTTTGTGGCCTTGCGATCTTCTAGAGCATATTCAAAAAATTACCTGCAGCATACGGCAGGAGCAAACACAGTGTTTTAGGTCATTTGGTGTCCAAGCGACTGCAGAAACCATTTGAAAATGGTCTATTTTTTCGCTCAAGCGGGCTGTCGTGAAACAGAATCTTGTTGATCAAATTATTTTTACCACGAAGGCACAAAGGCACGAAGAGTTCTGTAACAAAATTGCCTCAAATCCATCGGGATGCTTTTTATTGATTTTCAAGATTCCTGAATCTCTTTGTGTCTTCCTGCCTTCGTGGTTCCAAAATTATTATTTGAAAAAGCTTCTTGTTTCGACAGGCGTCTTAGCGGTTAATTTTTCCCATTGCTGGTGAATGGCAGGTCTACGCCGCGCCAGGTCCATCCGTGGTTTAAATACAGTTACAGTATTCACCCGAATTTCAAAGCTCTACTGAGACTGCAACTCCAGCAGAATTGCTCGTTCCAAGTCGAGATCACGACCCTGAGGAATCCAGCCGGAAGGGCGGGACTGGCCGAGTACGGGAGTCAAATCCCGATCAAGCGGCGACGTTTCCTGAAAGGTCGCTCCGCCGGGAGAATTTGCGGTCAGGGCATCGATATCTTCCAGCTCTTTCAGCGCAACAACCTGAATGGCATGACCTCCCGATTGAACTGGAGAGACGGTTACAACAACTTTCCGCCGAATCGATTGCAGTGTGCTCTCCAGCCGATTCGCCAATCCCACGGACTCCTTATGCCAGGGTTCGAGCAGGCCAGAGCCAGTTCGATACTTGGTTTCGATAGTGCGCGCCTGACGATTTTCCCGTTCGATTTCGAAATGAAACCCGTGGAGCACATCAATCGCCCGTTCCCAGGCCACTTCCTGGGAACTCGCTGAGACCACCAGTGGATTCGGAACGGTCGCGCTCGACCGAGGCCGCATCTGCATGGCAGCGCAGCCGGAGAGCATCAAGAACAGAAGTAGTCGGGTGAGTGTTCGGGTCACACTGAAACAGGCCAGCCAGATGTTGGGGACAATTCGACAGAGAAACAGGGGGGAGTTTCGTAGAAACCCGATTTGAGAGCAAGATGAGTTCCAATCAGCTAAAAGAAAGGATGATCTCACTGATCGAATTCTGATGCAGTTTGTAACTATTACAAATTAACAGCTTCATATCCGTGGAAACGGAACAATCGAAACGGCATCACAGTTGACACACCGATGACTCTGGCGTATCTCCCCACTGGTCGCAACAACATCTGCTTTTTTCGCAGTGTTCTTCTGAAACCACAAATGCTGGTAGGAGAACCCGATCACAAAGAACCCCAAAATTGTCCCTCGAATCGTAGCACAGCCCGGTTCCATGAGTCCTCCACAATACGGGCATCTGATTTCTTTCGATTCCATGCAACTCCTTCATTTGCTTGCATCAACCATGATCACCACGCCAGGACTCTTTGCTCCATCGACTTGATTGATCAAAATCGTTCATAGTTGAAATCACCATTGAAAGTTCCGTCTGATTTCCAGTGAATATTGACGAACCCTAAGACCCAAGCCCGCTGGTAGGTCCACTGACCACTTTCGTGGATCTTCGAGGGAGGGCCAAGAATAGATTGCACTTCATCCTGGGTCATCCCTTTTTGCAAACTCTTTATTCGATCGATCGGGACTGGTTCGGAAAACGCTCGATGGTTAAGAGCGGCTAGCAAGCCGACAACAAGGATAATGACCAGGAGGGGAGCAAACCGTTTCAATGTATTAACCTCCGATCGCATCTGATTTGCCAGGCAAGTACTCAGAAGTCCCCAGATCTTCAATCGATTCGGTTTCAGAATTGATCTGGTAGTAGTGATACGTGGGAGTTGTGTAACCATGCAAGACAACAGCGATCGGGCCAATGTTATTTTCAGAGCGAATTCGCACCCAGCGAATTGTTCTGTCGGGATGCGACTCTGCAAATCGGTGGCGGACAGATTGCATAATCGCTGGCCGAGTTTTCTGGTAGAGGTAAGAAACGCCACAAACGATGGCCAGTCCAACGAAGAGCAGCATCGGAATTTCCCCTGCAATCAAAAAGAGAGACAGGCGACTGAGAATTCCAAATTCACCACCAGCAGCAAATGCAGCAGACACACCTCTTGCAAAAGACCCCACGAAGAGGAGAAACACGACTATGAGGATTGTCGAAAGTCCAATTGATTTCTGCTTGAAACGGTGCAAAACGAAAAATTTCTATAATGGATTGCTGGTGAATTGTTAGAGGGCCACCCGCGACTAACTCTTTTTCATTTTCCCAGCGACGAATAAGACGATCAATGCCCCAATGAGCGACATGATCCAGCCAGCCGGGTTGACAAGTCCGGCTGATCCTCCGGAAGAAATCAGCGAGGATAACGCTCCTCCCACAAATGAGCCTACAACTCCCAGGATGAGGGTCATTCCCCAGCCCATCGCTTGAACTCCTGGCATAATAAATCTTGCGATTGCACCAATAATCAAGCCAAAAATACACCAGCCGATGAGATCAAAAATACCCATGATTTTCCCTTAAATGGAAGGTGACAGTATGACTCGATCATTTGTAATCGATTTGTCAATCTGATTAATGAATTGTACTCTGATTATTACCTTATACCAGATAATAATCCATGGGTTAAACAGGATGGTACGTAGCGGCTACCTGTGTGGCAAAGTAATCAGAGGGATTCGCTTGAGCTTAACTATTCACGACAAGAGGCTTATGGAACACAGATAAAGTGATGCCAGCATAATATTTCTATCCACAAAAAAACGCCGCAGGAATAACTCGATGTTCCTGCGGCGATTTCTAATTATACTCAACGACGGTTAGTCGTCAAAGCTCAGGTCTTCTTCTTCGACGTCATCTTCATCATCATCGGATCCCTTTTCCTCAACGGCATCGGGCAGCAGGGCTTTGCGGGAGAGTTTGACGCGATTCTGTTCATCGACGGCGATGACTTTCACTTCGAGCTTGTCGCCGATTTTCACAACATCGCCAACATTCTTGACGAAGCCGTTCGACAATTCACTGATGTGACAGAGTCCATCTTTGCCAGGAGCGATTTCGACGAAGGCTCCGAAATCTTTGATCGCGATAACAGTTCCGTTGTAAACACGGCCGACGCGAACTTCCTCGGTCATCGCTTCGATACGAGCTTTGGCATCTTCAGCTCCGGTTCCTTTGGAAGCCGCAATGGTGACGGTTCCGTCGTCAGAGATATCGATTTGAGTGCCGGTATCTTCCTGAAGCTGGCGAATGTTTTTTCCGCCAGGACCGATCAGCAGGCCGATCTTTTCAGGATCGATTTTTACAGTTTCAATTCGCGGAGCGAGCATCGAAATTTCTTTGCGGGGACGACGAATTTCGGTCAGCATCGAACGGAGAAGTTCGAGGCGAGCTTTGCGAGCCTGCTCCAAAGTCTTCCGCATGATCTCTTCATTGATCCCATCAATTTTGAGATCGAGCTGAATCCCGGTGATTCCCTTTTGAGTCCCGGCAATTTTGAAGTCCATATCACCGAAGTGATCTTCATCGCCGATGATGTCAGTCAGCAAGGCGTACTTGTCGCCTTCTTTGACCATCCCGATTGAAATCCCAGCGACAGGCTGTTTGATCGGCACACCGGCATCCATCAGAGCCAAGGTCGCATTACAAACAGAAGCCATCGAGCTACTTCCGTTCGATTCGGTGATATCGGAGATAATTCGAATCGTATACGGGAAAGCCGATTCATCGGGCAGGACCCATTGAACAGAGCGTTCTGCCAAAGCTCCGTGACCGATTTCGCGACGTCCAGGTCCTCGGATCGGACGACATTCGCCAACCGACCACGATGGGAAGTTGTAATCGAGCATGAATCGCTTGGTGTGTTCGCCGAACAGGTCTTCAACCCGTTGTTGATCGCGAACGGTTCCGAGTGTCAGCGAAGCGATCGACTGAGTTTCACCGCGGGTGAACAGGGCAGAGCCGTGAACGCGAGGTGTGATGCCGACGCGGCAGGAGACATCTCGCAGTTCTGTTGCAGAACGTCCATCGAGACGATGTCCGGAAACCGTCAAATCACGACAAGCCTGTTTGTCGACCTGATAGAAGGCTTCTTTGAGATCGCCAACGGTGCGACCTTCGCTGTCTTCTTCTGCTCCTTCAGGGAAGTATTTGTCGATCAGTTCCTGTTTGATTTCAGCAGCTGCTGCAGAGCGTTCCGATTTTTTCGGATTCTGGCGAGCCTTCTTCAAATCATCGAGGGCTTCTTTGCGAACGATGGAAACGAATGGGTTTTCAGCCGGGCTTGTAAACTCGTTCTTCTCGACACCAACTTTGCCAGCCAGTTCTTCCTGCAATTCGCAGAGGTCGCCAATCGCTTTGTGAGCGAACAGCAGAGCATCGATCATGACGTCTTCTGGAATCTGGCGACCGAAACCTTCAATCATCAGAATCGATTCCCGATTTCCGGCAACAACCAGATCAAGATCGCCCGATTTGGTTTGTTCGTCTGTCGGGAAGAGAATCAGTTTCTCGTCAACCATGCCAACCCGGACGGCTCCGATCGGTCCCTGAAAGGGGATCGGGGAAATGCAGAGAGCGGCACTGGCTCCGTTGATAGAAAGGACATCCGCAGGATTTTCGAGATCGCAGGATAGCACAACCGTTTGAATTTGAACTTCGTCGCGGAACCCTTTGGGGAACAGCGGTCGAAGAGGACGGTCGGTTAAGCGAGCCGTCAGAATTTCGTGAGTGGAAGGACGACCTTCCCGTTTGATGAAGCCACCAGGAAACTTCCCGGCTGCGGCATAGCGTTCGCGATAATCAACAGTTAGCGGGAAAAAGTCGATCCCCATTCGAGCGGGACCGGTTTGAGCGGCGACCATCAAGCTGGTCTCGCCGTATTGCACCATGACAACGCCACTGGCCTGTTTTCCAATTTCCCCAGTCGTCATTTTCAGCTGACGACCTGCAATTTCCTTTTCAACAACAATTTGTTTTCCTGACACAGAATTTCTTTCTTTTTTTCTATCGATATTTAGCAATGAATCCACGGCTACTTTCATCAGCAGCCAGCCTGCAAGCGTTCGACAACATCTTCGTTAACAATCAAATGACGCAGTAATACAGAAATGCGTCCAGCATCGATCTGAAATCCACAGCGGCATCCCGGGAATCCAGATCATCAATTCGGCTATCAGTCAGTAGCCATTCCACCCTTACGCAAGGCGGGTAAAAGAGAAAACCCGACGATAAATCGCCGGGTTGAACCGCTACTTTCTCAAACTGAGTCGCTCAATCAGGGATGCGTAACGTGACGGATCCTTGGCTCGAACATAATCGAGCAGACGGCGACGACGACTGACCAGCATCAGCAGGCCACGGCGGCTTGCATAATCTTTGCTGTGAGTCTTCAGATGAGCGGTCAACTCGTTAATACGGTGGGATAAAACGGCAATCTGAACATCGGGCGAACCGGTATCCCCTTCGGTTCGCTTATAATCATCAATCAGTTCCTGCTTCTTCACTTTGGTGATTGACATACCTTAAAACACCCTTACAGAAAATCTACAATAATGAGTGAACATCCCACTCGGAATTCGGCAACTTAGCCATCAGTTTGAATCGCGCCAATTCGCGGAATTCGGTACTGTAGTCAGATCTCAACAGTTTTTCAACTAGAGAAGTCCATTCCGACAAATTTCCCGAGCAAAAACATTTACCAGAATCAAATGTTACCCAAATTCACAAGCCCGAATCGCAAAACAATTCCAAAACATTCCTTTTCTGCAGTGTACATCTGCAAAATGAGACGGCATGATAAAGCTGCCTACGACTGTTCTTTCCTTGAATTTCGCCTAAAGGACTCCCCAATGCATCGTTTTTCTTCGTCCCTGCTGATTTTCAGCCTCATGCTTTTTGGTCTGGTCAATTCCGCTTTCAGTGAAGATTACCGAGATAAATCGGGATTTTCATTCACGCATCCTGCCGGCTGGCTGCCGATCAATGGATCCCTCAAATCCGAACTCATTGATGGTGGAATGACCGACACCGCGAAAGACTACCTGAAAAAGCAAAGTTTCGACTTTGAGAAAATCAAAGTCCTGCTGATCCGAAATGGACAGGATGATTTTCTCGAAAACGTGAATGTCGTCGTCGTTGATGGCAAGCTACCAGCCACTCAGGAATTTGCCGATCTCTTAGTCAAAATGCTTCCACAACAGTACAAGCAAATGGGCATGGACGTCGATAACTTCAAATCGAAAATCAAGACTTTTGGTTCGAATGAAGGAATCATTGTCAACCAGCGGATGAATCCTTCCGAAACCGTACCGAATGCCTTGAAACAACGCCAGTTTTACATGGCCAGCCCAAATCAGGACAAAAGCTACATCATCACCTACACCGCGACACCCGAAACCTTTAAGGACCATGTCAAGACGTTTGAGCAGGTCCTGGAGAGCTTTGCAGATTGAGTCAGCTAAAGCTGATGGAGTGGTCAGCATTCCTTCTCAATAGGGGAGCGGTTTGCTGCCCTTCTCCACTGGGGAGCGGTAATCTTTCCTTCTCCTTGGGGAGAAGGTGGCCGAAGGCCGGATGAGGGGATCTCTTCGGCTCTCTTACTTAAAACCGCTTTAAGTAGAAACCTGTGTTGTCGATTTCACATCACTTAAGCGAGCCGCATACTGCAGGCATGCAGTAATATCGTCCGCTTCCAGATCTGGATAATCAGCCAGGATCTCAGGAACCGACATTCCCGAGGCCAGCAACTCAAGAACCATCGTCACTGGATACCGCAATCCCCGCAGACAGGGCTTGCCATGACAGATTTCAGGATCAATCGTAATTCTTGAGATCATCCTACTGCTCCAGATAAATGATTCACTCGCTTCCAGTTCATCATATGCAGATCTTGATGCAATTGAAACGGCACTAAACATCCAAATCTTCGTTTCCACGCTTGAGCGCCTCCGCAAAATCCTTACGGATGGGCTCAATATAATCCCGCAGAAATTCATCGACCTGTTCCGGCGACCGACCAATATACCGTTTCGCATCGAGCGTAGCCGCTAGGTCGATTTTGGAGAAGGCATCATCTTTCGTCAGCCGTTCAATCAAATCATTCGGCAAGCCTTCTTCTTTCACGACTTTAGACGCCTCATGACTGTAAACACGAATCAGCTCATGCAGTTCCTGACGATCCCCCCCAGCCGCAACGCCCGCCATCAGAATTTCTTCCGTCGCCATGAAGGGCAATTCCGCATTCAGATTCTTCTCGATCACTTTCGGGTAAACAACCATCCCATCGCAGATGTTACGATAGATAATCAGGATCGCATCAACCGACAGAAACGCCTGCGGCAACGAGAGCCGTCGGTTAGCCGAGTCATCGAGCGTACGTTCCATCCACTGGGTCGCCATCGTTTGATCGGCATTCGCCTGCAGCGACATCGCAAACCGAGCCAACGCACACATCCGTTCGGATCGCATCGGATTCCGTTTGTAAGCCATCGCCGACGAGCCAATCTGATTCTTCTCGAACGGCTCTTCCAACTCTTTACGATGCTGCAGAATCCGGATATCCGAACCTGCTTTATGTGACGACTGTGCAATTCCGCTCAAACAACCCAGCACCTGAGCATCAATTTTACGGGAATACGTTTGTCCGGTGACGGCATAGGAACTCTCAAAGCCCATCTTCTCGCAGACGAGTTTATCGAGAGCAGCGACCTTGCCGTGATCGCCTCCGAACAACTGCAGGAAAGTCGCCTGAGTGCCGGTTGTTCCTTTGATGCCCCGCATTTTCAGCACCGCGAGTCGATGATTAATCTCATCGAGATCAAGCACAAGATCATAACACCAGAGCGTCGCGCGTTTGCCGATCGTAATCGGCTGAGCCGGCTGCAGGTGTGTGAAACCGAGGCAGGGAAGATCACGATATTTTTCCGCGAACTTCGCCAGCTGATCGATCACATTCACGAGTCGTTCGCGAACCAGGAGCAGGCTTTCGCGGATTTGAATCAACTCGGAATTGTCGGTCACAAAACAGCTTGTCGCTCCGAGGTGAATAATCGGCTTGGCAGCCGGGCATTGATCCCCCCACGTATGCACATGAGCCATCACATCGTGGCGAACATTCTTTTCATGCTTCGCAGCACTCTCGAAATCAATTTCATCCAGACTGTTTCGCAACTCATTGAGCTGAGCCTCCGAAATATCGAGCCCCAATTCCTGTTGAGACTCCGCCAGCGCCAGCCACAGCCGCCGCCATGTCGAATGTTTCTTCTGAGCAGACCAGATACCACTCATCTCACGAGAAGCGTAACGGGTATTGAGCGGATTTTGGTAGATGTCGTGCATTTTAGTGAATAGTTTTTAGTTAATAGTTAATAGAAATTTGATCAAGCCGAGTATTAGAAGATAAACCTTGATGTAAGACGCTTGGTTATCATGCAGGGCTCGATTCCAACAACTAATAACTATTAACTAGCGCCTATTAACTACTACCGATTCTTCTTCCGCGACTTACGTGCCTGCTTCCGCTTATCTTTTTTCATCTGCTGCAGCTTCTTCTCGTCGGCTGGGCCGCGTTTGCTGCGGAGTTTTTTATCGGTGATCCGTCCGCCCGGGTCGGCCATACCCATTTTGGAGAGTTCCTGGACGGCTCGCATTTTGTCGCGGACGCCCATGCCGGCCATCTTCTGCATCATGCCAGCCATATCGTTGAACTGTTTGACCAGATTTCCGACCGCTCCCGGTTCCGATCCACAACCGCGGGCAATTCGATTCCGTCTGCTGCGGTCGATCAGGTTCGGGTTTTGACGTTCCTGGGGAGTCATCGAGGAAATCATCGCTTCCATGCGGCCGATTTCTTTGTCGGGATTCATCCCGTCGGTCTGAGCCATCATGTCAGCCATGCCACCCATGCCGGGAATCATTTTCATGATTTCGCCCATCGAGCCGAGCTTCTTGATCTGCTTCATCTGCTTGTGGAAATCGTCCAGGGTAAATTTCCCCTTGGCCATTCTTTCCTGCTGCTTCTCCATCTCCTCGGCATCGAACTGCATCTGAGCTTTTTCGACGAGCGAAACAATATCGCCCATCCCCAGAATACGACTCGCCATGCGATCCGGATGAAACAGTTCCAGCTTGTCGAGCTGCTCGCCAACACCGATAAACTTAATCGGCACGCCGGTCACCTGCTTCACACTCAACGCCGCACCACCACGGGTGTCGCCGTCGAGCTTCGTGAGGATCGCTCCATCGAGTTCGAGAGCTTCGTTGAACGCCTTCGCCGAGCGGACCGCATCCTGACCGGTCATCGCATCGGTCACGAGCAGCACCTGATCCGGGCTCAACTTGCGATCGATCAGCGCCAGCTCTTTCATCAATTCCGCATCGACATGCAATCGACCGGCGGTATCGAGAATGACGGTATCAACCGAGCTGGTCTTCTTCGCGGCTGCCACACCATTCTGGCAGACTTTGACCGGATTATTCCCCTTGGGATCTTCCGCATGCACCGGCACCCCAACCTGAGCACCGACAGTTTTCAGCTGTTCAATCGCACCCGGACGCTGCAAGTCAGCTGCGACGAGCATCGGTTTGCGACCTTCGGCCAGGAGCATTTTGGCGAGCTTGGCACAGGTCGTCGTTTTACCGGACCCCTGCAGACCACACATCATAATGATGCTGATACCCGACTTCCGCATGTGCAGCGAATGGTCGACCGGCCCCATCAGGTTGATCAATTCCTGATGAACAATCCCGACAATCTGCTCGCCCGGCTTAAGCGACTTGAGAACTTTTTCCCCCAGAGACTGCTGCGTGACGGTCTTAATGAACTCATCAACAACATCATAACTGACATCCGCTTCCAGCAGCGCCTGCTTAATCTCCTGAATCGCCTCTTGAATATTGGCTTCATTAATACGGCCACGCTGCAAATTGCCCAGCGCACTGCCTAAACTCTTTGTAATGGACTCAAACATGAAGAAGTTGCCTGTTCATAATGTCAGGCCAGTCTTAACCGAAGAACGGGTAGTTTATGGGATTCGATGTGCAGTCGCAAGCAATGCAAAAGGGCAATTGGTAAATGATTTTTCAGTTCAATTGAAATGCTGAGTGAATGGGTAAACAACTTGTGCATTCAACACTTAAATCGACGATGAAAAGAAAGATATATTGATTTGGATTGATTAATTAATCGCGGAGTTATCGAAATATCCAACATATCCATTGGTTCAGACGTACAGTGTTGATATAATTTGTAATCCCACACAACCAGTGTGATAGTCAAATATTGAGTTAAAACCATGATAGAAAATTTTTTAACACCTCGACTCACCGGTCGGCGATTTGATGATCATTCGATTCCGTTGGAATTTCTCCGAGATCTATCTGTTCTTGAGGAAATGATCACCGAAGTTGCAAAGTGGAAATATTTGGAAGACCATGAAGAGCGTCAAAGAACACCCCGTAGTTTTACAAATGGGATCGAATTAAAATTGACAGGTATAGAGGACGGCAGCGTCAGGCCTGTCATTTCTCTAATTTTAGCCGGAGCCTCACTATTTGCACCCGAGAATCAGTTATATTTTGAATCAGCTCGTGACGCGATTATTCATGCGATTGGTGCAGCAGAAAGAAATGAACCATTCAAAAATTTCCTCCCGGAAAAAGCCTTGAGTTATTTCGATCGATTCGGGCGAAGCTTGCAGGATGGAGAAGCGATTGAGTTCATTGATCAGTCTAGCTCAACAACGGCTCGGCTTACGAAAGAAACACGACGGAAACTCGTACTTTCCTCCTCGTCAGTTAATGAATTGAGTGAGGAAACATTCGTCCGTGGAGTAATCCCAGAAATAGACCAGCAGAAATTGTCATTTCATATTCAGCCTGCTTACGGAAAACGAATCAAAGCCCCGCTTAGTCCACAACATGACGATGTGATTTTGAAAGCTTCGAATGGGTATAAAGATCGGGTTTTGGTACTTGTCCAGGGAATTGGAAAATTCGATCGTCAAGAGAGACTGAAAGAATTTGAGTCTGTCGAACATGTAAGCATTCTCGACCCCCTTGATGTCTCAGCACGACTTGATGAATTAAGGATCTTGCGTGACGGGTGGCTGGAAGGGTTTGGCAAAAAACTAGATTCAAATGGACTGGATTGGCTTTCCCTACAGTTTGAACAACAGTTTCCTGACGATGTCCAACTGCCTTATTTGTTCCCAACCGAGCAAGGAAATATTTCAGCAGAATGGTCGCTCGAAACAAACGAGATTACACTTGAAATCAATCTTGTATCGCACACAGCGAGTTGGCATTTGCTAAATCTCGAAAGCCAACATGAACAGGTACTCCAATTTAACTTGGATGATGTAACTGACTGGGAAAATCTTGTGACCAAATTACGTCAGTTACAGGAGAATAATGCATGAATTCGGAGACAATACTGCTGCGGCAGGTTAATCCAGCTTGGATACAGCAAAAAGTCATTACCTCTCAAGTTTTTAAACCAACACCGAAGGATGATAAACAGCTATCGGTTTACGACGGTGACATGATCTCCGCTGAAGAGTCCTGGAATCATTTCACTAGCGAACAGGGGCTTTCTTCATCGGGTGTTATGGGAGTGAGTGTGACAGAAGTGGAAACCTTAGAATTAACAGCCAAGTCTGATCCTCAACCGTATCGAGAGCATGCTGTAATTGATTTCGATGGATTAAATGAGTCTCAAATCACCAAAAAAGCGAAACTTCTCAAAGCGTATGCAATTCAACGGGACTGGCTTTATCGTGCGGAAGTATCATAGCCAAGTAGGGTAGACTGGTGGCTCGCAGGGTGGCCCG
>DEML01000030.1:366503-378887 GCA_002359185.1 Planctomycetaceae bacterium UBA2671
CCCTGAAAGATTCTTTCAGGGCGGCGCAGTCGTAAGCAGTACTTTGCAGAACAAATCCTCAAGCTGAAAGCTTTTTTTGGGCTTCGTTCATCGAAATATTATAAGACATGTTGAACAAAATTCTACATTTTATAATTAAACGACAATTTTCAAAGTGGTTATCGACGCCGTTTGAGCTTGGTGAAAAGCCCAAACGTATTAGTATTCGTTATGAAACTATGGTCAAAATAGATGGTCACGATGATTTAGAATTTGTGTCTCTTTTAGATTACGAGATGCGAGATGGTTATCAGGGAGGAGGATTTAATGGCCCATGCTGTTTTTCGTTTAGCGACGTTGATCATGATAAAGTAGAACCTGAAGACCTGATAATATCATATTTAGGTATGTATCTCATGATCTCACAATCTCCAGGGGAAGTTTATCAACTGGAACGTGAAGTAGAAGAAACCATTATTGGCATGATAAAAAAGGCCGGTTACAAAGATGTTGAACTGCAGGAATCTATTATGTGTGATGAAGTTCAATACACGCTATTCAATGCAATACTTAACGGTCATAAATTAAAGGGGTGTATTTACAACGGAGATGAAATAGTGACATTTGAGGAGGATAATACTTTATCTAATGTCCCTGCGTATTATTATGCGTATGGAAAAGATCGAGTAGAATTTCAAATCGAAGCGGGTAGCACCGGTTGATGCGAAGCAGCTACCGGTGTGACGAAGTCATAACAGGTTTCCATTTATTTCGAATTAAACATGTCCACAACAAGCCGATTAGTCCAACCGACAAAGTCGGTTGGGTCGCGGAGCGACAGGATGAATCCACCATGCGGTCTTACACTGTCATGGGCACTCCCCAAACCTCATTGTTCGAACGGAATAATACGATCGAAGTGGTTACATAATATGAATTCGCGCTTAAGAAACAGGTAACGCGAACGGTAAATCATATTGTGCTTTCAGTACCCAACCGACAAAGTTGAACAAGTGACTTAATCATTACCCCGCGCCCACTATTCCTGGGGAAGTCCAGGCTCTACTAAAATCACCCCACGACGAACTGCAGGAGCAAACCAAGCGAAATAAAATCCTCGGCGCCCATGCGACTGCCATCGGGTAGAGCAGCATGCTCCTAAAAGCGGGCCTGGCGTTGGGAGAGGTATTCGATGAGGGCGTGGTCGAAGCGCTGACTGGTGTCGAGGGGGACGTAGTCGATGCCCATATTCTGGCAGTCTTTTTTGTACTGATCGCGGAGAGCCTGCATGGCATCGAGGTAGTCGCGCCGCATGCCTGAGGCGTCGAGTTTCATTTCTTCGTTGGTTTCCGGATCCCGCAATGCAACCGAGCCGGTGAAGGGAAACGTCACCTCGGCTTCATCGAGAACGTGAAAGAGGATGACATCGTGACCGGCATGGCGGATCATCCGCAGGGAGTGCATGACCGGTTCGGGATCGACGAGGAGATCGGAAAAGAGCATGATCAGGCTTTTGTGGCGGATCATCGGCGCGAATAATCGCAAGGCCTGTGCCACATTGGTCGGCCCGGTCGGTTGCGCTTTGGCGAGCAGGGCGAGGATGCTGGCCAGTTGAGTCCGCCTGCTTTTCGCGGGGAGTACCGTCTGCAGTTTTTCATCGAAGGTGACCAGACCAACGGGGTCCTGCTGATGAATCATCATGTAAGCCAGAGCCGCTGCCAGGGAGACACTGTATTCAAATTTGGTGAGCTGCTGGCGAAACGTGTAGCTCATACTTTCAGAAAGATCGAGCATCAGGTAGCCGGTGATGTTGGTCTCGGCCTGATATTTCTTGACGTAATAACGATCCGTCTTGGCATACACGAGCCAGTCGATATCCTTCGGGTCATCTCCAGTGGAGTAGCGACGGTGCTCGCTGAACTCGACACTGAACCCATGAAACGGACTGGCGTGCAATCCGCTGAGAAAGCCTTCGACAATGAACCGCGCCCGCAAGTCGAGACGAGCGACATTACGAATGACTTCCGGTTTGAGATATTGTTCGGCGTTAGGCATGGTGGGTCCAGGGTCCTGAGACAAGGGTCTATGGTATTATAGGAGTTGAGGGCTGAGGGGTGAAGGTTGAGGGTTGTTTAGGCCAGTGTTGAGTGGCCAGTGGCCAGAGGAGTTCGAGTTTGGGAAGAGCCATTGTTATCTCCGCAAATCACATCATACTTTCATAAGAGTATCCCCGGTTCCCTAACTTCTGGACCATAGACCCTAGACCCTGGACCAAACCCCATGTCCTACAATCGTCTCATCATTGGCTGCGGTTATCTCGGCTCTCGGGCTGCGCGGGCGTGGCAGGAACAGGGGTTGAGTGTGGCGGTGACGACGCGTTCGGAAGAGCGAGCGGAGGAGTTTGCAAATCAGGGGTTGCAGCCGATAGTCTGTAATGTGCTCGATCCGAGTAGTTTGCAGGGTTTGCCGGATGCGGACGTGGCGCTGCATGCGGTGGGGCTGGATCGTCAGGCTGGGGATTCGATGCGTGCGGTTTATGTCGAGGGGCTGCGAGATGTGTTGACTGAGCTGGAGCAGCGGATTGGTCGCATGGTCTATATTTCCAGTACTTCTGTATATGGACAGACGGATGGCTCGGCGGTTGATGAAGAGTCGGTTTGTGAGCCGGCGCGGGAGAATGGACAGATTTGTCTGGAAGCCGAGCAACTGGTGTTGAATGCAAAATGCCAGGGGACTGTCTTACGGCTCGCAGGGATTTATGGACCGGATCGACTGCTGGCCCGGATGAAGGAACGTCAGCAGGCCGAGCCGATTGCGGGGAATCCGGAGGCGTGGCTGAATCTGATTCATGTTGAAGATGCCGTGCAGGCGGTGCTGGCTGCGAGTGTGAATGATTTGTCTCATCAAAAATATTTAATTGTCGATGACGAACCGATCACTCGTCGGACGTATTATACGCGGCTGGCTGAATTACTTGAGGCACCACCTCCAGTCTTCATCGCCGACAAACCAGATCCGAAAGGGGATCGGGGGCTGAACAAGCGATGCCAGAATCAGTGGATGCATGCGGAGCTGATTCCATCGCTGAAGTACCCGACAATCCGGGAAGGATTGTGGCAGGCGATCGGGAAGTGAGCTGTTATACGAATTGACAGGTGCATTCGGAGCAGATAGGATCGATTGTTCATGTCCTGTTTGTGAAAGTGAGCCTGATGATCCGCTCCAATCAATATGAAGCTGCCTTTGAAGCTTATCTGCGTGAGCAGCGGACGGCTTATGTGGCGGTCGATGAAACCCGACGGGCGTTGATGGCTGATGTCTCGCTCAAATCGATGGATTTCATTGTCTATTCGGCAGGGTCAAAGAATTTGCTCATTGATGTCAAAGGGCGAAAGCGAACCGGCGGTCGGAAGTGGGAAAACTGGGTGACGGTTGACGATATTTCCGCTTTGATCAAATGGCAGGAAGTCTTCGGAGCGGATTTTCGCAGCTTGCTGGTGTTTGCTTATGAATCGGCAGCCGACGCGGAGCATCCTGAATCGAAATCGTTCGTCAAGTTCCGTAAAAAACGCTACGACTTTTATGGCGTATGGGTCGACGATTACCGTCAGGTCATGAAGCAGCGCTCACCCCGCTGGCAAACCGTCTGGGTTCCGAATGCCCAGTATCGCGAATGCCGCTTTCCGCTGAGTCAACTGCTGATCGATCCTGCTACGGTTGTTTGATTGAAGAGTTCGCTCAGTTGGTTTTGGCATTTCGTTTCAGATAAATTCTGATGCCGAAGACAATGACGGTGGCAATCAGCCCGAACCAGACCAGGTTTTGTTGAGCCGTACGATCGTCGGGATTGGCAGCCGGATGCATCATGAGCCGGTAGATGCCGAAGGCCCAGGTAAAATTGGTGACGAACAGCAGCCAGTCAATGAAAGGGACTTTTGATTTGGGAGTGAGGGGTTTGTCTGGCATGAGGGCTCGATAATGTTGATAAATGAATTTGAGTGAATTTCCGCGATGTTGGATATAAGATAATCGATCGTCTTCCATTCCGAAATTCTACTGCAGAATCCATTTGAAAATGGTCTAAAAAGCGTTGCTCTGGAAGAATTTAACGGCTGACCAGCAGGCTGATCATCACCAGGGTCGCCCAGAGAATCTCGCAGAGTTCTCTGGGTGGCGCAGCCACAGGAGAAAAAACGCATGGACTTGAAAGCGTCTATCGAAGGAATAGGGATGTATGATGTCAGTTGGAGCAATCATTTGTCCAAAGAAAAACTCTTGCGGCTACGCCACACAGGTAGCTGCTTCGCATCAACCTGTGCCACCCGCAATCTTGATCCAGTGAGAAACCTAACCAACCCTGACATAAATCAATGATCGAATCGAGTCTTCTTTGCTGGAATGATATTGCAACGTCCAACTAAGCATGTCCACGACAAGCGTGGGCATGGCACCCTAAATCTAGCTTTATCGATTTATTCGAGCAATGGAATGGAAACAACTCGATCACTGACCTTTACATAGCTCTCCTCTTCTTTCAAAGGTGGTGGTGTTGAGCTATCTTCGATTCGTAACGTCTCATCACGAGGTTCATTCATTGCTTTTGCCATTAGTTTGAATGTACTAAGGGATGTCGTGAAGTTTGACAATGGCTCGAATTTCCTATAGGTGCTACAAATTGAGATTTTCTCTCTTACCTCAGTAATTTTAACCCGTACTTTCTCCCTATCAATTCTATCCAATAACTCTCCAGTTTCTGGATCCCTAATCTCAATAGGGGATTCAGCCATGACTGCGAATATTTGGCCTGTTTTTACACGGGAATTTTTACCGACATTAATTACAAGTTCACGTGCATTTAGAATCTGAGCGACACGACCTTCAATTTTAGTGTATTCAGGCATTTTCAGTTTCGTTCGTTTGAAATTTTATTGCGATAGTATTTGTTGGTGGAGGGCATGGTGCAGCACCATTTTCCATCATTGACCCAAACCAAACTGCGTCAATGTTTTTAGTATGCCTCGCAACATAAATATCCGGTTTTCGTTCGACAATTTCAAATTTGCCCATCGATTTGGAATTCTCTTGGTCAATGACATCGATTTGATCGCCTACTTCTAGAGCGAATCCCCTTTTGAGATAAAGTGATAGACAGGCGTGTCCATTGTCACAGTAACAGTTCTTAATTTGCAGTGCACGTTTTGCTTGCCGTTCATTGATTAATTGTTCTGCAAGTTCGTAGGAATTCTGTAACTCGACAGTGAGAGCATTAATTCGGATAACAATTTTATCGTAAGCTTTCCCACGTCGCCAAAAACAAATCATTCGGCAAGATAATATCCAAATAAAAACACAGATGGCTGGGAAAAACACTAATAGCACAAGAGCGAATATGCGAAGTTCGGGGACTAACCTGATTGCATTTGGAAAGAGCATCAGGAAGGCAGCAATTGACGTTCCGATAGCTGTAAGTATCCATCCGGAAGATGGTAATCGGTATCGTGGTACGGCAAGATCAAGCTTCGGTTCGTCCATGTTTTTCTTGATCAAGCAGAATTACAATTTAACTAGAAGTTAGCTCTGTGTAATGAGATTGAAACTTCTTATATCAATTTTCGCATTATGAACCAACATGGCAACGCTTGTCAACTAGCCGAAAACTGAGCTCGCGGGTGGCACCGGTTGAGGCAAAGCGGCAACCGGTATGGCGAAGTCACGAGAGGTGATTCTAACCAAGGAATGCCCTCTAAAACACTTTGTGACAATACAGGCTTTCAACATTAAAAAAACGCGAAGAGTCAAATATCACTCTTCGCGTCCTTGGCGTCTTGGCGGTTTCATCATTCCACTTACGGTGTAAATGGATCCGCTTGTCCAATTCCGCCGAAGGGGTTCACCGTGTCGAATGAACGCAGTGGTGTCTGCGGTGCGGTGAAGCCTTCTCTTGTCAACACGAGTGGACTGCGGTCTTTGCGGTCGGCGAGGTTGCCGACGTGGTTGACGGTTCGTACATAAATCGGCTGGACGAGTTCGCTGCGTGAGCGGGAGGTTTGATAGCTGCCGGCCATGGTGGTCTCTTCGCGGTCGGGTTGGGCAGTCCGGTTTGTGGCGTTGTAAGCCGGGGCGGAATCGAGTTGGGCCATCTGATGATTACGTTCAGGAGCAGATGTGGTCGCGACATTCTGAGAGGCAATCGGTGTTGGAGCTGAGGTCGCAGGAGTATTCAACTCTGGTGATTGTCCGCGAACCACGGTTCCTTCCGGGATTCGATTTTCATTCAACGCCAGTTGATTCCCTTCAGGCAGATTCAGCGAAGGGCTCCCGGCAATCACCCAGCTGTCCCACTTCTGTTCGAGTTGTCCGACGGAGTTCACACCATAATGAGCACTCAACGCATGATCCCAATTTCCTTTGCGATGGGCATCCTGCAGGAAGGCCAGGAAAGTACGGCGGCCACCCTGCTGAACCAGATAATCAGTCAATGAGTATCCTTGAGCATAAAGTTTCATCACATCCCGCATGTCGGAAGGATATTCCGTCATGCCGAGGAGTGACTGCAGAGGAATTTTCTTGCCGCCCCGCATCACATCGTCAAGCAAGCGCGTTTGACGGCGGCGTTCGGATTCGTGTTCAATCAGCGTCGACATGCCTTCATCGGCCCAGCGGGGCAAGGGACGTCGGAAAATGCAGGCCAGAATGGTGTGAGTAATTTCGTGAGGAAGAACGGAATCGAGAATCCGCTCTTCGGTGCCCTGAATATTCATCCGCCAGCCGAGCACTTCGCCGTTCTGAAAATTGAACGTTGTGGCTCCGCCCGCTCCAATTTGTCCGACTTTGCAGCGAATCGGGCAGGGAGCAGACCAGTTTGGCAAGTTTTTGCCAGCCCACATTTCCGACAATTCTTTTCGGAAACGCTCAGCTTCCTGTCCGACTCGTTCTGCAAATTCCTGAGTCGGAGCTTCGACCACGAAATTGGCAGTTCGATAAGAGGCAGCCTGAAGTTCCAGCTGAGTTGCGAACAATCCGGCACAAAGTGTAAGCGTAACGCGAGCGGCAAATACACGAGCTTCCATGCTCTGGTATCCTTTTTGATTTTGAACATTAACAAGTCCATTTTCAAATGGTTTCTGCAGTCGCTTGGGCACCAAAGGAGCAAATAAGGTTGTGTTTGCTCCTGCCGAACGCTGCAGATATTTTTGAATATGCTCTAGTAATGTTTACGATCGAATATTGTCCCGAAGGAATTCCATTCCTTCGTCCCCTATGTTCACCGTTTGATCCCCCCGGACCCCGCGGCATGTTCCAACCATTCCGAAGAATGCCATAACGAGAGAACAATTATGCAACACCCGTGCCAGAACCTTCCGAAGTTTATTCGGTAATGATCTTGACTCGATTCCCCTGCAGTGGGGGAACGTTCAATATTTTTTCGCCCGAATATTCCTGTAAATTCTGCCTTGTAAGCCTTACACACATTTCAGCATCCGTTCACTGAACTGGCGATGTAATTCTGACAATCGAGCCTTGATGACCATTCTTACAATGATCAATGATGTTCAACCGTCACTCGTACCAGAAATCAAACCTGGAAATAGTGAGAACCGCAGATGCACGCAGAAAAACGCAGATAAAAAACCAACTGTGCTACTACTGCAATTTGCAGTTTACGGTAGCGGAACATCTGGGAGCTCTGCTTCGCAACGACCCCAGCCACCCGTTGCTCAGGCAGGAGTGTCGTGAAACAGGAGCTTGTTGATCTAGTTTTTTACCACGAAGACACGAAGAGTTCTGTAACAGTATTCCCTCAAATCGATCTGCATGTTTTGTGATTGATTTTAAAGATTCCTGAATCTCTTTGTGCCTTCGTGGTTCAAATTCTACTCTTCCCCACTCAATCTGCTTTCAATCTCGTAGGGCATTGTTCGAAATTTCCGCACTTCTACTGCAGTTTGCAGATTACTGTAGCGGCTTTTTTGATGGTTTGAACCCTATATTTCCAGTCAATCACCCGCCGCACATTCGTGGAAACGGCTATATCTTGTGAACTTCGGTGAATCACGGGCAATAGGAAAGGGAAGCCGAGATGGCAGTTGTGGAAATCGAAATTGAGTCAGGTTTGATAAGCATTCTGGGGGTTTCGCAAATCTACGACCCCAGCTACCTGTTGATTTCATGTTGAACGCGGTGCGGAAACGAGCGGGAAAGAAATTAAGCGGCTTTTTTCCAAAGTGATTCAATCGCCTGAAACAATTCGGGGTACTCGAATAACTCTCGAACTTGCCGTTCGCTTTCTGATGGTTGACTCAACTTCGATTCGACTTCGGAAGATGGTCCAGCCTCGGTCGTCTCTGCACCAATGACAACACGGGGTATTTGTGAATGCAGTTGATCGACGGAAGCAGAGTTGATGCGAAACTTTGCATTCATGACCAGAATACTTTCCGCCTGATCGTGAGTGCGATACTGAAACTGCTGCCACGATTTGACCGATGTGACTTCTGTCCCCTGGGGTGCAAGTACAGCCTGCAAAACCTCTGCGGTTTCGGGCTGAGTATCGAGAACATACAGACGGCGGGGGCTTTGCACGAGTTCCTCCTTGAACTCCAGTTCCTGGTCACACTTTGCCAGATGAGACATCCATGTCCGGGCAGGTTGGCAAAGAGATGCGGAGAGTACAGCGTCCGCCGCATTCTGTCAAAAGCAAAATTGAGCTCGAAGCTCGGTTTCTCTCTTGAATTTCAGAAAACTTCGCAAGCATCATCAAATGCTGATTTGCAAATCTTACAATTCGCGGCGGGTGGCAGGGTCAGTAGCAAAGTGGATGGCCCTGACGATCTGCATTCAGGGCCATCTGCTGGCGCTTCTGACCCTGCCACCCAGCAGACAATTTCAAAGGAATCGAGGCACTAGGATTTGAGTAGACTGGCCACCGACTGAAACTGCTCGATTGCAAAGTCGAGGTCTTCACGAGTGTGAGCAGCTGAGACCTGTGTGCGAATTCGAGCTGCTCCCTGAGGCACAACCGGATACGAGAATCCAATGACATACACACCTCGTTCCAGCAAAGCATCCGCCATCTGCACTGCCAGCGAGGCTTCACCCAGCATTACAGGGACAATCGGATGCTCGCCTGGCTGAACCGTTAAACCTACTTGCTGAATCTTCTCACGGAAGTAAGCCGTGTTTTCGGCGAGTCGATCCCGCAGTTCAGTCGAGGCCTGCAATAATTCAATCGCTTTTAACGATGCAGCGACAATCGGCGGCGCAACTGAATTTGAAAACAGATACGGTCGTGATCGCTGGCGCAGCAAATCGACAATTTCCTGTCGGCCTGAAGTATAACCTCCGCTGGCACCACCAAGGGCTTTGCCGAGTGTTCCCGTAATAATATCGATCCGATCGATCACATGATGATGTTCATGAGTCCCTCGACCATTTTTTCCCATGAAGCCGACGGAATGGGAATCGTCTACCATAATGAGTGCATTGTACTTATCGGCCAGTTCGCAAATTGCAGGCAGATTCGCAATTGTCCCATCCATCGAAAAGACACCATCGGTGGCAATTAATCGAAATCGAGCCGACTGGGCCTCCTTCAGTTTTTCTTCGAGATCAGCCATGTCGTTATTCTGATATCGGAATCGCTTCGCCTTACACAGACGGATCCCGTCAATAATGCTCGCATGATTCAACGCATCTGAAATCACGGCATCTTCCGGGCCGAGCAGCGTTTCGAACAAACCACCATTGGCATCAAAACAGGAAGTATAAAGAATGGTATCGCTCGTGCCGAGAAATTCGCTGAGTTTGTTTTCCAGTTTTTTATGAATCGCCTGCGTGCCGCAAATGAATCGAACCGAGGACAATCCGTAACCCCAGCGATCCAGCGAATCACGAGCAGCCGCGACAACATCCGGGTGATCCGACAGCCCCAGATAATTATTCGCACAGAAATTCAAAACGGACTTCCCACCGACTTCAATATGAGCATCCTGCGGCGAGTCGATCACTCGTTCAGATTTATACAGTCCAGCTTCTTTAATTTCTGATAACTGAGTTTGCAGGTGCGATATAAAATCTTCGTTCATCGTTATTTCTTCTCTAAGCTGTTGTAGGGTCCGCTGTGCGGACCACGCGCGGGATTGTGTAAAATAACCGGGTTCTGGTCCGCACAGCGGACCCTACAATTTCCACTATTCAAAACCAGAGCCCCCAGTAGGGCAGGCTCCTGCCCTACTTGGCTATCGATTAGAGACATGCTGGAAGCCTGTCCCACGGAGTTTTGAGTCACTTCTTCGACTTTTGGTTTCATGAACTCGGTTTGGATTTTCTCGTTTACGTTGATTGCCGTACGAACCGCAACGATCGAAACACAGATAAAACCGAGCACCATCAGGGCAATCATCCAGGCAGGAGCCCCAACGGTTTTTCGGTACCGCTTCGATAACGCCAGGTACAACAACGAAGCCGCCAGTATCGGTCCGCCTAGTACCGTAAGTGCCTGAGCGATAATAATCAATGTGACGCGATTCCAGTCCGCCAGAATCATAGCGAGTGTGACAGCCATCCCAGCAAACAGAGCCAACACAGTAAATAACTTGGGCCATTTCTGATCAAGCGAGGCTCCCAGGTTCAATCCATCTGAAAGCAGTACGCCTCCTATCGTGGCATTCACCAGAAACGAACTGAAAGCACCTGCGAAAATTCCTGCAATGAAGAGGTATGTCGCGTTCTCTCCAAACAAAGGAGAAAGCTGTCGGGCGACATCGGTAACTGAGCTCAACTCTTTGGGATCGACACGACCATACAGCACTGCAGCTGAGGTGCACATGATCATCATCGTTGTTAAACCCAGAGCTGCGATGCCGGTAATCGAGTCAGCCAGTCCGGTTTGAGCATCCTTAATGGACCAGCCTTTTTCCCGCACAAGGTATGCCTGATAGAAGGCTCCCGCGATCGAAAAGGTCGTCCCAATCATTCCCAGAATTGCGAGATATGAATCACTTGTTGACGCTTCTGCTGTTGCTTTCGGAAGCGAGGGGATCATACCTTTGGCAACATCGGAAATCGCAGGTTGTGCCATGAACAGGTTAATTCCGAATCCGATGATCATCAGGACCATGAGAGCGATCATCAGTTTTTCCAGCTTCTGATACAACTGACTGAAACCATAGAGCGTTGCCACGATCAAAAGATTCATGCCGATTAATATACCCGCTTTGAGCCAGTTCAACTGAGCAGCAGGGTAATTCTCGGAAGGTTGTGGTAACAGGGGATCGAGAGCAGCAATGACTGCAATGTTATTGCTCGACTGAAACGCAGCAACGACCAGAAACAGAATCACGCCAATCAGAATTGAAACCGGTTTACCAAGACTTCGTGCCAACTCCTGACAGGGAGTCAACTCGAGTGTTGCTCCGAGCCGGGCGGAGAGAGCCGTTGCACCAATCATCAGCAAAACAGCCAGGGCAATGACCCACAACATACTGTAACCATATTCGCAGCCGACTTTGGAACTGGTCAAAATACTACCTGGTCCCAACACCACAGCCGCCACAATAATCGCTGGACCAAATCGACTTAAAAATTTCTGCATGATCATTTCCGTTTCGACGTTTTGTCAAAAGTGATATATCGCCATATCATCTGCATCATTTACTGGACAGCAAGAAAGTGTTGTTCATTAAACAATTTGGAAGAGGGAGTATCCAGGGAGCGCGTTGGTCATATTTGAGAAAGGGCAGGAGGGATCAGTGATTTTGACTCGGTAGGATTAAGACAAACCGATCCGATTCCACAACACATTGAGCACTTCCGCAAATTCTCGCGTTTTGCCACTCGCTTTGCAATGGATTTTGTTTGAAGTTGTGAATTCACTCTTTAAGCTTTGCGACTCCCTGCCTGAGAAAACCATATTGAGCCGCTGAATAAGTAGAATCGGTATAACCAGCATAGCGAACTGATAGAATCGTTATCACTTATCAGAGTGATGCAAAAAAACATCATGGGAATGTTGCAAAATTACGACGCGCCGCGAAATGTGTGATAGGTTTGTAGTGAGATTGTATTGGTTCGTGTCATTCGTAGCGATCCGACTGTAACTGATGAGGACACTACTATCCTGTCGCATCACTACCGTTCTGGCCGCGAGTGAATTTCGGACGTCAGAGTCTCATTAATATCGTCACGCACGGGGGAATAATCTGGAGGATGATCCCTGACGGTGAGTTGAGGCTCGTTCGATTTGTGCTCTGCACGGATGTCATAGCAGCGAAACGGGGGCGGCAGCATGGAGGTCCGCCCCCGGTCGTTGATTTTTGAACCCGCAATTTCAAGTTCTGAATATAACACATAGAGATCTGATATAAGACAAACCCAAACGGGTGGCGGGGGCGCTCTCGAAGAGAA
>DEML01000030.1:378989-382578 GCA_002359185.1 Planctomycetaceae bacterium UBA2671
AGAGAAGCCCCCGAATCGTTGAACTTCCGGAGCTTCCGCTATAGCGGAGCGCCCCCGCCACCCATGATGAACTATCAAGAAATATCTATAGACCTGCTGGAAGCCTGTCCCACTTATTTAGTGAAACCATGATTGATTACGAGCGTTTAAAGACTGACCTGGCAGCATTGGTGCTCTTTGCCCTGTTGCTGTTCGTTGCGCTCAGTCTGATCAGTTATGATCCGCTCGATGCTCCCGCAAATGCTGTCTATCCATTAGCAGAAGCCGTCTCCAATCTGTGTGGGCCGATGGGGGCACGCGTTGCTAACTTCTTTATGAACAGCCTGGGATATGCCTGCTATATTCTGATTGTCTCGGCGATCGTATTCGATTTACGCCTTTTCTCGACACGTCCCGTCAAGGATTTATTCCTGCGAGGGCTCGGGATTGGCTTCATCGTCTTTTCAGTTGCAACGTCTCTCAATCTGTTTCTGCCGTCTCTGGGAAATCCCGGACTCTACGGCAGTGGGGGACGCATTGGTGCTATGGGTGTGTTGCTGCTGGAAAAGAAATTTTCCATGGTCGGTTCGACACTTGTGTTAATGACCCTCATGCTGGCCGGACTGATGCTCTCGGCTGAGTTGTTTGCGATGGCAATCATCAAAAAGTTTATCCTGCTGCCGATGACATTGTTACTGGCAAAAATCCGTCCTGCACAGCCTGATCCTAAAGAAATCGAAAAGCAGACATTGCTCGACATGCCCTTGTGCGAAGCTCCTGTGAAACGAGCTGTCTTGCCAAGAGCGAAAATTGTCACTCCTGTTGAGGTCGCTGATAATGAGGACGAGGAAGACTCCGAGCTTCCATTCAAAGTCAACCCTCCCGCAAATTCATCCGAAGCCAAACGGGGCGAACTTGTCGAGGAGGAAGTAGCTGATGCGGTCCCTTTTGAATTACCGCCTCTTGAGCTTCTCGAAGAGGCAGAAGAGTTTCCGTATGAACTGCTCGCCAAAAAGGCACAGATTGCAGCTGCGACTCTCGAAAAAACATTTCAGGAATTCAATCTGAATGTGAAGGTCTCCGAGATCGATACCGGTCCGGTGGTCACTCAGTTTGAACTTGATCTGGAACCGGGTCTGCGCGTCTCGAAAGTGACGGCTCTGGCCGACGATCTGGCGATTGCGCTGCGGGTTCCAGCCGTGCGAATTGTTTCTCCAATTCCCGGAAAGAATACTGTTGGTGTCGAAGTTCCGAATGAAAAGCGGGTGATGGTCCGTATGAAGGAACTGATCGAAGCCAGTGCCGAAGAGAATGCGGAAATGCGTTTGCCACTATTCTTAGGCAAAGACGTTTCCGGTCGCGCGATGACAGTCGATCTGGCAAAAATGCCTCACCTGTTGATCGCTGGTCGAACCGGTACGGGTAAGTCGGTCTGTTTAAACACATTGATCCTCTCACTGCTGATGACTCGCAGCCCGGAGCAGGTCAAGATGTTGATGATCGACCCGAAGATGGTCGAGCTTTCACCTTACATGAAAATTCCGCATTTGATGAATCCGGTGATTACGGACATGAAAAAAGCGGAAGCGGTGCTCGCATGGGCGGTCGACAAGATGGAAGAACGCTACGAAATTCTCGCTCAATGCGGAGTACGGCATCTCGACGGCTTTAATAAAATGAGCCGTGAAGCGGTTCTGAAAAAGATGGGGATTGAAGCCGATTCCATAGAAGCCGATCAGGTCCCGGAAAAGATGCCTTACATTGTGATCATCGCCGACGAAATGGCCGACATGATGATGACCTCCGGCAAAGATGCTGAGGCTCACATTATTCGTCTGGCTCAGAAATCACGTGCGGTGGGGATCCATCTCGTCCTGGCGACTCAAAAACCGACCGTTGATGTTATCACCGGTTTGATCAAATCGAACCTGCCTGCTCGCGTCTCCTTCCAGGTTGCCAGTCGCACCGATAGCCGGGTTGTGCTCGATGAAATGGGAGCCGAACGTCTGCTCGGTAATGGGGACATGTTGTATCTCGCACCGGGCACAAGCAGTTTGAGCCGGGCTCAGGGAACGTATGTCAGCGATGAAGAAGTGAACGGCGTGATTCAATTCCTGAGTAAACACGAGCCCGAGTATTCGACCGAACTCTCGCAAGTTACATCAGATTCGAGCGGCGGCGTGCAGCGGGGAATGGAAGCGATTAAAGATCGCGATGAGCTTTACGAACAAGCGATTGAAGTTGTCGTTCGCGAAGGCCGCGGCTCGGTCTCACTGCTGCAACGTGCCTTGGGTGTGGGTTACGGTCGCGGTGCACGATTAATCGACTACATGGCCGAAGATGGCATCGTCGGCGAGTACAACGGCTCTCAGGCACGTGAAGTCCTCTACACTGTCGAACAATGGGAAGCGGTCCGAAACGGCGAAGAAGCCAACGACTACGCAATGGCGTAATCGATGCTCATCGGCTATTTTCTTCCGACGGTATACCTTGTTCACAATGAAAACCGGAGTACTGTTGTCAACCCGCGGATCGATTATGATATAGGTTGGGTAGCATAGCGTAACCCAACAGAAACTGAGTCCATGCAAAAAAGTTGAGTTTCTATCATAACGTGTTAAGTTACGCGTTCCGCTAACACAACTTACGAACTACTCTTTCCTCGTTTGGATACCGCAATCATCTGCGGTTCTCGTCACAGCTGCTTGAAAATCAGAATTTGAAAAATGCTCCCAGAAGGACTTGAACCTTCAACCTACTGATTAAGAGTCAGTTGCTCTGCCGATTGAGCTACAAGGGCGTTGTTGTCATACGTATTCTAGTTCGGTGTAATTCATCCGGCAAGAGTACGCGGCATCTTCTCTCTGGTGATAAGAATAATTATCGTCCGAGAGGTCCCCAGACATCGATAAACTTATCTGAAAATCAGGAGTCGGCTGCGATTTCACAGCCGACTCCTGCCTAAAATATGAACTCACGTCAAGCGGGCCGGGATCAGATCTGATCCAGAGCCTGTTTGAGGTCATTGATCAGGTCTTCCTGATCTTCAGTTCCAACGGACAGCCTGACGAAATCAGGTGTGACGCCGGAGCTGGCCTGTTCTTCCGGCGATAACTGCTGATGCGTTGTGCTGGAAGGATGAATAATCAAAGATTTACTGTCTCCCACGTTGGCCAGGTGTGAGAATAACTTGACACTATTAATCAGTTTTACGCCATTGGCCTGTTGTTCTTCAGGAGTTGCTCCCTGAATTCCAAAGCCGAAGACAGCCCCGGCTCCCTTGGGCATATATTTCTGAGCCAGTTGATAGGAAGGATGCGATTCCAGTCCGGCATAATTAACCCAGGAGACCTTGGGATGGCTTTCCAGGAATTTCGCAACGGCCATGGCGTTCTCGCTGTGACGCTCCATTCGCAGGTGCAGCGTTTCCAGCCCCTGCAGGAACTGGAAGGCGTTGAACGGACTCATAGCCGGTCCCAGGTCCCGCAGCAACTGCACGCGGATTTTCAGGACGTAGGCAATATTCATGCCACCAAAGGTCTCGTAGAATTTAAGACCATGATAGCTGGGATCGGGTTCGGTCATGCCGGGGAATTTTCCGTTATCCCAG
>DEML01000030.1:382738-382984 GCA_002359185.1 Planctomycetaceae bacterium UBA2671
GGGAATTTTCCGTTATCCCAGGGGAAGCCACCTTTTTCAATGATGATACCGCCGATCGAAGTCCCGTGACCGCCTATGAATTTGGTGCAGGAAGCGACAATGATATCAGCGCCATGCTCAAACGGGCGGACGAGAGCAGGGGAGGCAAGGGTGGTGTCCACGATCAGGGGGATACCTGCTTCGTGGGCGATCTCAGCGATGGCCTCGAAGTCGGGAATGTCACAACGGGGATTGCCGATGGCTTCG
>DEML01000030.1:383091-383832 GCA_002359185.1 Planctomycetaceae bacterium UBA2671
GCCGGATTGCCGATGGCTTCGACATAGACGCAGCGGGTGTTCTCGTCGATGGCCTTCTTGAAGTTTTCGGGATCGCTCTGATCGACAAACTTGGTCTGAATACCGAATTTGGGGAAAGTGTAGTGGAACAGATTGTAAGTTCCGCCATACAGACTGGAGGAAGAAACAATGTTCTGACCGGACTCGACGATGTTTAGAATCGCCAGTGATTCCGCAGCCTGACCGGAGGCAACCGCCAGAGCACCGGCTCCCCCTTCGAGCAGGGCAAGACGTTTTTCAAGGACATCGCAGGTGGGATTCATCAGGCGGGAGTAGATGTTTCCGAATTCCTGCAGGCCAAACAGTCTGGCCGCGTGATCAGTGTCGTTGAATGTGTAGGATGTTGTCTGATAAATCGGAACGGCGCGGGAGTTGGTCGCGCTATCGGGTTCCTGGCCGCCATGCAGACACAGAGTCGCTAGTTTCAATGCTTCGGCATCCATTGGTAATACCTTCTTATTTAATAATTCTTCAGGCTTGTTTAAGCACGATTGCTTTCAAGGGAGCTCATCTATCGGAAAAACACGATTGGATTCGGCAGAATGTTCCGAGATGAGTTGGAAAGAGGCGATTTTAAAGCTATTAATGCCTCGATTCGTAATCAGCTATCGTATCGATGTTGCTTGCAAAAAACAATTCGCCCGCGAGTTGTATCGGCTAGAGTGTGTCCAGTTTTACTTGAACGTCCCCGGGTTCATTTGG
>DEML01000030.1:383987-386364 GCA_002359185.1 Planctomycetaceae bacterium UBA2671
CCCGGGTTCATTTGGACCTGGTATATCAGATTGGCAGGCACTACGGCTCAATGGGGGCCGAGCCAGACAAAGGTAAGCCTGAAAACCACCATTATTTCCAGACTTACGTTGGAATCTGGTACAATTTCCAGATTTGCGAAGATTAGATTTTCGTTCTAATTCCACTTTCCTACAATGAATGATACTCTGAACAGAGAACTCTATATTCCCATCTCAAACTGCTGCCCCCTGGTGAAGAAGGTACCACTATGAGACGCTTACCAATTATGAAACTGTCGGCATGTCTGCTGTCTGCTCTGACTGTCTGTGTTGTGAGCCAGACTGAATCGTTTGGAAACGGGCCGGAAAAAACCACTCCCGATCAGCCGGGGCTTGTCATGCAGGAATTCATCTACGATCAGGCACCGTTTCCGTCGTGCCATGCTTCGACGATTGCACAGACCCCTGAAGGCATGGTTTGTGCCTTTTTTGGTGGAACGGCCGAGAAGAATCCGGATGTCGAAATCTGGCTGTCTCGAAATACCGGGGATGGCTGGTCGGCTCCCGTCAGCGTTGCGGATGGGGTGAAAGATGCTTCGAAACGCTGGCCGTGCTGGAACCCGGTTCTGTTTCAGACGAAGCCCGGCACACTTTTGCTGTTTTATAAGGTGGGCCCCAATCCGAGTGAATGGTGGGGTATGCTCAAGATTTCCCATGATCATGGCAAGACCTGGGGCAAAGCCCGGCGTCTGCCTGACGGCTTCGTTGGACCGGTCAAAAATAAACCGTTCCTGTTGTCTGACGGAACCTTGCTCTGCCCTGCCAGTACGGAACATGATGGCTGGCAGTTACAGATGGAATGGACACCCGATCTGGGTAAAACGTGGCATCGGACTGGTCCTTTAAATGACGGACGTGAAATTGGAGCAATCCAGCCTTCAGTACTTCAGTATGGCGATAAACTGCAGATTCTCTGTCGCAGTCGTCAGGGCAAGATTGTGGAAGCCTGGTCTGAGGATAATGGTCGTTCCTGGAGCAAAGTCACGCCGACATCGCTGCCTAATCCCAATAGTGGAACCGATGCTGTTACTCTGAAAGATGGTCGGGCGCTGCTCGTTTACAATCCCACGAAAAAGGGACGTAGCCCGCTGCATGTCGCGATTTCCGAAGATGGTAAACACTGGAAAACCGGACTCGTTCTGGAAGACAAAAAGGGGGAATATTCTTACCCGGCTGTGATTCAGACGGCAGATGGCAAGGTGCATATCACCTATACCTGGAGACGTGAGCTGGTCAAGCATGTGGTCATTGACCCTGCTCAGCTGGAACTTAAAGAGATTGATTGAGAGGCGGAGTAATTGGCTGAAGTAAATCAGATTTCTCCTCCCCGCAGTAACCGCCGGAATTTTCTCTGGATTCTATTTCAATGGATCCTGCAGGCGTTCTTTGCGATCTGGCTGCGCTATCAGTCGCGGGGTAAGGAGAATTTACCAGCAGAAGGAGGCGGCTTGCTGGTCAGTAATCATCAGAGTTTTCTCGATCCGCTGTTGATTGGTCTGCCTCTGAGTCGGCCCGTCAGCTTTATGGCCAGGGATTCACTGTTTCGGATCCCGATTCTGGGTCCCTTCATGCGATATGAATTTGTGATACCGATCAGTCGCAAGGCTGCCAGTTCGCAGAGTTTTCGTGCAGCGATACTGAATATCGAGAGTGGGAATTATGTCGGAATCTTTCCGGAGGGAACACGAACCACCGACGGGTCGGTCCAACGTTTCAAACCGGGATTTCTGGCTCTACTGAAACGGACTGATGTCGCGATCTACCCCATTGGAATCGCGGGTGCTTTTCGCGCGCTGCCGCGGGGAGCCTACTTTCTGCGTCCCCGCTCGGTACGGGTTGTTTTCGGAGAACCGATTTCTGCAGAACTGATTCGGGAATACTGTGAACGCGGTGCAGAAAAAGCGCTGCTGGAACTGACTCACCAGCGAGTGCTCGCATGTCAGCAGCAGGCTGAATCCTGGTTGAACCCTGATCTGACCAGTTAATTTCTAGCCAGCTGTTTTCTCGCCGAGAAGGGATTGTCAATCTCAGTCATCTCGACTATGTTTCTCGTAAGATTGATTGATTTGTCACCCCGACTGTTTTGTCAGACCTGGAATGACTCTTTGGCCGACATAGTCCGCACGCTCGCTAGCGTGCGGACCTGACGCCAATTACCCCTCAATACAGGATTGATAGACCACTACTTCTCCTCCAGCTCAATCAGGTAATTTCATGTCAGAACGGATACTCAGTATTTCCGGTTTACGCGGCGTGGCTGGTAACGGACTGACTCCCGATTATTTAACCAGGTTTGCCGCTGCAGTCGGTACGATTGCGAACCAGGGCACGGTCGTGC
>DEML01000030.1:386410-394229 GCA_002359185.1 Planctomycetaceae bacterium UBA2671
TCCCGATTATTTAACCCGGTTTGCCGCCGCCGTCGGCACGATTGCAAATCAGGGAACGGTCGTACTCTCACGTGATGGCCGCGGCAGTGGTGAAATGGTGCGTCATGCTGTGATCGGTGGACTGCTGGCAACCGGCTGCCGCGTGATTGATGCGGGGATCGCGACAACTCCGACCTGCGGGGTTCTGGTAACCCATTTGAAAGCGGCCGGGGGAATTCAAATCACCGCGAGCCACAATCCGATTCCCTGGAATGGACTGAAACCGTTTTCCTCTGAAGGTTCCGTCTATAACCAGAAGCAGGGCGAAAAACTGCTGTCTGTTTTGAACAATGAAACGTTCAACTATGTCAGCTGGGATCAACTGGGTTCTGTTGAGACTCTGGAAGATGCCGCTGCACCTCATATGGACCGTGTTTTCAAATTAATCGACCGTGAACAGATTAAACAACGTCAATTCAAGGTTGTGCTGGACTGTAACCATGGATCGGGGGCCGTTTCGACACCACGATTCCTCGAATCACTGGGCTGCGAAGTCATCGTACTTGGTGGGACGGCAGACGGTCATTTTGCCCATACGCCTGAGCCACTAAAAGAGAATCTAACCGGCTTGAGTGAAGCTGTTGTAAAAGCAGGTGCCGATGCCGGCTTCGCCCAGGACCCCGATGCCGATCGCCTGGCGATTGTAGATGATACGGGCCGCTATATTGGAGAAGAACTCACCCTGGCGCTGGCCGCTGATTATGTACTCGCACGGACTCCCGGCCCTGTTGTCGTGAATGGATCGACCAGTCGCGTGACTGCGGATATCGCTGCGAAATACAAATGTCCCTTCTTTCGTTCTTATGTGGGAGAAGCCCACGTTTGTGCCAAAATGAAGCAGGAGTCGGCAATTCTTGGCGGAGAAGGGAACGGCGGAGTAATTGATCCCAAGGTGGGCTATGTGCGTGACAGTTATGTGAGCATGGCTTACGTACTGGCAGGCCTTGCTGCTTCAGGTCAGAAATTAAGCAGTTGGTCAGATTCGCTTCCTCAATACAGCATTGTGAAAAACAAAATCACCTGCCCGCGCGAAAAAGTGGAAGACGCCTGTAAAGCGCTTGAGTCTCATTTCGACAGTGCAACGGCTTCCCAGGGAGATGGCCTGCGACTGGACTGGGACGACCGCTGGGTACAGGTCAGAGCCAGTAATACCGAACCGATCATTCGCGTCATCGCAGAAGCCCCTGAGAGTGAAGCCGCCGAAGCACTCTGTGAATCAGCCATGCAGATTGTAGGTGAAGCGGTCAACTGATACAAAAAATGGAGTAAACATTCAGCACGATGTTTACTCCATTTTAGATTGGCCTGAAAACCGGGTGAAGGATTAGCCTTCCCAGCGGGATTTCATGAATTCCAGACCTTTTGTTGCCAGATGCTCTTCCGAGGGGAACATCTTACGCCAGATGCGAGTGGCGGCAGCGAGATCGGGCAGAGCCAGACCGAAGGCTTCGATTGTCAACCAGCCATCGTAGTTGACTTCTTTCAGAGCAGAGAAAGTCTCATCCCAGTTCACGCCCCCTTCGCCGGGTGTGGAACGATCGTTTTCAGAAATGTGTACATGCACCATCTGGTCGGCACAAGTTTTCACAGCGGAGGTGATGCTTTTCTCTTCAATGTTCGCATGAAAGGAATCGTACATCATTTTGAGATAAGGGTGATTGACTTCGCGAGTGAATTGCGAACAGTCTTCGGCAGTATTCAGGAAATAGCATTCAAAGCGATTCAGATATTCGCAGACCAGCATGACTTTGTGTTCCTGAGCATAGTCGGCTGCTTTGGCGAGCGTCTCTTTGCCATAGTTCCACTCATCGGCAGTACGACCTGCGCCGGAGAATTCCCCCAGAGCGGAATGGATCGGGCCACACAGATGGGTGGATCCTGCTGCGGCGCACATATCAATCATGCGTTTCAGTCGCTCCAGACCAGCTTCCCGTATTTTCGCATCACCGGAGATGGGGTTTTCATCGGGAGTACAAACGGTAACCGCCGTACTTTCGAGACCGAGTTCCGATAATTTCTTTCCCACCTGAGCAAACTTTTTTTCATCAGCTTCGAACACGGGAAGTTCAACGCCGTCGTATCCCCAGCCTTTAATCTGTTCCAGAAGTCCAAAATGGGATTCGTTGACATCCGAGGTCCAGAGCAGCATGTTTAAGCCGTACTTCATCGTTGTTATCTTTCAATCAATTGAGATTAAAAATGCTCAGGCGGCAATAAATCGTTGAGACGCTTTTCGACGATCTTCCGCCCTGTATTTAATACTGAGATCGTTTCTACTGGCAATGGTTGTAGTTTGACCCGATTCATGACCTGATTCAAGCGTACCAGCATTCTTTGTGAATCGAGGTAATCCCTTAAAAAAGCTTCTTTAGAAAACTGGGCCAGCCAGAGCTTCAGTTTATCGGTTTCCTTCGTCGTCATTTTGTTAGTCGCGATTTCGGTCTGCAGGGGATCAATTTCACTGAAGGCAGCATAATACTCGTCAATGAGGCCTGGATTTTGTTCGATCAGCACACGATCCAGCAATAACTCGGTGACGATATGCCCGAGGAAACCGACGCGTGCCGATTCATCGTGGGTGAAGATCTGGCGGAATAAAATTGACATGTCAGTACTGATTTCCAGAAATCCCTGAGTGGAATGAAACCAGTGATCGTCATCGAGATGCTGTTTGATCCCTGATGCGAGTTCCGCTTCGATTGTCGGTTCTTCACTGACGAAAGGGGCGACATTTTTTATACGCAGCCGCGCGCGGCGATCGACGACGGCCATCAGATCGGGCAGGGCAGTTCCTACCATATAATAGGGGCGGTCAACAAACCGCATTCCATGTGCGAAATAATTCATACAGACAGTTCACCGTTTGACAGCAGTCACAATTCAAGGGTTTCTTCAATCCTAGCTCATCTGAATTGAAATTCACAGTTTGCCACTGTTTTATCCCCTGCTGGTAGACGTTTTGCCGAAATTTCATCTCTCGTTTAAATCAGAAGCAGAGTCCCATGATTGGATACTGATTCCTGTCTGCGTATAATGCCTGACAATACCTGTTCCAATACTCTTTGATTTTGTGCTGAAAGTGGGATATGTCTGAATCGCCATTAAACCTGATGTTTCTGCTGCGTGATCAAAGTACGCATATCCAGACCGCCTGGGAGCAAATTCATAATCATATTCAGGCACAAACTTCTGTTTATGTTTCTTCGGTTTCCGTGATTGAAGATTTTATCCCCGATGATTCCGCAGCCGACCTGGTCGTGGTCCTCGGCGGTGACGGCGCTATTCTCCGGGCGTGTCGACAAATGAGTCTCAAACAGCTGCCGATGATTGGAGTCAATCTGGGGCGGCTGGGATTCCTGGCAGATCTGACACCGGAAGGGTTCTGCAAAAACTTCTCACTGCTGCTGGAACGAAAATATCGCATCGTGGAACACCTGATGTTTGAATGCAAGCATTTTCACTCCGATGGTTCGGTGAAAACTTACCTGGGGCTGAATGAAGTGGTAATCAGTTCCGCAGGAGCGATGGCCATGATCGATGTCGAATTAGCCATCGATAATGAAATGGTAACAACCTATAGCGGCGATGGTCTGATCATCAGCACCCCGGTAGGCTCGACTGCCCATAGCCTGTCCGCAGGTGGTCCTATCTTAAAACAGGACCTGCAGGCTTTTGTCATTACGCCGATTTGTCCTCATACCCCCTCGAACCGTCCTCTGGTCGATAATGCGAATGCCCTGTATTCGCTGACAGCTGCGAATGTTCCTGATGGAGCCATGCTGGTGATTGATGGTCAAATCAAAGTTCCTTATTCCTCCGGTGATCGACTCGAGCTGACACGGGCTCCTGTCACATTTAAACTCGCGCGAATTCCCGGTTTCAACTACTATTCACGGCTCAACCGCAAACTTGGCTGGGGTGGCCAGCCGAAATATGGTGCTGAATAAGCTTTTCTGACAGATTTTCTGCCCTCTACCGAAAAATGCCCTCCCCAATAATTTGCGGATCTGCTAACTTTCGCACAGGTTAAGGAGATTTATCAACCAGTTTATGAGGGAAGGAGTCCCTGATGCGGTCTTTTGTTTTCTGTGTGCTTTCAATTTTCGTCTGCCAACTCTCGGCACCGGTTTCTGTATTACAAGCAGAAGAAGACGCAACGACCTACTCCCTGCGCTTTAAATTTACGCCTGGTGAATTCGAACATTATGCGGTCGACGCAAAGAATCAGTTCACTGTCGAGTTGAACCAGGCTAAAGAGACAACAGTTAACTCGACTCAAACTCAAAAACACTACCGGGTGGTTGCCGTTGATGAGTCTGGCAACGCCACGCTGGAAACCATGATTGACCGTGTGCAAATGAGCGTGCAGTTTAATGGAGGTACCCCTGCCACATTTGACAGTATTCAGCCTGTTGAGAAAGATCTGGAACAGTTCATTCCGATCCGCAAGACCATCGGCCGCCCTTCACGCATCATTTACTCACCGACGGGCGAAGTCATTAGTGTGCTGGAATTGCAAACAACTTCTGAAGGATCCACTTTTAAAGAAGTCACTAAAAAAGGACCGGAAAAGCTCGAAAATGATAAATCCCGCAGCCTGGGATTCCTGATTCCTCTTCCAGAAGACTCCGTCAAAATCGGCGATAGCTGGAATGAAGACTTTGAAGCGGAAGTCTCAGTCAGCAAAGTTTTGCGTAAAAAAGTTCCCATTCGTCGAATCTTCACTCTGAAATCTGTCGAAGGTGATCTGGCTGTCATTTCCTTTAAAACCAAGATTATGGAACGACTCAACGACCCCAAATTCAGCATTCAGCTGATTCAAAAAACCCCCTCAGGAACAATTAAGCTGGATCTGGACAAGGGAGTGATCGTCTCTCAGGATGTCTCGCTGGACAAAGCACAGGTCGGTGTGTTTGACGGGCAGGGAGCCATGCGGGCGATTACCAGTGTTGTTGAGACCCTGGTCGATCCGGCTTCGCTGGCGCAGAAAACGACTGAGACTGCCGCCGAGTGAGCCAATATCGAGTCCCGAATAACAAATTTGGTTCCAACCTGAGGAAACGTCTCATTTTTTGAGTACCGAACATTGGTTGTGTGTTGACGCTGGCGATAAATATTTTACACTTAGAGATCGCCGTAAAGGTATGTAAATCCTTGCAATCAACCATTTCACGTAGCTATCAGCTCTGTCCCACACCCCAGTGAACACAGACTGAACACTTTCCTGCCGACAGTATTCGTACACCACGAATGATGCGGTTAACGCTATCTTAATAAATGGTCAATACCTGAAATGGCACGAGCAATGTAATCACTGTGTCATTAACCATCAGCGTTGCGATTGAGACCGGATATGAAACGGGTAGAGCTTTCTCCACAATTAACCAGCTTATTAAAAGCGGCAAAACGCCTGGCCAGTGATTGTGAGATTGAAGTTGTCTTCCTGTTAGCTGACATTCCTTATGATTTCCTCGAAATCAGTAAATCGTTGAGCAAGCTGCGACTGGTAGTCTCCTCAGACAAACCAGACGTCCAACGTGCTGCCCAGGAAGATGGAATTGCTCTGGTTCCGTTGATTCACGAACCACAGACACGGCAGGTTCAGATCAGCCAGGCCATTCTGGAAGCGATTGCAGATGAAATTCTGGCGTCAGGCGATCGGATTATTGCACTCTATGCAGGCTTTGAGCGGGAACATGCAGATTCACTCAGTATCGTGAGTCTGGCTGACCATCTGGCAAAGCTGACTTCACGTGACCTGCAGCGACTGGAAACCAAAGTCCCGCTGCAGACATTAAGGGCAGTCGTCGACCTGGCTGTTGAAATTGGACGTGAAGGCCGTGAGGGAAAACCGGTGGGTGCCTTATTTGCTGTGGGCAATCACCGCAAAGTCCTGGCTGCCTCACACGAACAGGTCCATGATCCATTTAAAGGCTATTCGCAGAAAGACCGCATGGTTAACAACCCGCGTGTCAAAGAGAGCATGAAGGAGCTCGCTCAAATTGACGGAGCCTTTATCATCAGTTCCGATGGTGTGGTTCAATCTGCAGGACGGATCTTAAATGCCTCGGCGGAAGGGTTAACCCTTTCCAAAGGACTGGGAGCCCGACACTGGGCTGCAGCCGCCATCTCAAAAGAAACCGGTGCCATCGCAATTGCCGTTTCGGAGTCAACCGGAACTGTACGAATTTTTCAAGACGGATATGTCGTTCTGCGAATCGAACCAATGAGCAGTGCCATGAAATGGTTCGACTTTGATACCGAGCCTCCCCAGTCAGAATAAACTCCTGGTTATCTGATTTACCTGCTGATTGCTCTATCATCATCTTTTGCAAGCAGATACGTAAATTTTCTCAAATATTCTCTTCCCCTGAATTGTAATTTTTGCTATGAAACCCCCGCATGTTGTGGTGTTCCAGTTCAGATCAAGATTTGGACCACATTTTGCAGCATCCGAAGTAGCAGAAAACTATCTGGCTCTGGTGTAGAATCCTGACGTCAGACAGTAAATATCTGCAGAACTTAAGAGCTTATTCATCGGGAAGGGAGTCCCATGTCGAATGTAGCAATCAAGCTGGTCGCTGTCGCCGGAGTAGTAGGTCTTGGCGTATTAATGTTTCTTCAGGCTCAAAAAGGAATTCAGTCCGGCAGCCTGGAACATCAAATGAGTCAGATGAATGTTCTGGAATCGGAGCAAGCTGCTGTAACGCCAGAACTTTCACTCGGCGAATCCGATTCCGTCCCTTCAGATCAAGTGCCCGCAGAACTTTCAGAACTGGCATCGCGGAATGCACTACCGCTCGATGCCGAGAAATCAAAAAAAGACGATTCTCCTTTTGCCCCCAACTCGAATTCGCCACTCTCTAAAATCAGACTCACTGCAGCAACCGATGAATCTGCGACAGGCGATCATGAATCAGCGGCGGCCAGTGAATTTGAACCCGTCGAAAAAACAGAACTCCTTTCTCCTGTGAAAGGTTTGGATTTCCGGGAACCACCGGACATGAAAACTCCCGATCTTTCAGAGAATCCTTTTACGGTTCCCGAAGAAACACCGGTTGTTACTCAGAAAGAACCGGTAACTCCCTCTGAACCAGTTCTCCCGGAATTTGATGCCGGTCCCCAGTTTGGACCGGTCATGACAGCGGAAGCTGCCGTCAAAGAAAACCCAGTCACTAAGGTTCCCCCTCGAGAAGCATTTACCAGGGGATCTGATTCAGCAAATCCGTTTGATGAGCCGGCTGACAAGAAACCAGCCACACTTCCGGAAGCTGACCCAGGTAATCTGGAACCAGTTATCGAAGAAAGTCCATTCTCAACCGGCAATTCAACAGCAAAAATGGAGCTGCCCAAGCCGGAACCTGAAAATAGCCCCCAACCTGTTGAATCTCTGGAGTCTCCGACACCTGCAATCGAACTGAACCCCTTTGCCGAGTCTCCCGGGAACGATCCAAAACCGGTTCCTGTACCAGAACCCGACACTCCCACGCTGACTCCAACCGTTGAACCGGAATTCAATCCGTTTCAGTCAGAACCGGAAACCACTCGTTCAAAACCGGAAATGGAACCGAAGTTTAATTCCACAGCAGTCCCCGAACCCGAACCAGTGAATTTACCTGAAACAAAACCGGCCCCCTTCGCAGTGGAACCGTCGGCCAAAATCGAAGCAAAGCCTGTCCCGGCTAAAGAAGAATCTGATGTCGTTATAATCAAAAAACGTCAGCCAGAATCGAATCCACAAGAACCGCCGTTATTCCCGATAGAGGGGAAAAAAGAGACC
>DEML01000030.1:394327-396399 GCA_002359185.1 Planctomycetaceae bacterium UBA2671
GGAAAAAAGAGACCGCTGGGACATCACAACCACAGCCGATTGCGATTTCACCGGCAGAGCCGAAGCCACTGAGCCTGGTAGAAGGCAATCAGTCGCTGAACCAGGAACCAGCAATTCCTGCAGTCCATCTGAAAACTCAGTCTCCCAAAATGACGATTCAGAAGATGGCTCCCCCTGAAGCGGTGCTGGGCCAGCCCTTCATTTATCACGTTCTTGTAAAAAACAGTGGGACGACATCGGCTCAGTCGGTGATTGTAGAAGACCGGATCCCCAAGGGAGCCAAATTGACGGGAACCATTCCCCGGGCTGAACAGATTAATAACCGGATCATCTGGCGACTGGGAGAGATGGGACCAGGAGCAGAAAAGAAAATCTCAATCCGCGTCATTCCCGAACAGGCCGGTCAGATCGGCAGCGTAGCCACCGTCAATTTTGTGACGGAAGTCGCCTCAGAAACCAAAATCACTTCTCCTAAACTGGTTATTAAATCGGATCAACCCGAAGCAGTAAAACCAGGGGACATTGCCGTCGTCAACTACACGATCACCAACAGTGGAACAGGGGATGCGAAAAATGTGTATGTTCGCAGCATCATCCCTCCGCAGTTCACTCACCCAGGAGGAGACGATCTTGAGTACAGCGTCGGTATTATTCCAGCTGGTGAAACCAAACAGATCCAACTGCAGCTCAAAGCCGTGAAACCAGGCGCAGGCAAAAACATTTCCAGCGTAGTGGGTGATGGAAATCTGAAATCAGAAACGGAAGTCCCCCTGAAAGTCATCGGGAGTGGGGAGCAGTTTATCCTGGCTCGCAAAGGTCCCAAAAACAGATATCTGGGCAGCAAAGGTGAGTATGAGAACTCGATTACCAATAACACGGAAAAATCAATCCAGAATATTTCGATATTTGAATCGATCCCTCCGGGCATGAAGTTTTTATCTGCATCAGAAAACGGCAAATACGATCAGGTTCGCAATGTGGTCCAGTGGGATCTCAAAGAACTGGCAGCCGGGCATACTCAGACGCTGAAAATTGAACTTGAACCAACCGAAATCGGCAAGAAAATCAGTACGCTTCAGGTTGTTACGGATAACAACACTCAGTTTTCGGCCAATCTTCAATCCGAAACGGTCGTCATCGGCCAGCCATTACTGAAAGTGGAAACCAGCGAATTAAAAGGTCCACTGGAAGTGGGCGAGAAGATGGCAATGCAGGTGCAACTCACCAATCAGGGAAGTGCCTCAGCCACGAATGTCGAATTCCGGGTCAAAATTCCTAAAGAACTGGTCTTTGTTGCCGCGAAAGGCCCCGGTCGTTATCAGCAGGCTGGCTCTTATATCATCTTTGAACCGGCTCAGGAACTGGCAGCGAAACAGTCCTTGAATTTTGAACTGACACTGGCAGCCCGTGATAAGGGAGACGCGCGCGTTTTAGTCCAGGTACAGTCGAAACAGATGGAAAAACCTCTCAGTCGGGAAGAAGCCATCCCTGTCCTCGGCAAACTGCAATAAAAAAAGTCCCCCTGAGTCATGACCCAGGGGGACTGCTCTGCTTTTAAGTTTCCAGTTCTACGTTCCAGTAGGTCTCGCTGATAAATCGAGACCAGCTGTCGATTCGCATGTTCTGCATTGCATAGAATGGTTTCCATTTCGGACGAACCGGTTCCTTCTGCAGTTTCATCCCTGCCTGTCCTGGCGTACGGGCTGCTTTTCGCGAATTGCATTCCACGCAAGCCAGCACACAGTTACTCCAGGAAGTCTCCCCCCCCTGGGATCGAGGAGTGACGTGGTCGATCGTCAGCTCTTCACTACCGGGCTGACAGCCACAATACTGGCAGGTGAAATGGTCACGTTTAAACACATTCCGTCGACTGAATGTCACCACGTTGCGGGGCACTCGGTCGTACTTCAATAGCGTGATCACTTCCGGAACCCGGAACCGGGAATGACTGCTCTGGATGGCCAGTTCGTCATCCTCTGGTTTGAGCTGTGCCCAATCGGCCCAGGAATAGGTCTGATAGTCAGACGGATCAACAATCCGCGCCGTCTCATTCCAGATTTTGACCACAGGTG
>DEML01000030.1:396545-397903 GCA_002359185.1 Planctomycetaceae bacterium UBA2671
GATTCCAGATTTTGACCACAGCCCGAGCAACCGTCGTTACACCAACGGGCTGCCAGTTTCGGTTGAGTATCAGCGTTGGCCGCTCCAGCGTTGATGACACCATGTTGGGATTCCTGTCTTTAGTAAAGGGGTGTTCGGGGGGAATTGAACCCACCTCTTTAACAGTCACAGTGTTATGTGCGAAACCATTACACTACGAACACCATATCGAATCTGATTACAAAGCGGAAGGCATGGGATTCGAACCCACACACCCTGGCAGGCACACGCATTAGCAGTGCGGTCCGGCAAACCGTATCCGGCTACCTTCCAATCACTTAAAATTTACGGTTTTTTCATCTTTTCCACCCAGGTTCTTCTCTCTTTTCAAACCTGTAGACCAGCACTTTTCTCCAGCGGAAGCCGTGGGACTCGAACCCACAAGCACTTTTTCAGCGCCCTCTGTTTTCAAGACAGAGCCCTCATCCAGCCGGATGACTTCCTGATCTCTTTCATCGATTAAGTTACATTTGACACGACTTGAATACCCCGTGCGGGAATTGAACCCTGCGTCTCCGGCGTGAAAGGCCAGTATCCTGTCCGTTAGAAGAACGGGGCGTATTTTCTGATTATGAAGTGGATCGGGAGGTGCTCGAATCCTCGTCTGCGGTTCTTCAGACCGCCGCTAAACCATCTCAGCTACCGATCCCTGTAAAAAAAAACCTGGTATTGAAAACACCAGGTCTTTGAAAGAAATCAATCCAGACAGAATCAACTGGTGTCATTAACGGAACGGTAAACTGAATTCGGATTCTCTCCCCGAATTGAGATCACTCTCTGCCTGTCCTGTATGCTTTGAAATGGCGAATAAATTCATTTTCCTACCTGTAAGTCAGCCAATTGTCTGTTTTTATATTGTGTTCAATTACTTTGTAGAACATATCACATTTATCCATAGCGTCTGGCAAACCAAGATACTCGGTACCTGAAGACGCAACAGTAAAACTGGACACATTCTAAGAGGGAATGGCGGCATAAAAGTTCGCTTTGCCATGGCTCTTTTTTGGAGAAACAAAGAAAGCCACATGAATTGACCAGGAAACTCTGCCCAGAAGAGATCTGAGACCTGAAAATCCTACTCTAGACCCTCTCATGCAATTTTATAAAAAGAGACAGTATTCAGCAGATCACTCTTGACCTGACACTGAATTTGATATCATATATAATATATCATATATTCTAACATCTCAAAACGGGATTTTTCTTATCGACCTACTATGATTTTTATGAGGAGCGCACTCAATGTCATCGGGCAGACTTAAGAAACGCGTCGGCTTTACTTTGATCGAATTACTGGTTGTCATCGCGATTATTGCCAT